>NZ_JBNCNO010000008.1:0-275635 GCF_049847025.1 Micromonospora sp. DT231 | reverse complement strand
GGGGGGGGGCCCTGGGGGTGGGGGGCGGGGGGGGGTGGGGGGGGGTGGCGGCCGCCCCCAGCCACCGGGGGCTGGCAGTGGCTAGGTGTGCTGGCAGAGCAGTAGTCGCAGGGCGGTCGCCGCTTGGGCGGGGACGACGCCGTTGCCGAGGACCCGCAGTGCGGCGGTGCGGGGTAGCCCGAGGGTGGGGTTGGTGACCCAGTGCTCGGGCAGGCCCATGAGCCATTCCACGAACGGCGGCGCGAGGACGGGTTTGCCGTGCCGGCCGGTTTGCGTGGGTTCGGGTGCGGGGCGGCCGAGCAGCAGCTCCCAGCGGGCGACCGCGTCGGCGTAGCCGCCCCACCGCTGCTCGTCGGGCTGCCCGAGTGCGGCGATGGTGGTGCGCAGGTCCGCGCCGCCGTCGCCGTGCCGCCCGGGGCCGCGCCCGTCGGACGCGCGCGGGGTGGGCAGGATCCGGGTCGGGACCCGCACCGCCGCGGAGGGGAGGGTGAGGTCGCCGTGCGAGCCGCGCTGCCCAGGGCAGCCCTTTTCGCCGTCGGTGGCCCGCGGGGTGGGCAGCAGCACCTGAGACAGCGGGGGCCGGAAGCCGGCGCCCGCGCGTCGTCCGGGCGTGCCGGTGTCGCTCGCCCTGGGGGTGGGCAGTAGCCGTGCGCCGTCGGTGCGCGTGTGCCCGTGCTGACTGGCGCGAGCGACGTGCTCTGCGGTGGAGGTGGGTAGGAGGCCGTGGGTGGAGCCCGACGGTTCGATGAGGTCGGGCAGGCCGTACTGGTGGCCGGGTCCTTTGCCGTCACGGGCGCACGGTGTCGGCAGCGTCCGCACCTCCACCCCGTCGTGTCGCGGGTGCGGCCAGCAGGAACAGCCGGTCGCGGCGGTGGGCGGCGCCGATATCGGACGCGCGTAGGCATAGCCAGTTCGTGTCGTACCCGATCGTGGCCAGGTCGGCTTCGACGACGTCGAAGCCTCGCCGCAGGAGGGCGGCGACGTTCTCCACGAACACGAGCGGCGGTCGAAGGACGCGAACGGCGTCGGCGACGGCACTCCACAGGCTGGAGTGCTCTCCGGTGATGCCGGCGCGCTTGCCGGCGTTGGAGATGTCCTGACACGGGAACCCTGCGGTGAGGACGTCGACGGGCTCGACGCGGGCCCAGTCGACGGCGCGGATGTCACCGAGGTTGGGCACGCCGGGCCAGTGGTGGGCGCAGACGGTGCGGGCGTGCCGGTCGGTTTCGGCGTACCAGGTGAGCTGGCCGCCGAGCACCAGCTCGACGGCCATGTCGAGGCCGCCGTAGCCGGTGCACAGCGATCCGATGCGGGGGGCGGTGGTGTGGGCAATGCTCACGCCACCTCCCCGCGCCCGGCGTCGCCGGTCACCGGCTCGCCGTGTGGACAGGGCCAGGGGCCGCAACCAGGCGCTTCTGCGAGTTGAGGACTTGGGCGCAGCTGCACCTCGTCGAGCGGCACTCGCTGCCTGTGCAAGAAGAATTGGCCGCGCAAGGGGTGTCCGTCCGGGTTGGCCCGGTCGGAGCCGTTGCGGATGGATCGGTCGAAGGCGACGGCGTCCGCCCACTCCCGCGGGCTGTGCTCGCGCAGGGCGAACCAGAAGCCGTCGTCGTGGAACGGGCACGTTATTGCGAATTTCCGGTAACGATCGGCAGGCGGGCGAGCTGCAGCGCCCCGGCGAGCCAGGCATTGAGAATTGAGTGCCTGCCGCAGGAGCGGCACTCGTACTCTCTCGGGGTGAGCGAGAGCAATGACTACATGAGACTGCGAGAAACTTTCAACGAGGACGTTGAACGGTATGACCGTGCGCGGCCCCGGTACCCGGCACAGATGTTCGATGATCTCGCTGCGGCCGGCGTAGCGCCCGATGCAAGGGTGTTGGAGATCGGCTGTGGCACTGGGCAGGCGACCGTGCCGCTGACAAAACGTGGCTACCGGATCGTGGCCGTCGAGTTGGGCGCAGACATGGCTGCTGTGGCTCGGCGAAACCTTGCCGGCTCCGACTCGGTGGAGGTGGTGACGGCAGCGTTTGAGGAGTGGCCCTTGCCTGCGGAACCGTTCGACGTGGTCTTCTCCGCGACGGCGTTTCATTGGATCGATCCGGCCGTGCGGGTGTCGAAGTCTGCTGACGCCTTGCGTCTCGGTGGTCTGCTGGCCACCGTGGGAACCCACCACGTCGCCGGTGGCACCTGGACCGAGGCGTTCTTCGTTGAGATTCAGAAGCTTTACGAGCGCTTCGATCCGTCGACCCCACCGGGCCTGCGTCTTGAAGGTGCCCGAGACATTCCGGAGGACGATCGGGAGCTGATTTCGTCGGGGCGGTTCGGGCCTGCGAGCTTCTACCGATACGAGTGGGAGTTGCCGTACTCGACAGCGGACTACCTGGATCTGCTGTTGACCTACTCCGGCCACCGTGCGTTGCCGGACGCGCAGCAGAGCGCCTTGCTGAACTCCATCGCGCGGCTCATCGACGTCAACTACGGGGGCCAGGTCGTCAAGCGCTACCTGACTGAGCTGAGGCTCGCCGAACGTGTCCGGTGAATCGCTTCTATCGGTAGCGGTCGTCGGATTCAGCAGAGTGCACGTGCATTCGGCTGAGTCCTGGTGTTCGGCGGAGATCGCCGCGGTGAACCCGGGGATCGTGCCCTGGGCGGCGAGCAGCAGGAGCTTAGAGCTCTGCACGCCGGCGCCCGGGGACAGGTAGCGGTGAGTGGGTGGGTTCACGCGACCACCCCGGATCCGTCCTCAGGCGTGTGCGTCTTGGTGAAGATCAGAACGTCTTCGTGGGCGATGAGGTGCATGGGCACCCCGGACGTGCGGGCCTTGCGGACCTGTTGGAGTTGGAAGAACGACGGGCGGGCGACGAGCTGCCCGTGACGGACGGCGGCGAGGAGGGCGACGCACCGCTCGGTCGGCACGAGTCCGGCGCGCAGGCCGGCGGCGATGACGGCGCTGGGCAGGTCGACCAGCTCGCCGCGTTTGCGCCACGGGCGGGCGGTGACCACGACGGCGCCGCCGGGTCGTAGCAGGGTGGCGCAGCCGCGCAGGATCTGCGCGAAGCCGTCGGTGAGACCGGTCAGGTCGCGGTAGGCGAGGTTGCCCTTGTCCTCGCCGTCGTTGTACCGGTCGTCGTACTTGACGACCCCGTGTTCGCCGGGGCGGACGAGGCCGTGGACGGTGGGCCCGTACGGCGGTGAGGTGAC
The DNA here is from genome assembly GCF_049847025.1 of Micromonospora sp. DT231. NCBI lineage: Bacteria > Bacillati > Actinomycetota > Actinomycetes > Micromonosporales > Micromonosporaceae > Micromonospora > Micromonospora sp. DT231. The sequence continues at coordinate 272,432 of NZ_JBNCNO010000008.1, read as the reverse complement.
CACGAGCGCCACCTGCCCGGTGAGGGCCTTCGGCACCAGGGACATCAGCCGTGTCGCGTCGCCGCGGATGACGGACGCGCGTCCGCTGGCGCCCTGGTCGTGGGCGTGACGAATGTTGGCGTCGGCGATGTTCGACCATTGCGGCTCGTATTCGATGCCGAATGCGTCGCGGCCGGCGTGGACGGCCTCGACCAGGGTGGTGCCGATGCCGCACATCGGGTCCAGGACCAGATCGCCGGGCTGGGTGTAGGCGGCGATCGCGTGGGCGGCGATCGCCGGCAGCATCCGGGCGGGATGCTTGACCGATTCCGGCACGTACCGGCCGCGTCGTTGGACGGGGCCGGTCGACTGGGCGGTGGCCCATACGGACAGGCCCTCAGGATTGGCGCGGTGGCGGCCTTCGTAGTTGGGGTGCCGGCCCGGGTAGTCCTCGCTCACGGCGGAGCTGTTGGTGTCCGGCTCGCCCGCGCCGGAAGATCCCGCGGTGGTGTGCTCAGCCACGGCGTTCACCGCCGTCGCTGCCACGGCGTCGTCCCGACCCCGAGGCGGGAATCAGTTGTGGGGTGAAGACCATCAGGTCGGCGTGCACCCTCAGGTGGGCGACCGACCACTGCTCGGGGTTGGCGTGGGCCAGGGTGAGCAGCTCCTCATCAGCGCCGAAGTAGATGAATTGGTCGCCGTCGGTGTCGGCCTCGACGGCGACGATGTGCTGCAGGTAGCCCAGTCCCGCCGCGGAGGCGGCGGCCACAAGCGGCCCGAAGTCCTCCGGCGTGGGCTGCGTACCGGCGGGGACGCCGACGACGAGGACGAGGCAGCCGCCGGGGCGCAGCAGCCGCGCGCAGGCAGCGAGGAGCCAGGCGAGGCGGACCCGGGCGGTCATGCCGGCCTCGTGCAGCGGCCAGGAGGCGACCACCAGGCTGATGGCCGCGTCCAGCGGCCCGTCGTGGGGCGGCCGGACGACCGTGGCGTCGGGGCCGGGCAGGTCGGGGTCGGTGAGGTCGTCGCCAAACCAGTCGACCAACCCGGGCGGGTCCTGCGCGTCGCCGGCCTCCGGCTCGGGCGCGGTGAGCGGGTTGGTTGTGGTCGTGGGCGCCGGCGGGCCAGCGGTGGCGGGTCCGATGATCAGGCTGGAGCTGTCGGTGAACCAGGCGCGGTGGTGCTGGCGACCGCCCTGCGCGCAGATGGGTGCGAGGACGTGGTCGGTGGTGAGGTCGGCCACCGCCTCCCCGGGCCGGCTGTAGGCGGCGACGAGGCGGTAGGCCAGACGGGTGGGCAGGATGGTGTGCGGGTCGGCGTCGGTACGGGCCGTGCGCCAGACCGTGATCGGTACCGGCGGGTCGCCGGCGATCAGGTCGATGAGAGTGGGGTTGGCCGGCTCGGTGTGGTCGGCCTGCGGGTGTGGGTGCGGCGTGTGCGCGTTCATGTGCTGTCGGCTCCGCGCCGCGCCGTGAAGCGCTGACATCCCCAAACCGGGGTTTGTGAGCCTCGGCGAACACTTGCCGAACCCACAACCGCTCACAACGCTCGACCCGGCAGCAGCTTTTCTCGGTTTCCGTTGTCCTGCCTGGTGCGCGGGACCGGCAGCCATCGGCAGGTGGCCTACCGCGACGGGACCGGCTTCGTCCCTACTCACTTCTGTCAGTGATGCTGTTTCACTGACAGGAGGCGCTGACGGTGGCGGCGCCGGTTGGAGAGAACGAGTCGGGCGTCGACGTGGACATGAGCGTTGACCGGCACTGTGAGAGGTTGCCGAGCGTCGTGTGCCGGGCCGTTGTCATCGGCGCGGCGCGTCGCCTGTGACAGGGTGCGGGATGTCCAGCGGTGACAGCCTGCCCGCGACTGTCATGGGTGCGTCGGTAGTCCGCGCGGGCCGTCCCCGGCGAGCGGTGACAGCGGTGCTGTGAGCCGACCCGGTTGTCACAGCAGGCCGCGTGTGTCCCCTGTGAGGTCGTCCGCGCCATCTCGCGGCTCACGACGTGAGCCTGTGCCACCACCTTCGAACCGCGCGGTCACAGGCTCTGTCAGGGTGTCACAGGGCAGGTCAGCCGACCTTTGTCAGGCCCTTGCCAACGATCAGCGACGGTGGCGCGCCGGGCGGGCGGGCCACTGACAGAGGCCCAGTCGAGGGCGACGAACAGCGCCCTGAGCGGCTCTGTCAGGACCGTGTGAGCCTGCTGTGGCGCACTGGATGCCACCGATCGCCGTGACAACGCCGGCGACGGCATTCGCATCCCTTCGGTGTCACAGGAGTGTTGACATGAGCGTGTCCGACGCTACGAACTGGCCGACGTCCGCCCTCGACGCGGCGGCGACCGCCTTCGCCGCGCTGACCTGCGAGCCCGCGCCGCTGGCTCTCGACTGCACGGCGTTCTTCTCCGACGCAGGTCTGCCGCGGCCGGTGATGCCGCTGCCCGCGCTGCGGGACTGGCTATTGTACCACCCCCGCGCCTACACGGCGCGCGACGAGGTGTGGCGGGAGCTGATCCGACGCGCCCGCCTCGACGGGCCGCACTGGGTCGTCGCCGCGGTCGGCATGGCGATGCCGGCGCTGCAGCAGTACGCGGCAAACCTGGGCGAGGGCTACACCGGCGACCCTGCGGATATCGACGCCGAGATCCTGACCGGGTTCCTGACCGCGCTTCGCGACCGGGCCGACCTGACCAAACCCGCGCCGTACGCGAGCCTGTGCAAGGCGGCGTGGCGAGCCGGGCGGGACCTGCGCCTGCAGCAGCATCAGTGCCTGCCGGTGCAGGACATCGAGCACCTCGCCCTCGGTTCCCGCACCCCGCCGGTGCCGTACGGGCATCCGGACCTCCTGGTCCGCCGCGCGGTGACCCTCGGGATCGTCGACCCCGAGGACGAGCAGCCCTACATCGACGTGCGGCTCGGTCGACGGGCGATCGAGCCCATCGCCGCGAGGAATGGTGTCAGCGTCGACGCCCTGCGCATGCGGCTGTCCCGCATCGACAGCCGCCTCGCCGAGGCCCTCGCGGACGGGCTGTTGACCGGGATCGCGTCGCCGGAGACCACGGCGCGGCTGCGGCAGCAGGCCGAGCAGCGCGGTCGGCGCCGCGCGGGACGTGCCGCGGCCGCCCGCCGCGAAGCCACCCGGCGGCACGCTGCGGCGGCAGCCGCCTGACAGCCAACCGGCACGGCTGTGGCCCGACGTGCACCGTCGGGCCACAGCCGTTTCCGCGTGCCGAGCACCCGTCCCCCGTAGAGGTGCTCGGGAGGCAGCCCGCTGTGCTGGCAGCAGAGTGACGAGAGAACCGGCGCAGGATTGCCAGCCGACCTGCCCCCGCCGTCACCTTCTGCCGCGCGGGCGCCGCTCGGCCGTCCCCTCGGCTCCGACGAGCAGAAGCTGTCCGTCACCGTCTAGAGCAACCGGAAGGGGCGAACCGACGCGGCCGTGTCAAGCGCTGTGAGCGCCAACGGCACTCACAGCGCCCACAGACAGCCCGTCTCGGTCCGGCTGTGAATCCTCGCCCGCGGGCCGCGCGATCGGCGGTCAAAAGGTCCTGACCTGCGCTGTGGGCCGTGCCCGGACCGGGGTGAGCGCGGCAAGTGTTCGCCCGGGCTCACAAATCCCGGTTTGGGGGTGCGGGACCTTTCGAGCTGTACCGCTCGCCGGTCCCGCCCGCCGCCGGGCGGTGCGAGGAGCCGCGATCCGCGCGCCTCGGGTGCCGCGCCAGTTGATGCGCTGACACCACATTGATGACCGCAACCCACCCTTGAGGGAGGACGAGCTCCTCTCGGGGCTCATGCGGTTCGCGCCTTCTTCACTTGCGCCCGGCGGCGGTCCTATCGGACCGCTTCGAGCAATCGCCGCCCCCGGTCACGCCTGTTCGTGGCCGGGGCGCGGCGGGAGGTGAACCGCAATGTCCCGCTCCCCACAGCACACTCTCCGAATCCCGCGAGTCGTTCGTCTCGCGCTCCGTGCGGCCGTACCGCTGGCCGGCGTCGGCCTGCCACTCGCTCTCCCGGCCGCCGCGTACGCCGATCCGGGCACCGCCGTCTACCTGGCGGCGTACTCCCTGCCGGTGGTGATCGCCAACCTGCAGGCCTGGGTCATGGGCATCCTGGCCGCCATCGCCACCCTCTTCCTCGTCCTGGCCGGCGTGTACTGGGCCACCGCAGGTGGTGACCCGTCGCAGGTCGAGAAAGCCAAGCTCGCCCTGCGCAACGCGCTGATCGGCTACGGCCTGGCCGTCCTGGCCCCGATCCTGCTGCAGGTCGTCCAGGGCATCGTCGGGGGTTGATCGCCGTGGGATGGGTCCTCGACCAGGTTCTTGATTGGCTCACCGCGGCGATCCTGGCCTGCCTCAACGCGATCTTCGACCTGATCACCGGCATTCTGCTCACCACTCCGAGGGTCACCGTGCTGCCGCAGGTGCAGGCGCTCACCGGCCGGTCGATCTGGATCGTGGATACCGTCTTCGTGTTGGCGTTCGTCGCCGCCGGCGTGCTCGTCATGGTCGCCGGCGGCGACGAACAGTCGCGCTACACGGTCAAGGACCTCCTCCCGCGGCTGGTCGTCGGGTTCAGCGCCGCGCATTTCTCCCAGTTGGCTTGCGACCAGCTCGTCGATCTCGCCAATGCTCTGACCGCGGCGATCAGCGAGGGCGGCTACGACGGCGGCGGCGCGTTCACCGCGATCCGCACCCATCTCGCGGCGGCACAGGACCGCACCGTCCCGCTGTTGTTCCTCGTCCTGATCCTCCTCATCACCGTTCTGGTCGTGACGGCCGCGTTTCAGCTGATCGGCCGGTTCGTGGCGCTGCTGGTGATGACGAGCATCGCGCCGCTGGCGCTGGCCTGCCACGCGCTGCCGCAGACCGACGGTCTCGCCCGGCTGTGGTGGCGCGCCTACGCCGGATGCTTGGCGATCCCCGTGGCGCAGGCGTTCTTCCTCACCGCGGGGCAGCAGACACTGCTCGACCCGGCGACCATGCTGCCGGTGTTCGGGCTGCCCGTCGACCCGGGCGGAACGCTGAACCTCCTGGTCGTGGTGGTGCTGCTGTGGACCACCGTCAAGATCCCCACACTGTTGGCCCGCTGGGCGGGCCAGACCGGACGTAGCACGAGCAGCATGCTCGGCGCGGTGGTCCGCGTCGTCGTGGTGCAGCAGCTCGCCCGCACCGTCCCCGGCCTGAACACCCTTCGGAGGACCATCAGATGACCCGACCTGATCCCGAAGCGCCGATGAGGGCACGGATGCCCGCCGACGTCGACGCCCCCGACAAGGTCGCCTACGGGCTGACGTTCCACCAGCTGGCGATCGTCGCCGCCGGCGCGCTGCTGTTCTACGCCGCGTGGCGCACGCTGCATGGCGTTGTCCCGGCGCCGGTGTTCATCGGTGCTGGTGTGGTGCTCGGCGGGCTGGTCATCGGTTTGGCGCTGGGCCGACGCGACGGCCTGTCGATGGATGTGTGGCTGCTGCACGCGATCCGCCACACCCGCACCCCCCGGTCGCTGTCCACCGCCACCGTCGCGGCGGACACCGGGACGCCGGATTGGGTCGAGACCCCCACCGCCGGCCGGATGCCGCTGCCAGCGCCGTTGCGGCTGCCCGCCGACGCCATCGACGACGACGGGGAGGTCAGCCTCGGTGACGCGCGGGCGGCGATCGTCGGCACCACCACAGTGAACCTCGCGCTTCGCACACCCGCCGAGCAGGCGGCCCTGATCGAGGGGTGGGGTCGGTGGCTCAACAGTCTGTCGACGCCGACGCAGATCGTCGTGTCCGCGCAACCGGTTGACCTGGCCTCCCATAGCCGGGCTCTCGCCGCCGCCGTGGACGTCCAGCCGCATCCGCGGCTGGGCGCGGCGTGCGCCGATCACGCCGAGTTCCTCGGCGACCTGGCCGCCCGGCGGGACCCGCTGCGTCGGCAGGTCCTGGTCGTCACCCGCGCGGCGGCCGGCGAGCGCGCGCATGCCGCGCGGCGGCGAGCCGATGACACGGTGCGGGCGTTGGCCGGCCTCGGCGTCAGTCCGCGGGTGCTGGACGGCTCGGCGGTCACCGCCGCTCTGGCCGGCGCCGCCGATCCGTACCGGCCACCGCAGCCGGGCCGCCTGGCCGCACCCGACGCCGTCATCACCGCCGCTGCCCCCACCCGCAGGGCAAGGAGCCAACAATGATCAGGAAGAGACGGTCCGTCGACGACGGCGCACAGCCTCAGCCGGACTCACTGGCGTCGGCGGTCGCGCCGGCCACCGTCGAGGTCACACCCCGGTGGCTGCGCGTGGGCGACGGCTTCGCCGCCACCCTCGTCGTGACCGGTTACCCGGCCGAGGTCGGCCCGGCGTGGCTGGAGCCGCTGCTGTCCTGGCCGGGCCGGCTCGACCTCGCGTTGCAAATCGAGCCGCTGCCGGCGCCGATCGCCGTGTCCCGGCTGCGCACACAGCGAGCACGGCTGGAGTCCTCCCGGCGAGCCGACTCCGAGCGCGGCAAGCTCGCCGACCCCTACGTCGATGCCGCAGCAGATGACGCCGGTGACCTGGCCGAGCGACTGGCCCGAGGCGCGGCGAAGCTGTTCCGCGTCGGACTGTACCTGACCGTGCACGCCCGTACCGAAGACGAACTCCTGCAGGCGTGCGCGCAGGTCCGGGCCGCCGCCGCGTCCACCCTCCTGGAGGTGCAGCCCGCGACGTGGCGGCAGCTTCCCGGCTGGACCACCACCCTGCCCCTCGCCTCGGATGGGCTGCGGATGCTGCGCACCATGGACACACAGGCCCTCGCGGCCGCGTTTCCGCTGTCGAGCCCGGACCTGCCCGCACCGCTGCCCGGCGACCCGCCGGCCACCGGCGGTGTCCTCTACGGGATCAACCCGGCCAGCGCCGGCATCGTCTGGTGGGACCGCTGGACGCAGGAGAACCACAACTCGATCGTCCTGGCCCGCTCCGGAGCCGGGAAGTCGTACTTCGTGAAGCTGGAGATCCTGCGCAACCTCTACCAAGGGGTGCAGGTCGCGGTGGTGGACCCCGAGGACGAGTACCTGCGACTGGCCGACGCGGTCGGCGGCAGCATCGTCCGGTTGGGCCTGCCCGGCGTGAAGATCAACCCCCTGGACCTGCCGGTCGGCGACCGGCGTCCCGACACCCTGACCCGCCGCGCCCTGTTCCTACACACGCTCATCAGCGTGCTGCTCGGCCACCAGCCGCCACCAGCGGAGCGAGCCGCCCTGGACCGGGCCATCCTCGCCGTCTACCGGGCCGCAGGGATCACCGCCGACCCGGCCACGCACCACCGGCCCGCGCCGCTGCTGCGCGACCTGGCCGCTACGCTACGCGCCGACGACGACCCGGCCGCCGCGACGCTGGCCGCCCGCCTCGCACCGTGGGTTCAGGGAAGCTTCGCCGACCTGTTCGACGCACCCACCACCCAGGCCCCGGTCGGACACCTGGTCGTGTGGTCGATGCGGCACCTGCCCGACGAACTGCGCACCGTCGGCACCCTGCTCGCGCTGGACTCGATCTGGCGCACCGTCGACGCCCCACAACGCCCCTCGCGGCGGCGGCTCGTGGTGGTCGACGAGGCGTGGCTGCTGATGCGCGACGGCGAAGGCGCCCGCTTCATGTTCCGCATGTCGAAGGCGGCACGCAAGCGCAACGCCGGGCTGACCGTCATCACCCAGGACGCCGCCGACGTGCTGGGCACCGACCTCGGCAAGGCGGTGGTGTCCAACGCCTCCACCCAGGTGCTGCTGCGGCAGGCGCCGCAGGCCATCGACGCCGTCGGCGAGGCGTTCGGGCTCACCGACGGTGAACGGCGGCTGCTGCTCTCGACCCGCCGCGGCCAAGGGCTGCTGATCTCCGGGGCGAGCAGGACCAGCTTCGAGTCGATCGCCTCGGATGCCGAGCACGCGCTGGCGACGACTGACCCGGCCGAGCTGGCTGACTTCGACGAGGAAGAGGACGACTTGTGACACCACCGACCGAAGCCCTCAGCTCAGCGCTCGCGTCACCGCCACCGGCGCCCAGCCCCACCATCGGGCCGGGCGCCGGTCGCATCCCGCCCCCCACCGGAGCAGCGGGCGCGCTGCTCGACGCCGCCGTGTGGGCCGCACAGCGGCCGTGGCTGGCGGCTGTCGCCGTTGGCGGGCTGATCGTGTGGATCGCGGTCCGCAACCTCGTCGAGATTGGGCGGCACCGCCACCACGCCCGTGGCGCGCGCCTCGTGACGATCGCGCCGCCGCCGGAAGTCGACCCGCACAGCGCGCCAGCGTTGTGGGCGAACCTGGCCGGCGTGCTGACCCCGTCACGGCGGCGGCGCCTGCTCCACGGCACCCCACACGTTGTGTGGCAGTACATGTGGTCCGGCCGGCAGCTGCTCATCTCGATCTGGGTTCCCGGCACCGTCCCTGCGGGGGCGGTCGAGGCCGCGGTGCGGGCGGCGTGGCCCAGCTCGGCCACCACCACCGATGACAACCCCCCGCCGCCGATCCCCCTGGGCGCCCATCCCGCGGCTGGTGGGCACCTGCTGCCCGTGTACGCGGAGTGGCTGCCGCTGGCCACCGACCACGACACTGACCCGCTGCGTCCGCTGATGGCGGCTGGCGCGCAGCTCAAGCCTGGCGAGTACGCCTGCGTGCAGATCCTCGCCCGCCCGGCCACACCCCGGCGGGCGGCGCGGGCCCGCCGCGCGGCCGGGCGGCTACGGGCGGGCAGCACCGCCGTCCCGGCGATCAACCCGGCGGCACCGCTGCGGTGGCTGCTGGACGCGTTCCTGCCCGGCAGCGGCACCACCGGCCGCGCTACGGCGCCCGCGTCCCGGCGGGATCCCACCGTCGAGCGCGACGTCCGGGCGATCCTGGACAAGATCGGGCACCCGCTGTGGCAGACCGGCATCCGGTACGCCGTCGCCACCACCAACCGGCGCCCCAACGTCGACCCGACCGGCCGGCTGCGGGGCATCGCCGACACCCTCGCCTCGGCGTTCGCCATCCACACCGGCCGCAACCGGCTCACCCACCGCGCCCGCATGCGAGCACCGGTGGCCGTCCTCGCCGCACGCCGCCTCGGCCCCGGATTCCTCACCTCCGCCCCGGAACTCGCCGCCCTCGCCGCGTTGCCGCAGGACCTTGCCGTGCCCGGCCTCGACCGGGCGCGGGCCGCGTCCATGCCAGCACCGGTCGCCGTCCCCGGCGGCGGCCGTGGGGTGAAGATGCTCGGCGACGCCGAAATCGGCGGCCACAGTGTCGGGCTGTCAGTGGCGGACGCGAGGTATCACATGCATGTGATCGGTTCCACGGGCTCCGGCAAGACCACCCTGCTGGTCAACATGGCCCTCGACGACATCAAAGCCGGCCGCGGCACCGTCGTCATCGACCCACACGGCGACCTCGTCCTGGACATCCTCGACCGGCTCCCCGCAGGCGTCGCCGACCGCGTCGTCCTCTTCGACCCCGACCAGGACAACCCACCGACGCTGAACCCCCTCGAAGGCGACGACCCCGACCTGGTCGTCGACAACCTCGTGTCGATCTTCGGGAACATCTTCGCCAAAGCGTGGGGACCGCGAATGGACGACGTCATGCGGGTGGCCTGCCTAACCCTGCTGCGCCACAACAACGTCACCCTGCAACACATCCCCCCACTGCTCAACAGCCCCCAGTTCCGCTCAGCGATGACGGTGGACCTGGACGACCCGGCCGGGCTCAGCGGCTTCTGGCAGTGGTACGACAGCCTCAACGACAGCCTCCGCTCGCAGGTCATCGGACCGGTCCTCGCCCGGCTGCGCGCGTTCCTGCTGCGCGACTTCGTCAAACGCACCATGCGCTACCCGAAGTCGAGCTTCGACATGGGCCGCGTCCTCGACGGCGGCGTACTGCTCGTCCGCATCCCCAAGGGCGTGCTCGGCGAGGACACCAGCCGGCTGCTCGGCTCCCTGATCCTCGCGCAGGTGTGGCAGGCCACCACGGCCCGCGCCGGCGTCGAACCCGACCGGCGCCGCGACGCGACCCTGATCATCGACGAGGCCCAGAACTTCCTGACCCTGGCCAACTCCCTCGATACGATGCTCGCCGAAGCGCGTAAGTACCGGCTGTCACTCGTGCTCGCCCACCAGGACCTCGCCCAGTTCCCCCGCGACCTGCTCGCCGCGGCATCGGCCAACGCCCGCAACAAGATCTACTTCACCGTGGCGCCGGAAGACGCGAAGGTCCTGTCCCGGCACACCCTGCCGGAACTGGGCGAGCACGACCTCGCCCACCTCGACGCGTACACCGCCGCCGCACGGCTGGTCGTCAACGGCCGCCAAACCCCGGCGTTCACCATGAAAACCCGGCCGCCGAAGCCGGTCGTCGGCGAGGCGACCGCCATCCGCCAGGCCGCCGCCGCGGCGGTACCGAGCCAGGACACCAGCGCCGTCGACGACCTCGTCCAACGGCTCAGCCGCAAGCCCGACGACCGTCGATCCCGTCCGAGAATCGACCGGAGCTAACTGTCCCCTGTCAGACGGTGGCGTCGCCCGGTTCGCGCACCGGCTCGCCATCGGGATCGTCACCGGTGACCGTCGGACATCCGCAGCACAGTGCTGACCTGGGCTGTCAGTGCCGCACACACCCCGTGACAGGCCCTCCGCACCGACCTCCCTCATCCCAGACACCCCTCCCGATCGGGAGGGGAACCCCATCCTGCCCAGGAGCAAATAGCGTGTACTCCCGTGTTCCCCCCACCTCCCGCAACCCCGATCCGCTAGCGGTCTTCGGTCGCATCGTCCCCCGCGACCACGCCCTCCTGACCCTGCTCGCCGAGCACTACCTGCTGTCCACCGACCACATCACCAGCGCCCTCTTCGACACCCGCCGCACCGCGCAACGGCGGCTGACGATCCTGCACCGCCTCGACGTGCTGCACCGATTCGGCCGCAGCGGCGCCCACGGCCGGTACGGGTCGCTGCTCTACACCCTCGGACCCGTCGGACTGCAGCTACACCCGACCGTCTACCACGACCCTGCCGGCACCAGCGGCAGAGCGCCGCGCAGCTCCCTGGAACGCGCCAAGCGCATCGCCGCCAGCGGCCAGGTCAACCACCTGCTCGGCGTCAACCAATTCTTCACCGACCTCATCGCCGCCGCCCGCCACACACCCGACACTCTTCTGTCGCGCTGGTGGTCCGAGCAACACGCCACCACCGTCTACGCCCAGGCCGGCATCCGCCCCGACGGGCACGGCGTATGGACCGTCGGCGACACCTCGACCGGCTTCTTCCTCGAGCACGACAACGACACCGAGAACCTTGCCCGGGTCGTGGCAAAGCTGCGCGGCTACGAACGCCTCACCACCTTCGGCCCCCGCTACCCCGTGCTGTTCTGGGTCCCCAGCCGCCGCCGAGAGGCCAGCCTCCTCAGGGTGCTCGCCGGACTGCGCACCGCCAGCCCGATCGCCACCGCCGTCCACGGCCCCGACCCGGCAGGTCGGGTATGGACCCTCGTCTCGGACCCCATCCACCGGCGGTACCTGCACGACCTGCCCTGCGACCACGGCCCGGACACGGTCACCAACCCGCGGCGCTTCGACCACCCGTAGAAACTCACACCGCAGGCCAGCGCGCGACACCTGCCGGAGTGAGCACCTCCGGCAAGCCGACTACCGTCGCCGACGTCTGTCAGCAAACAAGAACATCTGTGAGAGTCGTGAAGGCTCACAGCATCCGCGCCGACGAGGGCTCCGCTGCGAACCGGAATGGCTCACAGCGCAGGTCAGCCCCACTGTCCGGCGATCAACTCGTCGGATCGGCCTGACAGAACAGGCCGCTACCGTTCACGGCACTAACACCCCCTCATACATCTCCACCCCGGTCCGGTCCCACCTCGGAACCACCGCCGCACCTACCGGTGCGCCCCGCCCACCCGCCCCTCCCGGGGCCGGTCGGCGCCGCGCCGCGCGGCGACCCCAGGTCGCACCGCACCAACCCGCACCGCACCTCTCCCGCAACCGACCCACGCACCCAGTGGGCCGGTCATCTCCGCGCGCCCTGACGCGCCTACCCCAAGGAGGACCACACTCATGCCGAAGAACCCGAACCGGAAGGCGACCGAGCCGACTGTCACACCGACGGCCACGATCCGCACCATGATCGTCTGCGTGCCGGGCGACCTGCACCGCGAGTCCCTGACCGCACACCACCTCGACCGCAACTTCGGTGTGCAGGGCACTCTGTCGCCCCGCTTCTGGGCCAACCCCGCCCTGCACCTGTGGCAGCGCAGCCAGATGTTCGGACTGCGCAAGGGCCGCCCGGCCTACTGCGCCGGCGGACCAGCGCGACTGCTCGACCTGACCGGCATGCGCCACGCCGCCGCTATGGGGGCGGGCATCCGTCACCAGGTGTTCAGCCGCGCCGTGCACGGCACCCGCAACGCCACCCCGTGGCACGTCTACGAGGCCCGCCACCTGGCGGACCCGCAGCAGTACCCGTGGGACACGGCCGTCGCGGACTTCACCCATCAACCCCGGGTCAACGCCATCCGGATGCACAACGCCGCCACCTACGGCGCCGGGCAGATCCGCCTCAGCGAACTCGAGATGTACCAGGCCGGCTGCATGGCCTACCAGCACCACAGCGCCCTGACCGCCCTCGCGGGCGACGCGCTGATCACCGCCGAACGGGCGAAGCTGGCCCCGGCCAGCGACGCCATGGCCGACCGGGTGACCTACCTCGAACAGGCCAACCGGCTGCTCGACGCCATCGACCCCGACCAGCGACTGCTCGCGGTCGCGCTCTGACAGAGCCGGCTAAGAGGGAGACGCGCCCGACGGGCCGGTCATTGGTCCTGCTCCACGAGGTCAGCGCCTGCGTCCGCGCCGCAGCGCCGCAAACCGCTAGCTATCCACGCGCATCTCATCGCGCAGCTTCGGGTTCCCCGCACGCACTGGCGCACCGCCCCGCTCACCATTCCGGCGACCGGCTCAGGGCATCGGCAGAAACCCCGCGAGCCGCCGCATCTCGCCCCCGGCGTGCCAGCCGCCCCTGGCAGGGGCGCTGACTGCGCTGCCGGCCAGCGAGACGGCCGCCCTTTCCCTCTTGCGCATAAGCCGGCAAGCGCCGGCACCAACCCCTACGCACCGCACCGAGCCGTCGGCGACCAAGCCCTGGTCGCCGTCATCACCCTGCCTGAAGGGACACCGCTCCATGATTCAACTTCCGATCTGCCCCGTCTGCAACGAGCCGGTGGCAGACCAACCCGCCACGCACTGGACCAACGCATACCGCGGCGGCATCCCGTGGTGGCATCTGGCCGACAACAGCCCCATCTGCGCGGCTGCCGACGGCCAACACTCCCAGCCGGCCCTCGTCGCCGACCCGCTACCGGTCGACAGTCAGACCAACACCTGGCTCGACGACATGAGCCGCCTGTTCGCCGTCGACGGTCCCTACGACCCCGCCCGACTGGGCAGCGCCATCACCGCCGCCGAGCACCTCACCCGCTGGCTACACACAGCCACCGGACCGTTCAGCGCGCTGCTCACCCTGCCGACGCCCTCCGACGTCACATCCCTGATCGGGCACCTACACCGCAGCACCCGGCTGCTCGCCCGGGTGCACTCACAGACCGGGTCCTACCTCCTCGACCAGGCCCGCCAGGCACACCTCGCCAGCCTCGATGACAGCGAGGGGCGCAGCGAGGTCATCGACGCCGCCGACGACATCCGCGCATGGTTGCAGGACGCGGCCGACTGGCTCGCCCAATCGGCGCAGGCGTCAGGGGTCGCTTGGTCCAGCGTCCGCAAGGTCGCGGCCGCGAGTCACCTCGGCGCCTCCTCCACCGCTGGCGATATCGACCCGCAGGAGGGCCAGCAGTGACGAGTCCTGACTACACGCCGCGTCAGGGCAGCACAGCCGTCTTCTCCGGTCGGTGGCTGCGCTACGAACCGGTCCCTGGCTTCCACCGCTACCACGAGGGCTACCTCGCGACGGTGACCGGTTGGTGGAACGGCAGCTTCGAACTCGCCCTCGACCACGAGGCCGTGATCGCCCTTACCCAGACGTTCGACGCGATGGCCACCTACGTCGGCGATGACTGGCGCACCGTCGGCTTCGACGGACACACCCTCACCATCGCCCGTCCGGTGTCCCTCGGCGGCGGCGTCCACCTCGTCGAGCCCACCCGGGGGCGGTACCGGATCGGCTGGGGCCTTCCGTGGCTGCCGGTCGACCCGAGCCGCTGCGACCGCGTCTTCGGCCAGCCATAGCCGCACCGCCCACCAGCACGGGGGCCTGGCAGGCCCCGAGCGTCGACGGCATCCCGAGATCCGGTCACCGCACTTGATCACGAGGCGCTGTCGAAGCGTGGATCAGTGCACGCCACATCCCGGCAGACGCAACAGCAGCCACAGGGAGGACTCATGGACAACCCCACCGATCAGACTGCGGCGCCCAGCGCCCTAGACAAGGTCGCCGCCGCTCTGGCAGCACTTGGCCAGGACACGGCCGCCGCGATCGCGCAGCGCGCCGGCGTCGGCTACTCGACGGCCACCAAACGACTTCGCACCCTGGCAGAGGCAGGCCAGGCCGAACCGGTGCGCGCCGACGACGGCCCCACGCTCTGGCGGCACGTGGCGAACGCGGCGACCCGCACCGACAGCGGCGACCCGCCGGCGACCACGACCGACGCCAGGCACGACCCGCCCCCCGCGCTGACGGACGACAACGCGGACGAGGCTCACGGACCGGACGAGGCCCCCGGACCGGCAGAGGAGGCGAACACCGCCTCGGCGGCGAGACCGGACGAGGAATCGACCAGTCTCCAGCCGGACGACGAACGCCGACCAGCGCCGGACAGCGACGCGGGCCGGCCAGCCCTACAGGACCCACCCGCCAAGCCGGACAACGTCCCCGACGCACCGACCACAACGCCGGCGGAGGCCGGCGAGGCTTCCCCGGCCGACGCCGAGAATCCGCCCGCAGCGGACGCGTCCGGTCAGGCAGACTCCGCGCCCAGTCTGGACCCGGAGGGCAGCGACGACATCGTTGCGCCCAGCAGCCCATCCGAGGCTCCGAGCGCGTCCGATGGCGGGAAGCCACGCCGGTCCAAGGGCAGCCTGCGCGGGGCCATCCTCGACGTGCTAGAAGCCCATCCCAGGCAGCCGTTCAAGACCAGCCAACTGTGCAAGGCCATCGACCAGGCGAACGAGGGCACCGACTCGGCCAAGGCCAGCGCGGGCGCGGTCGTCAACGCCGTGCACAAGCTCGTCACCGACGGAGTCGCCGTTCAGGTCGCCGAGAGGCCAGCGACGTTCCAACTCGCCCCGGCAACCACCTAGCAAAACCCGTTACCGCTGGTAGCCCGGGGCGGGCGTCGAACTTGGCGGAACCACGCCCGCCCCGGTGCTCCTTAACAGACAAGGAGCGACGTCAAGTGTGTCACCTGAGCTCGTACCTCACGGCGGCCGGCGGAGTCCTCGCTGGTCTCGCCGTCGCCGCGGCGCTGCTCTCCCGGCAGCGGCACATCATTCACCATCAGCGGCGGGCGTTGGCCGCCCGCGACCGTGACCGGTCCTACTGGCATCGGCTTGCCACGCACAACGACACGAGCGACCTGCCGAACCGGCGGGCCCTGTGGACCCACCTTGAGGCCATGTTCTCGCTCGGGGAACCGCTCGGGCTCGTCCTCATCGACCTGGATCGGTTCAAGCAGGTCAACGACACCTACGGCCACGAGCACGGCAATGACCTGCTGCGCGAGGTCGGGCACCGCCTGAGGGCCCTCGGGCCGTCGGTAGCCCTGGCCGCGCATCTCGCTGGCGACGAGTTCGCCCTCGTCGTGCACGGTGACGACGGCGAGGTCGAGACTGTCGCGGAGGCCGCCCACCGCCGCATCTCGGAGCTCCCGTACGAGATCGCCGGGCAGCAGGTGATCGTCACCGCCAGCGTCGGCTACGCGCTCGCCGAGCCGGGCATGCTGCCCCGCGACCTCCTGCACGCCGCCGACCAGGCCATGTACCTGGCCAAACGCAAGCGTTGCGGCGTCCGCGCCCACGACCCGGACCACGCCACGCCGCCAGGAGTCGTCATCCGCTACCGCGACCTGCGGTAACACGCCCCCGGCGCCAACCGCACCCACGTCCCCGCACCACCAGGAGCCCCGCAGGCCCATTCGGCCTGCGGGGCTTCGCGTACCCCAAGGAGCCCATCCCCGTGATGTCCTTCAACACCGTCCACACCCTGACCGGGTGCCTGCTGCACGTTGAGGCCAGCGCCGACCTGCTCGGCTGGGGCCGCCGGCCTCTCCTGCTGCTCGTCCAGGACCGGCCCTCCTCATCAGCACCTAATGGCCTGAGACGCCAGATGCGCGCCGTGCACCTGCCGCTCAACGACACCCGCATGGGCCGCTACCGCGCCGGACTCGCCGACCTCCTGCCGGACCTCGCCACCGCGCTCGACAGCAACCAGCCGCTCGCCCGGCCCACCCTCGCGGCCTGCGTCGACATCGGCCTGATCACGGACCTCCTCGCCGATCCCACCCCCGGACTCCGCCTGCTGGCCTGGGCCCTCTGCTACGAGGACGTCCTCGTCGAGCCCGACGACCTGCACGAGATCCGCCGCGTTGACGCGGTCGACGCCGACCGCCGCGGCTACCGGATCACCAGGCTGCGGGGCGAACCGCACCCCGTGGTCCGCGTCGACGACCAAGCCGACCACGACGACGGACCAGCCACCCGCTCCGCACTGGCGCGTCTCATCCAGACCACCAGCAGGCCCGGCCGAATCACGCCGACAGCCTCCTGACGGCCGCCGACGCCCCGCCGGAAGCGTGGGTCCCGACCTGACCCGCACCGCACACCCGTGCCCTACGGCACCACCCAGGCAGACGACTTGACCTTCATCGAGAGAGGAGCGTCGATCAATCAGGTCATTGTCCGGGGCTGCCATCAGGCACAACACGACCGGCGCCGACCGGACTGTGGCCCCTGCTCACAACCCCGACGGAAGGTCACCCGCCATGTCTGACCGCAGCCGAACCCGATCGTCCCAGCGCGCCGTCCTCCCCCGTGACGTCACCGACCCCCTGCTGTGGCGGCTGGCCGTGGACGTCCTCACCGCCCATCAGCCCGGACCCGGCAACCGGTGCGCCAACCTGCAGTGCGCCGACCAGAGCGGGCCGTGTTCGGCCGTCAGGCAGGCACAACGGGCGATGCGCGCCGCGCGAGCCACACCACCGCCACAGCCGGCACCCACCCGTGAACCCACACCACAACGGCCGGCCCGCAACTCCCTCGGATTCGTCGGCTGGTTCACCAACGGTCTCGCCGCCGCTGCCACGCACCTACTGCCGCGGGTCCCGCAGCGGCTGCCCCGCCGCGTCCCCGGCGCGACCCTGACCGCCGCCTACGCCGCGTAGCCGCAGCCCAGACGCAACGACCAACTCCACCCATCCCCGACCAGGGAACCTCACGACCTTCGACCGCGTGGCCCACCACGGCCGCGCGGTCGTCGCCGTACCCGCACACAACCACCACGACGAGGAGAGACGACCCGTGGGAACCACCTGCTACGTCAGCGCCATCAATCCCGCCCAGCCCAGCACCGTCCACGCCCGCTACGTCCACTTCGACGGCTACCCCCTGGCGCTCATCGCGCAGCTGCGCGGCATCTGGGCCACCACCGCCCGCCGCGACACTCAAGCCCTTATCGACGCGGTCCTCGCCCACGACTGGTACTACCTCGGATCCGACGTCACCCCAGACACCCGGTCGTTCCCCCACCAGCACCCCGTCGGCGGTGTCGGCGTGACGTTCGACGACACCGAGCCGGAGCCCGCAACCGTCTTCCCGCTCAGCCGCGCCGTCGACCTCGACGCCTCCTGGATCTACGTGATCAACCCGGCCGACGACACCGTCACCGTGCACACCGGCGACGGCGATCCGGTCGGTGTCCACAGCCTCAGCTAGCCGGCAATCAGGAGAACCAGTCATGCCCGGCCACGCCTCTCCCCTCGTCCAGCGCAACGCCACGTCATCCCACGCCGCCGCGCCCCTCGGCCGCTGGGGGCCGACGTGAAGCTCCGAACTCTGGGGTCAGTCGCGGTGGCGCTCGTCGCCGTGTTCATCCTCTGCGCCGGTGGGCTCGGCGGATTCCTCGCCGGCGGCACCGCCGCCGCCGAGTGTGTCCCCGTGGCCACCTCAACCGATCGCTCCTCGACCACCACTACGTCGCCACCCGGATCGCCGACCCTGTGGCCGACGATCGGTGACTGGGACAGCGACCAGGTCGGCAACGCCGCCGCGATCGTCACCACCGGCGCCCGCCTCGGGCTACCAGCGCGCGGCTGGGTAATCGCGGTCGCCACCGCCATGCAGGAGAGCAGCCTGCGAAACCTGCCCGGCGGCGACCGGGACTCAGTCGGGCTGTTCCAGCAGCGCCCCAGCCAAGGATGGGGCGCCCCCGCCCAGCTCCAGGACCCCGTCTACGCCTCGAAGAAGTTCTTCAACGAACTGGCCACGATCCGCGGCTGGCAGACGATGCCGCTCACCGAGGCCGCCCAGGCCGTGCAAGTCAGCGCCTTCCCCGACGCCTACGCGACATGGGAGGGACCAGCCACCCACCTGGTCACCGCGATCGCCGACACCGCAGGCCTACCCACCGACGGCCTGGCCGGGTGCGGGGCCACCGGCCCATGGACGCAGCCGGTCCTCGCCCCTGTCGGGTCGGGCTTTCGTAGCTCGGACCGCCCCGGTCACGACGGCGTCGACCTCAGCGCCTCGCGCGGCACCATCATCCGCGCCGCGTCCGCCGGGACCGTCCGCACCGTCCGCTGCAACGCCGTCCACGCGGACACCGGCGCCGAGTGGGACTGCGACCGCGACGGCGACCCCGCTCGCACGCGCGGGTGCGGCTGGTACGTCGACATCGACCACGCCGGCGGCCTGCTCACCCGCTACTGCCACCTGGACCAACCCCCGATGGTGACGGTCGGGCAGCCGGTCGCCGTCGGCCAGCCCATCGGCGTCGTCGGCTCCACCGGCCACAGCTCCGGCCCGCACCTGCACTACGAGGTGCACCACAACGGCGATGCCAGCCCGAACGGCGCGATCGACCCGGTGCCCTTCATGGCCGCACATGACGCCCCGCTCGCCACCGGGCCCTAGCGGCGATACCGGCGGCCCATGGTCACCCGACTCGGCGGCCGTCGGGCCCGCGGACGGCCGCCGCAACCCCCGATCCACAGATCCTTAAGGAGGACAGGCACATGAGCACACCCGTCCTGATCGGTGTCGCCGCGCTCCGCGGCAGGTACATCGCCCGGGCCATCCAGCTCGGCGAGGACCCGGAGGTCCTGGTGCCGCTGCTGCGCCGGATCTGGACCGACACGTTCGGCCGCGACACCGACGCCTTGGCCGCCGCGCTGCTGGCCCGCAACTGGTGGAGCCTCGCCGTCAACCCCAAGCCTCGGCGATGGCACCGGCAGCCGCCCGTAGCGGGGCTGGGCTACCCGGCCGTCACCGGGAACAACACGATCCGGCAGGGGTCGCTGCGGGAGGACCTCGACGGGTTCGACGAGTGGCTGTACCTGCTGCGCCCCGACCAGCGGCTGCTGGTGGTGTACGAGGCGACGGTCCACGGCCGCTGGCTGCGGCACAGCGTCCACCACCTCGACCCGATCGAGGACCTGTTCGTCACCACACCCGCCCTCGACGAGGGCGGCCCGGAGATGACCGTATGCACCGTCTGCGGCGCCGTCGACGAGATCGACCACGTCGAGGTCCCGTCCATGGCCGGCTACGGCCACGACACCGCCACCAGCTGCACCCGCTGCGGCTCCTCGGTCGCCACCGACCCGATGTTCGGCGCCCACCTCACCCGCAAGCCCTGGCCACCGCACTCCCCCACGACGGGTGACACGACGGGCAGCACCCGATGAGCACACCCGCCCCAATGCCACCGCCACCCACCGGCGGTGACGGCCTGTCCACTCACCGATCGGAGAGCACCATGACCTACCAGTCCGGCCAGCGCATCGCCCTGGTCCACACCAGCGACCCGCACACCCGGTTGCGGCCCGGCGACACCGGCACCGTCCGCCGCCACGACCAGCAGCAGAACATAGTCGAGGTCACCTGGGACAGCGGCTCGGCCCTGTCGATGTGCCTCGACGCCGGCGACCGCATCCAACCGGTCACCACCACACCGCCGCCCACCGGTGGGCCCGTCGACGAGGCCGCCGGATGGGCCGCCTCACTGCAGCGGATGCGCGCCGCTGGCACCGAGGCCGGCGGCACCGCCGCCGAATGGTGGGCTCAGGACACTATTGGCGCCCGAGTCACCGGCGACACCCGCCTGGCCGCCCGCCGGGTCCTCGCCGGCATTGACGATGGGGATCCCGCCGTCCTCGATGCCCTGCCCCGCTTCACCTTCGCCACAGAGGCGGTCGACACCGCCGGATGGGGGCTGTTCGCCGACGTTATCGGCGACGTCTGCGGCTGGTTCGGGCTGCGCATCCAGCAGCGCGACGAGGCGATGACCGTCTACCGCGACGCCTTCGACACCGCCGCCACCGACCGGATCGCCGACCTGTGTCGCCTCGCGGCCAGCCCCACCGGCGTCGATGTAACCCACCTGCGCCCCGACCGGGTCCGTGTCGGCGACACCGGCGTGTTCTCCGGCGACTGGGCGCGCACTGCCGACCCGGACGGCGGCGACCGTTTCGCGGTCGGGTTCGCCGGCACCCTGATCGACCACTGGAACGGGTGGGCGGTGTTCTCCTGCACCCGTGCGGTCGCCGAGGCGATCGTCACCGACCAGCAACTGCACCGCGACCAGTACCGCGACAGCCTCCGGGACGAGGGCGTGCCGGAGGACGAACTGGACCGGCGGGTCGACGCCGCGCTGGCCGACCTGTCCTTCGACGGTGACGTCATCGTCGCCGACCAGCGCGCCCTATCCGACGACCCGGACGCCATTGAACGCATGGCCCCCGGCGGTGACAGCCGGTACGTGGTGATGGGCCGCAACTGGTGCTGGGAGGCCGTCGACCCGTACGCCTGCGACCGGATCGTCGGCGACCTGCCCGACCCCGACCAGGCGTAGGCCCAAACCTGACCAAGGCCAGATTGGCACCGGCATAACCGCCGCCGACAGGCGACACCGACACGCAAGCAGTCGAAGCACCGTACGCGGGCCGGGCGCCGGCCTGCGATTCCCGAGTCCGACCGCGCCTTCCCCACCGGTAGGCGCCCCGACCTGAACAGCGCTCCGCGTAGCCGAGCACGACTACGTGCGCTCTTCCCGCCCGCTGTGGCTCACCAACGCCGCCGCGCGCCCCGGGAAGGGGCGCGCGGCGGCCTATTCGCCAAGGAGCACCTCATGCCACGCCTGAACCGCACGCCGATCTGTCGGTCCCTGACCGGTCACACGCCAGCGCCGCAGCTGCGCGGGTACGACTTGATCACCTCCGGGAGCGCGGGTATCAGTTGCACCCCGACCGCAGCCATCGTCGGAGGTGCCCGGTGACCTCGCCCGCTCGACCCGCCAAGCCCAAGGCCAAGCCCCGCCCCATGTTCGGGCCGGTCCTGGCCCTACTCGCGGCCGAACCGCACCGCGCCTTCTCCATCGGCGACCTGGGCAAGGAACTGCCCGGCCGGTCGTCCGGGGCGATCGGATCCGTTTTGAACCGCCTCGTCGACCGTGGTTGGGCGACCGTGTCCACCGGATCGCCCCGCCGGTACACCATCACCGCCGAGGGCATCGACGCGTTCTCCGCAGGAGCAGGTACCAGCCGCGCTCCGTCGGCTGCCACCGGCACGCCCACGGCGCCCGCCGCGCCGGCACCTGCCCCGAGCGGCCCGGTTCCCCCGCGTCCCGGCGCTGTCCTGCGCACCAACGGGGTCTGGTACCTGCCCCGCCAGCTCGGCGACGGCACCGACGTCGAGGTGCTGCGCCAGCTGCGCCGCGACACCATCCCGGTCCTGCTCTACGGGCCACCCGGCACCGGCAAGACCAGCCTCATCGAAGCCGCGTACCCCGATGCGATCACCGTCGCCGGGCACGGCGACACCACCGTCGAGGACCTCGTCGGCAACTACGTTCCGCTGCCCGACGGCGGCTTCGCCTTCGCCTACGGGCCGCTCGTGAGCGCCATGCGCGCCGGACGCGCCCTGTTCATCGACGATGCCACCCTCATCCCACCCCGCGTGCTCGCCGCCTTGTATCCGGCGATGGACGGGAGGGCCACCATCACCATCGCCGCCCACCACAACGAAGTCGTGACCGCCACCGACGGGTTCTTCGTCTGCGCCGGCCACAACCCCGGCGTGCACGGAGCGATCCTCACCGAAGCCCTCGCCTCTCGATTCTCCGTGCATATCGAGGTCACCACCGACTTCCAGCTCGCCCGCTCCCTCGGCGTACCTAACGGCGCCATCGACGCGGCGATCACCCTCAACGCGCGGATGCGCAAGCACGAAATCGACTGGGCGCCGCAACTGCGCGAGCTCCTGGCGTTCAAGCGCGTCGCCGAGAGCCTCGGCCTCGCCGCCGCCGTGGCCAACCTCGCCGCGATCGCACCAGAGGCCGACCGGCAGGCCGTCGTCGAGGCCCTCCAGCGGGCCTACCGCGGCACCACCATCACCCCCCTCACCCTCGGCAAGCAGAAGTAAGGCAGGCCGCCATGACCAGCGTTTCCGCACACCTGCGCCCCTCCGGCGCCAGCCCCGCCTCCACGGCCCCGGCCGCCTCACCATGGGGCCGGTGGTCAGCGGCTTGGACCAGGCAGGCCGCGACACTGACCGGCCGACTCGACGCCAGCGTGACCGTCATCCCGGCCGACGGCGGCCCACCCGGCTTCAGCTACCCCGCCACCGCCCAGATTCAGGTCGACGCCGACCTCATCGCCGACCCGGCGATCGCCGACCCTCGCCGGCCCGGGCACCGGTCGAAGGTTCCCGTCGCCTACGGCGTCCTGCTGCACGAATGCGCCCACGTCATCCACTCCCAGTGGGACCCACCGCCCACCGTGGCGCCCGTCGTCCGGGAAGCCGCGCTCCTGCTCGAGGAGTCACGCATCGAACGCCGCTACCGCGACACCCGACCCCGCGACCGACGGTGGCTACGCCGCGCCGTCACCAGCATCATCGACCCCGCCGACACACCCACCGACACCCTGTGGAGCGCCGCGTACGGCGCCGGACTGCTCCTTGCCCGCGTCGACGCCCGGATCCTTTACCCCGCCGACGTTCGCGAGGCACGACGCGCCATCACCACGGTCCTCGGCGGCAAACTCATCCGGGGCCTGCGCGCCGTCTGGCGGGAAGCCCACACCGTCGGCGACACCGACACCACCCGCATGATCGAACTCGGCGAACGCTGGTGCCGCCTACTCGGAATCGACC
The DNA here is from genome assembly GCF_049847025.1 of Micromonospora sp. DT231. Taxonomy (NCBI): domain Bacteria; kingdom Bacillati; phylum Actinomycetota; class Actinomycetes; order Micromonosporales; family Micromonosporaceae; genus Micromonospora; species Micromonospora sp. DT231. The sequence continues at coordinate 249,104 of NZ_JBNCNO010000008.1, read as the reverse complement.
CGACCATCACCCCGGGGCTGCCCGCCGACGACGCGGCCGCCAGCGCGATTGCGGCAGCCATCTCCGGCGCCCTCGACACCATCCTCCACAACCCTGCCGACACCCCCGAACCCGCAAGCGACAGCAGCCGTCCCCACGGACCGGGCATCCACGTCGACACCGACACGCCGATCACCTGGGCCGAACGCGACGCCCGCGACGCCGAACGCCACGCCGCCAACCGCCTCACCGCCCTGCTGCGCCGCGCCCGCCACCGCGAACCCGCCCGCACCCGCGAACCCAGCGCCGCACCGCCCGGGCGGCTGCGAACCGGCGCTGCGGTCACCCTCGCCGCCCAGCGCGCGGCCGGGGCCATCCCCACCGCCCAGCCGTGGCAGCGCACCGTACGCCGCCCTGTCCCCGACCCCGAGCTGACCGTCGGCATCCTCATCGACGCGTCCGGCTCGATGGAGGACTTCGCGAAACCCATGTCCTCCGCCGCGTGGATCGTCGCCCACGCCGCCACCCGCGCCGGAGCCACCAGCGCGACCCTTGCCTACGGCGACAGGATCACCGTGCTCATCCCACCCGGCCGCCGCCCGACCACAGTCCGCGACATGCGCGCCGACGCCGGCACGGAACGGTTCGTCGAAGCCTGCGCCGAAGCCGACCGGCTCCTGCACCTGTCCACCCCCGGCACCGGACGGCTGCTCGTCGTCGTCTCCGACGGCCACTACGTCAACCCCGACGAAAGCCAAGCCACCATCACCCGCCTCCACCACACCGGCTGCACCGTCCTCTGGCTCGCACCCGACAACAAGGGTTGGCCGCCCAGGATTTACGACAACGCCACCACCATCACCGTCGACGACCCCACCACCTGCATCAACCTCATCGGCCAAGCAGCCATCGACGCCCTGACCACGGCCTGAACCCGCACCCGCCGCGGGGCCTTGCCGAACAGGGCACAGCGGGGACGGATCCGGACCACACCGTCCGGACCGTCCCCCGCTGTACACCCGCAGGTCCATGATTCGCAGCCCGCGACGCAGGCGCACAGAACCTCGCGCACGACTTGTCGCCATCGCCGCATAGAGCATCAATCGCCTGAGCCCTTCGGACCAGGCGTCGCGCCGTTCACCAAGGCGACCCCACAGGCTCGGGCGTGGCGGCACACGGTTGATGAGTAGTCGGAATCTGCGAAGTGCGGGGCTGTCTCGCTAAGGGCTCTGGCTCGCCTTCGGTGGTGACTTTCCGTAGCGGCACCGTCGGTGCGTGCGAAAGCCCGCCTCCGGCGCTTCGGTTCTGTCCGGACATCGCCGGGGGCTCTGCCTGGTGCGATCTTTGCTCTCTTTGCACCAATTCGGGCGGCCGCGCTGACCAGACGGATAAGCCATCACCGTCTGCGACCACCCGCAGTGAGCCAGAGCCGTTGGCTGGACAGACCCGATGTATGCGCTGAGATGTTGGGTGTGGCCGTTCCGGAAGAGCTTTTGCTGCAAGGGCAGAGGGCATCACTCCCCCGAGGCGAACCGGCATGTGCGTCGGTTGTGTTGGTGGTGTCGGGGTTCGGTCGACGGCTCTGGATCGATCGGTGGATGTGGAACCGAGCCCGATGGATGCACCATGAAAGCCGATCTTGACCAGCACGGAAGGAACGTCCAGTGACAGAGGTCGGATTTTGGACCTGCGAGCACAACGGCTGCCTCAAGCACCAGAGTCCCAAACTCAGCCGGGACATCGGGCACTCGTGCTGCGGCCGGTGCGCGGGCGGGGAAGCCTGCAAGCAGGAGGCTTGGGGCCACGCGCCGCACTTCCCTCACGCCTTCGATCCGCCGGTCGTCGATGTCTACGGCCACGGTCCGCGCTGCGTCATCTGCAAGCAGGGTCCGCACTAGCGCCGGTTACTGCGCCACTCTCGGTGACTCTGCGTGCGGCTGGCTCAGGCTGACCGTGCTCGCGGACTCGATACGTTGACCAGCTCGGAAGGATGATCAGTGGAGACGCTCGCCTACGCCTGCCAAACCGCCTACCTTGACCGAATGAACGGCTCCGGCCTACTGGTCCGGTCATTACCGGAGGGCGACGTGGCCGCGCCCGTCGAGCCTGGCAAGGTGCCCGTGGCTCTCTCGGCGCACGAGGCCGACTGGAACGCGGCGATCCGCGACCTCGACGCCCGAGGTTGGGAGCCGGGCGAGGACGGCGAAGGCGGCTTTGCGCTCGATAGCACGATGTCGGATGGCCGCGAGGTCGGGCTGTACGGCCGAGAGCCTGTGATCGACGAGCCGGACATGGAACGGATCGCCGAGAGCTTCGCCGAGCTGTGCCGGTTGGCTGGCTCGATCGACTGACGTGCAACGACAGGAAGAGCCCTGACCTCGCCTCGCTTGGAGCAGAGCCGGGGCTCGTTCGCATTTCGTCGGGCGCACTGGTGAATCTATTCTGGACCGCCTGAGCATCCGTATCGGCACGGGGATGATCCCTCGGGCAGGCGAGGGAGAACAGGAGCCGGCTCAGCCCATGAGGGGCCGCGATGGGGATCACCGACAAGACGCGAAGGATTCTGTGGGTTGAGTCGGGTGGCCGGTGCGCGATCTGCCGAACACTTGTCCTCACTCCCGGCACGGACACAGATGATCCATCCGTCTTTGGCGAAGAGGCCCACATCGTGGCTCGATCCCCCGGAGGACCGAGAGCGGGTGGTCTGCCGAGTGAGGAGATCAACAGTCACAAGAATTTGATCTTGCTTTGCAACAAGCACCACAAGCAGGTCGACGACCAGCCGAACCGCTTCACTGTGGAGCGGTTGCTCGACATTAAGCGCCGCCATGTCGAATGGAACGCTTCCCTAGCCAGCGGCGATGAGTTGCCGCGCTTCGTGCCGGACCCGCGATATCCGCAGAATGCTCAGCTCAACATGATCACTTCAGGCAATCAGCTCTGGAACATGATCATTGAGTGTGCGGCAACGAGCTACGCCTACGCCGATCACCTGAGCGAGGACGACGAAGACTTCATCATCGAGTTCCTGCAGAACGTCAGGGACTACGCCGACATTGCGGAGGATCTCCACTCAATCCGAGAGCAGCGCGACGCACAGAAGTATCTCGGCACCTACATCACCGGAATCATGGAGCGCGGATTCTTTATCGGTGCAAACCTCAAACGGCTTCTCTACAAGGGAGGCCATGGCGACCCCATGCCGTGGGGCACCCTGCAGATCGAGGTGCAGCGAGCCAGCGACGCCAAGGTGGTCGACAAGGGAGGTAAGCCGTTCGACGGTGCACTCAATGAAGAGGGAGCGCGGCTGGTCTTGCGTACGTTCTTCCTCGGCTGGCTGGCCGAAGCCTCACGCACGGACCGTGCGGCCGGTGCGATCGTAGGCGAAGTCATTCCGGGTGACGGTTTCACGGCGGAGGACGTCGCTGCCTGGCGAGCTGTAGTCGCCGAGCTGCACTCGGAAGGACTTGTCGCTCTCGACGAGCGCGATCCTTACTGGTCGAGTAGCGCCGTCCTAACCGACGCGGGAGTCGCCGAGGTCGAGCGCACCTCTACGTGGCGCGGACTCTTCCAATACTCCCCGAAGAGTGGCGCGGCGGCCCCGGCCCAGGGGGCATGACCCGGCGGCGCGACAAGAGGACCGGTTCGCCTACTTGGCGACGAGGTCGATCACAGCGACGATGAAAGCGCCGATGCCGAAGAACATCGCGGTGACCGTCGCAAAGAGCATCTTCTGTTCGGCCAGCTCGTCGGCGCGATAGAGCGACCGAAACCACGCGGCTGCGCTGACCACTCGATCCCGCATGCGACGGACCAATGAGGCTGCGTCGATCAGGGGTCGAAGCGCTACGAAACTCGCGGTAGTCCAAGACCAAATGCCAGCACTTATGGGAGCCAGGAACAGGAAAGCGACGACCGCGGAAATGATCGCACTGCTCACGTTCCCGACTGGCCGAGTTTCATCATAGAAAAGGCCCAGCCTCCCCACTGTATCGAGAATGCCGAGCGGAACGGTGATGGCAAGAACGGGACCACAAAAGAGGCCAACATAGTGAAGCTTCTGGCCGCGCTTCTCGTCTTGCTGCAACAGGAAAGCTATCTCCCGGAAGTAGTCGGGAACGTCTTCGCCCGGCCCCTCAAAAGTCAGGAGCGAAAATCGCGCATTTGGACCAGGCACAGAAAGCGTCAGGATCTCTTTCCCATTCTCGTACTGTACCTCGAAATGAGCTAGGCGACCCTTGGGTGCGATGGCTATGAGTTCGTCGAGAGAGGACGATTCGGAAAAGACAGTTCGCGGGTAGCTCTTGCCGTCAGCCACCTGTGCGCCTACCCGCCACGTGGTGGTGCCGCCGCCGAGCGCCGCCTCAATGGAACGCACGTCGTCCGCATTCAACTGCAATGTACGTATGCGCGTGCTAGCTCCCACGCTCTTCACGACTGCCACCGGCGCAGCGTAGCCAAGCATGGCTCGGCTATCCATTGTGGTCATGCTTGGAGGTATGCGCAGCGCGCTGGCTAGGACCGGAGCCTCGCGCCGGCCGCCCCGGCCTCGTCGTCATGTAGATCTTTATACGTGGCGGTGCACCTACCCATGGACACTGGGCGGAGCTGGGCTGGCGTCGGGTTTCCGTCGCCTGGCGACCCCCGGTCGGCGGGGGTAGTCCGGCGGCAGGTATCGGTAGACCGATCGCAACGACTTGCCGATCCTCTCGGCAAGCACCTCAGGGTCCAGGTGCGGCTCCTTGCGCAGCCAATAGGCCACTGCCTGCGCGGTTCCCTGGGGCAATTCGGAGTCTTCCTCGTCGGTCTCGTCGTCGCCGGCAGCATCCCGAGCACCGTCGTCCGTCTCATCGTCGACGTGTTCGCCCGCGACGTCCTCACTCTCGTCTGCCGGTTCCGCGACGTCCGGGTCGTCCGGCGACACGGCATCGGGCGGGCCAGCATCGCGGCTGTCGGCAGTCTGCTGGTGGCTGCTCGGGGCCGACTCAGGGTCTTCCTCTGGCTCTGGTTGCGCCCCCACCGTTCATCGCCTGGTGTGTCCATTGCCGACCTGGTCGCGGCTTGCGTCGGGGAGGGGGCGTGCGCGGGTGCCAGCGGGGTGTCGGCGAGGCGTTCCCGCTTGAACCGGCGACGGCGGCGACGGGCAAAGTGAGCCGTCATGATCCGTTCTGGGGTGAGATCAGCGGCCAGGACCATGGTCAGCCCGTTGTAGTCGGCGGTGGCCGCGAGGCGTGCGGCGATCTCGTCTAGGTCGTACACGCGCACGGCGATGTCGGCGGTGGTGGGGTCCATCGCCGCTCTGATCTTGCGATGGAGCACCTTGGCGATCGCGGCGTCGCGCCGTCGGCGGGCGATCGCGGTGTGGGCCGCTGCGAGGGACTCGTACAGGTCGAGGCCGTCGGCCTTGGCGACGGACCGCGCCCGGGAGGTGACGACGGGGTGGCATATCCAGTGCCCGAACACCTCGTAGGCGGGTGGTGTGGGTGGCAGGTCCCCGGTGACGCGCAGCCGGTCGCGGCGTTGGTTGCCGGCGTGCATCAGCCAGACGAGGTATCCGAGGGCGGACATGCCCGCGTAGAAGCCGCCGGCTAGGGGGTCGGGGTGGGCGGCCCAGTTGAAGGTGACGGCTCCGGCGGCGATCGCGGCGGACAGCAGGCGTGATCCGATTGCCCGCTCGCCGAGGCGGCGTCGCACGTCGGCGTTAGCCATCACGACCATGCCGCCCAGTTCGAGCGCCGCGACGGCCGGGACCGCGACGACGAGCGGGACGCCGAGTGCTTGGACGGCGCCGGTGACTTGTCCAACGAGGGCGACCAGGAGCACCAGGACGTAGAACACCTGGCGTATCCAGGCGGCGTGCCGAACTGCTGTGGCCAGGTCGGCATCCACCGCCTCGAGCCTCGTCCGGGACGAAGCCTGCCGATGCGTCGACCCACCTTGAGGGCTGCGGGCGCGCCCAGGGTGGCTAGTGAGTACGGCTGTCCGCGGGGGTGACGCGGTGCCGTTGCTGTCCCGGTTCGTCGCCTGCGGGGCGTCGCCGCCGCGGTTGGGCTGATCGTGCAGGCTGGCACGACGGGCGCTGGCTGCCGCCGAAGGGTCCGGCGTCATGAGTGTTGTCCGTTGTTGTGAGTGCGGAGCTTCCCCGTCGGCGTCTGTCGGCGCAGGTCGGCGATGAGCTGGTCGGCGAGTCTGAGGGTGTCCTCGCTGGGGTCGGCGTCGATCTCGTCGAGCCGGCGGGTGAGGGCTCGGCGTAGGGAGCGGACCTGCTCGAGGTGTCCGAGTGCAGCGTGGGCGCGCATCGCTTGGTGGTAGGTGGCTTCGGCGTATGGGTCGTGGCGCATCGCGGCTTCCAGGACGGTCAGGGCTTGTGTCGGGTCTGGGGTAGCGGCGGCGAGGGCGAGGTGGGCGTCGAGGGCTTGGCGGCGGATGCCCTCGCGGTATGCCTCGATCCATTCGTAGTCGAAGCCGTCGGCGAGTGTGCCGTCGTAGGCGTCGACGGCGCGCTGCAGTGCGGCGGTGCGGTCGGCGTCGGTGGTGGCGAGCGCGGCGTCGCGCAGTGCGGCGCGCATGCGCCACAGGTCGGTGTCGAGGACGTCGCGGTTGAGGGCGTAGCGGCGCGACGGGTGAGTGAGGTAGGTGGCGGGTCCTCCGGTGCGGACGAGGGTTTTGCGTAGTGCGGATACGTAGGTGTGCAGGCGGTGCGGTGCCTTCGACGCGGGGGCGTCGGGCAGCAGGTCGTCGAGGATGTTGTCCTGTGCGGCGTCGCCGTCCTGGACGACGAGGTAGACCAGCAGTTCGAGGGCTTTCGCGCGCAGCGGCGTGGTCGTGTCCATGTCCACGATGCGGGCTCCGCCGAGCACTCGAACGTCGACGCGTCCGCCGGTGCTGCTAGGCCGGTCGTCGCCCGCCGGGTGCGGTTCATTCCCGGCGTGATCGCGGCGCTCCGGCAGGTATGCGGCGGCAGAATTCTCGGGTGTGGGGTTCGGCGCGTGGGCGGCGCCGACCAGCCTGTCGAGTGGTGTGTGCTGCGCGGGTGCTGGCGGTTGAGGCTCGCCGGTATGGGACTCGGCGAGGAGTCGCAGCAGATCGGTGGTCTCGCTGCGGTTGATGACGCTCATGCGGCCGACGGCGGAAGGACAGCTGTGCTGTTTCGCGTCGTGCTTAATGATGCTGGTGGAGCCGTCTTCGGCGACGAGGACAGTGTCGCCATCGGGCCAGGCACCGAGCAGGACGCCGTGGATGTCGAGTCGGTGCCCTTGCGTGAGCAGCGCGGCGATGCGGGTGCGCTCATGAGCAGCGGTGCGGGCGGCGATCAGCATTGTCGGCGGCACGGGCTCGGCAATCAGGTCCCGGTCCCGCAGGTCGGCGATCGTGTCGACCTCGTAGTCGCCGCACATGCGCGCGCGGTGCAGCGTCTGCTCCTCGATCAGCGTCAGCGCGTCGCTGAGTCCGCTGGTGATGGTCATCCGCGGGGTGTCCGCCAGTGTGGCTGTGGTGGTGCCTAACAGCGTGGCGAGGGTGTCCGCGGCGATGACGACGTGGTGGCGGCTATTGGGGTCATCTGGTCCGCCGGCGGCGAGGGCGGACACCAGAACGCCTCGGGCCGCTGCCTCGGCTCCGGGCCCGATCAGACCGAGTCCCGCGGACGGCCACACCTCGATCAGCGGGCGGTCCGGCGCGGGTATAGGTGGCTGCGTCTCGTGCGCCGTGAGTTTGGAGGTTTCGTCGTCGGCCGCGTCTGCCGGGTCCGAGTCCGCATCCACGACGGCTTCGTCGGGCGGAGGGTCGATGCCGGGGCTGGGGTCAGGAATCGTCTCCGCGTTCGGCGTCAGTGCCCGTAGGCCGCGACGGATCTGGGCGACCACCACCGGCATTGGTTCGACGCTCGGGTCGTCGATGCGTGGGAGCGCGGTGGGTTGCTGGGGGATGTAGCGGCGTCGGCGGTGTGCCCAAACGAGGGCCACCGCGGCGAGGATTGTGGCGGCGAGTCCCACATCGAGCCAGCTGCCAGTACCGAGCGACACACCCGGCTGAGGTCGCGGCGTTGGGGCGGTTCGGTCGTCGGCGGTGCGAGTGGTGGGCGTGGCAGCCGGTCCCGGCGCCGAAGCGTGGTCGGCTGGCGCAGATGTGGGCGCGGGGGCGGACTCCACGAGGCCGTCGTCGGTGTCCGTTCCGGTCGGGCTGCTGGACGATGCTGACGGAGCTGGTGTCGTTGGCGTTGGGGCAGGCGCCGGTCGGGGCGACGGGCGTGGTGCTTCGACCGTGGGAGGTAGTCGCAGTGTCCAGCCCGGGTAGATGAGGTCAGGGTCGCGAAGTGTCCCACCGGTGTGAGGGAAGCGGGTGCCACGGTTGGCGGTGAAGATCTCGGGCCAGCGGTCCGCGTCGCCGAGGCGGTCCTGGGCGATGCGGGACAGCGTGTCGCCGCGCCGCACCGTGTAGGTGGACTTGGCCTGGTCCCTGACGGCGGGCGGTGAGGCGGTCTCGTTGTCGGCATGGGTGCGTGCGGTGGCTGCTGCACCCTGCGCTGCATGAGCTGTCTCCGCGGCGGCGGCGGCGGTGGTGGTCGCGCTGGCGTGGGCGGGCGTCGCGGTCGCCGCCGTGCTGACGGCGGTCGCTCCCAGGACAGCCGCCGTGATGCCCTGCAGCGGCCCGGGCATGTGCAGCCGTGGCAGACGCCGTGACATCCGGGCGGCCTGGGCGTACAGGCGAGCCGTGATGGCGGCGGCGAGCATTGCCCACAGCAGCCACGCCGCGAGGTAGGCGACGGCGGCGAGGAAGCCGCCGCTGAGGGGCTCCTCGACCCAGCCGCGGAGCAGGGTCATCCACGAGCCCTGAGGGCGTGGCCACCTGCCGACGCGGACGAGCGTGACCGGCACAGCGACGACCAGCAGCACGGCCGCCGACGTGTGAACGGCCGAAGCGACCCTGGACCTCATCGCCCCTCCCTTGCTGCCCTGTACGGGACCCGGACGCCGACCGGCACCGAGCCGGATTGTTGGCGGCGCCGTAGGCCGTTGGCCACGAATCGACCGTAGGGCGAGCGGCAGAAGACGACGCGGTTCCGCTGGCTGACAGGACCTCACACGACCTCACACGACCTCACACCCCCAGCTCACATGCAGTCGATAGGAGTCGAGCCGGTGCGACCGGCGGCCTCTGCTGAGGCCAAGACGCGCCGATTGGCAGGACGAGCTGGCTGTCTGGGACCTAGCACGGGGCAGCCGCAGGCGGGAACGGAGCCGAAGGCGCATGGTGGGTGGAACAGTTCGGCTTTCCCAAACCGGGACGCCCGTGCACGGAGCCGGCGGCGTTAGCGGTTGGTGATGGCGGGCTGGTCTGTGAGGGTGTTTGTCGTGAGGTCGGAATCACCCATCTCCCGATAGGTCATGACGCTCATCGTGATCGGAGCTACTGCTGTCATGCTGCCCGCCTACCTGCTGTCGCAACGATCGCGCCGGTAGAGCTGACGGGGTTGGCGCGTCGTGTCGGTCGAGGGCTGGACGGATGACACGAGGGGAAATGTCATCTCGCGAGGGTTGCCGCTGCTTGCGGAGCCCACTGGGTCAACCACTGCACGATGGCCGTCGGGTTCTGCAGCTCCACGTCACCGTCGGATTCCCACCTGAGCCAGCCGGGGTGGAGCAAACCGACCGTCGTCAACCGTGCATCATTCTGTCCGAGCAGTTCGAGCCATAGGTTGGGCCACTGCATCCAGGCCATGACCTCGGTGTCCGGTCGAGGGGCAGCGCTGCTCGCAGTTGTATGAGCGCCTCTCGGGCATGGTGGTCAGCGAGGACCGGACGACGGTCGCGCCGCTCGCGAGTCGCACCCGGCCCGGTCGAGTCGTAGACGCGGACGCGGGTAGTTCTGTCCAAGGTTTCAGCCATTTCAGCGAGAAGATCATTGATCACGCTCGTCATTCTTGTCGTGCGATGACCCCGGTAGCCAGCCGAACCAACGTCCCTTCGCAGGGGTGCCCGTTGAGCGTTACGCAAACATCTCAACGACGGGAGCAGGGAAGCGGGCGAGCTGTGAGGGACGGAGCCGGCTGGGGTGTGGGTCCGGCGGCAGCGCAAACGCCCTGTCCACGCCGCTGTGCCCGAAAACCCGGGACACCATCGCCGTCACAGATCACTAATCGGCGAGCTGGCGGCATCCCGCCCATGCCCGTACAAAGCAACGGGCATGGGTTAGGGCCTCTTCGCTCGCCGTCTGCCGGATGGTTACCGGATTGGCACGCGTCCGGCATGCTGGTCCTGTGACTCGTAGGTGGTTGTACGTCGGGTTGACGGCCGCCATGGTTGTGTTCCTGGCGAGCTTGCTGGCCGGGGCCGGTTTGGACGCTGCCGACAAGCTGGCTAGCGTGATCGGCCTGTTCGTCGGACTGGGCAGCCTGGCAGTTGCTGTCCTGGCCTTGCTTGGTCGGCGCCGGCCTGCGGCCGTGGACTCCTCCGGCCAAGTAGATGATGGCTCTCCCCGCCAGGTGGTTACTGACAGCTCGATTGGGGGCGACAACATCCAGATCGGCTATGCCCGCGACGTCAGCATCCATCGGGAAGGGTGAGATGCGACGGACGACGATCCAGTCGGTCGCCAGTTCCTGGATTGGCGGCCACAACCTGCAGATTGGGCGGGTCAGCGGTGACGTTGATATCCAGCTCGGTGAGCGGCGCTTCCACCTCGAAAGGTATCCAGACGTGCCGGCCCACTCCGCAACGCCGGCGCGGCCGAGTTACCTGCTCGACTCCGCTCGGCGGTTGGTGCCCTACCGGTCACGTCCTGCTGAAGAAGAACGTCTCGCGCAGTGGCGCGACGATCCCTCGACCAGCATGTCCGTCGTATATGTCTATGGCCCAGGTGGCCAAGGCAAGACTCGCCTTGCCCACCACTTCGCTGCCGCGTCGTCTCGCGCTGGCTGGGACGTGGTCAGGGCTGACCATCGCCCCCAGGATGACGCCGATGCCAGTTGCAGGTTGGACGGGGCGCGTCCCCTGCTTGCCGTTGTGGACTACGCGGAGCGCTGGCCACGGCTAGAACTGCTCAGCCTGGTGCGCGGCCTTCAGCGGATGGCGGATCGAGTCCGGATCCTGCTCCTCGGTCGCCCAGCAGACGCTTGGGACCGGATCGAGGCCGAGCTGGACCGACTCGATGTGGACCTTGCGGAACCGCTCGGACTCGGACCGCTCACGGGCGTTGGACGAGAGCGCATGCATGCCTTTGATGAGGCGGTTCGAGCCTTTTCGACGGCGTTGAGCGTCACGGCAATGCCGATTCTCCCGCCGGATCTCGATGACGAGGCGTTCGGCTCACCACTGATCCTGCACATGGCTGCCCTCGCCGCCTTGTACGCAGGGCAGGCAGGTCAAGCGGCCCCAGGGCGAGCTGACCTGTCCGCCTTCCTGCTCAAGCACGAGAGGCGATATTGGAACGCTATCGCCGCCATCGAAGGCAGGCCCCTTACCAGCAAGTTCGAGAGCCTGGTCCTCATCGCGACCCTTTTCGGGCCGTTCCTCAATCCTGCAGTTGGTAAGGGCGCGCTACAGCACGGCGAACTCGCCGACGGGCCAGTCGAGGCCGGGGACCTGCTCAAGCTTCACCGGTTCGTCTACCCGATCTCCGGGCGGAACCGGGCCCTGGAGCCGCTGGCGCCCGATCGCTTAGCGGAGGACTTCATCGGGCACCACCTGCACCGCAACCCGGACGACGCGACGCTGGTCCGCAGCCTCATCGAAGACGACTCCGGTGTCGACGACGAAGCTGTACGACGCTGCCTCGCCATGCTTGCCGCGTCTGGGGTGCGCCACCCGCCATCGGCGGATCTGCTACACGAGCTTTTCCGCTGGGCACCCGGTTTGGTCGGGTACGCCTCCCGGCCTGTCATCGACTTCGTGGCACAACATGCACCCGTCGACGTGCTGGAACGGATCCACTCGCAGATCGCGAACCGCGACGTCAATCTGGTCCGGCCAGCACTGCTCATCGCGCACCGCCTTTATGACGCACTACCCGCAGACGAGGTGGGAAATCGCCGGGTGGCCTGGCTGGTGAACCTCGTCGGCGCAATGTTCGACGGCGGCGACTGGCATGGTGCCGTGGAGTACGGACACCAGGCTGTGGCAGCCTGCCGCACGCTTGCCAAGGCAGAGTCGGGCAGAGCGCTGCCTGCCCTGGTCCTCGCACTCCGCAACCTAGGTATCGCGCTGCACCGCCTTGGCCGCCAGCGCGAGGCACTTGACGTGATGCTGGAGGCCACCGAACTCTGCCGGGCAACGGGCGAGGCGAGAGACCTGGCTATAACGCTGACTCACCTCGGCGGGGCGCAGTCGGAGATGGGTCACAAACGAGCAGCCGTCGCCTCGACGCGGGAGGCCGTCGACATTCTGCAGGCCCTCGCTGACCCGGAAGGCGCCGACCAGGACCTCGCCACCTGCCTGATGAACCTCGGGCTGGCACTGATCGGCGCGGGCACCAACGGCGAAGCGCTAGCGCCAATCTCAGAAGCCGTACGGATCCTGCGGACACTGCACGCATCCACGCCAAACGCCTACGACGACGCACTGGCAACCGCGTTGCTCAACTACGGCAGCGTCCTCAGCGATATGGGTGAACATGATCGGGCCCTCTCGGTTGCCGACGAAACCACCACTATCACGAGGCGACTGGCAGAGGTGGAGCCCGCGATCCACACGCACGCGCTCGCCGGTTCCCTGCTCAACCTCAGCTCGCGGCGGGTCGACGCCGGGGACGACGACGGGGCATTCACTGCGGCGGCCGAGGCCGTCGGCCTCTACCGGCAGTGCGCTGCCCGTAACCCGGCCCTCTTCGACCGCAACGCTGTCACTGCGCTCAGTAACCTGGCCCGGCTGCACTCGAACCGGGGCGAGGACCTTCGGGCACTCGAACTCATGCGCGAAGCGGTAGCTGAGGCCGCCCACCTCGCAGCGGCCGAGCCGCCCGGCCACCTTCCTCTCCTAGCATCAATGACTTCGAATCTCGCGACCGCCTTGCACGGCGCAGGCGACCCCACCGCTGCCGCCGTCGCGTCGGAGGCGGTGGATGTCTACCGACGGCTACGTGACCTCGAGCCCGGTGTCTATGACCGGGATCTGGCCGACGCGCTCGCGAACCTCAACGCAGTGGAGCCGACTGGCAACATAGCGGCGCTACAGGAATCAGCCCAGATCTACCGCACCCTCGCTGCGACGGATCCCACCTCCCGGCGACGGCTGGCCGATGTCCTAACTGTCCTCACGACCATGTATGCCAAATCAAACTCCGCCGCAGCGCTCGATCCCAGCAGCGAGGCCGTGACAATCCTGCGGGAAATAGCGGTGGAGGACGAGACCTGGGATTCTCGTTTCGAATTGGCGATGGCGTTGCATCGGTCGGCCGGGGTTCGGAACCGTGCCGGGCTAGAACTCGACGTTGCGCTCAGCAACGCCCTCGAAGCCATTAATATCTACGAATGGTGCGACGAGGAGCAACCCGAACTGGTTGCTGAGCACGGGATTGCCGTGACGATCTTGGTCGCCGATCTTCTCGATCACCTCGGCGAGCATGACCAGGCCCGAGCACTGCGAGGCTGGCTCGACACCGACGAGGAAGACAGCGCACCGATCCAATCGCCGGACCTTGAATCCGGCACGTAGCTGATTTTCAGCACGTGTTTGAGATGGGGTCTCATCAGGTCGAGGTAACTCGGCATCAGTCAGGTGTAAGGGTAGCCACGACGTGCAGGCACCACCCTGTTCCGTGCCACCGCCACAGTTCGGGCTCTCCCGAAGTGAGTCGCCCGTGCGCTCGGAGCGGGCAGCGCTACGGGGTGGGGATGGCGGGATGGTCCATGGGGGTGGCTGTCGTGAGAGCCGTGTTGGTGGGGAGGATGCCCGCTGCGGCGAGACGACGGGCGTAGTCCTTCCGCAGATACTCCGCAGCGTCGTGGTCGCCGAGGGTGATGAGTGCGGCGACCGCGCGGGTGTGTAGGTCGGCGTTGTATGGGTCGATGCGGATGCCGGCCTGCAGCCATGCCAGGGCTTCACGGGCGTCGGTGCTGGTGCTGGCGAGAGCCGCGTGTGCGTTGATGGCGTGGCGGCGGGTGGTCTCGCGGATCGGGTCGAGCCAGGGCCAGGTGCGTCGGGCGGCGAGGTCGGCGGGGTAGGCGCCGATGACGGCCTCCCAGGTCGTCGCGTCGGTGGCGAGGGTGGTGGTGGCGTCGCGGACCGCGTGGTCGAAGTGCCACAGGTCGACGGTGACGCCGGTGGAATCGAGGCGGTAGCGGTCGTCGCTGTGCTCGATGAGGGTCACCCCTGCCGTGGAGCGGATGGTGGCGCGGAGGTCGCTGAGGGTGGTGTAGAGGCGGCCAGTGAGAGAGCGGCGGGGCAAGCCCGGCCAGATGGCGTCGGTCAGCTGTCGGGTGTCGGCTCCATCGGGGTGGGCGGCGAGGAACACCAGGACCTGGAGCGCGGCGGTACGCCGGATCTCCACAGGTTGGCCGTCCAGCAGCAGTGTCGGTTCGCCCAGCACGCGCAGGTGAAGGCGTCGTTTGTCGTTGCTTGTGCGGACGGGGTGGTCCTGGGCGGTGGCCTCCCACTGCGGGGACCGGCCTGCCAGGGCGGGGGTGCGCGACGGGCCGGATGTGCCAGGCCCTGGCGATGCCGTGTCGGGGTGGGCGATGACGGTGAGCAGGTCGGTAGCCGTGACCTGGGTAAGGACGCACATCCGAGGCCCGGCTGACCCGCTGTGGTCCTGGTGGTGGGTGCGCCCGGACGGGTCGACCTGCCATGTCTGGCCGGCCGGCCACCGTCCGAGCACGGCCACCGCGGCGGAGGTGATGGCCAGAATCGCCAGGGCATCGGCGCTGTCCGTCACGGACGCAGCATCGAAGATGAGGATTGGTCCGGGTGGGCCGTTGCCCTCCTGCGCGTCCCGTTGTGCCTGATCTCGTCCGCCCAGGCCATGACCAGGGTGGTCTCCGGAGAAGAACCCCGCTGCCTGCCCCAGGTTCTCGATGACGGCCAGCCCCGGCAGGCGCCGACCCAGCGTGTCGGCGGTGGGGCCGAGCAACCTGTCCAGGACAGGTCGGGTGACGACCACGGACACGGCCGGGTGATGACGCCCCGCTAGGAGGCTGGTGACGAGCAGGCCTCGCGCCGCGTCCTGCGCCCCCAGCCCGGTGAGACCGACTCCAGCTTGGGGAAAAGCCCCGCCGACGGTTGGCCGGTCGAGCAGCGGCGATCCCGCCGAGGCCGCACCGGGTTCGCTAGGCGGTGGCGTCGAGTCGGCGAGGGCGGCTTGCACGGCTGCCACTGTCGGGGGCAGCGGTGCCAGGTCCGTGTCCTCGCGGCTCGGTGGACCGGGCGGGCGGGGCCGGTAGGAGCGGCGGCGTCGGAGCCACACCAGCGACGCCGCCGCGCTGACCTGCTCCGCTGTCTCCCGCGGCAGCCAGCCACCGGCGACGCTGATCCCCGCGTCGGCGAGGACGTCGCCGTCTGGTGGCGTGGGCTTACCGGCCTCATCCAGGGTTCCTGCCGCTACCGGCTGCGTGGGCGGCGGTGGCGGTGCGGTGATCGCGTGGGAGCTGACGCCGAGGACGGCTGCGCCGGCGATGCCACCGGCGGTGGCTTGCCAGGGTGTCGGCAGCGGCATGTGCCGCAGCCACGACACGGTCGCGATCAGGCGGGTCAGCACCCGAATCGTGACCGTGTAGGCGAGCAGGAGCCACACCAGCCAGGCCGCGATGGTCAGCGCGGCGGTGAGGGTCTGTTCGGTCAGCGGGTTCTGCACCCACTCCCGCGCCTGCTCTGCGGTCGGCCAACCTCGTATGGGTGCTCCGACCACTGACAGCAGCACTATCGGGGGGCCAGCCAGAAGCGCGAGGACGAACAGCAGCGACATCAGCTGCCGCGGCCACCGCATGTCACCCGCCTCCACCCGGTGACATGCCCGCCCGAACCAGGCCCGTCGGAGGTGCGGTGGGAGTGGGCGGCGCGGGGCGCAGGATTCGGCTCCAGAGCCGAGTAGCCCACCAGGTCGCGACGGCGATGGCGTAGATGACGCCGAGCATGCCGGCGGCCCGTCTGCTGACGATCGCCGCGAAGATCACCGCCAGCGGGGCGGCGAGGATGAGGCGGAACATCAGGGGTGTCACCACTGCCATGACCACGGCGACGCCGAGGAGGAGACCGCCGACGCGGCCGGCGATGTCGATCCACAGGATCCGGTCCGGCCATCGGTCGGCGGTTAGGGAGTACTGGATCAACCCCATGCCGAGGGTGGCGGCGACGATGGATCCGGTCGGCGCGGCCAGCAACGCCGACCAGCCGCCGTGCGGGGAACGCCACTGCCGGGCGGCGACGACTGCCATCGCCAGGGCCATCACCGACACCGGCGCGATCGGCCACAGCGCCCACTTCAGGTACGGGCCGACAGGCATACCGAAGTATTGGCTGGTAACCACCGCGTACAGGCCAGCGATCGCCGCGCCGAGGGACACCGCGGCGAGGATCCCGACGCTGACCCTTCCCCCCTCGGTTCGGGTGCCGGGGGTGGGACTGCGGGCGGCGATCAGCGAACCGAGGACCGTGCCCGCGGCCAGGCACGCCAGCAGGGCCATCACGGCCGCCATCGTGAACTCGCCCCAGTTCACCCTCACCGAGTAGTAGACACCGAGCACTCCGTGCCGCTCCGCGGTCAGCAGGCACTGCCAGATCAGGGCCAGCGAGGCGAAGCCTGGGACCGCGATCGCCGCCGCCCGCCGCACGGGCGGCACCGGCGCCTCCACCCGCTCGACCGTCGCGGTATCGACGGCGCCGACGTCCGCGGCGCCCCGAGCCGCGACCAGCCCCGGCTCGGGCACGACGACGGGTGCGGCGCCTGTGTGCTCGGCGACCGCCGCCGCTAGATGCGGTAACTGGGCGCTGCCGCCCACACAGTAGATACCAGCGAGGTCGGCAACCGTCAGTTCAGCGGCGGCGACCGCTTCCTGCGTCAACTGCGCGACGCGCCATGCCACCGGCCGGACGGCCTCGTCGAGCATCGCGCTGTTCGCTATCACCGGCGGCCGTTCCGGGAGCGGAACCGTAACAGCCGGATGGCTCACCAACGCTTCCTTGGCCACCCGAACGCTGTCCGCCACCGACGCGCGCTGGCCCTCTCCCGCCGAGGCGCCGATGAGGGCGTCGGCGAGCGCGTGATCGACTGCCGTGCCGCCAGCCGCAGCGTCGGCGAGGGTCGCGAGGACCTCGAACCCGGCCGGCCCGCGGCGCAGCACCGTTACCTCCGCACCAGCGCCGACATCACACACGACAAGGAACGCACCGACCGGCACCCGCACACCAGTGGTGAGCAGATACTCAGCGACCGCCACCGGGGCCTCCACCAGACGCGGCTGCGGCAACCCCGCCCGGTGCGCGACCTGCCGCATCCAGGTCCGCCGCCGTGGCCCCCACCCCGCCGGGACTACCACCCGCACATCCCGCACCGGCTGACCGACGACCCGCTCGGCTTCGGCGGCGACCCGGCGCAGCGGCGACGCCGCCACCTCCAGCGCGTCGCCGCGAGCGTCACCTGACGTCGCGTCCTCCACCGGATGACGCGGCCCCGGAATGAATGCCGCGGGCTGCCCCGCCGCCTGCCCGTTGGCGGGCAAATATGACCCGCTGTGTAGGGGTGGATTCCCGTCGAAGGACAGCACGTGCGCGCTGCCATCGGCCCAGGCTACGACGGCTTGGGTGCCTGCGCTGCCGCAGTCGATCGACAACCGCGCTTCCCCCGCCCCCATGTCCATAGTCAAACATGAGGATCACATTCACGTCACCTGTCAATCACTCACGGCCAGCAGAGGCCAGCCGAAACCGCACCAGCGTCACCGTCCGCCAAAAGGCGGCCGAATCTCCTCGAGGAAGCCTCGTGGTGAGGCCGTCTCCCGCCTGCGGGCCTCTTGCCAACGACACCAACACGCATTGGATGGAACCGTGAAGCCCTCGAACACACCCGCCCACCCCGCCGACGGCGTCGCCCGCACATGGACCCGCGCAGTCCTGACAACCGAACCCGCCGACCACGACACCGCCGAAGCCGCCGCCCGCGCCGCCTACCGCACCGCAGGCAAGCCCGAGCCCACACAATTTATCTGGTGCCCGTCTCCCTGGGCCGCTCTCGAGCTCATCAGGAGTCTCCTCGAAGAAGGGCAGACCCCACTCGTCAAATCCGTGCGTCGCGCGGTGTTGAACCAGGCGCTGTCCACAGCCCGCGCCCCACTCATCGATCGGGCCAGCGACACTGACCGGTTCAGCGCCTTCGGCGAGTTCCACTCCTATTTCGAACGCAAAGGGTTCTACGGCGAGCAACGCTACGACGGCATCGACGAGCGATACGACCTCATGGAGCGCCCCTACCTGTGCCCACCGGTCCTGCCGTCCGAGCGATCGGCACTGCGGCCCGTGCTTCACGCCCTGCACCAGACCTACCGGCACGTCCTCAGCCCTGCGTGGTCAGCGATCGACCGCGCGATCAGCGCCGATTACACGCTCCAACCGGCCTGGTACTGGTCCGACGAGCACGGGCTCGTCGACCAGAACGACGAGGCCCGTGCCGTCGTCCGCTACAGCACACCCGAGCTCAACGACCGATTCTTCGACCCGGCCTGGTGCTTCTACCCCGACCTTATGGTCCTGGCGGCCATCGACACCTACCGCAGAGTCTTCGATACGGACCCCGGCACCGCCTGGCAGGGCTGCCGCGACGTCGCGCTGACCAGCGGACCCTGGTGGCCCTTCCCCGACACCGTGGTCATGAGCGAGCGACCCACCCTGCTCACACTCAACGAGCAGGACCGTCTCCATGCCGACGACGGGCCAGCTATTCAATGGCGCGACGGTCACCACGTGTGGGCCCATGACGGCGTTCTCATCGGCCCACCTCGCTCGGGGTCGGCAACCAGCGGCGCATGATCCCAGAAGCCCGCAGTGATCATCTGGTTATCCACAGGGACCTGAGTTGTCCACAGCTCACGCGATCAGGCATTGATCGGCTGGACCACCACTGCTGAAGTACCTCCGCGGGGACGACGCCATGTCCCATCCAATGACGAAGGAGTGCAGCCATGACCCGGGGTGGACGCAGCCGATCACGGCGCACCGACAGGCCGACACCGCTGGAGCACCTCGCCGGTGTCACTGGCCTCATCGGCGCAACGGCCGCCCTCATCGCCGCCGTTGCCGGGCTGCTGACAGCCGCCGCCACGCTGACGGTGAATCGCTGATGCCCGCCGTCGAGGCATGGCTGCTCGGCGGACCTGCCGACGGCCGCTTCACCCACATTGAGGTGGACGACGACGGGTCCCTTCCGCAGGCCATCGTCCTGCCGCAGAGCGGCGCCTACCTCGGTGCCCGCGATCATCCCAGCCCGCCGGTGCAGCACCGCTACCTCCGCTGCGCCGGGGAGGTCAACCCGCCAACCTTCCGCTACGACGGCCCTGTCCCCCAGGACCAGTGACGCCGGCATGGGCAGCCAACCGACCAAAGCCGCGGCGGCCTGTGTTCCGACCAGAGAACGACACCACCCAGCCCGGCCACATCGCTACCCAACATCATCCGCTGATCGAACGCTTGTACGATTCGCTGGTGGAGGATGTGGCGGTGCGCTGGTGGAACGGGATCTGGGGGCGCCTGGGCCGCCGAGATGTGTGGCTCGTCCGCGAGGTCCGGTGGAGAGTCACCGCCCGAGCCGGCGACAGCGAGACCGGCCGGGTGCTTCGGTGGGAGTTCGACACCGAAGACGAGGCGCTCGCCATGGTCAAGCGTCTGCTCGCCGCCGACGCGGGCGGCCAGTGGCGCAAGCAGTCCGGCGACAGCCAGCCGCCACAGCAGGCCTAGCACCCGGGTGAGGGTCTGCGCCTCGAGGTGCAGACCCTCACCCGGGTCGTGCTCAGGAGCTACAGGTGTTGAGCATGCTCTGCAGGGCGGACTTCTCCGACGACTGCAGGGTCAGGCCCCAGCTGTACTTCACGGTGATCCACATCTTGCTGTAGGTGCACCGGTGCGACGACAGGGACGGCTGCCAGGTGGAGGGGTCCTGGTCGCCCTTGGACTGGTTGACGTTGTCCGTCACCGCGATCAGCTGCGGACGGGTGAGGTCGTTGGCGAAGCTCTGCCGACGGCTGGTCGTCCACGAGTTGGCACCGGAGCGCCATGCCTCGGCGAGGGGGACGACGTGGTCGATGTCGACGTCAGAGGCCGCCGTCCAGGTCGCGCCGTCGTACGGGCTGTACCAGCGGCCGGAGGTGGCCGCACAGGAGCTGTCGACGACGACGGAGGTGCCGTCGCGCTTGAGGACCTGCTCGCGGGTGTTGCAGCTACCGCTGATCGTGATCCAGTGCGGGAACAGATCCCGGGAGTAGCCGCTGGTCGAGCCCTGCGTCGCCACGACCAGCGCGTTCAGCTGCGACTGGGCCGTCGCCTTCGACGGGATCCCGGGAGGCGTCGCCGACGCGGGAGTGGCGTTCGTGACCGCGAGAGTGCCGCTTACGAGGGCGGCGATCGCGATAGCTACGGCGCGCGCACGGCGGCGGGCAAGCGGCAGGGTGTCGAGTATCAGTCGCGGCATGTGGGGCCTCCATCGTCAACGGGCACGCAGGCAGTCACGCTCATCGATGATGGTGACGGTAGTGCGACGGTGTTGTGAAGTACCAGGGACGCGTTCACGACGTATTGCCGACGTTTGGCGGCTTGCGCGCCTCACGCACGTCGCGGTGAGGCGGTCACGGCAACCGGCCCTGCTGGGGCTTCGGCTCGGTGCCCGCGTCTTGCATGTGAGACCGCCGCCGTCTTCGCTGCAACATCACCCGTCCGGATCATTGGAGTTCGTTCAGCGTGCCCGGCATGCGGTACGGCAGGCCGCCCTGAGCGGCTGATGCATAAGCGGCTGTGATCGTCTGCGCGACGACGAGTGCGGATCGCCCGAGCTCTGCTCCCGTAGCGGCGGAGATCACCTGGCGGAGTACATCATCGGCGAGTGCGGGTAGCCAGTCATCGTGGGCATGGCGACTCCCTGGAGTCTCGGCCAGTTGCCAGGCGACGCGTTCCGTTAGCAACCCGTCCAGCGACAATTGGCCCTTGTAGGCCGTTGACGCACTCCAGCACCATGTCCGGGCCACCCTCGACCATGGAGGAGGATCATGACGGATGATGTCCGCCCGATCCGGACGGTGGGGAAAGCGGCGGGCAGCGCCGCAGGCCCACCCCGGCGGGCACGGCCCGTCCGCCTCAGCACTGCTGTCCGGCTACTCTGTCGCGGCCCGCGTGGACGGGCTGACGGCTCGGCCCGTGTCGCCGAGCCAGGGACGACGCCCGAGCCAGGGACGAGGCCGGCGTGACCGACACCATCGCGAGGATCTCCGCGCGGTGGTCGCCGAGCGTCGAACTGCTGGCGACCACCACATACAAGCTGATCCGGCCATTCGAAGCGGTGGCCCTGTTGCTGCAGGCCACAAACCTCATCGCCAGCGCGGTCAACGACCGGTACCGATCCTTCGGGGTGCCGGTGGTGCTGGCGCTCGGCGTGGTGCACCTGGTCCTGGCCGGCGTGGTGCTGCGGCACCGGGGGCCGTTGACCCGGGGCCGCACCTGGGCGGCGGCGTGGATCGTGATGATCTTCGTGGTGCAGATGCTGCTCGCCCACCTGCTCGCACCGGGTGACTTTGCGGCCTCCGGTGTCGGCGTTCCGATGGGGAATTACGCGCTGATCCCGCTGGCGGTGTTCGCGTTCTACCCGTGGGGCGGGTTCCGCGACCTCTGGCGGCGCAGGCTGATCGAGGCCGCGCTGATCGTGACCATCGTGCTGCATCCCCTGCTGATCCTCGGGCTGATGCACCGATGGCAGCTCACCGCCGCGCACGTACGCAGTGTCGCGCTCTACGCCGGGTGGGCCCTGGTGTGGTTCCTGGTCGGTAAGGGGATGGCCAGGCTGTGCCGCATCGCCGTACAGGTGGAAACCGAGGGCCTGGCGGCCGGCTATGCCGCGACTCTGGGCGACCTGCACACCCACGCCGAGCGGGCCGCCGAACAGATCGAGGCCGGGGGTGACGCCCGCCGGGTCGCCCAGGACCTGCAACTGGTCATCGCCACCCGGCGCAGGCAGCTGCTGCTGCAGGACGAGCACGCCGGGGCGGTTGACATCTTCAAGAACGCCATCCGGGCACACGGCGACCGGTTGCGGCTGCTGTCCGGACCGGCCCTCGGCGGCCTGACCGTTCCCCGCGAGCACGCGATACTGCTCGATCAGGGACTGGCCGACCTGCTCAAGAACGTCGTCGTGCACGGCGGCGGATCAGTGGAGGTGGACTTCGCCGTGGTGGACTCGACCATGACCCTTGACGTGCGCGACCACGGTCCCGGCCTGGACCCCGAACGGTTCGACGCGCCGGGCAGCAGCCTGCAGCGGCTACGCCGCCGGCTGATCGAGCGGGGCGGCGAGCTGCGGTTACTGCCCGCCCCGCCCGACGGCGGCGCGGCCGTGCGCCTGACGCTTCCGCTCCAACCGCGCAGGTGACTGCCGTGCGGATTCTGGTGGTGGAGGACATGGGAATTGCGGGCGTCATGGCGCACACCGAGCTTGCCCAGGCGATGCCGTGCGAGCCGGTCGTGGTCCCTGATCCGGTCGCGGCGCTGGATCGCCTGCGGCGGGAGCGCTTCGACGCCGTGGTGGTCGACATGCTCTTCCAGTCGCACTCCGATGAATTCGAGCGCCGGCGGCGCGAGGGCAGGGTGCGGCTGACCGACGCTCGGCTGCACCTGAGCGGGCTGGCGCTGCTGCAGGCGGCCGGCATGGCCGGGACGCCGGCGGTGCTGTGGTCCTCGGGCGAGCCCAACCGGCGGCTGCACATCACTTTCGCCCATGAACACTTCGCGTGCCGCGGAATGTGCCCCAAGGACAAGGGCAAGCTCGCCGCGGCGGTACGGGCAGTGGTGGCCGGCCGCGAATACGTGGACCCGATCCTGCGGATGCACCTGCCGCCGAGGTCCGCCCCGACGCTGCGGGAGACGTTCTTCTCCTCCGAACCGCGGCGGGCCATGTGGCGCGCGATGGCGCTGGGCATGCACCACCATGCCAGGATCGGCCAGGCCGTCGGCGTCAAGAGCGGCGCGGTGCGGCGCAGTGTCGAGGAGATGCGCAGCCGGCTGGTTGCCTTCGATCCGGGCTGCTCGGACGAGGGACCGCCCACCGCGGAACTCGTCCGTTACGCGAGCCAAAATTGGGAGTTCTTCCTCGACGACACGGTGCGGGAGGTCTTCCCGTGACCGCGGCCGACCGCGACGGCCGGCGGCGACGGGAGACCTGGATTCCCCGCGCCGCCCTCGTCGTGCTCCCGGCCGCCTGGGTCGCGCTTGCGGCGACCCTGCCCGCGTCGGCGGACCGCGACGTGACCATCGACGTGTTCTGCACCTCCGGGAACCCGGTGGTCGGCGTCTGGATCGAGTCTCGCTCCGGCGGCTCGTGGTTCGCCCGGCGGGGCGACGCCGGGAGCGCGATG
Organism: Micromonospora sp. DT231; assembly: GCF_049847025.1. Taxonomy (NCBI): domain Bacteria; kingdom Bacillati; phylum Actinomycetota; class Actinomycetes; order Micromonosporales; family Micromonosporaceae; genus Micromonospora; species Micromonospora sp. DT231. The sequence continues at coordinate 225,595 of NZ_JBNCNO010000008.1, read as the reverse complement.
TCCGTCCGGTACACCTTCAAGCAGAAGTTCACCGATGCCTACCAGGCTCGCGTCGGCTGCGGCGGCAATCAGCAGCAATGGGGTCTCACGGTCGTGTCGTCCTACAGCGACCGCCCCTACCGGCGACTGGCCTGTGACGATGCCGACGACGCAAGGGCTGCGGCCAACGGCTGCCGCGACCAGACGGCCTGACCGTCCGGAAGCGACATTTGTCCGCTGTACCGGCGGCTCTAGACGACGATAGTTCGTGGTGCAGGGGGACGCGAACGGCAAACCCCCCACCCGATAGGAGCCGATCAGATGGACAGGACAGCACGGCGCGCGCTGCGCGCGGGCGGCCAGGCGGCAGTTGTCGCGGCGATCACCGTGGCCGCCGCCGTGAGCACGGCGAACCCGGCGACCGCCGGCACCGTCAACGGATGCGCCCAGGGTTGGTCCCAAGACCCGGGGACCTGCATCTGGGTCGACACTGGCGAGAAGCGCGCCGACCACACCCAGTGGGTCAGCCAGATCAAGATCCAGAAGCCTCGCCAGGGTTCCTCCGGCTTCCTGGAGGGCTGGGCTGGCGATGGTCCCACCGGCGTCGCGTGGTACCGGTCGGGCAACGGCGAGACGGTGACGTGGCCGATCAACAAGTGGATCAAGACGGACTCCGGCATCTGCGGCGCCTACACCTGGCCCGAGTCGTCCAGCCGCTCGATCGCCTGCATCACCATCAAGGCCTGACCCGGGCCGGGGCTGGAAGCTCGTGCGGCCGGTCCGGCCAGGAAGCCGGACCGGCCGCCGGCCCACCGACCCAGCCGCGCGGCGCCGTGAGCCAAACGAATAATTCGCTCGACCGGGCCGCCTCGCCGACGCCACACTCACCTTCCCACCTGCGGCCCAGATAGGGACCTCATGCAGACGATCACACCACGCCACGCGCCACGCCGGCATCGCGCGCCGTCGCATGCCGCCACCCCCGTCAGGATCGGCGCGCGAACGACGGCGTTCGCCGCCACGCTGACCGCTGTGCTCGCCGGCATGGTCTCGTCGGCGCACGCCGACCCCACGGCGGACCGCACGGAGCAGCGCCGCTACGTCGTCGAGACAGTGAACCTGGGCAATGGCCAATTCATGCAGCGCAAGACTGACTTCGCCCGAGCCGGCTGCATGCCGGGCGACGACTGTCGTAAGCCGTCGCCCTACAACAGGTTCGACTGGGGAACGGACAGCTGCAGCCCGCCCACGTTCGCGAGCTGGCGCAAGCTCTTCGACCAGGCCTGCCAGCAACACGACTTCGGATACCGCAACCTCGGCAACGGTCTCGCCCTCGCCCGTGACGAGAACACCCGCAAGTGGGTCGACGACCGGTTCCGCGCCGAGATGAAGGCCATCTGCAACTACCGGTTCAGCGACTGGACCCAGTATGCCAATTTGCAGGCCTGTTTCAAGGAAGCCGACACCATGTACGGGGCCGTTCGCCTGATCAACAACTGGCAGGAGCCGGCGACCACGTAACGACCGGCCGACCCGGCCGCACAACAGCCGGCCACCCGCGCCGAGACGACTGGCGGATCGACCAGCACGTGGACCGACTTCGGCAACGCTGGCGGCGGCGCCGGCCCGCTGATCCCCGGCAATGAAGCAAGCATGCCAGAGCTCGGGGGCGTTCCCATTAATTGACTTTCCGGACTTGCTTGGGCAGCGCCACTGCGGCTTCTGGGTTCGCCCTGACCGGCGTCGGTGCGCGGAAGGGCACTTGGGGCTTCACGGTTATCAAAACCCATAGCCGGACCTGCCAACGGCAGGTTCTGCCGGAGGCAACCCGCCCGGCGGCTTACCCTGCCGCCGACGTCGAGGCGTCGAGGCCTCGATCCATAAGGGTCAGGACCGGTTGAACTGGGGGCTGTCACCGCGCAGCCTCGCGTGAGCACGATGGCGAGGATTCTGGCCTTGCTCGCACCCCAGGTGCAGCTTCGTGGTCAACCCTCGACGCGAGCGTCCGAGCGCGCGATCAGCCGGCTCGACACTGAGTCGACCAGGCGGTTTTATCTGCCGATCCCCCCACGCGTCGAACGCGGCACGGCGTGGGCGTTCGACCCGCAGCACATCCTAGGTACCGACCAGGGCACGTGATTCAACCCCCTGCGGGCGGTGGCCGCCACCACCGACGCTCGCCGCCTCGGCGAGCACTTCGTCGCCGACGGACGCGACCCCGGCGTGAGCCGCGACGCGTTCTTCGACCCCTCCAGCGAAACTCGTGGCGAACCTGCACCTGGCTGCCGCCTGCTCCGGCCAGGACATCCTCGCCGCGTACCGCTGGGCGGTCAGCCTCGCGACGACGAACCGGCCATGCTGCTGCGCGAGCACGGCTTCGCGTTGCCCGCCGACGCGGTCGCCGGGGTGGTCAACATGCCCGACAAGACCCGCGGCGGCATCTACGCCGGCGCCCAGGAGGTGCTCATGTGCGTCACCGAGCCCTCCGTCACCGCCTGGGGACCCACCGACCCGAGGCGGGTCCTCGAGTTCAACCCGGCCGCGTTCGTGGTGAGCATCGACGTGCTGTACCTACTCTCCAGCACCGGTGGAGGGAACGTATTCGGTTGCTGCGCTATTCGTCGACCATGGCCTAGGGCTGTTCCTGGCTCAACCGGATCTGTGAGTCCGGGACGGCGCTGATGGTGTCAGATTCGGTCGGGCAGGACCCAGGTGATGACGGCCCGGACGGTGCCGGAGATGAGGCCGGTGATGGCGGCGAGCGTGAGCTTCTCCCGCCAGGCGTTTTCGGTGGGCTGCTGGTTTCGCATAGTTGCTCCCTGGGCGATTCGTCATATGGGAGCCGGCCGGTCTCCCCCTGCGGCATCGAGTGCAGCAACCGCGAGGGCTGTCCGGCCACGGCCACGGACGAATCCGGCGACGCCGGCGGTATCTCGTCTCGGTGACCAGCCGCGACACCGCAGCGGCCGTAGGCCCCCTACGCTGGGTCCGGTGATGTCCGGCGCTAGTGCGCCGGACAGGGGGGAGGGGCCACGATGGGGTCCGGCATCGACCCTGACGACGTACAGACTTCGTCCGAGCTGGGACGCGCCCTCAACGTCCTGCGCGGCGACAGCTCGTACGCGGAGTTGGAAAAATCGGCGAAGCGGTTGCCACCGGCGGGCACCAAGGCGTTGCCGTCCAGCACGTTGAGCGACTGGTTCACCGGCAAGTCGGTTCCGGGCCGAGACAGCCTGGTCACCTTCCTGACCGTCCGCGGCCTAGACGAGGAAGCACAGCGGCCGTGGTTGGCGGCTTGGGAGCGCGCTAGCACCGCGCACCTACACCGCCCGGCGGGCGCGGTACAGGTCCGGGACGCTCGGCCCCGGCTGCTCGGCGTCCACGCCGCCATTCGGGTCGACAGCGCCGACGGCGAGCTCCCGGTATATGTGCCCCGCGACCTGGACGCCGACCTGCGCACCGCGCTCACCACCGTCGCCGAGCAGGGCGGGGTCGTGCTGCTCGTGGGTGGCTCATCGGTCGGCAAGACCCGGGCACTGTTCGAAGCGGTCAAGGCAGGAGTACCCGAGTGGTGGCTGATCCACCCCGACCCTGCCGACACCAACGCGCTGCGCACGCTAGCGGCCCAGCCGACCGCGCGCACGGTGGTGTGGCTGGATGAGCTGCAACGCTACCTCGACACGACCGACGGCCTACCAGTCGCGCTCGTACGCACCCTGGTCGCCGCGGGCATCGCGCTGATGGGCACACTGTGGCCGCACGAGTACAACACCCGCACAGCGCCGCCTGTACCGGGCCAACCCGACCCGCACGCGAACGACCGGCAACTGCTCGACCTCGCCCACATCATCGACGCCGCCGAGAGCTTCAGCTCGACGGAGCGGCGCCGCGCTAAAGCACTCGCCTCCGATCGGCGGATCCGCGTCGCCCTGGACACCCCCGACGCCGGATTCACTCAGATTCTGGCCGCCGGTCCCGACCTGGTCCGTCACTGGGAGAACGCGCCGGCTGAACACTGCTATGGCAAGGCGGTCATCACGGCGGCGCTGGATGCCCGCCGGATCGGTGCCACCGCACCACTGACCCGCGGCATCCTCGAAGCTGCCGCACCCGGCTACCTCACCGACCGCCAACAGGCCACCGCCCCTGCTGACTGGCTCGACCAAGCCCTCGCCTACGCCACCACACCGCTGCGTGGCGCCACCGCGGCGCTGTGTCCGGTCGCCGCCGACATGGGCCGTGTCGCCGGCTACACCGTGGCCGACTACCTGCACCAGCACGCCCGCCGCACCCGCCGCGCTATACCGCTACCCGACACCGTGTGGCAGGCCATCGCCGACCACCACAACCCCGACGACACCCTCCGCCTCGCCGAGGCGGCCAGGAACCGAGCGCTTGTCCGGCAAGCCGAGGTGCTGTACCGGGCCGCAGTCAATTCCGGCGAGCCGAAGGGGTTGACCGGACTCGCTGCATTGCGTATGTCGCAGGGACGGAGAAGAGAAGCATTCGATTTGTGGCGGGAGGCTGGAGCAGCGGGTGATCAGGACGCTTGGCGCCGAATGATCGCTGTTCTCGATCATGAGGGGAACGTCGACCAAGCGCTCGACGTAATGCGAGATGCCGCAGCCGGAGGCTACGAAGAGGCGCTCGGCTGGAGTTCCAGCCTGCTTGAACGGGCCGGCCGCGTGGCAGAGGCGGAGGACGCTTTGCGCGAGGCAATCGCGGCTGGGAATCGGGACGCCCGTGTTGATCTGGCGGATATGCTTCAAGAGCTTGGCCGGTCGGACGAGGCCGAGCAGGTATGGCAGCAGGCGATTGCCGCTAATATCGAGGAGTCCCGGAGTGGGTTGGCCGGCCTGCTCAAGCAGCAGGGACGCCTCGACGAGGCAATCACGGCGCTGCAGAACGGGCTCGCCGACGGCGACGACCCGTACGGCTGGAGCGCTCTTGCCGATCTGCTCGAACGTCAAGGACGCATCGACGAAACCGTCGATGCTTGGCGCGAGGCTGTTCACGTCGGCGCGGACATCAACGCGTGGGGTCGATTGAGTGGGCTGCTCCACGCACATAATCGAGTCGATGAAGCCAGACATCTGGCAACGACTGCCTTCGAAAGTGGCGATTGGCAAGCCGCCGAGGTACTTGCGAGTCTCTTTGTTGGACAAGGGCGAATCGGTCAAGCGACCGCAGTCTGGACGGAAAGGATTGCAGCCGGTGACCCCTACGCACGCGGCCATCTCGCAAATCTACTTCTAGGACAGCAACGGAGTGATGAGGCGGAACAAGTCCTGCGCGAGGCTGTCGCCGTCGGCGACCCATTTTCATGCAGCACCCCCGCGCGCCTACTAGAAGATCACGGACGGATCGAAGAGGCTATCGACGCTTGGCGGGAGGCCATCGACGCTGGCGACCCCAACGCGGCTTATCACGTTTGCAAACTGCTGAAAGAACATAAGCGGGTCGACGAGGCCGAGCAGATATGGCGCGAGGAGCTTGCGGCGGGAAGTTCAACCGCGCAGGGATGGCTCGCAAGCCTGCTAGAGGAAGAAGGACGCATGAGCGAGGCCATCGCTCTGCGAGTGCATGGACTCATGGCGGATGGATCCTCTGCCGAATGACAACCACCGGCTGACATTACCGGCCGTATAGCGACGGACGCGGCATCTGCCCCCAGCGCGTTGACCCGCGATATATGTCCGCGCAGTGCCGAGGATGGTGGGTGGCGGCGCCGCAGTGCTCCAGGTGTGGTGACCGCGGTGGGTGCCCGGGGGCGGACACGGGCACGACGTCCAGTCGACCTGTCCGCCGCCTTCGCCCGCAAGCTGCCGATCGGGTCCGGAGCATGGAGTGGGAGCGGGAACGACGAAGTGACTACTTCCAGCGCGGGTACGACGGGCCTGGTGGGCGAGGTCTTCGCAGTGCAGGCAGGTCGGCACCGGACCCCGCCGGTGGTCGGCCGGATCCGGCCGTGTCCGGTGCAGGTCCAATCACCGGCAGGCTTCTTGCCCTGACAGCGGCTTCCCGGCGAGCAGTAGGAACGCGAGCGCTGCAACCCGCCCAGTCAGACGAACCGAGGCGGCTCCACCCGCTTCGCTGGTGGCAACGGCTGCCTTCGCGCCCACGCCTCCGCCTGCTCTCTCACCTTCGTCGGGTCGTCGCCGATAAAGAGTTGCTGGTATTCGATTGGGCTGTGGATGCCGTCACAGGCACCGTCTAGCGGGTCGGTGAAGTGGACGACAGGAAGGTAGTCAATCGGGGCCCCGCTGGGCAGGTCCCCGTCATCTTCGTTTGTCGGAATCCAACCGATGATGCGGCCAGCAGAGACGTGGCGGTCGCTGGATGCTTCGGCGCACCACAAGGGGTAGGGCTGCGGGATCACGACTCTCCTTTACTAGGGCTCAAGCGAGCATGGCGCGATAGGCGCCCGTACCTTAAAGGCTTCGTCAGCACCAGCCGGACTTCTGCGGGTGCTGACAGTGGCACGCCAAAACCAGAGCCACTTAACGTGGGCGGATATAAAGCGGGGCTGCTTAGCTATGTCCCTTGAGACTCTCCTGGCGAACTCTCGCTTGGGATGATCGCGGCACGGGCCGCGCCGATGTGTAGGGCGGCCAAGAGCCATGCGTGATCGGGGTTGCTCCGTGGCCTGTTGAAATAGACCAGCGTGGCGTTCTCTAGCACCGACTCATCGGATTCAAGGCCAGCACGGGTGGCGACTATGACGGGATGGGAGCTGTCGCTAGCTTTGACCGACCTGGCTTTTTGCAGCTCGTGCAACGTCAAGGGCTCGGTCGCAACCCCCTGGGCGGCCAGATGGTCGCGAACATACTCAACCTCGGCGCGCAAGGGACCGGTAACCACGATGACGGGTCCGAGCCGGCGCCTTTGCAGGACCATCTCTGTCATCGCGAGCAGCCGGGGGTCTGGTCCGAGGCCTTCGAGCAAGTCAACGAGATTCCACGCCATATCAATCTTGTCCCTATCGCCTTGGCCCGCCTCACGTCTAGTACTGATGAGTCGCATCAAGGCCGAGTGCACAACGGGACGGTTGCTGGTGCCGTCTCGCTTCTCCAGCAACCTCGCCACTTGTTCGAAGATCGAATGCTCGGCGGGACTAAGCGATACCGGGTAGGTCTCTGGCCTGACATACGACTCACCGCTTATAGCGATGGCTTCGTTCAGGGTGAGTTCAACTAAGGAGGCATGATGAAGCCATGTGGGCACAGGCAGGCCAAAATCCTGGTTCACGACGATTGCCTGCGTAGCATTCTTGACAACGTCGATGATGGCGGCCAGCGTTGCGCTGTCCGGCCGAGGAGTGGTGTCGAGGACAACCAGTGCCAAAGGCAGTGATTTCAACGCGACTTTTACGGGACCGCGACGGATCTCTGCCATGGTGGTGACGAAGATGCCCCGATGAGGCTCCGCCGGTGATCGGTTGGCGACCTCGAGCGCAAGGTCAGATCTCAGGAGATGTACCGGCGTGACGCCGTGTCTCTCAAGGACGAAGACCCACTGCTCGAGCAAGTCACGACGCGACGACACGACCAGGACGAATCCTGGGCGAGCGGTACGAGCGATAAATTCCGCAAGTGTCTGGGTGATACCAGAGCCGGCAGCGGCGCGGAGCACAATGTGGCGCTCGTTGCGAACACGGTCCAACCGCTCGGCCAAAAGGGCTTGGATAGATATGCGAGCAGTCATGGAACCATCCTGACTCTTCGCAGCAGCCAGACGCGGGCGTTCATGACGAGCTCAATCTCGTCATCCGACACCGCATCACGGAAGTGAAGAACCTTGTTGCGGACCTCGCGCACGGGCTCAAGCATGGAGAAAACTAGCTCGCGGCTGCTGCCAAACGTCCGGCTGAAGATCCTGCCGAAACGCTCCGGGCCGTTAATCATTGAGATCAACTCACCGAAGGTAAGGTCTTCCAGGCGTTCGGCTGGGGTGCCGTCGACGTGTGCAGGTCGCGCGGCGGCCACGAGCGCGCGGAGCTCATCCTCGGTAGCGCACGCCCGTTGAGCCAGGTGACGCGTCGCTAGTTCGACCTCACGCACCATCATGAACTGCCTCGTTGCAGACCACAGGTAGCTGCTTATGTCTGCGGTAGTGACGACGGCAAGCAACCGCTCCTCATCACCCACCAGAACCGCCCCCTTCAGGTGAAGGGCCCCCAACGCGTCTTCGACATCGGAGCCGGACCTGACGTAGGCCAGGTCTTCGAGGAAGTCACCGACAGGGTAGGACAGAGGACTGTCTTGCCGTCGCACGATGGCAAGGTTCAGCGCGAGCGACCGGTAGCTAAAGACACCCACCACCATGCCGTTGGAAGTCACCGGCAGCTGGTCGAAGCCGCAAGCGGCCATCATCGCGAGTGCGTCCGAGACTGGCATATCGATCTCAACGGTGACGACCTCTTGGTCAGTCGGCACCACCTGCCCTACGCGCAGGAAGTGATGCTGGGGCGTCATGCGACTCAGCCGTGCCCCTCCCCTAGCAAAACCGTACGTGCTCGAGCCTACTGGGCTCGGCTGACAAATCGCTGCGGCCCAGGTAGTGGCGCTTCCCTCGTGCGCTAGCTCATGGATCGAGCGCCGGCCAAGACAAGAGCCAGTAGATGGCAGCGAAGTTGAGTGATATCACGCCGATCCGCGGGGGCTGGCCAGCGGGCCTACGTGCCCACAGCCGACGGGGCTACCGATTGGCTGCCTGCGTCAGCCAGCCAGCCAGGCCGGCGAGACGTCCCGACTCAATATGTCCTAGGGCCCGGCCGATACCCTTACCGCGCGCGGGGACGGGCGCCCCGTACGCAGCATGTGGTCCAGCCGGGTTCACGTGAACGACCGCGGAGAACAGTGGGCTGTTCTGGCGGCGGACCTCGCAGGCCGCAGCAAGCCGGGCCGGGTCGAACTCGTTGGTGATGAGCACGTAGTCGAAGTCCTCGCCCGCCTCTTCAAGCTCGGCATAGTCCCGGAAGTCGCTGACGAACTGCTCTTCCCGGTCACTTCGCACACTCCACTTGCAGGAGACGAGCGTCCGCCTGCCGGTGGCCCCGTGAACGAGTGCGAGATCCACCTGTCTGGGCTTGCTGTTGGCTCTTGGCCTCCGAAAACCCGGTACTTGGTGTAGCAGCGGGCGGACAAGAATGGTGTGGGTGTCGGCGATGGCCGGGATGCGGTTCAGGAGCGCGCTTATTGTGTCTTCGAAGCCTTCGCCGACCAGGTTCTTTCGCTTGTTCTCCAGGCCGACGTGGGCGTAGATCCTCTCCGTTAGCGTCCTGAGGGCGGCTGCTGACGGCCGCTGCGCGAGGAACGGATCGAGCACCCCGGTGATGATCGACTCTAGTTCGGGGTCCTCGCCGGGTTCGGCCAAACCCATACCCTCAAAGGGCCGGCGTTGGCTGGTGACGGTTTCCAGTAGGCGCGTGCGGGCCTGGGCGGCGACCTGCGCAAGATCAGCGGTGGCGTGTCGGAAGAGGTAGTCGATGTGCTTGTCAAGCTCGCCCGGCGGCGCCCCGAGTGCTTGCGCCGACCAGACGTGGAAGGCGAGGCTGCGTGCGTACCAGGGGCGGCCGGGCTGGCACTTGTCGCTTTCGTAGCAGTGAGCGAGTCCTGTGGTGCGGTCGATCCAGAGCAGCAGCCGGTAGACATGTCGCCAGGCGTTCTCCGGACCCACTGCCTCGGCGCTAGAGAAGTACCGTTGCAGCAGCCGGGCGCGGTTTTCCTCGCCGAAGGCGCGGGCACTGGCCTCACGTGTCGGGCCTTCGGGTGCGTCAACCAGCCCCGGTATGGCCACCTGATCTCCAACCACTCGCCGAGGGTACTAGGCATGTCCATACTTCGGTGCCCTGTAGGGGCTGAGCCGTCCTGGTGACGTGCAGGAAGTGATCCGGTTTGTGCAATAGTTGCCCAGTCGTCAGCCATGGGCGGGCGTAGGCGCCTCGTTGCCTGTTTCGCTCGGGTTAAATCGGGAGACTCGGACGGAACGTAGGGAGCTATGCCTGACCATCTGTCGAAGGCGGGACGCTCGCGCGTGATGGCTGCCATCCGGTCCAAGAACACCAAGCCGGAGCTGATGCTGCGGCGGGCGTTGCGAGCCTCAGGCGCGACCGGCTATCGAATCCATCGCGCATCTCTTCCAGGGAAGCCGGATATCGCCTACACACGCTGGCGCCTGGCTATATTCGTGGACGGCGTTTTCTGGCATGGCCATCCGGATCATTTCAAGCCGGAATTGGCCAGCCAGTACTGGCGGGAGAAGATCGCGCGGAACCAGGAGCGAGATCAGAGGAACGACGCCGCGCTTACTGCTATGGGATGGACTGTTTTAAGGTTTTGGGATATTCAGGTCAAGGATGACCTTGATGGTGTTACCCGGGTCGTGACCGTCGCACTTAGGGAGCTCGGTCGGCCGGACGCTTCAACTACCAGCTAGTCGCCAGCTGCAGCAGGACGGGCTGGCTTCTTCCCGGAGGAAGACGGCGCCACCGTCTGCACGCCCTGCTCGCGACAAGTGTCGATGAGGGTCTTGACCCTGTGCGCGATTTCCTCTGCCAGCAACGGCGGCACGGCGTTACCCACCTGCCGGTATCGGGAGTGCGCCTGGCCACCGTCAATGCGCCCAGGGAGGGGACCGCGCCGAGGATCGGTTGTGAACACGAAGTGGTCAGGGAAGGACTGCAGACGCGCGAACTCCCTGACGCTCAGGGCACGTGGCATTCGGTAGTGGTAAGCCGAATCGGCCTTAGTGTTTAGCGTCCAGGCCCACACACCAGGGTGGAGGCGACGATACGCGTAAAAGTGCGCCCGCCCGAGCTTGCCACTGTCCGTACTCGGTCCCCACTTCTCGCCACTGATGTAGCGAGCGGTCAAGGCCTCCGTGAGGTCCCGGTGGTTGCCGCCGGCTGGAATACCCTTTAGTCGTGTGACCGTGTCGGAGTTGATTCTAGGGACACTGACGTTCCAAATCCTGTCCTCCAGCTGCTTCCGCATCAAGCGCTGGTATGCGGACTCGGCCTCCTTCATTTCTCCGATGGGCATCGCCTCTTCGCGTCGCCCAGCTTTCAAATTCCAGAGGTCTGAGAGTGCTTGACTAGCCGAAACAACAGTGTTGTTATCCGGGTCTTCAAGAGCCTTGAGCAGGGCCGCTGCCCGCACTTCGTCGCGGCGTGTTTCGACCGCGTACTTACCCTTGCCCTGGCGAACGAGGGCGAGGTGAAGGGTTGCGTCAGTGCCCTTGAACAGTGGAGGGGTCTCCCCCAGGTCACTTCGTAAGCCGACGAACACCAGACGCTTGCGGGCCTGCGGAACGCCGAAGTCAGCGGCGTCAAGCAGGTTCGGCCGGACGTTGTATGCGCCGTCAAGCTCGAGGTCCTCTTTGACTTGCTCCAGCACGCCCATCTGAGCCATGCCCGGCACGTTCTCCATGACGAATGCGAGCGGCCGTAGCTCTCCGACAGTCTTTACGAACTCCCGGTACAGGGAGTTGCGGGGATCGTCGATGATTCGTGAGTGATTGCGGACCTGCGAGAAGGCTTGGCACGGCGGGCCACCCACGACCACGTCGACGCCCTGCCCTGCCTCGATGATGCGTTCGTGCACCTCAGGCAGCCTGATATCACCACAGATGGCTTGTGCCTCTGGGAAGTTTAGGGCGAACGTAGCGCAGGCGTCCGGGTCGATGTCGCTGGCGCCCACGATCTCGAAGCCAGCCTGCTGGAATCCTTGGGAAAGGCCGCCGGCGCCAGCGAATAGGTCCAGTACGCGTGGCTGCTGTGCGGGCAGGAAGTCGACTGGAGCGCTCGGCGCCGTGTCGCCTTCGAGTCCGGGCAATGGCAATGCCAGTTGCGTGACCACGCAGCCCCCTTCGACCCGTCCCGTCACGCCGCGTACCCGCGGTGCTACAGCAGGCCCAATTCTGGTCCTGGCCGCGCGTAACGAGCGGCCGCCGCGCCGGATGACGCGCCTGCCATATTTGATCCCCTCAGACACCCGTTCGACAAGTCGTCACGTCGCTTGCCCGCCTGCCCGTGCGAGCCGTCACCTCGATGGCAACCGACATGCCCTTGAAACTTCGGACGGCGATCAGGGCAGGTGTGCCCAGAGGCGCGAGGGAACCAGCTGTGCCCGCAGCGCGAGCAGGTGCATCGGAGGGATGGCCCCTAGAGGGCGCCTGCCCTTGGTCCCTCCCCCACGTCGACTGGTGGCGCTCGCCCTCACCGCCGTTGGACTACTCGCCGTGGGAGCATGCCACGTTGGGAGGTTGTCGCGACTGGTTGCTGCGGCTCATCAGACCTGAGCAATAGCCGCCGTATTACGGTCCACCAACCGGCGAGTCTGTAACCGGAGGGGCAACTGGGTCGTCGACCCGCGTCGGATCGCGCAGGCCGAGAACGTAACTTGCCCCTGACCAGTGCATTGCGCAGAGACCTGCTGGCCTCCAGCCAGCAGCGTTGGTCATCCTCTGGCTGAGAGACAGGGGCATGAGCTCCGACGGCCAGCGTTCTCGGGGTGCAACCGGCTGCTCCTAGGAAGCGAGTGCCCAGCAGAGCGCCTGCTCTGGCCTCGTTGGTCGGCCTGATGGCCACCATCACGCGTGACCGGCCCATCTGGAGAGATGATCAGGCATCCCCCTCCATCCGACCTGCAATGACACTGGACGGGATATGCACGTCGAAGAGGCCCGAAGGACCAGCCTGATGGTGGTGGTGGTTGCCCCTGAACACGCGCACGATCAGCGGGAGCCGACGGATTAGTCCTTAAACCGACGGTGATCCGTGGCTTCCGTCGCAGATCCGACGATATTCGGCACTTCGCCGGGCACCGGATTGTCCGAGGGAGGGCTACCATCGCGGGCATTCCATGCGTCGAGGAAGGGAGGGGCGGTAGGTGACAGCAGCGCCTAGTCGTGCGCCGACCCAGCTTGGACTGACACATTCTCCTTTTTGCCGCGCGGAACCGGCCGCGTGGATCGCCCCGTTGCTGTCTCTTGGTTCCCGCACTGCACGCTATGCCGATGCTCATGCCGGGCGACAACTCGTTGTCGCGATTTCTGTTCCCCGTCGTGACTTCGCTGCCGTGCTCATTGCTTGCGGGTGGGTAGTGGCGCGCCCAGCGCAACCCCTACGGACCCCGATGGAGGTTCTCAGGGAGACCGCGCCCGGCGCACTGGTCCGCGTAGTGACCGGCACTAAGGTCATCGTCGACCGTTTCATCGCGCTAAACGAGTCGACGACCCCGCCTCGTCTTCGCCTTGCCAGCTTCTCGCAGTGGCAGCTTACGCACGTCCGAGAGCTGCGCGTGCTCAATGGGTCACAGGAGCCCGTTGCGACGGCACGGCCGTCTGCCGGTGCGCTCGGCCGGATTGCCCACTTGCAGGAGACGTGGGGTTCACGGCTCGCAGCGCCGGCGGCAGACCTGGCGATCGTAGGCACGCTGACCTGGCTTCGGGAGGAACTCGACGCCTTCCTTTACCTTGCAGGTGAAGATCCTGATCGGCCACCGAAGCTCACCGGCGACCTCGCCAGGGCATCTGCGAAGCGCAAGCCCTACAAGGTCGACGTAGGTCATGGCTCGCTTGCGGATGTGGTTTTGCCGAAGCAGCCGAAAGCGGCGACATGGTTTACCAGGCTGTATCCCGCCTCGCGAATGGAAGATGAGCTGCCACTTGCCAAGGACCTGACAGCAGTGGTGCTAGATGGCAGCAGCGCCATCAAGCACCTCGGCGAGATTGAGGCTTCGGTTGTCATCTGCATTCTTGACCGATCGGTGGCCGATGAGAGCGCCGCCGAGTTGATCGTGCAACTTCGCAACACCCGTGGTGAGCCTGTCGCGATTCGGGAGGATCTCGACTGGAGCCAACCGGCCGGGGTTGAGGCTCTAGCCTTTACGGTGGCGCTGTGAGTCGGATCGCCAATCTGAACCGGCGCTATGCCGCTGCGGCATCGGTTGCGCTGAACGGCGTCGCGATCATCGCAGTCGGTGATCCGACGGGCGCACGCCTTAACGCCGCAGTCCGCCGGTTACTGCTGGCGATCCGCGATGATGGCCCCGGCGCGTGGGATGACCTCCTGGGTGCGGCCAAGGCGCTCCGGTGGCGCCTGATCACACAACCGCAGCCAGCCAGCTTCAACCCGCTGCTCGTTGAGATGGGTGAGGAGGTCCGCCGTCAGGTCAGCCGCCTCCGCGGTGCGGTGGCTGATGAGGCGTTACTCGAAGAACTGGCCGCCGCTGCTCAGGTGGCCAGTGATGCAGTATCTCCGATCGGCGCTGTCCTCGCCCGCTCCATAAAGGAGGCCGGGCCATCAGGCTGCGTCGTCGTCGCGGCGAGCAAGCCCGCCCAAATGGCACTCGCCACATGGCTCTCCGATTTTGACACACCGGTGCTGACCGTGGGCGAGCTAGATCGGTCGCAGCCAGACGTAGGCCAGGCATTTGTCGTGGGGCCACCGCGTTTCTACCGGTCGTCACTGGTGACGGCCCCTGTCCTAAACGTGGTCAAATTCTTCATGCCCGCGTGGTTCAGCGATCGATCGATCCCACGGTCGCCGATCGCGGCCTACGCCGACGGCGCGATCCGAATCGGCGCCGCTGTATTTGTCGAGGGTGACATCAGCGAGCCGGTCAACGCAGATGGTGAGGGAGAGGTGGAAGAGGACTTCCTCCCGCAACCGAGTTGGGGCGGCAGGAAGTCCGCCGATCGCCTGCCCGGACCTGACGAGGTCGCAGCGCGCAAGGTGCTACTGAGTGGCAACCTCGCCATCTATCTGGACGACGGCGACCGTATCCGGGCGCTCGACCCGGAGCAGCCGCCCGGTGAGCGCGTTGTCTACACCGAGGTCAACGCCGTCCGGCCGGGCACCCATCTACTGCTGCGCCAGGGAGAGACCGAGCGGGGCGCTCTCTACCGAACCGCCCTGGCGCTCCTCGCCAGCAAAGGTCCCGCCGTTGACGCAGCCCAGAAGGCATGGAAGGAAGCTCTCGCACGCCGCCTGGGATTGATCTCCTTCCCGGAGGCGGTCCGGGAACTCCGGGCCCGCGGCGTCAGGACCGCAGACCGAGTACGTGCCTGGACTGATCCCTCTTTGATGCGTCCAGCCAAGGACGAGGACTTTGATGCACTACTGAGTTGGCTCGAGATCCCGGTTCAGCCGACCTTCGGCCTGGCCACTATGCTGCGTCGAGCCCACCACCAGGCTAGCGCCAACCTACGTGATCAGCTGGAGAGGGCTGTCTCCGAGGCAGACCTTTCCACAATGGAACGCTACGGTCACTGGAGACTAGACATCGGCCAGGAGGGCGTGCGAGGGCTGCTTGCGACACGAGTCCTGGCGATCTCCCCGCAGACGGAGATCGTGCTACGCCACGACGCAAGAGTGCCGTTCGAAGATCGGAGCGGGCAGTGGCTCGAATGATGCCCGCCTACTGCCCCGAAGGCTCGCCACCGGGGGAGCGCGCCCTCTACTCCGCGCTTCAGTCTGCCCACGGCACCGACGGCTGGATTGTGCTGCACTCGCTCGGCATCGCCGACCACGTTCGGCAAGTAGAGGGTGAGGCCGACTTCGTCGTCATCGTGCCCGATAGGGGTGTGCTGGTCATCGAAGTGAAATCGCATCGGGCGATCAATCGGCTCGCGGATGGGCTCTGGAAGCTGGGTAACGACGCTCCGACCGCTCGCGGGCCGTTCCAACAAGCAAGCGAGGCGATGTACAGCCTCAAACGCTTCCTCGGCAAGAGGGGCGTCGATCTCCGTTCGATCCCTATGGTCAGCGCCGTCTGGTTCTCGCACGTACGGGCGCGCACGACGCTACCTTCGACGCCAGAGTGGCACGACTGGCAGGTCCTCGACTCCGAGGATCTACGCAACGGTGCTGCCCCGTCCGTGCTGCGGACTCTCGCCGAGGGGGCGAAGCACCTCGATGACAAGATCCGATACTTCTCGTATAGCGGTGTCGGTCCGGATGCGGCGATGTCCACGCGGATCGCTTCGTTGCTGAGACCTCGCTTCGAGATCGCCACGGTTGCGGGCGATGTGCGGCGTGCGCGTAACACCGAGCTCATCACTTTTATCGAGGAGCAGTACCTCGCGTTGGACGCGATGGCCGACAACCTAACGGTCCTGTTCACGGGCCCGGCGGGTTCAGGTAAGACGCTGCTTGCCTTGGAGGCCGCCCAGCGTGAGATCGCGCAGGGTCACACGGGCAGGCTGCTGTGCTTCAACAAGCTCCTGGGCCGGAAGCTCTCCTCCGACCTCGCTGGCCCCGCAGGGCTGACCGTTGGCACGCTGCACCAAGAGCTGCTGCGGATCTCGGGCGCTAAGGTTCCGCCTGGTGCCGGGGCAGCGTTCTGGGAGCGAGACCTTCCTGAAGCCGCGCTGGAGGTCCTGCTTGACCAGCCGGATCTCGCGGGCGACTTCCTGATCGTCGACGAGATCCAGGACATGGTCAGCGATCCTTACCTTGATGTGCTGGATTTGATGGTCACCGGAGGGCTGGACGGTGGTCGCGTCCTCCTCTTCGGCGACTTCGAGCGCCAGGCCATATTCGAGCCCGGGGAAGGCCGGAGATTGCTCGGTGCTCGCATCTCCCGCCTCAGCTCCCATCGGCTGACCGCCAATTGTCGAAATCTGCCACGCATTGGCTACCAGGTGAACCTGTTCAGCAAACTGCAACCGGGGTATAGGCACTTCCGTCGGCAAGACGACGGCGTCGACCCGACCTTAGTGCCTTACAGGGCGGGAGCCGACCAGTCGCCGCTGCTGGTGCAGGCCGTACGGGCATTGAGAGATGAGGGCTATGAGCTCAACGAGATCGTCGTGCTCAGCCCACTGCGGGACGGGTCCGCAGCCCAGACAACGCCCGATTCCTGGCTCCGTCAGGTACTGCATCCGGCCGATGGCCGGCATGGGCGCCCGGGCCAGCTGCTGCATACCACCATCCAAGCCTTCAAGGGGCTTGAGGCGCCGGCTGTCGTCGTTACTGATTTGGACCA
Organism: Micromonospora sp. DT231; assembly: GCF_049847025.1. NCBI lineage: Bacteria > Bacillati > Actinomycetota > Actinomycetes > Micromonosporales > Micromonosporaceae > Micromonospora > Micromonospora sp. DT231. The sequence goes on along the minus strand of NZ_JBNCNO010000008.1, from coordinate 208,625 downwards.
CCGGCTCGTGCCAGGATTCGAGTCGCTGATGTACGTCGGGATGACCAGGGCAACGGATCGTCTCTTCGCTGTCATGGAGTCCGGAACCGCGCGGATCATTGTGAGAGGAACGCCATGACGGGCCCACAGGCGCGGAAGGTCATTGAGGATGCTGTGCGCCGGGAGTTGTTCGGGCCGCAGCATGGCGAGCCGCCGGCAGGAGTTCCTGTGGACTGCTCGAATGGCACGATTCACTTCGAGTCGCTTGAAGCCAGCCGCGGTCAGTTCCACGACGCCACTACGTTCCAGGAGATCCTGACTCAAGCCGATCCACTGCGGCGCTACGGAGTTGGGGTGCTTCACTCCGGTGCAGCGCAGCAGGCATCTTCCGAGCCCAGCACGGTCAGCGATGGCATCGATGGCGATTTGGACGTCACCTGGGTTCCGGGCCTAGCGGAGAGTGAGGTGAACCCTGACGTTCCTCCTATCGAGGTTCCGGGCATGCTTCACCAGGACGTTGCCGACTCGGATGACTTCGACCTGACCGACGCCAACCGCTTCAAGCCCTCGGCAATGGCAATCTCCTTCAAGGTTCGCAATAAAGTGGGTGGCCCGCTCGAGCTGCGTGTCGTGGGCGCCTACTACGATCGGATCAGTGTGCACGTCCCGGGGCGGACCAGCACGTGGACGTGGTGGCTACGACGGCCATTCGAGCTGGCAGGGTCGGTTCCGAGTAGCGTGCTGACTTCAAGCACCAACAGGCTCTGGGATGTCCCAATGGAGGTAGGCAGCGGCGTTACGCCGCTGCGCATCACGCCGACGGTACAGGTTTTCAGCCGCCCAGTTCCGGGCGAGGCGGACCCCGAGCTTCGCCTGGTCACCGTCGCTGTGTTGAACCGGGCAGCCGGCACTGGACCGACAAGCGCGCTCTTCCAGATGGGCCTCACCGCACAGGCCACAGCGGATCTCACAATCGAGGCTTATCCCGAGGTCGACCTCCCAGGCCGAGGTGAGGAGGAGCAGTCGATCGACCTGCTCTATCGGAACAAGCGAACGTTTGCCATCGGCCATGGCTGCGCCGCCGCCTGGGGAGGTGGCGAGGGAAGCGGGATTGTCGAATGGGTGCAGGCCGATCCGATGCCCGCGCACGAGGTCGTCAGCCTGACGCCCGACATCTACCTGGCTGATGAGTCGGGTAAGCGTTTCCGCGTCAGCGTGAGCATGGCCGAACTTGCCGTGGGCAGCGCGGACGGGCGAAGCCAGGTCGAGACTGTGCTCGCCTCCTACGACGATTGGATCGGCCGCCAGGAGGCGGAGATCCCAGGCTTGTTACCCCGGTTTCAGGATGCCGCGCGACGGCACGTGCGCTTGTGCAGGGAAGCGCTAGGGCGCATGCGGGCGGGCTGGGAGCTTGTCGGCTCCAGCCCGATCGCCGAGCGGGCGTTCCGACTGGCGAACCAGGCGATGCTCCATCAGCAAGTTCGTTCCCGATTGCGCCTGCGCGAGGTTGAGCGTGGACGCGACGACATTCTCCGGCCATCTGGCAAGCATCCGGAAGCCACGCCGCAGGCGGGGCAGGGCAACTGGCGTCCATTCCAGATCGCGTTCATCCTCACGAGCCTGCCGGAGCTGGTGGAGCCCCGTCGCGGCAGCCGGTCGCTCGTCGACCTGATCTTCTTCCCGACCGGCGGCGGCAAGACCGAGGCATACCTGGGAGCATCCGCGATAAGTCTGCTCGCGCGCCGCCTGCGGGATCCGCAGGATGCTGGCACCGACACTCTCATGCGGTACACGTTGCGCCTGCTTACCGCCCAGCAGTTCCTGCGCGCGGCCTCGCTGATCTGCGTTCTCGAGGACATCCGGTCAAAGAACCAGGCCGAACTCGGCCAGTCACCCTTCGGCATCGGCGTCTGGCTCGGTGGCACGTCGACGCCCAACACATGGAACCGTGCTGTCGAGAGCTTGCGCCGCATGCGACGTGGAGCGAACGAGCAGAATATGTTCCTCCTCCTGCGGTGCCCATGGTGTGGGACGCAGATGGGCGTGAAGCCCCGGGGCCGCGCTGGCCAGGACGTCATCGGCTACGAGCAGGTCGGCTCGAAGGTCGTGTTGCGCTGCGTCGACCAGTCATGCAGGTTCTCGGGACGTGCCGGGCTGCCCATCCACGTCGTCGACGACGACATCTACGAGGTGCGGCCCTCGATCGTCATCGGCACGGTTGATAAGTTCGCCATGATGGCCTGGCGCCCCACGGCCCGCCGCCTCTTTGGCCTAGGTGACGACGGCAACCGCGAGGTCTCACCACCAAGCCTAATCATTCAGGATGAGCTACACCTGATCTCGGGCCCGTTGGGCTCGATGGTGGGCCTCTATGAACCCGTCATCGACGACCTGTGCACGGACAAGCGAAGCGAGACGCCAATTCCGCCGAAAATCATCGCCTCGACGGCGACGATTCGCCGCTACGAGGACCAGATCAGGGGACTCTTCGGACGACACCAGGTGGCGTTGTTCCCACCGCACGGACTGGAAGAAGGACGCTCCTTCTTCGCCGAGCCGGCGACCTTGCCGGATGGCAGTCCAGAGCCCGGGAGGCGATACCTCGGGATCATGAGCGCTTCGCTGGGGTCGACCCAGACCGTCCAGGTACGGGTAGCGACAGCCACGCTGCAGGCGGCACCCCTTATTCCGGAAGCCGACCGCGATGGCTACTGGACCAACCTCAACTTCCTGAACAGCCTTCGAGAACTCGGCAACACGGTCTCGCTCCTCCAGTCCGATGTCCCTGACTACCTGACCGCCCTTCGTCGACGCGACGGCATCAGCCCGCGCTGGCCGAGTGTGACGATGGAGCTCACGTCGCGCCGCCGCAGCGACGAGATCCCGAAGGCCATCCAGCAGTTGGAGACGACGGTAGGCCAGCAGGGATGCGTCGACATCTGCCTGGCCTCGAACATCATCGAGGTTGGGGTCGACATCGACCGGCTCGGTCTCATGACGATCGTCGGCCAGCCGAAGACGACGGCACAGTACATCCAAGTCAGCGGTCGAGTGGGCCGGCGCGCAGACGTGAGCCCCGGCCTCGTCATCACCATTTACGGGGCCGCTAAGCCACGGGATCGCAGTCACTACGAACGATTTTCTACTTACCATCAGCAGCTTTACGCGCAGGTTGAGCCCACGTCGGTAACTCCCTTCGCCGCACCCGTCCTGCGCCGCGCGCTGCACGCCGCCGCGATCGCGCATATTAGGCAGGTCACCGCTGGCATCGGGCCGCACCCGTTCCCGAAGACGGCCTATGAGCAGGCCATCGAACTGCTGCGCCAGCGGGCACAGGTCGCGGATCCAGACGAGGTGGAGGTCCTTGAGCGGATGGCCCGGCAGCGGGCACGCGAGTGGTCCATGTGGGAGCGCACGGAGTGGGAAGCGAACGCCATCGGTGCGCATAGCGATCCGAAGCAGGGGCTCATGCGCTACGCCGGCACGCTGCCCGACCTGGGTAGCAAGGCAACTATCTGGGACGTGCCGACGAGCATGCGCAACGTCGACGCGGAGTGCCGGCTGAAGATCTCGACGGCCTACGCTCAGGCAGATGCCGGAAACGAGGAGGCATCGTGAGCACTGGGAGCATGAGGCGGGCACAGCTAGTGGCGCCGTTTGGCGTCGGTGCCATGAGCGTCCTCGTCAACGGCACATCGGTCATCACCGCCGGACTCGACCACTGGTATGACGTTGATGACGTGAGCAACCTAGCGCTTGAGGAATACCAGGAGCACGACTGGCGCCTGGAAGCCCGGCTAAGGGTCTCCGAGTTTCGGCTGCCACCCGACTGGCGCCACGGGGGCACGGGGAACGACACCCGCAACGTCAAGCTGACCGTCCCAGTGCTGCGCTTCCCCAGGTGGTCCTTCTGCATGTACTGCAAACGCCTCAAAATCAGCACGCTCAGCATGCAACAGCAGGAACAGTGTCCCGATCGGGAACACAGCGAGCGACAGTACAAGCCGCGGATGTCTCAGGTGCCGTTCGTAGCGATCTGCCGCAACGGCCACATTGACGACTTCCCATTCGGCAAGTGGGTTCACCGATCCAACAACCCCCAATGCTCAGGCTCGCTCCGGCTGGTGTCGCGAGGCGGCGGCGGCCTGGAGGGCCAAGTAGTCACATGCGGCTATGACGCGAAGAGCAATCGTCAGCATTCTCAGGGGTGTGGGGCAGAACGTTCCCTTCAGAACATCACCGCCACGCTGCCCGGTTCCGGTGGTGACGAGCACACCTGGCTCACCGACCATCTGGCCAGTCCCCAGGACCCTTACTACTGCACGGGAGCCCACCCATGGCTTCATCGGCTAGAGGGTGCGTGCGACCTACCTACACGGGCTGCCCTGCGCGCTGCGGGCAACGTCTACTTCCCGAAGGTAGAGTCCTCGATCTACCTGCCGCGCCAGGAGGGTGCTGTCAGTGCGCAGATGCATGAGCTGATGCGCCATCCGGCGGTGACCGGCACCATGCGGACCCTGCATAGCATCTTCGGGGCGGATCTCGATGTTGGCCTCCTACGCAAGCAGCTCCTGCAGAATGTCCCACCGGAACTGTTCAAGCCGATCTCGGACGACGAGCTCATGGCTGGCTACCGCGACTTCTTCGGTATTGGCGCGGAGCAGCCACAGCCTGCCGCTGACAATGACGCCGAGCTGCTAACGGCTGACGAGGAATGGCGCTACCCGGAGTTCAAACAGATTCGCGAGACTCCCAAGGACGACTACCTGACAGCGACCAACCCCGGTATTCACGGCGATTTGATGCCGTACCTGGAGCGGGTGCGCTCGGTCGACATCCTGCGTGAAACGAGGGCATTGCGCGGCTTCACGCGGGTCTACGACGAGGTACTACGGCTCAGTGTGGGGAAGGCGCTACTGCGGCGCACAGCGCTTCACCCAGAACAGGACTGGCTGCCCGCATACGTCGTGAAGGGTGAGGGAATCTACTTCGAGCTTGACCCTCGGCGACTCGCCGCCTGGGAGGCCCGTGCGGAAGTGCAAAAGCGAGCTGACAAGATTGCCACCAACTACGGTCTCGCCGCTCAACATCGAAGCTTCCAGGACCGCCCACTCACCCCGCGTTTCGCGCTCCTGCACACACTCGGTCACCTACTGATCAACGAGTTGGTCTTCACGTGTGGCTACAGCTCCGCATCCCTACGCGAGCGCCTCTACGTGTCAACGACCCGCGGCCGCGAGATGGCAGGCCTACTCATCTACACGGCGGCTGGTGACTCCGAAGGCACCATGGGCGGCCTGGTACGCATGGCGAGGCCTGACAACCTGCGCTCAGTCTTCGGTGCAGCCATCAGCGGCGCACGTTGGTGCTCTACCGACCCTGTGTGCATGGACGTCGGCGAGAAGGGTCAAGGCCCCGACTCCTGCAACCTTGCCGCATGTCACGGATGCGCGCTGCTGCCCGAGACGAGTTGTGAAGAATTCAATCGATTCCTCGACCGCGGCCTTGTGATTGGGACCTTCGATAACCCCGATCTGGGGTACTTCTCGCAGGCGGACCTCTGACAGCAGCAAGACGTCGCCAGGTGCAGATATCTTCGCCAGGGTGCCCGTCGGCATGTCCCTCATCGGCACCGACGTCGGCCGACCTTAGCCCTCCCGGCGCCGTGAGCCGGAGGTTCGCCAGCTCAGCGAATAGTGCATCACCAGCTATCGCAGGTCACTGTGCAACCTTCGCTGATCGTTGGCTGCTCCGTGACGATCCGGCATCACCGCGACGAAGACGGGCGATGCCCACACGATTCCACGTAGCCGGCATCCCCGATCGATGGAAGCGAAAGCGTTCGACAGCTGAATCTACCGGCTCCTTGCGAGGCCACCAGACGTCGGCGCGGTGGTCGGCACCGCAGACTAACCTGCCAACTTCTGGTCATCTCCGCATCTGCGGACAGATGCCGGGTGTCGTTGTGGCTGGTCAGGGTCCATCGCCAACCAATGGAGGGTCGGTTCCACGACAGCGGTTGCTGTACCCAGGTGGTGACGCTTGCTTGGTACTCCGCGACAGCCGCGGTGGCCCGACGGGCGATAGGCACGGCCAGGAAGTAGTGGAGGCGGCGTCGATGGTTTCGCCATGGCCGACGACGAGCTCACCTACACGCCGGGTCGTGATCTCGCCGATCGCGACGCTGGACGGGTGCAGGTAGTCCCGCCAGGTTCCGCCGCCGGCTGCGAGCGGACGGTCCGCATCCAGGACAGGGATGTACTCAGCGGCGATGTCGGTCCACGGCCGACCGTCGACGGTGCCGTAGTGCTGCTCGGTAAGGTCGGTGACGGTCTCAGCGTCCAAGCTGCGGTACGCCCGATGATCGCGGCGCTTTGCTGCGCTCGACGCAGCGGGGTGGGCTAGATGGCGTGAGTCAGGCGCTCGTGGTACTCCTGACCGACTCGTTGGGCTAGTCGTTCGATATAGCGTCGGCATTGGTCGGTCAATCCACGACACCCTTGCAGGCCTCCGACGATCTGTTCGCGGTTGCAGTAGCCTCGCCGTGGCGCGCGATGATCAGTTCAGCGGAACGTGTCAAGGTCGCCGCTGAAGCGGCGGGTCGCGGCAGGGGGCAGCGCTGGCTAGGCTCTTACGGTGTTGAAGATCGTGGATGAGGCGATCGACCGCGCCTACCAACGACTGGGGACTCGCGGGCTCCGTGAGCACTGCCGCGTCGTCGATCAGTTCGGCCATGTTGACTACGTACTTGGCGAGGACGGGCACACCATTGGCGAGGCAGTCGGTCCACACCCTGGTCCACGTGGACCGCTACGACCACCCCCTCGTCTGGGCGAAGGCGTGAACACGTGGACGGCCTAGACGACTTCGCCGACGGCGATGACCAGCGCAGAGATGTTCTCCACTGCATCCTGGACCAGCTCGCCCGCAGTGGTTTCAACCCCCTCCTCCGCGAGATGGCCGCCGTAGTCCAAGACGGCGAACTCACCCTGCAGGAGGCAACCACCAGTCCGACTTACGGCACGAGTTGGCAGCACCCTTCGAACCCTTCTTGAACGCCTTGCCAGAAGATGAGCCCGGAAGAGCGCAAGGATCTCGTCGCCCGCTCCCAACTGACAGAAATGACTCTCGCTCACCAGCTCTGTGCACCTCATCAGCGCGTCCCGGCGATGTCCTGCCCTTGGTATCCTTGGGCTGGATCTCGTCCAGTGTGGTCTGGGCCTGGCGGCCTGCTAGCCACGAGCCAAGTGCTCGTAGTCGTTGGTCTTACGACCTTCATCGCTCCGATGCTGGCGCACTTGACAGACGGCGTCAGGAGCCGGACTCGTTCTGGGGCACGGGCGAAGAGGAGCGTGACGATGGTCAAAGCAGCGTGCAAGATGTCTTTCAACGTCTTAACTACTGCCCACACAATCGGCTACGAGGCGACAGCATCGCCTCTCCAGGCCTGCACCAGACAGGATAAACCTTCGCGCGGGGCTGGTGGCATGCGAGGTCAGGTTTTCAGTTCATCAACTACAGGTAACGGCATTCTGTCCGGCCTGGCGAGCGGGGCGACCACGTCTTGTTACCCGGGCAGACACATCGTCCCTAGCAGTCGTCGTGGGTCGGTCACGATCGGCCTTCGACGGCATGGTGACGGCCTAGAGGGCCAATCAGAGTGTCCGTTGGAGGAAGCGTTGTTCGCTACGGCCGGGCTTACAAAGGCCGGGAAGTTGTCGGTACTCGCGCCTAACCGGTTAGCGCGGCACGATGATGAGTGAGTCCGCCTCCGCAAAAGCTTACGGCTTTCTTTACGAGCGGCGGCTTAGCAGAGCGCTTGATGAGGCCAACCGACAGCCGAACGACCTCGTCGTGGTCGATCCTCACTCTATCATCGAGCGCATATACAGGAAGCACTGCCACAGCCCCATCGACGTTCAAATCGCGAAGATAACTCGGTCCACGGTTGAGGCCGCCGCAGTGTCAGCACCTAGGGAGGGCGGAATCGGCATGACTCGGAAGCCCGGACAAGCCGTGATCATCCGAGTTCCCTTCAGCGGAAGTCCGGAGTTGGTGCAGGCCGACGCTCTCGCTTACATAAAAGACGGACATCAAATCCAAGCGCTAGACAATAACAGCGTTGCGGAACTCCGAATCGAAGCCGTGGACCGACTTACAGCGGCGATAATCAGCGCCCGCGTGTTCTGCGGACCCTGTTGGGTCTTGGCCGAGCGATGGAACGCCTGCCAGACACCGCCAGGAAGCTCGACGAGGAAGCGATTCGCGATTTAGGGCTGTTCATCCTGAATGCAAACTATGAGGGTGCCGCCTCGGGCGAGGTGTTCAACGGAGCGGGAAAGACTGACATTCTGCTCAACCACGATGGTCGCGCAGCATTCATCGGGGAGTTTAAGTTCTGGGGAGGCCCCAAAGCATTCTCCCTGGCAATCGATCAACTTTTGGCCTACACGACCTGGCGAGACACGAAGGCTGCACTAATACTGTTGATCAAAGACGTCCGAGCAACTACGGCGATTGACGGCGCAGACAAGACCATCAGGGAGCATCCGCAATTTCAATCCGCCAATGCGAATCCTTTCACTAGTGGACGGCGAAGCTACGTCCTTGCATCTAACACCGATCCGTTCCGCTCTGTGTCGGTCGCCCTCCTGCCGGTAGTAATACCTGACCCGAGAGAGAAGACGAGAGACGAATCTACTCCACCCATTGACATTGACGCACAGAATGCCATCAACCACCCGGACGTTATCGCAATCCGTCAGAGCTGGATTGGAGTAGTATCTCGGTTGAACCGTAGGAGCAAAAGGATTGCGGTACTTGCGAGAGATGTGCGGATTGTCGGCCTACGTGAGCGGACCCTCATACTGGGGTGCAAGTCCTCCGTCCTCGCACGGATGATCGAGGACCATGCAGGCATTCTGACGGAAGCGATCGAGGAAGAATTGAATCTTCGCCTGAAGCTTGAGTGCCAGGTCCCGCCACGCAACAGTTGATGCGTCGACGTCGTCACGGCCTTCACCGGAGCTGTTCGGACTGCCGGCTGCGCAGTGCCGGGAGACAGACGTCACCCGCGTGACCCAGTTCATCGCGCCATCGACTCTCAACAGGCAAAACGCCGCACCCGAAAATCTTCAGCAAGCGATCACAGCAATAGCGCCCTGCGACCAATTCTTAATCTTCAACTGCGAGAATCCCCAGGTCATCAGCCTGCGACTAAGAATGGCGTGCGGTTTAGGAAACCGATGCTCTATCCCCTGACCTGCAATGGCGCGAGCGACTTGTCTCGCGACCAAGGCGTTAGCCTGGGATGCAGGGAGTGGCCTACGTCCAGCCACGTCATCCGGCCCCCTGTTCGCCCAGCCCAGGACCACCCCCGGAGCACACGAACCCCGGTTTGCGACCGGCGGTCGGCCGCCGTGACCCGCGTTGGCACCGGTTCACCCGAAGTTGGCATCCGCTAGCGAGCACACTGCGCACGTCACCGAAGATCATGTGGGGCTACTCGCTTCCCCGGCTGGGCGTCGCCTTCCACGGGGGTCCGGACACGTCGCCATCAGGCCCTGCGGCGGCCCGGTCGTCGTAGTCGCGCGGGTCAGGTCCGCCGGGTCGAGGCAGACGACGTCACGCACGGACGGCGGGTTCGAAGCCGCGTCATCCGGCAGCGGGCCACCCGCGCTCTACTGGTTCATGGGGTGATGAGGTCGTCTAAACCGTAGTGGCTCCACCATGTAGGCCGGTGTCTGCGGAGTTCGCCCCCGACGCGGGTCAGCAGGAGCCAGTTGCCGTTCTGGACCAGCGCCGCGTCCTCCTGCCGCGCGGCCAACACACGGGCCACGGCCTTCATCATGTTCGGGATTCCCTTGTCAACCACGTCGTCTGCCTGCATGGAGAAGTCGATGTCGACGTACGTCTCCGGCTCCCACTCCCAGCGGGCACCGTTGTCGTCCTCGGCATCGAAGTAGCCCTGGTTCCCCGAGTAGATGCTCAGCGCGTACCCGTGCGTGTCGTAGAGGCGAGCACTGAGCAGGCTCGGGTTGGCGTCGGTCGGCCTCGGCTTCTCGGCAGTGTCCGCCGCCACCAGATCAGCCACGTGTTCCAGGGGGAGGTCACCCGCCAGGGTCAACCTGAACTCGACAGCCATCTCCGTGCCTTTCCTCAGTCTCGACGGACGATCTGCACGATCGCGCCACGTGGCGTTACCGCGACGAGTTCCTTTAGCCTCTCGACGGGCCAGGTGTCGAACTGTGTCCGCAGGGCCGCAAGGTCTCCGTGCCAGTCGTGCAGGTTCAGCACCACACGTTGGGTCTGCTCCTTGTCGACCTTGGCGCGGACCTCGCTCCAGACGCCCCGTACCGGCTTGCCGAGAGTGGGCGAATAGCAGTCGAACACATGACCTTCGATCAGGTAGTCCGGGTCTTTGTTTGGGTTGCCCGAGTCGCCGGTACGGAGCCGGGCATCGGCGATCTCCTGCCTGGTGGGGTTCTGGTGGACCCGGTAGCTCTTGCTGGCGACTATATCGGCGCATTCGTTCTCGAGCTCCAAGGGACGCCGCCCGTCGTCGTCCAACCTGGGTGGAATTCTGGTTCTCGTACCGGTCGGTGACCCGCCCGGGACACCGGTTGGCGGCCTGGTCCAGCGCGTGCCGTGGTCGTGATCAGCGGACGTGGCGTCGCCGGCAGCATGACGCGTCGAAGGCGGATTACTGTTATCGGAAGGGGTAGGGCTGGCCGGTGGATGACCGCCAGCCCCCTTCAGTTTCCCGACGACCCCAACTGCCGGGCCTGCGCGATCGCCGCCTCAACGGCCTGCCGGGCCTCGCCAGTACGCGCAACGACCAGCACCAGAACCTGCTTGATGGCCTCCAATGCCTGCAACAGCGGGCCGGGCTGCCCACCCTGCAGGACCACGGCGACGAGCTGCTGCGCTTCACCGACTCCGGTGATGGCCCCGGCCGCCGCGTCACGAGCGGCGTCCACGGCGCTCTGCACAGGCGCCAACCCGGCGATCGTCTCCTGCGGGTTGGCTTCGTTCGGCACCGCCGCAGTGGCCTTCGTCGCGTCACCGATCGACCCGGCGAGACTTCCCAGGCCGCCCTGGATGCCCGTGATCGCGTTACGCACCCGCGCCACACCCGCCGCCACGGCGACGAAGCCCGCGCCCGCCGCTCGCAACGCCACCTCCTGCGCCTGACTGTCAGCTGCCGCTGCCAACCCCTGCGCGCGTTCGACCCCGGCCATCAACACGCGGAGTTCACCGGCGATCTTCTCGATCTGCGACACGAGGCCGGCATCCCCAATCGATGTAAGTGAACGTACTCGATATCTGAACCTACCGGGCTCCTCGCGAGGCCACCAGACTCCGGCGAGGCCGTCGGCACCGCAGACAGCCACCGCGATGGGATCCGCGTGAGCGGCTTCCGGTCCAGAATTCCAACTGGTTGGTGAGTCTGTCGCTGTCCTGTCCGGCTGTCGACATCTCAGCATCGACAGGACGCCGGTGCGGGTGGTCGCGTCGGGTGGCTCGGTGGGTAATCGCAAGCGCGGTGGCTGCCGCCAGCGGCGGGAGCAGATACGCCGCATCATCCCGCCTAGCCCGCGTGCTCTGCAGCCGGCGCCCTCACCGACCGGACGAGACGGCGCTGATGCCGATTCGCTGCGCGGACCCGCCGCCTTCATCCGCGCCCGGCACGCCGAGCTGCGGATCAGCCCGGAGTGACAGCGACGATCAGCGAGGTGTCCCTCATCGCCCTCCACGGGGCACACCGCACCTACCGATGGTCGATACAGGCAACACCACTGCCGATAGGCCAGGCACAATCAGGTCTGGGAACGCGGGGGAATGGCGGGTGCGGTCATGGTCAAGTACCGGTAGCCGATTTCGGTGAGCCTGTCGGCGTCGAGGCAGTGTCGCCCGTCGAGGACGAGCGGTGAGCGCATGGTGGGGGCGAACTTCGCCCAGTCGAGGTCGCGGTAGTGCGACCACTCGGTGGCGACCACGATGGCGTCGGCGTCATCGAACACGTCCTCGACACGGTCGGCGAGGTGCTCGGCCAGGGTGGGCTGTTCGCGGCGGAAGCGATCGGCGGCGACGGGGTCGTGCAGGGTGATCCGGGCACCGCGTTCGAGGAGCAGATTCGCGATGTCGATGGCCGGTGAGTCACGCAGGTCGTCAGTGTCCGGCTTGAATGCGAGGCCGAGGATGCCGATCTTGCGACCCTTGATGATGTGGAGTTCGTCGAGGAGCCGGTCGACGACCTTGGTGCGCTGGCGGTGGTTGACGTCGCGGGCGGCGGTGACGATCGGCATGGCCAGGTGGTACTCGCTGGCGGTGGCGATAAGCGCTGCGGTGTCTTTGCCGAAGCAGGATCCGCCCCAGCCGATGCCGGGGTTCAGGAAGCGAGGGCCGATGCGGGCGTCGAGGCCGGTGCCGCGGGCGACTTCGCGGACGTCGGCGCCGACCTTGCCGGCGATCGCGGCAATCTCGTTGATGTAGCTGATCTTGAGAGCGAGGAAGGCGTTGGCCGCGTATTTGATCAGTTCGGCGGAGGCCAGGTCGGTGGAGACCAGCGGCACGGCGCTCATGCCGGATGGGCGGGGCAGCACGGTGGGCGGGGTGAAGGACTGGTTGAGGATGGGTCGGTAGAGCTGGTTGAGGACGTCCAGGCTCTTCTGGTTGTCGGAGCCGATGACGATGCGGTCCGGGTAGAGGGTGTCGGCGAGCGCGGTGCCCTCGCGGAGGAACTCGGGGTTCGAGGCGACGGCGACTCGACCGTCGGGGCGGTGGCCGTGGTGGCGTTCGTACGCTCCGCGCAGGATCGCGTCGACCCAGTTGCCGGAGCCGATCGGGACGGTGCTCTTGTTGACCACAACGGTGAAGTCGCCACGCAAATGCTGGGCGACGCTCTCGGCGGCGGATCGCAGGTGCTGCAGGTCGGGGTTGCCGTTGTCGAGTTGCGGGGTCTGCACGGCGATGAACACGACGTCGGCGTCGGGTACGCCGACGGCGTATTCGGTGGTGAAGGTCAGGTGTGAGGACGCCTGCTCGAGGAGCGCTTCCAGGTGTGGCTCGTAGATCGGGCAGTGGCCGCCGCGAAGGGTGTCGATCTTCTGCTTGTCGAGGTCGATGCAGGTGGTGTCGTGGCCCAGGAACGCCAGGCTGACGCTGGTGGTGAGACCTACGTATCCGGTGCCGACAACACAAACCTTCATTGAGCGTTTCCTCTCGCCATGAACGATACCGACGCGTGGAGATCGGGATTGAGACGTCAGCAGGGCCGCTGACCAGCGACTTCGGCGTACCACCATTCTGCTGCGGTGGTCGGCCGGCCTGAAGGACGTGGCCCGCCTGCTGCCCGCCGGAATGATACCGACCTGGGGCGGGCGGCGGGTCGTGTCCATTTGGACATTCGGGTCAAGAAGCGGCGGCTTCGCTGCTGTTCAGATGCCCGAGCAGGGTGTCCTTCTGCCCGAGGTAGTCCCGGTTATCGGGGGTGACGAAACCGGAGAGTGGGACACGGTCGACGGTGATCCCGGCGGTACGGAGGGCGTCGATCTTGTGAGGATTGTTGGTGGCGAGTCGGGCTGAAGTGACGCCGAGCCAGGCCAGGGCGCTTGCGGCGGGTCGGTAGTCGCGGGCATCGGTGGGTGCGCCAACTGCGGCGTTTGCGGCAACGGTGTCGTAGCCCTGGTCCATGAGGGTGTAAGCGCGGATCTTGGTAGCAAGCCCGATGCCGCGGCCTTCGTGGCGCAGCATGTAGAGCAGGATCCCGTACTCGGATGCGCCGATCATGCGCAGGGATGTGGCCAGTTGGGGGCCGCAGTCACATTTGAGGGATCCGAGCAGATCACCCGTGGCGCAGGCGCTGTGAATGCGTACCAGCGGAGTCTGTTGGGTGGCGGGCTGAGGGCGGTGGACGGCGGCGAGGACCTCCTCAGGGCTGGTCTCGGGGCCGAAGGCATGCAGTTGGAAGTGTCCGTATGCGGTGGGAAGGTCACAGCTGGCGAGCCGGACGGTGGTGGTCATCTCGTCTCCTTCGCGGCGGTGCTGTCGGGTGTGGTTTGTGGGCGATGAGCAGGACGTGTTCGGACATGCCAAGGAGTGAGGGTTCTGCCTCGACTCGGCGGATCGCCCGCAGGAGGAGATCGCGGCGGTGTGGGTCGCGGAGGCGGTCGGCGAGGTCGGGCAGCAGTTTCGCGGCGCCTTCGACCGCGAGCAGGGCGTGTGGGCGCAGGCCTGCGGTGGTGGCTTCTGCGGTGAGGTCATTCGGGTTGTGGAAGTAGCCGGTGGTGAACAGCCGTCGATCACCGGTCGGGTTGCGGTGTTGCCCGTCGCGAAGATGCCGGGCCAGGATCGATTCCACCGCCGGGTCGTCGTAGAGGTTCTTGGCGAGGTACTCCCAGGTGGTGTAGTAGCGGGACGTCGCTGCGGCGGCGACCACGCCGCCTGGGACGAGTACGCGGGACGCCTCGCCCCAGGCACGGACGCGGTCAGCGGCGTTGGTGAGGTGATACAGCGGGCCGAGCAGAAGAACGGCGTCGCAGCTGGCGGGGCCGAGCGGCAGCCGGCGCGCGTCCCCGCGCGAGATCGAGGCCAGCGGCGACGCGGCGCGGGCGGACGTGGTGGCGGCTTGCTCCAGGTGCAACGGGACAGGATCCACGAGGTGAACGCGGTAGCCGTCCGCGGCCAGCTGAAACGCATAGGCGCCAGGTCCTCCGCCGACGTCGGCAACCGTTCCGGCTGGGGGAAGGTGGCGGGCCAGGATATCGCGGGTGCGCAGGCACTCGATGTGGCGGCGCGGGTCGCTCAGGCGCCCCTGCTCTGCCCCGTGGGCGTAGAAGGCGAGGACCTCCGGAGTGATGCTGGGCGCTACGGTCACGTCGGGCGGGTGGGGATTCACTCTGCTGCCTCCGGTGCGCCGTGCTCCAGGTCCGCGAGGAAGCCGTCCTGGAACTGTCGACGCAGGCGGGTCTGCTGTGCCGACATGATCGGACCGCGGAAGCGGTCGAGGATCGAGGCGACGCTGCCGCCGATCGCCGGGCTGCTGCCGATGGCGCTGAACAGCTTGAACTGCATCACGAGGTAGACCGGCGGACATTCACGCGAGCTGCCGAGCCGCGCTGGGGACCAGAATCCGAGGTGGTAGTCCAAGCCTGCCAGGGTCAGGCACCGGTTCGCGAGATCCATGTTCGTTCGCAACAGGGCCATCTCGTGGGCGGTGATGTCCCGGAGTAACGCCCTCAGCATGACGAGTCCTTGCCGGTCCGGTTCGGATAGCCAGGTGAGGTTGTTCAGGTTCGCCGCAACCTGGCCGAGTGGCAGCAGTCCCGGCCGAGTCCACGGGGGCGACGCCGCCGGGCTGCCGGTGAAGCACTCTCGCAGCTGCGCGTACGCGCCGGTGGCCACCTCATGAAGTTGGACGAGAAGGCGCGCGCAGGCGGTATCGAGGAGGAAGTCCCAGTCCGGAAGGACGATCTTGAACCCAATTGGGCCACCAGCAGCGGACAGATCTGCGTCACCCGCCAGATGGCAGTCGGCCGGCAGCGGCTGCGTACGCGATGCGTCACGCATGAGCTGGGCGGCCAGGTACGCGATGGGGTCCACCAGCGCCCGTCGTCGGTTAAGGTCGTCTACCTCGCCCAGCGGCACGATCGAGGCATCGCGGTAGGCGGCGGCGGGCCAGCAGTTGAGGTGCCAGTGCATCCGCTTGTCCCACCACTGCCCGTTGTCGCGGTCGACCGTGTACGGGTCGTGGTTCGTGCCGATCATGAGCTGCGCCCCGTCAAGGTCGAACCGGCGCCGAGTCGAGGAGGCGTCGACGTAGCCGACGAACTGCCTACAGAACCTGAGCAGCGCCATCAGCATGGCCTCGGGGACATCGCTGACCGACGACGCGATCAATTTGTCGTCGCCGACTGTGGCAAGCAGCATCATGTCGTAGACGCTGTGCGGGAATGCCTTGTCGATGACCGCGAGCCGGTCCCCGAATCGTCCGGCGGGATATTCGCGCAGGATGTTGGCGCCGTAATGGTCGCGGTAATGCGGGCTGAGGTTGCGCACGTCCGGTGGCGGCGCGGCGAATCTCGGCATCGGAAGGCTGGGAATGACCGGCAACGTCATCGCCGACTCCGGGTAGAGCGGCCCGAACCGGTCCGCGACCGGGCGACGAGTCGTGACGGCGATCATGCCGGCATACCGGACGCGATGGCGTCACCAGCGGCAACGCCCATCATGGCAGCCTGCACGATGCCCTGGGCGATCCCTGCGGCATCGCCGACCACGTAGATCGGCAGGCCCCGCACCTTGCAGTCCTCGTCGACCGGAACCCGGTCCCACAAAAACTCGACCTCAGGCCCGATCACGAGAACATCGTCGACAAAGTCATCCACGGACAGGCCTGCGTCGGCGTGGTCCAGAATCGAGCCCATGACCCGGCGGAGGCTCTCGATAAGGCTGACGTGCTCGGCGCCGGTGAACAAGCTGTCAAGCCGGGCGGTAGTCAAGTCCTTGACGGACGGCTCGAACGTCGCTGCCGCAGCCAACTCCGGCCAACTACGCGGCTCGGCCGTCTTGTTCATGAACGCGCGCAGACTCTGCGCGACCGGCCGGCCTCCGCTGAGCCGCCAGTAATCGGACAGGATCTCGGCCCGGACTTCGGTGCTGGTGCCGGGTCTGGCGAGCTGGCACAACAGGCCGAAGTTGGCTGCCAGTGAACGCCCCCCGGGAAGGCGTTCACTGGTTTCGTGCCCGTCGAGAGTGATCACCTCCCGCCCGAAGGAGCGCTGGTAGTTGGTGAACTTGATCCGACCACCGTTCGGGCCGCCGCAGAAACAGAACGTCTTCGTCTTACGGCCCACCCGCTCTAACTGGGTGATCTTCAGATCGGGGTGCTCAACGCCGATCGCGGCCAGCACCTCAGCCCTCGTCTCGAGACGCACGCCGAGCGACATGTCCGGCGCGATCGTCTGCACCCCGAACGCCGTCAGGAGGTTGTGAGTGCTGGTCACCCCGTGCCGGCCCGTGGCCAGCACCAGACGTGCCGTCTCGACGGTGACGAGGCCAGCGTGGGTCGCTACCGCCAGCGTCAGGCGGTCCTCCTCCAGGGCGGCGGAGGCAAGTTCCGACTTCTCCCAGACGGCCAGAGCGTCGTTGCGGAAGCCGTGCAGCGCCGTGAGCATGTCCCGGACCTGCGTCTCCCCCAAGACCGCGACCGGGTACTCCCGGATGGCCAGGCCGTTCCCGGCAAACGCCTTGATGACTGGCGCGCCAAGCCTCGTGCCACTCAGAATGGGTGGCTCTAGCAGTGGAGCGGTCAGGAACTGGAAAGCGCGCTCGCACAGTTCGTCGGCGCGGTCCTCACCGAAGTGATCGATCAGGCGGCGGCCGGATGGCAGCAAGCTCAACTTCACCCCGTCTCCGTAGTGCACACAGCCGCCAAAGCCACTGATCACATTGCAGATGCCGGCGCACCCCGTGCAACGCAGACCTCGGTCGACCGGGCACGGCCGATTCCGCATCCCCCGCCCGGCCTCCAACAGCAGCACCCGCAGCCCTTGGGCCTGGCGCACGACCTCGTGGGCACAAGCCAGACCACCCGGGCCGGCGCCGACGACGACGACATCGAAGAACATGGCAGACATTCCTTCCAACAGTCGCGAGCGATCGGAAGCGAACAGCCACCCCCGCCACCGGACGCGCTGCATGTCCAGGGCTGGCCCAGCAAGTCAGCAGCTGCGGCCAGCGCGATGATCACCACGTAGGCAGCGGAGGTGTCGTCCGGAGAGCTATCAACTGCGCGGACGATCCGCCCCGGCCTCTCGGGGAAGGCTCACTTACACTCGCCTACGCCGGGCGTTGTCGGACAGACACGTCATCGGACCATGACAATCCACCGACACCCGCCGCCGCGACCGCGTCCGCCGCCTGGCCGTCTCGTTCCCGCCGCGGCCCCGGCGATGCTCGACAGGGTTAGCTGCCCGTACGCGTGCGACGATGCTTCTGTGAACCACAGCAGGGCCGGCTTGGTCATCTGGGACGTTGACGGGACGCTCATCCCCGCAGACTTGCGCTGGCTGACGCGCGCGGTCGCTCGTGCATACGGCATCGCGGAGTCCGAGGTTGTCTTCCCTGACAAGAAGGTGCATGGGTATACGGACGAGTCGATCGCAGTGGACACGGCGATCGCTTCGGGCGTGGGCCCGTCAGCTGCGGAGGCGGGCATACCCGCCTTCCGTCAGGCCATTGCCGCGGTCATGCAGAAGGGTCGGCAGGAGCTCGCTGAGGTTCAGCCGCCGTATGCAGGTGCTGCGGCGAGCATCGCGGAGTTGCACAGCCGTGGTTTCGTCCAGACCGTGCTGACCGGCAATCTGCGTTCGGCCGCCGAGGTGAAGCTGGACGTGGCAGGATTGGATGAGTTTCTTGATCTTCGCATCGGCGGCTTCGGGTCGGACGCTCGAGATCGCTTTCAGCTTCCGGCAGTCGTAGCTCAGCGCTACTCCGCGATCTACGGTGATCCGCTCGATTCCGCTCGAGCGATCGTCATCGGGGATGCGCCCAACGATATCGCTTGCGCACGTCACGCCGGCTTTCGTGTCGCTGTTGTCGCTCACCGGCTTGGGCGTCAAGAGCTGGCATCCTACGAACCTGACGTGGTACTAAACAATCTCGACCCGACGACGGTGGTAGCCGCCGTCAGTTCGCTGTTGACTACGGGCGGGTCGCCGGCTGCGCGCTAGACGGCCATCTGCTCCTCGAGTTCGAGGACAACCGGCTCGTCGCGCCATCGGGCCAGCCGCTGCCGGGCTCGTTGAGCTCGAGCGATGCCTCGATGGTTCCCACCTGCTTTCAGCTGGTCGTAGGTGTTGCCAAGCAGGGCGCAAGATTGTTCAAGTTCGCCAGCCTCGGCGTAGGCGCTGGCAAGGTCTACCGCTGCTGCCAAGGCGACGTTGACGTTGGCGTGGTCGGGTTCCAGCGACTGAATTGCACTCTCGAGCACAGTCACAGCCTGGTGGGGCTGGCCGAGAAGGAGATGACATGTGCCCGCATAGACGTAAAGACGGGCGCTGCTCCAGTCGCTGTAGAGGCCAACGCAGTCAACAGGTGACAAGTCGTTGACTGCTTCTTCCGCCCGCTTCAGGGCCGCCCTGGCCTCGCGTGGAAGTCGCAGCGCGGCGAAGGCTTGAGCCTGCTCAGCAGCTACTCGAGCTCGCGCGGCAGGGCTGAGATCGGTGGACGCGCGGGCGGCCTCATCGAGGAGCCGCAGGCCGATCATGATGTCACCGTCTGCGTCGATCAGTGTGGCGGCTTCCGAGTGGAGGTTGCTCTCGAAGATACGTGCCGTCGCGCTGATCCTGCGGCTGCCAAGCCTGTCGCCGAGCTCGCGAGCGTAGGCACAGTGAGCGAGCGCGAGAGCACGGTTGCCCTGTGCACTCCACAGCCGGCTCGCGACGATCGACGCTTCGGCGAGCATCGCTCCGATATCGACACGGATGGGCGCACGGCCGGCTTTACGGTACAGCGTCGACAGGCAATCACGGTGGGCCTCGATCAGACCCAGTAGCGCGTCGGGTGACACGGCCTGACGCTGCTGGGCCAGCATGCTGGTGAGCGTGGAAAAGCTGTTCCACTCGCCCATCAGGTAGTCGGTTCCGG
This sequence comes from Micromonospora sp. DT231, assembly GCF_049847025.1. Lineage (NCBI taxonomy): Bacteria > Bacillati > Actinomycetota > Actinomycetes > Micromonosporales > Micromonosporaceae > Micromonospora > Micromonospora sp. DT231. The sequence goes on along the minus strand of NZ_JBNCNO010000008.1, from coordinate 188,996 downwards.
ACGTGCGAGAGAGCATCTCCACCGCGTTGGAGGACGACGGCAGGGCAGCGACCTGAAATGCCTGAGTGGCAGCCATGCCGCTGGGCACGTGCCGAGTGCTGGCGAGCCGGATGCGATCGTATTCCTGGGACAGCCTGCCGCCAGTCCCCAACAGATCGTCGCTTCGGGCCCAGAAATCGCGGCCCACGCGCTGCCGGCCGGTCTCCACGTTCGCGATCGTGCTCCGTCCATAGCTCACCCGAGGCGCATACGTCTCCTGCGTGTAACCAGCGGCCTTACGGCTGCGGGCCAGCATATGACCAAGAGCGATCCACGCCTTGGCTACTTCTTGTGGTGGCACGCTCGACATCAGCAGCTCCCGATGGGTACAAACGTTCGCGCGAGGCGAGACACAGTGGCGTGGGAACACTGTAGTGCAGGTCTCTGACGCATCAGCTATTCAGCGGCCGCTTCCAACATTATTCCAACAAAGTTCCAACATCCCCCCGGCGGCGTTGGGACGCACGTGAACCGCGATTCTCGTACGCTCCCCGCTCGTTACTTAAGCGCCGGGGCCAGGGATGATCATGAGCATGAGGCCAAGCACCTCGTCGACGGCCTGCCGAGAGTTCACGGCGCTCGCCCTGCGACAGTGGGTGCCAACTGCGTGGATCGCCAAGCAGCGCCGAAGCGGCGATCGGAATCGCGCGACCGTATGCCTGGAAGTCGTCAACGGGCTCGGCGCTTTCGTCGAGTTGGAACCGCTGGCCAGCTCCCAGCATCGGGTGAGGAGTAGTACAGCATCGACGCCTTGGTCTGTTCGCAGGACTTGGCACTGCTGCAGGTCGCGGACGCCTACCACCTGTTGGTTTGGCCTGACGAGCGCGGCTGTTAGGACGTCGGCGTGAGTCCGACCTGGTCGAATCCACGGCTGCTGGTGCCCCAGCTGCACCGGCTTTAGACCTGGCCACCTGGCGGAGCTGCCGGTGACATCGGTCAGGCTAAGAGTGCCGCACCCGTCAAGGGGGTTCCAACTAACTCATGGTTTGCCGCCGCACTCGAATGTGTTCAAGGGAGCTGCAGGAGTGGCACCTTGCAGGGTCGGTTTGGCAGTCACGCCTCATTGGGGGATCGGAGAAATCCACGGTGGACCTAGTGGGTCCGCTCACCCGCGCAGCCGCCGGAGGATGAGCATCTTGTCGGCGAATTGTCAGACGTTCACGAAGAGGGTTCCCGACATCGACCGTATTCGCATTTAGTCAACTCTCGTCGCCGGTGCGCGGGCCGCGTCTCCGCCCGAAGAAGCTGCGGTCAAGTCGTCACCAGCAGCGTTTTTGGTGAAGCAGCTACCCCAAAAAATTATTGATCAAGTTTGAGAGGATCCCAGATGGTTGATCAGCCCGATCTGGAGCGTTACGGCTACCGGCAGGAGTTGGCACGGCGCCTCCGGTTCCGGGATCTGCTGGCATACGGCCTGGTCTACATGGTGCCGATCGCGCCGATGGCGATCTTCGGCAGCGTCTACGCCGGCTCTGGCGGGATGGTGGCCTTGGCCTACGCGGTCGGTGTGGTGGCGTTGGTGTTCACGGCGTTCTCGTACGCGCAGATGGTGCGGGCGTTCCCGATGTCGGGCAGCGTCTACAACTACGCCGGCCGCGGCATCAGCCCGCAGGTCGGGTTCCTCGCCGGCTGGGTGATCCTCCTGGACTACGTCCTCGTGCCGGGGCTGTTGTACCTGGTGGCGTCGGTGGCGATGCACGCGACGGTCCCGGCGGTGCCGGTGTGGCTGTGGCTGCTCGGGTTCGTCGCGGTCAACACGATCGTCAACTCGGTGGGGATCCGGATGACCGCTGTGGTTACCCGGCTGATGCTGGTCGGTGAGCTGATCGTCTTGGCGGGCTTCTTGGCCGTCGCCGGCTGGGCCCTCGCCACGGGCCGAGATCGGTTCAGCTGGGACGCCTTCTACAACTCCGACACGTTCACCTGGTCGGTGGTGGCGGGTGCGGTGTCGCTCGCGGTGCTGTCCTTCCTCGGCTTCGACGGGATCTCCATGCTGGCGGAGGAGACCAAGGGCGGCTCCCGTCAGATCGGCCGCGCCATGGCCGCCGTCCTGATCCTGGCGGGGGTGCTGTTCATCGCCCAGACGTGGCTGGCCGCGATGCTCGTCCCCGACCCCGGCACCCTTCTTGCGGAGGGTGATCCAAACGGCACTGCCTTCTACGACGCCGCCGCCGTGGCCGGTGGGGGTTGGCTGGCGACGGTGTGCGCGGTGGCCACGGCGATTGCGTGGGGGTTGCCGAACTCGATGGTCGCGCAGGTCGCGACCTCTCGGCTGCTGTACGCGATGGCTCGGGACCGGCAGCTGCCGTCGTTTCTGGCGAAGGTGTCGATCCGGCGCAACGTGCCGATCAACGCGACGCTGCTCACCGGGGCGGTGTCCCTGGCACTGGGCCTGTACATGGCGACCCGTTCGGATGGGATTACCCTGCTGTCGTCGCTGATCAACTTCGGGGCGATGGTCGCGTTCCTGGTCCTGCACGTCTCGGTCGTGGTGCATCACCTCATCCGGGAGCGCAGCGGGAACTGGTGGGCACACCTGGTCATGCCTGGCATCGGCTTCGCAATCTTGGTATGGGTGGTAATCAACGCCAACATCGCCGCCCAGCGCCTCGGCCTGGCCTGGCTCGCCCTCGGCGTCATCATCCTGGCTGGTCTATACCTGTTCGGCTGCAGGCCGGCCCTGTCGGGGTTGGCGCCCGCGCAGCCGCAGGCGCGTCACGTGGAGCGGGTGTGACCGGCATGGACAGGTTCACCTACCGACCGGCTCGGGATGAGCTGGCGTACACCTTCGGCGGTCGGATGCCGGTGGCGCACGTGCGCGGGGGGGACGTGTTCACCGTCGTGACGGAGGACTGCTTTGGTGGTCTCGTTCGGGGGCCGGCGGACCTGCCGTCGCAGGTGTGCCGCATGCCGAACCTCAATCCGGTGTCCGGGCCGTTCTTCGTCGAGGACGCCGAGCCCGGCGACACCCTCGCCGTCCACCTCGCCGCCATCACCCCGGCCCGGGACTGGGGTGTGTCGTCGACGTTCCCGCACTTTGGGGCACTGACCTCCACCGCCCACACCGCCACCCTGCAACCGCCGCTGGAGGAGCGGGTCTGGGTGTACGACATCGACCGCCAGGCCGGGACCGTGCGGTTCGAGGCCACGCGTAGCAACCACAGCGTGGACCTGCCGGCGGACCCGATGATCGGCACGATCGGTGTCGCCCCCGGCGGGTTCGAGGCCCGCTCCACACTCGTGCCTGACACTCACGGCGGGAACCTCGACACCCCGCACCTGCGCGCAGGCACCACCCTGTACCTCGGGGTGAACGTTCACGGTGCGATGCTCGCGCTCGGCGACGGGCACGCCCGCCAAGGTGAGGGCGAGGCCTGCGGCGTCGGCGTGGAGATCGCCACGACCACCACCCTCGCCATCGATGTCATCAAAGGCGCGTCCACACGGTGGCCGCGGTTGGAGACCGACCGGGACATCCTGACGATCGGGTGCGCCCGTCCGTTGGAGGACGCGTACCGCATCGCCCAGCACGACCTCGTCGGATGGGCCAGCGCCCTGACCGGCCTGGAAACCCTGGACGCCTACCAACTCGTGTCGCAGGCGGGCCGAGCGCCGATCGGCAACGTGTGCGACCCCAACTACACCGTCCTCGCCGCCATCGACAAAACCCTGCTCCCCGCCCCCGGACCCGCGTACGGCGGGGCACACGAGCGGCTGCGGCTACTCACCGCCGGACTGCGGTAGGAGCCCCGCCGATGACCGCGTCGATCCCGCGCCTGCCGCTGCGCGATGAGCTGTTCCTCCTCGGCCACGACGACGACACCGGACACCCCCACGTGCACCGGCAGGCCCTCGCGCTCGGGCTCGCCGGCGCGGTCCTGATCGACCTGTACCTGGCCGGGCGGGTGACTCTCGACTCGAACGCTGAGGCGCGCGCGGCAGGCCACCAGCGGATACACCCGCACATCGACCGCCCGACCGGGGACATGATCGCCGACGCCGCAGCCGCCACCATCCGCAACGCTCACCCGCTGCTGCGCATGTGGCTGCGGGGGTTCTCCGACGACCTGTACGACCGCGCCCGCGCCGGTCTGTTCGCCGGCGGGATCCTGCGCCAGCACACCCATCGGCGCCTCGGCGGCCTCATACGCGCCCACACCTACCTACCCACCGACAGCAAATGGGCCGTCATCGCCCGGTCCCGCCTGCGCTACCTCGCCACCGGCCACGAACAACCCAACGGCCACACCGCCGCCCTCGCCGGTCTCGTCGCCGACCTCGGACTCACCCACCACCTCTACCTCGACGACGACACCCCAGCCATGACTAGCCGCCTGAAGGCCATCGCCGCACAGCACTACCAGCCGGTGCGCGACATCATCGCCGCCGTTGACGCCGCCGTCGGTGACTTGGCCACCGCCGCCTACCGCTAGCCCTGTCCGCTCAACTCGAGGAAACCCACCGTGACCAACCAATCCCCCGTGCGACCTCCGACCGGCAAGCCCCACCCGGTCGGCCGGGGAGCCATGAAGGTTATGGCCGCCGTCTGTGTACTCGGTCTGCTCGCTGCCGCCACCGCTATCCCGACCTGGACGGGCACCGCCGGGCCGGCGCAATCCCTGCCCTCGCTGCCAAGCACCGCCGCGTCCCGGCCGACCGTGGCACCGTGTCCGTCGCCCGCCACCCTGACCGCGGCACAGCTCAAGACTCGTGCCCAACAGCAACTCGACCAGGTGCCGACGCGTCTGTCGGCGTCGTCTCCGACCCGGCAGGGCCCCAGGACGGTAGGGGCGAGACCGTCAGGCTGTGATGCCGTCCCGGGCGGGTTCGCCTACGTCCATCTACTCCAGTGGGCCACGGACACCACGATCGCAGGCAACAGCACGACCACGCGGACCGTGCTGTTCGAAGTGCAACGCTGGCGCGCCGACGACGCCTCCGGCCGCGTCATCCGCAGCCGCTACCCCGGCGGCAACCAGCCCACCGACGACAGCACCTACTACCCCGGCCAGCTGGACGGACCCATCGGACCGATCGCCGCCGACCCGACGGCACTCACCGCGCAGATCGACACCACGCAACCTCGATTCCTCGGACCCACCGCCGTCATCCGCGGCCTCGCCAGCCTGCTGGGCTGGCGCACCCCCAACCAAGCCGCCCGCACCGCGATCCTCACCGTCCTGCACGGCACCGCCGGAATCACCTACCACCCATCGGTGAACGACCGGGCAGGCCGAACCGGCATCGGCATCAGCGCCACCGCCGACAACATCCGCTTCCTGCTGATCCTCAACCCCAGCACCGGCGAACTACTCGCCTACGAAAGAGCCGCACTCACACCGCCAGCCGACGGCGACCGAAACGGCGCCTTCGTCGATGACTACCACCTGTTCCTCGTCCACACCCACACCACGAGCAGCGACAACTCCTGACCCCGCCAACAACAACTCAAGGGAAATCCCGCCATGGACACTGTCCCGCGCATCCGCGCCGCCCGCTGGGCAGACAAAGACCACGTCGCCGCACTCATCGCCGACGCCCTCCATCCCAGCCCTCTCGCCACATGGCTCATCCCCGACCCAAGCCCACGGCGCCGGATCCTCACCGACGTCCTCGCCATCTGGATCGAACACGCCATGTTCTACGGCGACATCTACCTCACCGACGACGCCACCGCCGCCACCGTCGGCTTCCACCGATACCGGCCCATCCCACCCCCCGCGAACTACCCCACCCGCCTCAGCGACGCCGCAGGCCCCCACGCCGACCGCTTCGACCTCCTCGACCGACTGCTCGCCAAGGAACGACCCACCGAACCCCACTACCACCTCGCGTTCCTGGCCGTACAACCCACAGCCAGACGCACCGGACGCGGCACAGCCCTGCTCAACCACCACCGCAGCCGACTCGACCACGTGAACCTCCTGGCCTGGACCAGCACCACCACCGACGCCCAGAACATGCACATCCGCCACGGCTACACACCACAACCGACCATCAGCCTGCCCGAAGGCCCAACCCTGAGCACCATGCGCCGAAACCCGCGCCATCACACGCCTGGCCGACCACAGCCAGTCCCACCACAGGACAACGAACCCGCGCCGTTCCATCGAGTTCCCTGAGCATGCGATCCGCAGGCCAACCGTCGACAGTAAGGACGACGGCTCCCCCACCTCCCATCGTGAGCTGCCAGCCCGCAGCCGCATCGGCCGATCGGGGAACACGCTCACGATCGCCGCGCCTTGGCAGCTGCGGTCCGCCTGGATGAGATAGTCCGCGGCCCGGTCACCATCGCTGCTGTGTGCGGCTGTCTGGCATACCGCCGTGCAGATCAGCGAGCCCCACCCCGTCGCCTGCAAACAGATCGCGGGCCACTACGTGCACCACCGGCCGATCCTGACCGGGGCCATGCAGGACGGCAGCGCCGTGACCTACACACTCGCGGCGCTGCACGCGGCCGGCTACCGGGTCGACATGGAATTCTGGGGCGGCGAGGCCGAGTCCTGCTGTCCGCCGAATCCGCCTCAGCCGGGCACGTAGCAGAGGGAAGATCCGATGCGTAGCGACTGGACCACTCTGCCGGAGAGTGTCACGGCAGGGATCGCCGGACGGGCCGGCGGAACCTTTGACGTCACCTCGGCTTCCAGTGGCAACCACGCCGAGATCGCCTCGACGCTGACCGGACCCGCCGGGCGGATCTTCGTCAAGGCCGCCACCGGCGAGCTGAGCGTTCGGTCGCTGCGCTACGAACTCGCGGCCACCCGAGCCATCGACCGGCACCCGCCGGCGGTCCTATGGCAGTTCGAATCCGATGGCTGGCTGGTGGCGGGGACCGAACATCTTGCCGGTCCCCACCCGGACCTGTCACCCGGCAGTAGGGACCTCGATCTGCTCCTCGCCGCGCTGAAAGCACTTCAAGAGACACCTGCGCCTGGCGAGATGTGGTTCACCCCGGCAGCCCGGCTCGGGTTCGCGCACCCGGCCATGAATGGCGAGACACTTATCCACTCCGACCTCAACCCGACCAACTTGATCGTGACGCCACTCGGCCTACGGATCGTCGACTGGGCGTGGGCAACCAAGGCCGCCGCATGGGTCGAACTCGCGCTGCTCGTCCAGTGGCTGATCGGCAGCGGCCACCGCGCGAAACAGGCAGAAGAGTGGCTGACCCAGCTTCCCGCATGGACGGCGACCGACCGTCAGGTCCTGGACCACTTCGCGGCGAAGAACGCAACAAAGTGGGCCGTCAAGTCCCGGCAGAGCGCCGAGCTCTGGGTACACGACCTCGCCTTGTGGACCGGCGAATGGGCCAACCATCGGACCTACGGCCGCCAGGCAACCCATGAGCCATAACCGGGACCACCCTCCCGCCGCGCGGCACCGGCAGCGGTCGGCCCAACTCCTCAACCAGCCAGCAGGCCCGCTCGGGACCGCACATCAGAACACTCAACCGGACAGGTCCATGGCGGCCCGAACACAGAACCAGCCGCGCTGCTCCCAATCTGCTCCCAATGTAAGCAGCACATACGGCGAAGCCCGTTACCGATTGATCCGGCAACGGGCTTCTGACCTGCACAATCTGAGAGTGGGCGATGCTGGTATCGAACCAGCGACCTCTTCGGTGTGAACGAAGCGCTCTCCCACTGAGCTAATCGCCCTCAGCGCCACTGACTCTACCCGATCGTGGAACCCGACCGGAAATCCGGGGTCAGTGCGTCGCGAGGTACTGCATCACCTTGGCGACCAGGTCGATGCCGAGGCTGAACTTGAGCGACAGCCAGACCACGGTGGCCACGAAGACCAGGCCGACGGACCCGAGCACGATTCGCACCGCCAGTGACTGTCGAGTCACCCACTGCGTCCAGCCGTAGACGTGGCGGCGGGTGAAGCCGAGCAGCTGGCGGGCCCAGTGGTATTCGACCGCCCAGATGCCCAACCCGGCGATCACCAACAGCCAGCCGGGACCGGGCAGCGGGATGAGTGCGATGCCGACGGTCACCACTATCGCTCCGGCGATCGCGATGAAGATCTTGAGGGCGATCCGGCCGCTGGGGTTGGACCGGATGAGATCGAGTGTCAGCGAGATCCGCTCCCGCCAGCGGGGGCGGCGCGGTGGCTCTCCGACGACGAGGACACCACCGGGACGATCGGCGTCGGTCGTTGGCCGATCGGCGCGTTCGGGCTGCTCCATCGGTGTTCCGTACCCCCACTTTTCGGCTGCTCGGACCGCGACCTTCGGCGGGCGGGGCGCCGCGGGCCGATCCACTGAGGATTTCTTCGCCACCATTTCACCCCCCAGTGTCGCTCAGGCCCGTCACTGCAACGGCCGACTGGACGTTACCGGAGTAAGTCGACGACTGAGCCACCCGATGCCGGGCGGAATCACACACTGGGCAGAACCGGAAATCCTACATGAATGCTCACATTCACGCGGCCTTTCCGTCCCCCTTCCCACCACTGGGTGAAGTCAGCGTATGGCGGAGCGTAGCCAGGAGTAGCACCTGAGTATGGGAAAAGCGGGACACGCGCGTTCCGCAGCGGTGCCGGGGGGAGAACGTCCATGAGTGTCATCCGACCGACGACCGTAGAGGTCGAGACGTCGCTAAGGCTCGTCGCACCTGACGCCACCGCCTTGCCGGTGCGTGCCAGTCTGCGTTACGACCCTGCTGACCCGTATGCGGTCCATGTCCTGTTCCATGCCGAATCTGCCGGCGGCGAGGCGGTGAGCTGGTCCTTCGCCCGCGAACTGCTGGTCACCGGCCTGGACGAGCCAGCCGGCATCGGTGATGTGCGGGTCTGGCCCTGGGCCACACCGCGCGGCGACTTCGTCGCGCTGGCCCTCTCGTCACCGGACGGCAACGCCCTCTTCGAGGTGCCGCGCAGCGTTCTGGTGCGTTTCCTTCGACGGACGTACGTCGTCGTCCCGCGCGGCCGCGAAGCCGAGCACCTGGACGTCGACACGGCGGTGAACCGGCTGCTCGCCGGTCGCTGAGCACCGCCCGAACGGGCAACACCGGCCACACCGGGGCCGCGCGGATCTGCCGAGTCCGCGCGGCCCCGGCACACCCGGGAGTACGCGGGCAGCCCGACCGGGTCGCCCGGAGGCGCCGCCCGACCGGGATGGTCGGCGCTCAGCCGTGCGTGGTGATGCCGCCGTCGACGGGGATGACCGCCCCGGTGAGGTAGGCGCCCGCCCGCGAGGAGAGGTAGATGGCCGTGCCGGCCATGTCCTCCGGGCGTCCGATGCGGCCCAGCGGCACCTGCTGCTCGATGGCGGCCCGGCTGGCGGGGTCGTCCAGGGCGAAGGCCATCATCTTGCTCTCGAACGGGCCGGGCGCGATCGCGTTGACGGTGATCTGTTCGGCGGCGAGCTGGTGGGCCAGGCTGCGGGTGAGCATGTGCACGGCAGCCTTGGTGGCCGAGTACGCGTACACCTCCATGAACGGCACCCGGATGCCGTCGATCGACCCGATGTTGATCACCCGGGCCGGGTCGTCGGCGCTGGCGGCGGCGCGCAGCGCCGGCAGCAGCGCGGTGGTGAGCCGGAAGACGGCCTTGACGTTGACGGCCCAGAGCTTGTCGAACGCGGCCTCCGGGTAGGTTTCCAGCGGTGCGCCCCAGGTCGCGCCGGCGTTGTTGACAAGCACGTCGAGCCGGTCGAAGCGCTCGCGTACGGCGGCGGCCAGCGCCTCGGCGCCGGCGTCGTCGCTCAGGTCCGCGGGGACGGCCTCGCACCGGCCCTCGGCGGAGAGTTCCTTGGCGACCGCCTCGCAGACGTCGGCCTTCCGGGACGAGATGATCACGTGTGCGCCGGCCCGTACGAAGCCCTGGGCGATCATCAGGCCGATCCCCCGCGACCCGCCGGTGACCAGGACCGTCTTACCTTCGACCGAGAACAGCTGCGTCATGCCCATCCCATCGCGAGTCGGCGGGGCCGCCGACGGTTTGGTCGGCCGGCGAGGCGCCGGGCGGACCGCGGACCGGACGGCGCTACCGCCGGGTAACGTAGCCCGGCCGCCGGGACGGCGACAAGCCCCGCGGGCGGCGCGGATTGCGCAAGCGATGTCGATCGGGATGCGGTGACCTGCGGTTCGGGCTACCGTCGCAGGCGATGGTCTCCACCGTTCCCTCCCCCGCGCCACCGATCGGTTCGGCTTCACCCGTACCCGACGAGATCGCCACGTTCGCGCTGGCCGACCTTGCCGGCGACCCGGGCTGGCGTCGGCCGGTGATCGTCGAGCAGGAGCTGCTGATCCTCACCACCCGCGGGCACGGCGACGCGGAACTCGACTTCCACCTGCTGCCGTGCCGGCCCGGCACGCTGCTGCGGGTGCGCGCCGGCCAGGCGCTGCGCTGCGCCGGCCCGCAGTTCGACGCCACGGTGGTCGCCTGGGATCCCGAGGCGCTGCGCGGCTTCGACGTCGACCCGGCCACGCCCGTCACCTGGCGGCAACTGGCCGGCGAGGACGAGGACGCGGTGATCAGCGAGGTGAGCCAGTTGGCGGTGGACTGCCAGCGGCACCCCGACAGTCGTACCGCCCGCGCGCTGCTCCGCCACCAACTGGCCGTGTTGCTGCTGCGGCTCACCCTGGCCGGCCCCGACCGCTCGACCTCGCGGCCCGAGGACGAGACGTTCCACAGGTTCTGCCAGGAGGTGGAGCGCGGCTACCCGCGCACCCGACGGGTGGAGGACTATGCCGACACGCTGCGCTGCTCGGTGCGTACCCTCACCCGGGCGTGCCTGGCCGTCACCGGCCGCAGCGCCAAGCAGGTCATCGACGAGCGGGTCGCGTTGCAGGCCGGGCGGCTGCTCGCCGCGACCGACAAGCCGATCGCGCAGATCGGCCGGCAGCTCGGCTTCTCCGAGCCGACGAACTTCGGCCGCTTCTTCACCCGGGAGGTCGGGGTCAGCCCCGGCGCGTTCCGGGCAGCCCGCGACCAACCGGTGGCCGGCCGGGTGGTCCGGCCTCGACCGCCCGCCGAGCCCACGGGCGCCAACGGGGGCCGGTTCCGCCCCGGCGCGCACGGCGAACCGGCCAACAGCGGCCACGCCGGGCCGTCCGGGTCGCCCACCGGACCGGCCCGCGGCACCGGCCGGGCATGATGACAGGGTGCAGATCTCCGCGCGCGGCGACTACGCGGTACGGGCGGCGCTGAGCCTCGCCACCGCGTACCCCTCGCTGCTGTCCACCCAGGCCATCGCCGGGGAGCAGGACATGCCCCGCAAGTTCCTGGAGGCGGTCCTCGCGGATCTGCGCCGGGCCGGCATCGTCCGCGCCCAACGCGGCGCCGAGGGCGGCTACACACTGGCCCGCCCGCCGCGCGAGGTGACCGTCGGCGCGGTGCTGCGGGCGGTGGACGGCCCGTTGGCCGGGGTACGCGGCCTGCGCCCCGAGGAGACCACGTACGAGGGCGCCGCGGAGAACCTGCCCGGCCTGTGGGTGGCGGTGCGGGCGGCGGTGCGGCGCGTGGTCGACGAGGTGAGCCTCGCCGAGATCGTCAGCGGTCGGCTGCCCGCCCACGTGCGCAAGCTCACCGCGCTGCCCGACGCGTGGGAGCCGCGCTGATCCACCTCGCGCGTCAGAGCGTCCGGACCACGTCCTCGGTGTCCAGCCGGGGCAGCCGCTCCCGCCAGGAGTCCGGGCCGGGTCGACCCACGTTCATGACCAGCAGCGCCTCGTGCCGCCCGTCGGGAAAGAACTCCCGGGTCACGCCCGCCGCGTCGAACCCGGCCATCGGGCCGGCGGCGAGCCCCGCCGCGCGTACGCCCACCAGCAGGTAGCCGATCTGCAGGGTCGCACTGAACCGGGCCTGCTCGACCCGCGTCGCCCGATCGGTGAGCCAGTCGCGGGCCTGCGGGCGGTGCGGGTACAGCTCGGGCAGTCGCTCGTGGAAGTCCACGTCGGCGGCGAGCACCGCCACGAGCGGGGCGCTGGCGGTCTTCGCCCGGTTGTTGGACGAGAGGTACGGCAGCAGGCGTGCCCGGGCGGCCGCGCTGCGCAGCAGCAGCACACGCAGCGGCTGGCCGTTGTACGCGGTGGGGCCGTACCGGATCAGGTCGTGGATCGCCGCGACCTCGGCGTCGGTGACCGGCTCGTCGGTGAACGTGTTGGCCGTGCGGGCCGCCCGGAACAGCAGGTCCTGGGCGGCCCGGTCCAACGCGAGCAGGTCCGGTGTCGTCGGTGCGCTCACCGGGGCACCGGCGCGACGGCGGTGGTGTAGCCGCCCCGGTGGTGCACCAGCGGCGCGCCGTCGCCGCCGTCACCGAGCGCCAGGGGCTCGGCGATGACAAGCGTGTGGTCGCCGGCGGGCACCCGGTGCACCACCCGGCAGAACAGGCGGGCCAGCACGCCGGTCAGCAGCGGCACCCCGAATGGTCCGGGCGTCCAGTCCGGGTACGCGGCGAACCTGTCGATGCCGCTGGTGGCGAAGATCGTCGCGGCGTCCCGCTGCCCCGCGGTCAGCAGGTGCACCGCGACGTGCTCGGCGCGGGCCAGCACCGGCCAGCTCGACGACGCCACCCCGAGGCAGAACGAGACGAGCGGTGGGTCCAGCGACACCGACGTGAACGAGGTCGCGGTGAAACCGGCCCGGATCGGCGCGCCGATCCCGCCCAGGCAGGCGGGGTCGGTGGCGCGGGCGACCGCCGTGACCACCGTGACGCTTGTGGCCTGTCGTCGCAGCAGAGCACGGAACAGGTCCGCGCTCACCGGGCCCAGCTCGGCGGCGTCCGTCTGTGGACGCTCCACGGTGGTCATGCCGACACCTGGACCGGCGCCGGGTACGCGTGGGCCGGTCGGGTCAGGCCGGAGGTGATCGGGGTTTTTGCGGAACGGGATGGGGACATGCGGGGTCTCCTGATCTGTCCGCGGAGGGAGCGCGGACGCTCGGAGGGGGGTGGGGAGGCACGCTGCTCCGCGTTGAGCGGACCGGCGGTGTGAGTGCGGGGCTGGAACCGAGCCGGATGGACCGGTCAGCTCAACAGAGCGCGCTCGCGTGCCGGACCAGGTCGACGTGCACACGAGCGGTGAGGTGAAGCTCGTCCCGCTGCGACATGACTTCATGTTGCCGGGGCGGGATCCCCCGGTCAACGCTCTTCCAGAAGGTGAGAATTGCACGTCTGACGATGCGACAAAGCGCCCCTAGCAGCGTCTATCGTGGCGCAACACCTATCTGGTGAGTAGAGATTCGCGGCGCGTGGCGCGCACTGTCCAGGACGGACCCCGAGAGGGTTTCAAAAGTTGTCGGTTCGGGCATGTTCGATCTCGACACGGCAGGGAACGGTGACGAGGGGAGTCCTCCGATGGGCCTCATGTTTCGCAAGCGCAAGAAGTACGGTCCGATCGTCCTGAACTTCACCGAGAACGGCTTCTCCTCCTGGAGCATCAAGATCGGACGCTGGTCCTGGAACTCCAAGGCGAAGGCGCACCGGGTCGACCTGCCGGGTCCGCTGTCCTGGAAGCAGGACAAGTCCCGGTCGTAGCCTCCCGGGAGTCGAGCGGGGTGCCGGTGATTCACCGGCACCCCGCTCGGCGTCTACGGGCTCTCACCCCCGGGCCAACCCCCGCGATCTTGCACTTTCTGTTGCCGTTCTGCGCGGAATACCCCTTACGCGGGGACAGAAAGTGCAAGATCGCGCAGGCCGGCGCGGGGTTGGGGGCGGGGTTGGGGTTGGGGTTGGGGTTGGGGTTGGGGTTGGTCAGCTCTTCGGGGTGATGATTTCGTCGCCGGCTAGCTTGCCGGCCTCGCGGTCGCGGTGCACCTTGCCCGCGTCGAGCAGGGCGGCGAGCGCTTGGTTGGCGTCGGCGGCACGGTAGACGGTCGCGGTGAGGGTGTGCCGACGCAGCTCGGTGACCGGCCGTGGCCCGCCCCGACGCAGCTCCGCCAGCAGCTCGCGGGCCAGCGGTTCGAGGTCGGGGTCGGCGGCCACGTCGACAGTCGCGCCGGTCGGGTCGCGGTAGCGCACGCCGAGGTCCGCGCCGACCGACCAGAGCGCCTCACGGACCGCCTCCAGACTCCGGTCCGAACGACTGCCGAAGGCGATCACACCGGTGGCCTCGTCATCCGGCAGGACCGGCGCCACCTCGGCGACCAGGGGAAAGCCGACCGCGACGAGCGCGTCCCGGGCACTGCTGCCCGCGTGCAGCAGCACCTCCCCAGTGCGGCCGTTGGCGGCGGCGCTGAGCAGCTCCCGGCTCACCGCGCCGGGCACGTCCACGAAGGAGAACAGCGGCGACCCGGCCGCGCCGGCCGCCTTCGCGGCGACCGGCAGCCGGTCCGGGGTGCCGGGCAGCAGGTGCACGGTGACCTCGGCGGGCAGCTCCGCCTCGACCGGGCCGAGGCGGGTCGGCAGGTCGGGTGCGCCGTCGGCCAGCACCAGCACCGTCACCTGCCGGCCGCGCAACTGGTCGGCGTGCCCGGCGACAAGTCGCAGCGCGGCCACCGCGCCGTCCGCGTCGACGCCGGCGAGCGCCACGGTGGCCCGCCGGGAGCGGTGCAGGGCGGTGGGCAGCCAGGTGGTCAGCTGGCGGACCAGCAGCGCGCGGAGGAAATCGGTGGTCCGGTCGGTCGACATCGGTCCGTTCTACCGTATGACCTGCTCAGACTGACACGGAGATCCCCACTCCGCCCCGGGTCTGCCCGCCGTAGCGCTGCCGCTCGGCGTCCAGGTCGAGCCGACCGATCTGCTTGCGGGCGGTCAGCGCGGCGTCGTCGAGCAGGTCGGCGGGGACCAGCCAGACGATCTCGAACTCCAGACCGTCCGGGTCCCGGCCATAGAGGCTCTTGGTCGTGCCGTGGTCGGAGGTGCCGGCCAGAGCCCCGGCGGCGGCGAGCCGCTCGGCGGTGACGGCCAGCTCGTCGAGGGTGTCCACCTCCCAGGCGAGGTGGTAGAGGCCGACGGTGGCCCGCCCGGCGGTCGACCGCCCGGCGCCGGCGCCGATCTCGAACAGGCCGAGGTCGTGGTCGTTCGTGGAGTCGGGGGCCTGGAGGAAGGTGGCGCCCCGGAAGCCGTCCGGGGTCATCGCCACCGCACGGAAGCCCAGCACGTCCCGGTAGAACGCGACGCTGCGGGCGAGGTCAGTGACGTAGAGGACCGCGTGGTTGAGCCGGTGGATACCCATGACCCGAGACTAGCGCAGTTTTGTTGAACGTTCAACTAAATGGGTTATGATGGCGGTCATGACCCGCTGGCTGGACTCCGACGAACAACGCACGTGGCGCGCGTACCTCACCGCCTCCCGGGCGTTGATGGACACGCTCGACCGCGAGCTGCAACGCGACGCGGCGATGCCACACGCGTACTACGAGATCCTGGTCCGGCTCTCCGAGTCCCCCGGTCGCCGCCTGCGGATGAGCGACCTGGCCGAGGCCGCCGGGTCATCCCGCAGCCGGCTCTCGCACGCGGTGGCCCGCCTGGAGGCGGCCGGATGGGTGCGCCGCGAGGACTGCCCCACCGACCGGCGCGGGCAGGTCGCGCTGCTCACCGACGAGGGATTCGCGACCCTCGCGGCCGCCGCACCCGGCCACGTCGAGGGGGTACGCCGGCACCTGTTCGACGCGTTGAGCCCCGCCCAGGTCGACCAGTTGCGCCGCATCAGCGAAACTCTGGCCGACCACCTGAGGAGATCCTGACCAATCAACACCGGCGCGGGTCTTGTACTTACCGTCGTCGGATGAGCACGATGGGGCGTGTCTTCCGGCTTCGGTGAACTGACTGACCAGGCGCACCACCTCGTGTCGGCCGGCGACCTGGCCGGCGCGCAGCAACTGCTCGCCGACGCGCTCACCGATGCCGACCCCCGCCCGGCCAACGCCACCGGAGAGCTGGCCGAGGCGGCAAGCCTCCAGGCGAGGGTGCTGGTCGCCCTCGGTGAGCCGCACTCGGCCCGAGGATGGGCCGCCTTCGCGTACGCGGCCACCACCCGGCTGCACGGCCGTTCCGACCCGCGCACGGTGGCCGCCGCGGCGACCCTGGCCGCCGTGTTGCACCGGGTCGGCAGCCACTCCCGGGCCGCGCGGCTCTACCAGGAAGTCATCATCGAGCTGACCGCGCAGGATGGCCCGGAGTCGCTGCGGGTGCTGGCCGCACACGCCGACCTGGCCACCGTCGAGTACGCCCGCGGCCAGTGCACGGTCGCCCGGGACCGGCTCCAGGACGCCTGGGAGCTGCACCGGGAGATCTACGGCGACGGGCACCCCAGCGGCATCAAGATGCTGGCGCGGCTCGGGGCGATGCAGCGTGACTGCGGGCAGTTCACCGAGGCACACGACCACCTGGCGCTGGCCCGCGAGCTGTGCCGGCAGCACCTGCCCGCCGACGATCCGCTTGCCGCGCAGGTGGCGGCCCTGGCCCGGGCGGCGGCCAATCCCGACCACGCCTGCGCCGACGACCCGCCCACCGCCCGGGACACGCCTGTGGTGCCGGCCGCCCGGGTGCCACCGCATGGCGGCGACCCGACCGACGCCGGGCACCAGCCACCGACTCCCTACCCCCACCAGGGCGGGGCGGCGGCCGGCGGCACGGTGCCGAACCCACGAACGCCTGCCGACGAGCCGGTCGGGTCGACGGGCACCAGGTGGCCACCCGAGACGGAACCCTCGTCCCACCACACCGACCCACCGGTGCCCCCGTCGGTGTTCGGGTTGGCCGGCGGCTCCGAGGAGCAGCCCGGCGTCTACCGGCTACACCGCCCCGCCGCGCCGTCCGACCCGTACGCGGAGTCCGACCCATACACGCCGTCCGACCCGTACACGGCGTCCGACCCGTACGCCGCGTCCGACCCGCACCGGCCGCCGGACCCGTACGCGCCGCTCGAGCCCTACACGCCGTCGCGCCTGCTGCCGGTCCCCGTGCACCGGGCGCCGGCGGCGCAACGCAACCGGCTGGTGCCCGTGCTGGTGGCCGGCGTGGTCGTGGTGCTGCTCGGCGCGGCCGCGGTGATCGCCGGGGTGGCCCGGGTCGACGGCGACGACGAGCCGACCCCGCCCCCGGCCAGCGGCTCCCCCACCGGCACCCCGCCGGCCGCCACCCCGCCCACCTCGGGCAGTGCCCCGCCCACGCCGGCCGCCACCGGGGTGCCGCCGGGCAGTCCGCCGGGCGCGGTAACCCTGCGCGACACCCGGGACAGCATCGCGCTGAACTGGACCTATCCGGCCGGCAGCGAGGGGCCGGTGGTCATCGCGGGTGGTCGTACCGGGCAGGAGCGCAACGTCTTCGCGACCCTGCCCGCCGGCACCACCAGTTACGTCATCTACGCGCTCAACCGCACGAACGACTACTGCTTCACGGTTGCCGTGGTCTGGTCCACCGACACCGTCGCCAACTCCGCGCAGGTCTGCACCCGACGCCGCTGACCCCGCACCATCACGGCGCGTCAACCGTTGGCTCCGGAGGCTCCTCGGCCGGCAGCAGCAGGCACACCCGGAGCCCGTGCCGCTCCGGCGCGTCGGTGAGGGTGATGCCGCCACCGGCGCGTCGTACCAACTCCCGGACGATGGCCAGGCCCAGGCCGGCGCCGCCGTCGTCGCGGGCCCGGCCGTCGTCCAGCCTGGTGAACCTGTCGAACACCCGCTCCCGGTCGGCCGCCGGGATCCCCGGGCCGTCGTCGGTCACCGTCACCAGGTGGTACGCCCCGACGCCAGGCCCGTCCGTCCGTCGCGCCGCAGCCGTCGCCTCGGCGGCGAGCACCACACTGCCGCAGGCGTGCCGTACCGCGTTGTCGACCAGGTTGGCCAGCACGCGGCGCAGCTCGTCGGCGTTGCCTGTCGTCCACAGCGGGCCCGGCGGCAGGACCACCCGCACCGGCGACGCCGGATAGCGGGCGGCGACCTCGGTCAGCAGCGCGCCCAGTTCGACCGGGCCGGTCCCCCGGGCCGGCGCGGCCTCGTCCAGGCGGGCCAGCAGCAGGAGATCGTCGACCAGCCGGCTCAGCCGGTCGGTGTCGGCCAGCAGGTTCGTGGTCACCGCCGTCCAGTCCGTCCGGTCGGCGAGGCGCTGCGCCACCTCCAGCTCGGTGCGGATGTTCGTCAACGGGCTGCGCAGCTCGTGCGCGGCGTCGGAGACGAACGCCCGTTGACGCACCCGTCCGGACTCCAGCCGGTCCAGCATGTCGTTGAGGGTGACCGCCAACCGGTGGATCTCGTCGGCCGAGGCGGGCACCGGCAGCCGGCCGGTGCCGGCCCGCCCGGTGATCTCCTCGGCGCCCCGACGTAACGCCTCGACCGGCCGCAGAGTCGCGCCCACCACCCGCCACGCCACGGCGGCGAGCACCGCCACCAGCAGCGGGAAGGCCACCAGCAGGATGGTCCGGACCACGTGGGTGCTCTGCCGCACGTCGGCCATCGACCGGGCGACCAGCACGGTGAGCGGGTCGTTCGCCGTGCCGGCGGGCACGGCGACCACCAGGACCGGGCCGGCGAGCCCGACCCGCTCCGCCGGCACGTCCAGCTGCTGGCGCCGGTCGCGGCGCAGCCGCTCCGGGCGGACCATCGGGACGAGCCGGTCGGCGTCGATCGAGGCGGCCCTGATCCGCCCCTGCCCGTCGACGACCTGGACGCGGACCTGCCCGCCGGCCACCGGCAGCGGATCGGGCAACACGTCCTCGGCGGCGAGCAGGGCGACCGCGTCGGCGGTCCGGAAGGCCTCGGTGTCGACGGTGCGCTGGAGTACGAAGCCGAGCGCGCCGAACAGCACCACCCCACCCAGGGCCAGCCCGATGGTGAGGCCGAACACTCCGATCGCCAGGAGCCGCCCCCGCAGCCCCAGCACCGGCAGCCAGTCGGTTCGCGCGCGACCGGCCGGCACCGGGCCGCCGGTGGTCACGTCGCCAGCCGGTAACCGGCACCCCGGACCGTCTCCAGTCGGTCCCGGCCGAGCTTGCGGCGCAGGTAGCCGACGTACACCTCGACGATGTTCGGCGCGGTCTCCAGGCTCGCGTTCCAGACGTGGTCCAGTAACTCGATCTTGGAGATCACCTGGCCGGGCCGGCGCATCAGATAGTTCAGCAGCGCGAACTCCCGTGCGGTGAGCGTCACCTCGGCGTCGGCCCGGGTCACCCGTCGACGGGCCGGATCCAGTCGCAGGTCTCCGACCGCCAGCACCGTCGGGCGTTCCGGCGTGCCCCGGCGCAGCAGCGCCCGCAGCCGGGCCAGCAACACCACGTACGAGAAGGGTTTGGTCAGGTAGTCGTCCGCGCCGCAGTCGAGGCCGTCGGCCTGGTCGTACTCGCCGTCCTTGGCGGAGAGCATCAGCACCGGCAACCAGTGCTGCTCCGCTCGCAGTTTCCTGACCACCTCGTAGCCGGAGAGGCCGGGCAGCATCACGTCGAGGATCATCGCGTCGTACCCGCCGTGCCGGGCCGCGTCCAGGCCGGCCGGGCCGGTCGGCGCCACGTCCACCGCGAACCCCTCGGCCCGCAGGCCGCGTTGTAGGGCAGCCGCCAACCGGGCCTCGTCCTCCACCACAAGCAACCGCACACGTCAAGGGTGCCACCCGGGTCAACAGGCGGCGGCTCGGCGTCCTCAGCACGTTCTCAGGGCCGAGGGGGCAGGATGGGAGCAGGAGGTGCCACCATGTCCGTCCTGAGAAGCCGTCCCGTCCTTCGTTGGCTGGTCCCGGCCACCGCAGCCGTCGCCGTCATCGGCGGTGGAGCGGCGATCGGCACGTTCGCCGCCGAGGCCGAGCCGAGCCTGCCACCGCGTACCGCCGCCCAGCTCCTGGTCGACCTGCAGACGTCCCGACTGGAGGGGGTCTCCGGGACCGTCGTGCAGCGTGCCGACCTCGGCCTGCCGCCACTCGCCGGGCTGCTCCCCGGCAACGACCTGACCACCATGTTGACCGGCACGCACACCCTGCGGGTCTGGTATTCCGGCCCGGAGCGGCAGCGGGTCGCGCTGCTGGACACCCTCGGCGAGCAGGACGTGATCCGCAACGGCCGGGACGTGTGGACCTGGGAGAGTCGGACCAACACCGCCCAGCACCGCACACTCGGCGACACCGGGACCGGCCAGGCGGCGCCCGAGGCGCGGCCGAGCCTGCCGGCCACGCCGCAGCAGGCCGCCGACCTGGCGTTGGCCGCGATCGACCCGAGCACCCAGGTGAGCGTCGGCCGGTCGGCGACAGTCGCCGGTCAGGACGCGTACGAGCTGGTGCTCCAGCCGCGCGACCAGGGCTCCCTGGTGCACCAGCTACGGATCGCCATCGACGCCAAGCAGCACGTGCCGCTGCGCTTCGAGGTGCTCGCGAAGGGCAGCGACCAGCCGGCGTTCGAGATGGCCTTCACCCAGATCGACTACCGCCGGCCCGATGCGGACCAGTTCACCTTCAACCCGCCGCCCGGCGTGACCGTCACCGAGGAGAAGGCCGAGCGGCCGGCCGCGGGTAAGCCCGGCCACGTCGAGCCGGCCGCCGATCCGCAGGTACGCGCGGTGGGCACCGGATGGACGACCGTGCTCGTCGCCCGCCTCGACGGGGCCCTCGGCGGCAAGCCGGCCGACGCGAAGCCGGCCGTGCCACCGGCGGGCGCCGCACCCGGAATGGATCTGTCGAAGCTGCTCGGCGGGCTCGCGGCGGTCAAGGGCGACTGGGGTAGCGGTCGTCTGCTCACCGGCAAGCTGTTCAGTGTGCTGCTCACCGACGACGGCCGGGTTCTCGCCGGCGCGGTCACTCCCGAACGGCTCTACCAGGCCGCTCGCGGCTGATCCTCCGGTGTCCGCGCCGGGTCGACCCTCGCGGTTGGCCCGGCGCGTCATCGTGTCCGACCCGCGCGCGGGCGGCGGCGAAGGGCAGCCCGGGTCGTGAGGCCGGCTGGGCGCGTCCGACCCGCGCGCGGGCGACAGCCAGCGGTGCCGGCGGGCGCCGAGTCGGCGGTCGGTCGTGCGCGGGTCAGGCGGCGCCGAGGGCGCTGAGGTAGGCGTCGGCGAGAACCGCGTGACCGGGCAGGTACGGGTGCACGCGGTCGTCGGCCCAGCGCGCCGACGGGCTGACCGCGAGGACCCGGTCGAACGCCGCCTGGTTGGGCACGTGCACGGCGTCGAACTCGGCGGCCAGCCCCGCCACCACCGCCGCGTACCTGTCGGTGTCGGCGCGTTGTGGAACGCCGCGGTCCGCCTCGATGAGGAACGGGTCGCCGAGGATCAGCCGGCAGCCGGTGGCGGTGACCGCCCGACGCAGCAGGTCGCGCAGGGTGCGCTCGTACTCCTCGATGCCGACGGCCTCGTGCGGGCGGTCGCCGTAGTGCCGCCAGATGTCGTTGATGCCGATCAGCACCGCGAGCCAGTCGGGGCGCTCGGCGATGGCGTCGTCGTCCCAGCGGGCGGCCAGGTCCCGTACCGTGTCGCCGCCCACACCCCGGTTGATCCAGGTCAGCTCCAACTCCGGGTGCCGGGCGTCGACGAACGCGCGGACGAGGCTGACGTAACCGGAGCCGTAGGGCGCGGCGACGTCGCGCCGACCACAATCGGTGATGCTGTCGCCGATGAAGACCACGCGTTGCCCGGCCCGCAGGATCATCCGACGCCACCTCGCGATCACCGGCGCCGACCCGCCGGGCTTGGTGCGAACCGGCGGAACGCGCTATCTTCAACAGTTCGAGGACACAAAAAAGAACGGCTAATAGCCGTTCCTGCAAAGGATTCTAATCTTTAGGGAGACGGCTTGTCAAGGCACTCCGGCGGTTCCGGCGAATTGCCGCTCGACGACGAGATCGGTCGCGAGCAGGAGTACGTCTCGATGCTCTACGACCGGCTGGACGGGCTGCGTGAGCAGGCCGCCCACCGGCTCACCGCCGAGCTGCGCAACACCGGCGGCACCCTCCAGGACCGCTCGCAGCGCGACAGCTCGGTAGCGATGTACGCCGATCAGGTCGAGCAGTTCTCCGCCGTGGAGAACGGGCTCTGCTTTGGCCGTCTCGACGGTGACGACGACTCCCGCCACTACATCGGCAGGATCGGCATCTTCGACACCACGGGTGACTACGACCCGCTGCTGATGGACTGGCGGGCCCCCGCCGCCCGCGCCTTCTATCTCGCCACCGCCGCCAACCCGCAGGGCGTACGCCGCCGCCGGCACCTGCGTACCCGCCAGCGCAAGGTGACCGGGCTCAACGACGAGGTCCTGGACATCGACTCCGCCGCCCCCGGCGGCCACGAGGAGCTGACCGGTGAGGCGTCGCTGCTCGCGGCGCTCAACGCGGGCCGCACCGGCCGGATGCGCGACATCGTCGAGACCATCCAGGCCGAACAGGACGAGGTCATCCGCGCCGAACTGCCGGGCGTCATGGTGGTCCAGGGCGGCCCCGGCACCGGCAAGACCGCCGTCGCGCTGCACCGGGCGGCGTACCTGCTCTACACACACCGCCGCGAACTCTCCAGCCGGGGCGTGCTGCTGGTCGGCCCGAACGCGACGTTCCTGCGCTACATCTCCCAGGTGCTGCCGACGCTGGCCGAGACCGGCGTGCTGCTGCGTACCCAGGCTGATCTCTTTCCCGGGGTGAGCGCCCAACGGGCCGAACCGGCCGAGACCGCGGCGCTCAAGGGCCGGGCCGTGTTGGCCGAGGTCCTGGCGCTCGCCGTCCGGGACCGGCAGTGGGTGCCGGACGAGCCGCTGGAGATCGAGGTCGAGCGGGAGGCGCTGAGTCTCGACCCGGAGACCGTGCGCACCGCCCGGGACCGGGTCCGCCGGGTCGACCGGCCGCACAACCTGGCCCGCGCGTTGTTCGCCACGGAGATCGTGCACGCGCTCGCCGACCAGGTGGCCGAACGGATCGGCGCCGACCCGCTGGGCGGCGACAACCTGCTCGACGAGGCCGACCGCGCCGAGATCCGCCGCGAGCTGCGCGAGGAGTCGGAGATCCAGGCCGCCCTCGACCGGCTGTGGCCGGTGCTGACCCCGCAACGCCTGCTCGCCGACCTGTACGCCGACCCGGACCGCATCGCCGCCGCCGCGCCGATGCTCACCGACGACGAGCGGGCGCTGCTGCACCGTGAGCCGGGCGGTTGGACGCCTGCCGACGTACCGCTGCTGGACGAGGCCGCCGAGCTGCTCGGCGAGGACGAGCGCGCCGCCGCCGCCCGCCGGGACCGCCTCCGGATGTTGGAACGGGAGTACGCCGAGGGCGTGCTGGAGATCGCCCGGGGTTCGCGTTCGATCGACGTCGAGGACGAGGCCGAGGGCGGTGAGATCCTCGGCGTGACCGACCTAATCGACGCGGATCGGCTGCTGGAACGGCAGGAGGAGGCCGACCGGTTGACCACCGCGCAGCGGGCCGCCGCCGACCGGACCTGGGCGTTCGGCCACGTGATCGTGGACGAGGCGCAGGAGCTGAGCCCCATGGCGTGGCGGCTGCTGATGCGCCGCTGCCCGAGCCGCTCGATGACGATCGTCGGGGACGTCGCGCAGACCGGCGCGCTCAGCGGCACGCCCTCCTGGGCGGACGCCCTCGCCCCGTACGTGGCCCAGCGGTGGCGGTTGACCGAGTTGACGGTCAGCTACCGCACGCCGGCCGAGATCATGGCGGTCGCCGCCGACGTCCTGGCGGAGATCGACCCGGCGTTGCGTCCACCGCGCTCGGTGCGGGAGAGCGGCGTACCCCCGTGGGACCGGACGGTGCCCGGCGAGCGGCTGGCGGCGGAACTCGTCGCGGAGGCCACCCGGGAGGCGACCGCGCTGACCGAGGGTCGGCTCGGCGTGCTCGTGCCGGCCGGCCGGGTCGGCGAGTTGGGCGCCGCGGTGGCGGCCGCGCTGCCGGAGGCGGCCGTGGGTGAGCACCCGGAGTTGGAGAGCCGGGTGGTGGTGTTGACAGTCGCGCAGGCCAAGGGGCTGGAGTTCGACTCGGTGCTCGTCGTCGACCCGGACCGGATGGTGGCTGAGTCGCCGCGCGGGCGCAGCGACCTGTACGTGGCCCTCACCCGTGCGACCCAACGCCTGGGTGTCCTCCGCCCCACCCCCACCCCCACCCCCACCCCCACCCCCACCCGCTGAGTCGATCATGAGGTTGACGTGGACTCTGATCTCCGTCAGCCACGTCAACCTCATGATCACGCCGCCAGGGGGGCGGGTGGGTGGGTGGGGTCAGTCGGTGGATTTGTCCCTGATGGACTTTGCTGGTTCTGGCGCCGACGTGGACGCGTCGCTGGTGTTACCGCTGGTCGGCGTGCTCAGGCCGCCGGTGGTGGCATCGCCGGTCGTGGTCGGTGCGACCTTGCCCGGGTGCCGCTCCGGCTGCCGCGCCACCCGGCGCACGCTCGCCGGACCGGCGGTGCCACCGGTGGTCGTCACCGCGCCCTGCCCACCGACCGGGCCACCGTCGCGCAGCACCTGCGGGTCGATCCGTTCCTTCGCCGGATCGAACGGGTCGTCGCGCTGGATCTGACTCTGCACATCGGTACGGGGAAGCGTCACCTCGTCGATGGCACCCTTGCCGTACACACCTCCGGCGATCCGATCCTCGGCCTGGCGGGCGGCGTCCTGCCGCATGTCGTCCTCACGCACGATCATCACCTCGCAGAAGCTGTGGAACCGACTGGGTGCCCGACCACCGGCCGACCAAACCCGGGGTGACCGGGAGGTCGTCCACGGTGGTTCACCGTCGCGCCGCCCGCTGGCCGCCTGCCCGCCGCCCGAGATGTCCATGCTGTCCGGCGACCGGAGGGAGATGCCCACCGGCAGAGGGGATGACAGCGTGCGCACAGTACGCCGTACCGCCGTCGCGGCCCTGGTAGCCGCGACGGTGACGACCGGGCTCGCGGTGCCCGCCCAGGCGAAGCCGCGACCGGACCGGACATTCGACGTGCAGGCCCACCGCGGCGGCCTCGGGTTGCGGGTGGAGAACACCCTCGCGTCCTTCGGCAACGCCCTCCAACTCGGGGTGAGCACCCTCGAACTGGACGTGCAGATCACCGAGGACGGGCAGGCCGTCGTCACCCACGATCGGAAGATCAGTGGCGCCAAGTGCGTCGACACCGCCCCGGTGACGCCCGGCGACCCGGAGTTCCCGTACGTCGGCAAGTACGTCAACACGCTGAGCGTGGCCCAGGTGCGCTCGCTCGACTGCGGCACGAAGACGCTGCCGGACAAGCCCGGCCAGCTCGCCGTCCCGGGCGCCCGGATGCCGCTGCTGCGTGAGGTCTTCGCCCTGGTCAACCGTTACCGGGCGAAGGACGTGACGCTCAACGTCGAGACCAAGGTGGAGGCCGGCGCGCCGACCGAGACCGCGCCCCGCGACCAGTTCGTCCGGGTCACCGCGGCCGAGGTCCGTGCCGCCGGGCTGCTCAAGCAGGTCAGCATCCAGAGTTTCGACTGGGGTGCGCTGATGCGCATGCGCCAGGTCGAGCCGAAGCTCCCGCTTGTCGCCCTGACCAACTACGACTTCCTGCAGACCGGACAGCCGGGCGCCTCGCCGTGGCTGGGCGGGCTGGACATCGACGACTTCGGTGGCGACCCGATCAGGGCGATCCGCAGCTTCGGCGCCAGCGCCTTCTCGCCGGTGCACGGCATGCCGCAGAACGGCACGGTCACCGACCCGGGCTACCAGCCGTACGTCACGAAGGAGATGGTCGCCCGGGCGCACCGCTACGGGATCAAGGTGATCCCGTGGACCGTCGACGACGTGCCGACCATGACCAAGCTGATCGACGACGGCGTGGACGGCATGATCACCGACTACCCGGACCGGCTGCGGGGTGTGCTGGCGCAGCGCGGCTACCGGCTGCCCAAGGCGTACGCGGCGCCGTTCGACATCCAGGCGCACCGGGGCGGCCGGGCCACCCGGCCGGAGAACACCCTGCCGGCCTTCTCCAACGCGCTGTCCAACCGCGCCATCTCCACGCTGGAGCTGGACACCGGCGTGACCGCCGACGGCGCGCTCGTGGTGCTGCACGACCGCACCGTCAACGGGTCGCACTGCGTCGACACCCGCCCGGTGCGCCGTGGCGACCCGAAGTTCCCGTACGTGGGCAAGCCGGTGCACGAGCTGACCCTGGCGCAGCTCAAGACCGTCGACTGCGGCACGAAGACGCTGCCCGAGCTGCCCGCCCAGGTGCCCGCGCCGGGTGCCCGGATCCCGACCCTGGACGAGGTCTTCGCCCTGGTGAAGGCGAGTGGCCGCACCGACATCGGGATGAACATCGAGACGAAGATCAGCCCGGTGGTGAACGACACCGAGCCGTACCGCGGCTTCACCCGCAAGCTGGTCGACGCGATCCAGCGGGCCGGCTTCACCAACCGGGCCACCATCCAGTCGTTCGACTGGCGCACCATCACCTACGCGCGGCAGCTCGACCGCCGCATCGGCACGGTCGCGCTGGTCTGGCAGTACGGCCCTGCCGAGTGCGCGACCCTCGCCGACGAGTGCTCGCTGGAAGCGGTCTACGGCAACCCGTCGGTGAAGAGCCCGTGGACCGGTGGACTGGACTGGTGGAAGTACCAGGATCTCGGCAAGCTGACCCGGGCCGCCGGCGCGGGCACGGTGTCGGCCAACTGGCAGGTGCACGACCCGACGCAGGGCACCGTCGCCTCGGCGGACTGGTACCTGCGGGAGAACCCGGCATACTTCCACGGACCGGACGTACGGACCCTCCAGAAGCGCGACGGGCTGAAGGTGATCCCCTACACCGTCGATGACGCGACGGTGATGCAGCGGGTCATCGACCTCGGTGTCGACGGCATGATCACCGACGACCCGGACCTTCTGGTGAGCGTGGCCAGGCGCAACGGCCTGCGCTGACCCGGTCGTCCACCCGATCGCCGGCCGGATTTTTCCGGCCGGCGATCGGTGTTACCTGCTCGGGGGCCTCGGGTAGTCGGGGGGTGTCCCCGCCACGAAAGCGAACCGTGCCGTGGCCGAAACGCGGTAGCGGGGCGAGGGAATGCAGGTACGACTCATCGCATCCTGAGGAGGACCAGATGAGCACGCAGGCTGCTTCCACCCGGCCGATGAACCGGCCCATGAACGACCCGCAGAATCCCGCGTCGATGCGGGACATGCCGACCCAGCAGATGCCGTCCATGCGGGACGGGCATCGAGACCCGATGCCGTCGCCGGGCACGGAGACCAAACAGGCGTTCCTGACGACGGAATTCTGGGTCTACGCCGCCGCGGTCGCGCTCGTGGTGATCGCCGCGTTCTGGAAGGGCACCACCGCCAACGGGCTGAACATCAACAACCCGAACCAGGCGTGGCTGTTCCTGACCATCCTGACCGGTGGATACCTGGTCAGCCGTGGTTTGTCGAAGGCCGGCTCCGCACGTCGTTCCGGCCGCGAGCGCAAGAAGCACTGACGACTCACGCGTGAAGCAGTGGCCTCCGGGAGCATCTCCCGGAGGCCACTGTCGTCGTGTGGGGCAGGGCTACTCGTCGCCGCCGAAGTCACCACCGAAGTCGCCGCCGAAATCACCCTCGAACGCGTCCTCGATCATCTCGCCGGCGACCATGCCGCCCGCGACACCGAGCGCCGCCCCGGCCACCATGCCGCCCATCCCGTGCCCACGGCCACGACCGTGACCGTGGCTCGGGCCGTACTGGGACCGCAGGTTGCCGTAGCGGGACGTGGTCTCGCGCAACCAGCCGTCGACGACCTGCGCCCAGTCCACCCGGTCGACGTCGGTGTGCGCCACCTGGAAGCGACCGAACGCGTCGTGCCCGGCGCTGAGGAAGCCACCCCGCTTGTCGCACTCCAGGATGACCTCGACGCCGCGCTGGCTGGTCACGAAGGTCAGCTCGACCTCGTTGATCGTGCCCGCGTACTGCGGAGCGGCGAAGAACTCGATCTCCTGGTAGAACGGCAGCGTCTGCTGGACGCCCCGGATGTGACCGCGCTCCAGGTCGGCGTGCTTGAACCGGAAACCGAGCCGCTGGAACGCCTCCAGGATCCGCTCGTGCACCGGCAGCGGGTGCACCGCCACTTGGTCCAGGTCGCTCTTGTCGACCGCGCGGGCGATCGAGAGCTCGGTGCGCAGGCCCATCGTCATGCCGTGCAGGCGCTGGCCGTACACGTCGGTGATCGGGGTCTCCCACGGCACCGGGAGCTGGAACGGGATCGAGAGCTGCTGCTTGGGGGCGAGCAGGAACGCGCCGCTGACCGCCATCCGGTGAAACTCCAGGGTGCCGGAGTATTCGGCGTCGTGCCCCTCGACCTCGACCCGGGTCACCAGACCGATCACCACCTGCTCGATGGCCGCCTCAGCGTCGCCACCGACGAGGTTCACCTGCCCGTCGAGGGTCAGGCCGGGCCGGGTGTTGGGGTTGGTCAGCACCGTGTCCACACTGGGACCACCCACACCGAACGCGCTCAACATCTTCTTGAAGACCATCGGAACTCCTGTGCGACGCCGACCGCTCCAGGCTGGAGTCGGACGTTGACTCGAGCGGCACCTTATCCAGCACCCCTGTGAGATGGCTGTGAAGCGCCCGCGAGGACGCCCCGAGTTCCGTGAGCCCGGGGTCGGTCAGCGCTGGAGATCGGCGATCGCCAGCTCGGCCGCACGGGCCGGATCGTTCCCCGCCCGGTTGAGCAACCCGTCCAGGAACCAGTGGCCGGAGATGTCGGACGCGTCGTCGATGTCGAGGTACAGGCCGAGGTCGCACCGCTCGCCGAAGATCGCGACCCGCAGATCGGGGCGGAGCTGGTGCACGGTGTCCAGGACCTGCCACGCCGACTCGTCGCGCTCGCCACGGCGCACCGGGTCACACTCCCGCAGGGCATCGACGACACCGTCCGCGGTGGGATCGAACCCGTCCAGCAGCGGCAACAGCGACGCGTCCGCCAGGTACGCGGCGGCCTGGAAGGTGAACGTGTGCACTTCCTCCCGCGCGAGCAGGTCGCGTACCAGGGGAACTGCCCGCGCGTCCCGCCGCCGCGCCAACCCTCGGGCGCCCTCCGCGCGGACCTCGTCGTTCATGTCGCGGGTACGGTCCCACAGCGCCCGCCGGACGGCGTCCCCGTCCGCGGTGCTCATCCAGCCGAGGCCGAAGGTCGCCCACTCGCGCACCTCGGGGTCGGCGTCGGCGCTCAGGACGATCAGCGCAGCCACACCGTCCTCGGGAGGGTGATCGTCGATCAGCACCATCGGCAGCGCGGCCGCGACCTGGAACCGCACATCCTTGTCGGGGCTGCCGGCGAGGGCGACCAGGGTGGGCAGGGCACGGGGATCGCAGGTGGCGCCCAGGGCGCGGGCGATCGACCAGTGCACCTCAGGATCGACCTCGGTGTCGGCCACCGCGATCAGGGCGGTCGCGGCGTCGCTGCGCAGGTCGTCCCCGTGCACGTCACTCGCGAAGCCGAGCAGGTCGCACGCCGCCGCGCGCACCACACGGTCGGCGTCGGCCAGGTGCGCGAGCGCCAACCGCACGGCGACAGCGCCCGACCCGGCCGCGTGTCGAAGCAGATCGGACCCGTCGTCGAGGTCGTCCGAGGTGCCCGACTCCACGACGCGGCGGAGCTGTTCCACCGCTTGGTCGAACAACTCCGCCGCCTCGTGTGATTCCACCGGCGAATGGTGTCACGCGGGTCGGTGGGCCGCACCAGCACGAGTGGGCAGTGCTCGCACCGCTGCTGGCGAGTGGCGCTTGGGCTCGGTCAGTATCCGATGGCCTCGCGGAGAAGCAGCACGGTACCGCGCCCAGGGCGAGGTTCCGCGTTGAGGATGAG
The DNA here is from genome assembly GCF_049847025.1 of Micromonospora sp. DT231. Lineage (NCBI taxonomy): Bacteria > Bacillati > Actinomycetota > Actinomycetes > Micromonosporales > Micromonosporaceae > Micromonospora > Micromonospora sp. DT231. The sequence continues at coordinate 159,311 of NZ_JBNCNO010000008.1, read as the reverse complement.
CAGCCGGTTGATGGCGCTGGGCACCCCGTACGCCGCCTGGGCGCGGACGTTCTCCAGCGGGAAGGCGTGCTCCTCGACGCGGCGCAGCGCTGCGCTCAGGTCAGGAACCACCTTCTGCGCGCCGACGATCCACACCGCGTGGGTGGCACCGCCCGCGTTGGCGGGAAGTTGACTGCCACTGCCCGAGGCAAGGACGAGCGAACCGGTCTCGGTGACCGCGGCGACGCTGTTGACGACGAAGTCCGGGGTAGCGACAAGCCTTCGGATCTCGTCGGCGCCGGTGGCACGGTCGATGGCCAGGACGCACGGCCTGATGGCGTCGTACCGGCCGTGGGCGTTGATGTCCTCGTCGATGCCGGACAGTCGGAGGGTTTCGCTGGATCCGGTGAGCACGCTGGCGCCCTCGGGGACCAGGTCCTTGACGCGGGCGCGCGCGGCGGCGGCATCGTCGAGGATCTCGGCGGCGAAGCCGTTGGCACGCAGCGCCGCGGCCACCCGCTCCAGTCGTTCGGCCGATGCCGGGTCGACGAAGGACAAGGTCGGAGCCGTGGTGGCCGTGGCATCTGCCACGTCGGTCCCGGAGTCCTGCGCCGTGTGGGGTGCCGAGCCCGCCAGCGGGGAGGTGTCGAGGTACCTGACCTCGTACACCCGCTCGGCGAACTTCCAGCCCTCCACGGTGCGCTGGTAGCGGTCGTGGTAGACGGCGTAGTTCAGACCCTGCCGCCCGTCGAGGGTGCGCGCGAGTTCTTGGATGTAGGCGCGGCCGGTCGCGGTGTCGCCGTCCAGCAGGATCGTGCCGGGGTGTGTGGTCTGAACGAAGAAGTCCCACTGGCTCTGCAGCCGCTCACCCCCGGCACGGATCGCCGCACGGCCGACCAGCTCGACGGGGATGTTGGGCATGCGCAGGGCACCGTCCAGGGTGAACAGCGACGCCAGGCGGGGCCGGTCGCGCATCATCGCCGAGTCGGTGAACTCGCCGCGCAGTGCCTCGATCTCGACCCGGTCCGCGATGGCCTGGAATTCGTTCATCAGAGTCCCCTCTTCCGCCATGTTGTCGGCCTCACCGGTACGACAACGCAGCCCTTCGGAATGTGAGGTGGCGCGTCGGCCTCACCTTCCGGTGCGCTGTCTTGTCGTAACAGGGAGAGGCACCGAAGCGAGCGAGGGAGACGGCCAGACCATGACCACCAGAGTCGAGCCCGGCGACGAGCACAGCGATCCGGGCCTCAGCGCGATCATGAGCGAGCGGCGCCAGTTGATCAACCTCGCCTATCGACTCGTCGGGTCCCTTGCCGACGCCGAGGACGTCGTGCAGGAGACCTACGCCCGCTGGTACGCCATGTCCGCACGGGAGCAGCAGGCCATCGAGTCGCCCGGCGCCTGGCTGGTGACGGTCGCCAGCCGCATCTGCCTGAACCTGCTCGGCTCGGCGCGTGCGAGGCGGGAGACGTACGTGGGCGACTGGATCCCGGAACCGCTGCCCGAGCCCTCGGAGTGGATCACCGGGCGCTCCGACGTCGACGGGAACGATCCGGCCGATCGGGTCACCCTCGACGAGTCAGTGACGATGGCCTTCCTGGTCGTCCTCGACTCGATGACCCCGGCCGAACGCGTCGCGTTCGTCCTGCACGACGTCTTCCGCTACCCCTTCGGCGAGGTCGCCGAGATCGTCGGCCGCACTCCGGCGGCGTGCCGCCAACTGGCCTCGTCCGCCCGCCGTCGCGTCCGCACCGTGCCGACCCCGACGGGCCCGAGTGCCGGGCAGGCCAGCATCGTCAGGCAGTTCAAGACGGCGTGGGAGGCCAAGGACATCGACGCCCTGATCAGTCTGCTCGACCCCCACGCCACCGCGACCGCCGACGGCGGCGGGCTCGCCGTCACCCACCTGCAGCCGATCGTGGGCGGGGAGCAGATCGCCCGCGCCTACGCCGAGATCGCGCGTGTGGCGGGCGATCGCACGACTTTCGTGGAGTGCATGGTCAACGGCTTGCCCGGCCTGTTGGCGCAGCAGGACGGCACCGTCGCGACCGTGTTCGCGTTCGAGATCACGCACGACCGGATCAGGCACATCTGGGCGGTGCGTAACCCCGAGAAGCTCCGAGCCTGGCGGCTCAGCTGAGGTGCGATCGGATCGCGACCAGCACCAAGATCTACGAGACGGAACCTAGCCGAACTCGCCGTCCTTGACACCGAGGACGAACGCGGTCCATCCAGCGGAGGGATAGACGAGGGTTGCCGCAGCGCGATCCTTGCTGTCCCGTACCGCCACTCGACCAGAACCGTCCAGGACGGGCCCTGCCTCGACACAACTGCCGCCGTTGCTGTCACTCTTGCTGCTGATGTGCCAGGCGACCTCGGACATGCTCTCGCTCATGACAACTCCTCCGCAATGCTCGTGATCAATTTCGTTGACTCGCTCTCGCTGAGCGCGGAATCCAGCAGACGAGCGTAGGTGCGAACAAAGCGCTCAGCCTTCGGCGACTCCAGGTAGAGTCGCCCTCCCAAAGACTCCACGTAGGCAACCGCAGGATACGGCTCCGGTAGACGGAATATCCAGAACGTGCCGTCCAGTCCTTGGTGCAGGGCCACGCCGCGCGGCATGACTCTGATTGCCACGTTGCCCCGCCGCTGCGCCTGCGCAAGGTGGTGCAGTTGTCGCCGCAACACCTCCGGGCCGCCGACCATCCGCCGCAGCGCAGCTTCGTCGATCACAGTAGAAATCGTGAGTGGGCGACGTCGCCGCAGGACCTCTTGACGGGTCATCCGGAGTTCGACCCAGCGGTTGATCGTCGCTTCATTGACCCCCGGTTCCGCCGCGTTACGAATCACGGCCTCGGCGTAGTCCCGGATCTGAAGCAACCCTGGAACCAGGGTGAGATGGAAGCAGCAGACCTGCTCCGCGCGACCTTCGAGCCAGGGGTATTCGATGAAGGAGGCGTCCACGACGTCGCCATAGTCCTCGTCCCACCGATCGGTGCGCCAAACTTCCTCGGCAAGCGCCAGCAGGCGGGCCCGTTCGGCCGCGTGGTGAAATCCGTAGAGATCCAGCAACGCGATCACATCACCCTTGCGAATCGGCCAGTCCGCCCGCTCGTACCGACCAAGCGCGGACATGTCGCGTTGAAGATGCTCGGCGACCAACTTCAACGTCATCCCCCGCTCCTCCCGCAGAGTCCGTAACTGCTGACCCAGCCATTGGGCACGGAGGGTCCGGATGAAGGGCTTGTGCGGCATGATCCACCTCTCAAATCGTTGGCGAGGCCCGCGTAGGAACCATTGCTCCAGTTCTTGGCGACTGGAAACGTGGCCTTCGGGTGAGGGTGATCGCCGGCCCCCGGGGAAGCCCGGTGCAAACACGGCAACCGCGGCTGCGCCAACAGCCGAGAAGGTGACGAGAGACGGCCTCGCGAGTGGCAGTCGCATACCGAGCTCTCGTCGGGTCTCCACTAGAGCGTCGGGATGTGCGAATCCCGGCTCCGAACCGACTTGAACGAATACCTACCACGAAATTGGGCGCCCTCGCGACCCTGACTCACCCGTCGACGACGACGAGAGGTGAACGATGACCAGAAGCTCGCTCTACGACGGCGGCCGGCTGCATCCGCGGCACGTCCGCGACCGTCAGTTCGCCACCGTCGGCTTCGGCCGGCGGGGCCTCGATCCCGCAGAGGTACGGAGGTTCCTGCACCGGGTCGCGCTCGACCTGACCGTGCTGCACCAGGATCTGGCGCTGCTCAGCGCGGAGAACGCCCGGGTGAAGCGGGCACTGCGTGCCTGGCACGGCGCCGGGCCCGAGAGGCGTCGGCCGTGATCCCGCCGTACGAGCCGCCCGGTGGGATCTTCGTGCCGCTGCCTCGGGCCGCCGTGCTGGCGTTCACCGAGTCGTCCGAACCGCCGCCCCGACACGTGATCCACCTGCCGGTGGCGGTTCCGGACCTGGCCGGAGCGCTGGAGATGGCCCGTACCCTCGCCCGGTCGCTGGCACCGATGCCACAGGTCGACGTCGTCGGTACCACCGTCTCGGCCGAAGACGCGCAGGACGTACGACATTGGGTTTTCTGCGACCGGATCATGCCCGATCGACGCCGGTGTGCGCGGCCGGCCGACCACAGCGGAGTCTGCCTGCCCAACGACGACTCCTAGCGCGGCGGGTCCGTCATTCCGCCCCAGCCTCACGAGCCTGCCGTTTGCTGTGCGCCGACTCAGTCGCGACGTGCTCGTCGAGCAGCACCGCAGCGACGGTCTCCGGCGCCTCGTGCATGGCGTCGTGGCCGGTCGGGACATCGTGGATCTGCCAGTCGGGATCGCCTTCGAGTCGGGCACGGAGGTGCGCGAACGGCGTGCGGTCCTCCCATCCGGAGCAGTAGACGAACTCGCGGCGCGGGACCTGGGCGAGCGTGCCCGTGAGCCGAACCGTTTGCAGGAACGAGCCGAGAGGGTGGGGACGGCGGCGGGGGTCGCCGTCACCCGGCGGGTGGACGGCGTAGCCGGTGGATGCGGCACCGGCAACGAACACGCCCCGGAAGTGCTCGCTGGTCGACGACCAGCACGACTCGCCGTCGCGCGGGACGTAGGCGTCGAGATGAACCAGCCGGGAGATCCGGCCACCGGCGCGGTCCGCGGCGGCGGTGATCACCATCCCGGCGTAGCTGTGGCCGACCAGGGTCACGTTCGTGAGGTGGGCGCGATCGAGCAGCCGCAACACGTCGTCGGCGTGGGTGTCGAGGTTGGCGGTCGCGACCGTCTCCTTGTCGTCGTCCGGCCGCAGACCGGTCAGGGTCAGGGCGTGAACGGCATGACCGGCACGCTCCAACAGCGGAATCACCGCCTCGAACGCCCAGGAGCCCTTCCAGGCGCCGGGCACGAGGACAAACGTCGCCATGTGTTTCTCCATGTCTCAAGCCGAGGCGTCGAGGCACGCCGCCCCGACGTCAGGCGGTTCGGTCGGGCGCTGTGCGCGGCCGAGAACCACCCGCTTGAAGGTAGTCTCGCCGGATCCACAGGTGGCCCACTACCGATAGGCGGCCACGTAATGCCCGGCGCCGCCGCTGTCTGCGGCGGGCCGACCACGACGAAGCCTGCTCGCCCGTAGACGATCCCTAGATCGACTTCTACCATCGTGGACGATGAAGACGAGGCGACGGGCACGGGCAGCCATGCTCGCTGCGGCGGTCGGGCTGCTGGTGGTAATCGGATGCGTCACGACAGTCGTGGTCGAGACGCGTGGATGCCGGGAGTCACTGAAGGCCGACGAGGCGAAGGTCCGGGTCAGCCGGTGGGATCCGCCGGAGGACCTGCCAAACATCGGTGAATATTCGGAGATTCACTGGCAGGCGCGCGCATTGGGCAACCCGTGTTCCCTGGTCCCCGGCCCAACGGACTGGGAGCATCAGGGCGTCGCCGTCCTGCGTCCCCAGGATGCGCGCACGTTGGCAGCGCAGTTCGAGTTCGTGCCGTTCGCTGCCGACAAGCCGGCTGAGTTGCCGCACTCGCGCACACCTGCGGGTGTTTGGCCGAGCCTCGTATCATTCCTTCCGACCGAGCCCCGGTGGCTGCACAGCCAGGCCTACGACGAGACCCCGCCGTCGCCAGGCGGGCGGGTGGTGTTCCTGGACGTGGAACACCAGACGCTGCTGTTCATGCTCTGAGCCACGCCTCGCGCGCCGCCGCATGGTCGACTCGGGTTTCTGGATAGTGCGGTGTCCGGGTGGCCGGGACACCCCGGTTTTCGGGAGGCCGAGTCGATCAAGGTTGGGGCACGCGCGACGTTGGACGTCTAGTCGGGCTCGACGATGACCAGCTCGCCCACCTGTTCGCCGATCGTGGTGCGTGCCTCGGGTGGCAGCCCACGGTCGGTGATGAGGACGTCGGCGGCCTCCAGTGGGGCGATGGTGGCGATGCCGATGGTCTCCCACTTGGTGTGGTCGGCGAGCACCACGAGCCGGCGGGCGGCGCCGATCAGGCACCTGTTGACACCGGCCTCCAGCAGGTTGGGGGTGGTGAATCCGGTACGCGGGCTGATCCCGTGCACGCCGAGGAAGAGCAGGTCGACGTTGAGTGCGCTGATCGCCGCTTCGGCCACCGGCCCGGTCAACGCGTCCGACGGAGTGCGGATGCCGCCGGTCAACACGACCGTCTGGTCGCCGCGCGGGTCCTGGTAGAGCGCGTCGGCCACCGGGATCGAGTTGGTCACCACGGTCAGCCCCCGCACGTCGGAGAGCAGGGTGGCAAGCGCGGCGGTGGTGGTGCCGGCGGAGAGCGCGATCGCCATCCCCGGCTCCACCATCGTCGCCGCCCGCTCGGCGATCGCACGCTTCTCCGCCTGCTGGCGGATCGACTTCGCGGCGAAGCCGGGCTCCTCGGCCGAACCCGGCCCGGCGAGTGTCGCGCCGCCGTGCACCTTGTCCACCAGGCCGCGCTCGGCCAGCGCCTCCAGGTCGCGGCGGATCGTCATGTCGGACACGCCGAACCGGCTGACCAGGTGGCTCACCCGTACGCCGCCGCGTTGGCGGATCAGATCGAGGATGGCGGTCTGCCGCTGTTGGGCGAGCATCTGGGGATTCTCCTTCGTGCGTACCGTCGCCGAGGTTCAGGCCGGATCGTCGGTCCGATCCTCACGGACGACCGCCACCGCACCGGCCGGCACCATCAGCTCACCGGAGCATCGCGCACCGGTCAACAGATCGGTGCCGCGCGCCGGGAGCCGGATCTCCGCCTCGGTGTGGTTGAGGACGAACAGCCAGGTGCGCTCGCCGTCGCGCCGGCGTACCACCTCCACGCCGGGCGGCGCCGGCACCGGCGGGCGCACGCCGGCCTCGTCGAGGAGCCGGGCGACCAGCCGGTCGGTGGCCGCGTCGTCCAACCTGGTGCCGACATACCAGGCGGCGCCGTCGCCGACGCGGTGCCGGGTCAGCGCCGGCACGCCCGGCAAGGGCCCGTCGGTGTACGACGCGAGCACCTCCGCGCCGTCCGGGTGCAGCCACTCGGTCCACACGTCGGCGGTGCTGCCGTCGTCGAGGCGGACCTGCTCGCCCTCGCGCAGGGGGAAGAACTCCTCGGTCCGTACGCCGAGCAGCTCCCGGAACGCGCCGGGGTAGCCACCGAGGCGGATGTGGTCGTTGGAGTCGACGATGCCGCTGAAGTAGGTGACCGCCGCGGTGCCGCCACCCTCGACGTGGCGGTGCAGTGCGGCGACGTCGGCGTCCCGGACCAGGTAGAGGGTTGGCACCACGACAAGCCGGTAGCCGCTGAGGTCGGCCGACGGGTGGACGACGTCGGCGGTCACGCCGGCCCGCCACAGGGCCCGGTAGAGGGCGTTCAGTCGGTCGTCGTAGGTGATGTCGGCGCTGGGGTGGGAATCCAGCTCGACTCCCCACCACGCCTCCCAGTCGAACAGGATGGCCACGTCGGCGTCCACCCGACTGCCGCGTACCTCGGCGAGGGCCTTGAGGTCGGCGCCGAGTTGGCAGACCTCGCGGAACACCTTGGTGTCCGGCCCGGCGTGCGGCACCAGCGCGGAGTGGAACTTCTCGGCGCCGGCCCGGGAGGCCCGCCACTGGAAGAACAGCACGCCGTCGGCGCCGCGGGCGACGTGCGCCAGACTGTTGCGGCGCAGTTGGCCGGGCAGCTTGGCCACGTTGCGGGGCTGCCACTGGACCGCACTTGTGGAGTGCTCCATCAGCAGCCACGGATCGCCGCCGGCGACGCCCCGGGTGTGGTCGGCGGCCAGCGACAGACCGAGGTGCGCCTGCGGGTCGGCGGCGGTCAGGTAGTGGTCGTTGGACACCAGGTCCACGTCGTCGGCCCAGGACTGGTAGTCCATGTGCTTGACGCCCATGCCGATCATGAAGTTGGTGGTGATCGGCTGGCGGACCAGTGTCTTCAGGACCTCGCGTTCGGCGCGCAGTTGGGCGCGCAGCTCGTCGGAGGAGAAGCGCAGGAAGTCGAGCTGCTGCGTGGGGTTGGCGAAGGCCGTCACCGTGCGCGGGGGGTTGATCTCGGCCCAGTCGCCGTAGTGCTGACTCCAGAACGCGGTGCCCCAGGCGTCGTTGAGCCGGGCCAGGTCGCCGTAGCGTTCCCGCAGCCACCGGCGGAACGCCTCGGCGCTGACGTCGCAGTAGCAGTGCGCGTTGTGGCAGCCCAGCTCGTTGGAGACGTGCCACATCACCACGGCGGGGTGTTCGGCGTACCGGCCGGCGACCGCCCGCACCACCTCCAGCGACCGCTCGCGGAAGATGGGCGAGCTGGGGCAGTACGCCTGGCGGCCACCCGGCCAGAGGATCGTGCCGTCGGCCTGTCGGGGCAGCGTCTCCGGGTGCGCCCGGGCCAGCCACGGCGGCGGGCTGGCGGTGGCGGTGGCCAGGTCGACCTGGATCCCGCCGTCGTGCAGGAGGTCCAGCGCCCGGTCCAGCCAACCGAACTCGAAACGGCCGGGGGTGGGCTCCAGCAGGGCCCAGGAGAAGATGCCGACCGAGACCAGGTTGACCCCGGCCCGCCACATCAACTCGACGTCCTCGGGCCAGGTCTCCTCAGGCCACTGCTCGGGGTTGTAGTCGCCGCCGAAATAGATGCTGTCACCCTGCCATCGCCGCATGAGAGCAGAGGGTGCACCTCGCGCGGTGTCGAAGTCAACAGGTTCCAACATCGATCCGTTTTCCAACGTTTACCGGGTTACCCGCGTATCACAACTGGGTTATCGAAGGTGAACTGCCCCCTTGACAGCGCCTGACTGAGGGGTAACTTGAGGCCCCACTGGCCGATCGTGTTGACCAATGTGGATTCTCGGTGGATCCCAGTGGTCGGTCACGTCGACGCACCTCCCACCACCCCCACCTCTGACGGCCCTGGCGTAGCACCTCTTCATCCGCAGGAGGCACAGATGTCCCGTCCCCGATCCCAGGCCGAGTACCTCGCTCGGCTCGTACCACCCTCCGTCGCCGGCATCAACCGACGATCCCTGCTGGCCGGAGCAGCTGGCACGGGCGCCCTGCTCGGCACCGGCCTCCTCGCCGGATGCGGCGACGACTCCGGCTCCGGCGGGTCCAGCAAGGACGTGTCGCTCGGCTCCAACCAGTCCGACCCGAAGCCGAAGGACGTCCTCGTCAAGGTCACCGACGGGTTCAAGACCGCGTCCGGCGTGCAGGTCGCGGTGAACACCGTCGACCACAACACGTTCCAGGAGAACATCAACAACTACCTACAGGGCAAGCCGGACGACGTCTTCACCTGGTTCGCCGGCTACCGGATGCGCTTCTTCGCCCAGAAGGGCCTGGCCAGCGACATCAGCGACGTGTGGGGCAAGATCTCCGGCTACTCCGACGCCTTCAAGAAGGCCTCCACCGGCGACGACGGCAAGCAGTACTTCGTGCCCGCGTCCTACTACCCCTGGGCGGTGTTCTACCGCAAGTCGGTCTGGCAACAGCACGGCTACCAGGTGCCGACCACCCTGGATCAGTTCACCGCGCTCGGCGCGCAGATGAAGAAGGACGGCCTCACCCCCATCGCCTTCGCCGACAAGGACGGCTGGCCCGCGATGGGCACCTTCGACATCCTCAACCTGCGGATCAACGGCTACCAGTTCCACGTGGACCTGATGGCCGGCAAGGAGGCCTGGACCTCCGACAAGGTCAAGAAGGTGTTCGACACCTGGGCCGGCCTGCTCCCCCTGCACCAGCCGGACAGCCTCGGCCGCACCTGGCAGGAGGCCGCGCAGTCGTTGCAGCAGAAGAAGAGCGGCATGTACCTGCTCGGCCTCTTCGTCGGCCAGCAGTTCAGCAACGAGGAGCAGAGCGACCTCGACTTCTTCACCTTCCCCGAGATCGACCCGTCGATCGGCGCGAAGGCCCTGGACGCACCCATCGACGGCTACATGATGGCCCGCAAGCCCAAGAACGAGGACAACGCCCGCAAGCTGATGGAGTATTTCGGCGGCAAGACCGCCGGGGACATCACGGTCAAGAGCGACCCGACCACCCTGGTCGCCAACACCAGCGCGGACACCAGCGGCTACACGGCGTTGCAGAAGAAGGCCGCCGAGTTGGTCGGCTCGGCCACCGAGATCGCCCAGTTCCTGGACCGGGACACCCGACCGGACTTCGCGTCCACAGTGATGATCCCGGCGATCCAGCAGTTCATCAAGAACCCCAAGGACATCGACGGTCTCACCTCGTCCATCGAGAACCAGAAGAAGTCGATCTTCACCGACTGACGGCGGAAGGGGAAGGACATCGTGTCCGACCTGCCCCTGATCCAAGCGGATCGCGCCGTGCCGCCGCCGGCCTCGACCACCCCCACGGGTGGTCGTCGCCGGCGGCTACGGCTCCTGTCCCGCACCGACCGCGTGGTCATCACGCTGATGGTGCTCGTCCCGCTGCTGCTCGTCACCGGGCTCGTCTGGATGCCGGCCGCGGCCACCGTGCTGCTGTCCGGCACCAACTGGGACGGCATCGGCCCCCTCAACGAGATCGAGTTCGTCGGCGCGCGCAACTACAGCGACGTGGTGAACATCTACCCGCCGTTCGTGCCGGCCATCCAGCACAACCTGCTCTGGCTGGCCGCCCTGTTCGTCATCGCCACCCCGTTCGGCATGTTCCTGGCCGTCCTACTCGACAAGGAGCTGCGCGGCAGCCGCTTCTACCAGACCGCGCTCTACCTGCCGGTGGTGCTCTCGCTGGCGCTCATCGGCTTCGTCTGGCAACTGCTCTACTCCCGCGACCAGGGCCTGATCAACGCCGTGTTCGGCAGCAGCATCGACTGGTACGGCGATTCGAGCGTCAACATCTGGGCGGTCCTGGTCGCCTCCGGGTGGCGGCACGTCGGGTACATCATGCTGCTCTACCTGGCCGGGCTGAAGGGCGTCGACCCTTCGCTGCGGGAGGCGGCGGCGGTCGACGGCGCCTCGGAGAGCCGGGCGTTCTTCCGGGTGGTGTTCCCGGTGATGCGGCCCATCAACATCATCGTGCTGGTGGTGACGGTGATCGAGTCGCTGCGCGCGTTCGACCTGGTCTGGGTGGTCAACAAGGGCCGCAACGGGCTGGAGCTGATCTCCGCGCTGGTCACCCAGAACGTGGTGGGTGAGGCGAGCCGGATCGGCTTCGGCTCGGCACTGGCCACGATCATGCTTGTCGTCTCGCTCGTCTTCATCACCATCTACCTGGCGACCGTGATGAGGGAGAACCGGGAATGAGCGTGGAGACTCCGGTTCGTCGGCGCACGCTGACCCCGTTACGGCTGCTGCTGCACGGCTTCCTCATCGTCGTCTCGCTGGCCTGGCTCTTCCCGATCGCCTGGGCGGTGCTGACCTCGCTGCGCTCGTACGACTACACCGCCGCAAACGGGTACGTGTCGTTCGGCGGCTGGACCCTCGACAACTACGTCACCGCCTGGCGGACCGCGGAGTTCGGCAAACACTTCCTCAACTCGGTGTACATCACCGTGCCGGCGGTGCTGCTCACGCTCTTCCTCGCCTCCTGCGTGGCGTTCGTCATCGCCAGGTTCAGCTGGAAGCTCAACATCGTCCTGCTCGGGGTGTTCACCGCCGCCAACCTGCTGCCCCAGCAGGCGTTGCTCATCCCGCTGTTCCGGCTGTTCACCGAGGTGCCGCTGCCGGAGTTCATGAGCGACTCGGAGCTGCTCTACGACAGCTACTGGGGGCTGATCCTGATCAACGTGGCCTTCCAGTGCGGGTTCTGCGTCTTCGTGCTCAGCAACTACATGAAGGCGCTGCCCCGCGACCTGTACGAGGCGGCGATGGTCGACGGAGCCAGCATCTGGCGGCAGTACTGGCAGGTCACCATGCCACTGTGCCGACCGGCCCTGGCGGCGCTGGCGACCCTGGAGGTGACCTGGATCTACAACGAGTTCTTCTGGGCCACCGTCCTGATGCGCACCGGGGACAAGTTCCCGGTCACCAGCTCACTCAACAACCTGCGCGGCGAGTTCTTCACCGACAACAACCTGGTCTCGGCGGGCAGTGTGCTCGTCGCGATCCCCACCCTGGTGATCTTCTTCATGCTCCAGCGGCACTTCGTCCGGGGCCTGACCTTGGGAGCCTCCAAAGGATGACAATCCTGCACCTGCGCCGCGCGCGGACCAGCCTGGTGCTCGACGCGCGCGGCCCGGGGCTGCCCCGGATCGTGCACTGGGGCGGCGACGTCGGCGACCTCGACGACGACGCCCTGCGCCACCTCGCCGAGGCGACGGTGCCGCCGGTCGTGCCGAGCAGCTTCGACCAGCCGCCTCCGCTGTCCCTCCTGCCGGAAGCGAGCGCGGGGTGGAGCGGCCGGCCGGGGCTGGCCGGGCACCGCGACGGACGAGACTGGTCCACCGCGTTCCGCCTCGACGGGTTCGACGTGCGGGACCTCGGCACCGACCCGGGCCACCCGGGTGCGGGCGGTGAGGCGGTGGGCGTACTCCCGGCCGACGGTGGGCACGGCGGATCCGGCGCGGCGCGGCTGACCGTGCGGGCGTCGGACCCGGCCGCCGGGCTGACCCTGACCAGCGAGATCGTGCTCGACCCGCACGGCCTGCTGACCGTCCGGCACCGGCTGCGCAACGACGGCGACACGGCGTACGAGCTGCGGGAGCTGACGCCGGTGCTGCCGGTGCCGGCGGTCGCCACCGAACTGCTCGACCTGACCGGCCGGTGGTGCCGGGAACGGTCCCCGCAGCGGCACCCGTGGCCGCACGGCGCCTGGGTCCGCGAGGGCCGGCACGGCCGGACCGGGCACGACGCCACGTTGCTGCTGGTGGCCGGCACCGCCGGGTTCGGCTTCGGCCACGGCGAGGTGTGGGCGGTGCACACCGCGTGGAGCGGCGACCACGTCACAGTCGCCGAGCGTCGACCCACCGGCGAGTCCACCCTCGGCGGCGGCGAGCTGCTGGCCCCCGGCGAGATCCGGCTCGACCCCGGCGAGTCGTACGACACTCCCCTGCTCTACGCGGTCTGGTCCGACGCCGGGCTGGACGGGCTCAGCGACGTGCTGCACACCCACCTGCGGGCTCGACCCGCGCACCCGCGCTCCCCCCGACCGGTGACCCTCAACGTCTGGGAGGCGGTCTACTTCGACCACGACCTGGACCGGCTGCGGGCCCTCGCCGACCGGGCCGCGCAGATCGGCGTGGAGCGGTTCGTGCTCGACGACGGTTGGTTCCGCGGCCGGCGCGACGACACCGCCGGCCTCGGTGACTGGTACGTCGACGAGTTCGTCTGGCCCGACGGCCTGCAACCGCTCATCGACCACGTGACCGGCCGGGGCCTGGAGTTCGGTCTGTGGGTCGAGCCGGAGATGGTCAACCCGGACTCCGACCTGTTCCGCGCGCACCCGGACTGGCTGCTCGCCGTGCCGGGCCGGCTGCCCCCGGCGTGGCGCAACCAGCAGGCGCTCGACCTGGGCCGCCCGGAAACCTACGACTACCTGCTGGAACGCCTCGACGCGCTGCTACGCGACCATCCCGGCATCAGCTACCTCAAGTGGGACCAGAACCGCGACCTCACCGAGGCCGGGCACCACGGCCGCCCCGGCGTGCACGGCCAGACCCTCGCGGTCTACCGGCTGCTCGACGAGGTGCGCCGCCGGCATCCCGGCGTGGAGATCGAGAGCTGCTCGTCCGGCGGCGCCCGGGTGGACCTGGCCATCCTGGCCCGCACCGACCGGGTCTGGGCCAGCGACTGCAACGACGCCCTGGAACGGCTCGGCGTCCAGCGCTGGACCGGGTTGCTGCTGCCGCCGGAGCTGATGGGCACGCACATCGGCCCGCACCGCTCACACACCACGAACCGCGTCCACGACCTGGGCTTCCGGGCGGCGACCGCGCTGTTCGGCCACCACGGCATCGAGTGGGACATCACCTCGATCAGCGCCGCCGACCAGACCGAGTTGGCCGCCTGGGTGGCACTGCACAAGCGGCTACGCCCGCTGCTGCACGCCGGGCGGGTGGTCCGGGTCGACCACCCGGACCCGGCCGTCTGGGCGCACGGCGTGGTCGATCACGACAACACCCGGGCGGTGTACGCGGTGGCGCGGCTGAGCACCTCGGTGACGCAGACTCCGGGCGCGGTACGACTGCCCGGCCTCGACCCCGGGCGGCGTTACCGGGTGCGACAGGTGGCGGACGTGCCGGCCCCGGCGACAATCCAGCGGTCCGCGCCGGCCTGGCTGGCGAACGGTGTCACCCTCAGCGGGGCGGCGCTGGCCCGGGTGGGCGTGCAACTGCCGGCCCTGCACCCGGAGCAGAGCCTGGTGCTGGAGGTCGACGCCGTTGTCTGACAAGATTCTCCGAAATCTTCGGTCGGGGTGTCGAGGAGGGCTTCGCCTGTTTCTACCTCAGGGTGAGAGCACCGACGAGGGTGCGCAGGCGTGAGGGGCCAATCATGAAATACATGCTGCTGATGCAGTTCAGCGCCGCCGGGACCGACTTCCCGAGCATCGACACCTGGACCCCGCAGGAGGTCCGGGCGCACATCGCGTTCATGGGCGAGGTCAACGGCAAGCTCACCGCCGCCGGAGAGTGGGTCGACGCGCAGGGCCTCGGCGGCCCGCAGCAGGCCCGGATCGTCCGCGCCGGCGAGGGCGGAGCGCCGGTGGTCACCGAGGGGCCGTTCGCGGAGACGAAGGAGTTCCTGGCCGGCTACTGGATCGTCGACTGTGACAGCCCGGAGCGCGCGGTGGAGCTGGCCGCGTACATCTCCACCGCACCCGGCCCCGGCGGCCGTCCGCTGAACATGCCGATCGAGGTGCACCCGGTGATGTCCGCCCCACCCCAGGAGCTGTGACGGCTGATCACCGACCCCCGCATCGAGGACCTGCTGCGCGAGTTGGCGCCGCAGGTCCTCGGCGTGCTCGCCCGTCGTTTCGGTGACTTCGCCACCGCCGAGGACGCGGTGCAGGAGGCGCTGCTGGCCGCCGCCACCCAGTGGCCGACCGAGGGGTTGCCGACGAACCCACGCGGCTGGCTGATCCAGGTCGGTTACCGCCGGATGATCGAGCTGGTCCGCGGTGAGCAGGCCCGGCGTCGCCGGGAGGACCTGGTCGCCCGCCGCGACCCCGACGACCGGCAGCACGCACCGGCCGCGGACGAGGAGTTGACCGCCGAGCGGGACGACACACTGGTCCTGCTGATGCTCTGCTGCCATCCGGCGCTCGCCCCGACGTCGGCCGTGGCGCTGACCCTGCGCGCCGTCGGCGGGCTGAGCACCGCCGAGATCGCCCGCGCGTTCCTGGTGCCCGAGGCGACAATGGCGCAACGGATCAGCCGGGCCAAGCAGCGCATCCGCGCGTCCGGGCTGCCGTTCCGGATGCCGGCGGAGGCCGAGCGGGCCGACCGGCTGGCCAACGTGCGGCAGGTGCTGTACCTGGTCTTCACCGAGGGCCACACCAGCACCGCCGGCCCGGACCTGCGCCGGATCGACCTCGCGGCGGAGGCGATCCGGCTGACCCGCGCACTGCACACGCTGCTGCCCGACGACAGCGAATCGACAGGGCTGCTGGCGTTGATGCTGCTGACCGAGGCGCGCGGCCCGGCGCGGACCGGGCCCTCCGGCGAGCTGATCTCACTTGCCGACCAGGACCGCAGCCGCTGGGACACGGCAGCGATCGCCGAGGGCATCGCACTCGTCACCCGTGCGCTGCCGCGTGGGCCCGTCGGCCCGTACCAGGTGCAGGCCGCCATCGCCGCCCTGCACGACGAGGCGCCGAACACCTCGCAGACCGACTGGCCGCAGATCCTGGCGCTCTACGAGGTGCTGGAACGGCTCGTCGGCAGCCCGGTGGTGGCGCTCAACCGCGCCGTGGCGACCGCCATGGTGCACGGACCGGCGGCCGGCCTCGCCGCCCTCGACGCGCTGCTCGACGACCCCCGACTGGCCGGGCACCACCGGCTGCCCGCCGCCCGCGCCCACCTGCACGAGATGGCCGGCGACCGGGAGCAGGCGATCATCGACTACCGGGCCGCCGCCGCGCGCACGAGCAGCCTGCCCGAACAGCGGTACCTGACGATGCGGGCAGCGCGACTCGCCGCCGAGCCCGTCGACCTCCCCTGACGCGGCGCCCTCCACCAAGCCCGGCGCGGCGCGGTCCACGGCCCGGCGCGGCCCGGCGCGGCCCGGCGCGGCGCCACCGTCCACCAAGCCCGGCACGGCCCGGCGCGGCGCGGCCCGGCCCGGCGCGGCCCGGCGCGGCGCGGCCCGGCGCGGCGCGGCCCGGCGCGGTTCGCCACCAGAGTTGGCAATCTTGGACACTTTCCGTTAGCGCGGAACTGTTAGCGCGGAACGGAAAGTGTCCAAGATCTAGCCGGTCAGCCCGCACCGGGGCGGCCGTCGTGCCGGTTGGTCGGCTGGTCGCGGACACCGCCGGCACTAACCTCAGCAGCGACGCGTTCATCGAGCATCGAACACCAGGGAGCCGTATGGCGTACGTGCTGCTGGGGATCGCCATCCTCGCCGAGGTTCTGGCGACCAGCCTGATCAAGAGCACCGCCGGGTTCAGCCGTCTCTGGCCGACGCTTGGTTGCCTCACCGGCTACGCGCTGGCGTTCCTCCTGCTGGCCCAGGCCGTGAAGGAGATTCCGGTCGGTGTCGCGTACGCCCTCTGGTCGGGTCTGGGCACCGCGGCGATCGTGGCGATCGGCGCGGTGTTCCTGGGCGAGTCGGTCGGGCTGGTCAAGCTCGCCGGCATCGCTCTGATCATCGCGGGGGTGGTCATCGTGAACCTGACCGGGGAGCACTGACCGCAGCCCGGCGCGGTGGCCGGGCCCGGTGCGGGCCCGGCCACCTGGCGTCGGTCAGCCTGCCGTGCAGCTCACCTCCGGCGTGGGGTTGCTGCCGGTCCAGCCGCCGAGGAAGCCGAAGCTGACGCTGGCACCGGCCGCCAGTCGGCCGTTGTAGTCCACGTTGCGCGCGGTCACCGTGGATCCGCTGCTGGTCACCGTCGCGTTCCAGGACTGGGTGACGCTCTGGCCGTTGGCGAGGGTCCACCGGGCGGTCCAGCCGGCGATCGCCGTCGCGCCGGCCGTCACGCGGATCTCGCCCTGGAAGCCGCCCTGCCACTGGCTTGTCACCGTGTACGACGCCGTGCAACCGCCTACGGGCGGCGGGGTGGTCGGCGGGGGCGTCGTGGGCGGAGGCGTGGTCGGCGGAGGCGTGGTCGGCGGAGGCGTGGTCGGCGGAGGCGTGGTCGGCGGGGGCGTGGTCGGCGGGGGCGTCGTGGGCTGGGTACCACCGAAGACGCTGGCCTCCCGCGCGGTCTGCCGGATGCCGTTGGCGCCGTTGAAGAGCCGCTGACCCCAGGTGGTCAGGCTGGCCGGGTTGAAGTTGGTGGCGAGGTCGAGGTATTCCACCCCTCCGCCGTTACCGCTCCACGACCAGCCCAACCAGCCGATCCCGTTGGCCTGGCTGTACGCGAGGATGGTGTCCTCGTCCGGGTTGCCGTCGGAGTGGTTGAAGCCGAACTCACCGACCACGATCGGCAGCCCGGCGGCACGGAACCGACCCAGATAATCGCTGATCTCGGCGGCGGTGTCGAAGACCCCGTACATGTGGACGGAGAAGACGGTGTTGCGGGCCGGGTCGGCGGCGAATACCGATGCGGCGTTGTCCCGCATGGTGAAGGACCAGTCCTGACCCCAGTTCGGCGCGTCCACCATGATCGTGTGGGTCAGCCCGCCGTTGCGTAGGCGTGCGATCGCGTTGGCGTTGTCGGTGGCCCACGAGCCGTAGTTCTGGTTGCCGTACGGCTCGTTGCCAATGTTGACGATGACGTATCTTTCCTGCCCGACGAGGACGTCGGCGAGGCTGAGCCAGTAGTCGACGGCCCGGTCGAGGGTGATGGCCCCGCTCTGCTCGCCGTACCCGGTGGTGTCGTGCACCTCGAGTACGCAGATCAGCCGGTTGGCCTTGCACGTCGAGATGACGGTGGCGACGTCGGCGTTCGTGTTGCGGGTCCACCGGTCTCCACTGGAGAGCACCACCCGCACGGTGTTCGCGCCGAGCGCCTTGACGTCGGCGAAGGAGTTGGTCTGCTGCGGGTACCAGGTGTGCGCGTGGTTCACCCCGCGCAGAACGAATTCGGTGCCGTTGGCGTCGTACAGCTTGCCGCCCGCAACGGAGAAACCAGCCGCGGCCCGCGCCGGCTGACCGAACGCCAGCACGGCGACGAGCAACGCGAGCAGAGCCGCGCCGGCGGCGGTGAGTCGAGTCTTCATGGCCTTCCTCAGGGAGGACCCCCGATGCCCGACAGGGGTGGGACGTGACAGGGGGAAGGCGGCTGCAGCCCGGCAGCCGCGCCCGACTCCGGCGCGCACGCATCAGCGTAGGGCGATGGATTGGCCCTCGCAACCGGTTCAGTTGGCAGACGCACACCCCGGACAGCCGCAACGGCCCACGCGAACGCGGGCCGTCACGGGGCGATCATCCCCACCACAGGATGTGCGCCGCCTCCGGGTCTTAACCGGTTAAGACCGACGGTAGGCAGGTCACCGGCCATCCGTCAAGCACTGCCATCTGAGAACCGGACGAGAGGGTTGACGGCGGCCGAGCGGGGTATCCGGGGAACGATCGGTCAGTGAGAGGGGATACCAGGATGGTCAGCGTCGGCTACACCCTGATGGGCGAACAGGCAGGTCCCAAGCAGTTGGTCGACCATGCGGTCCGGGCCGAGGCGGCCGGCTTCGACCAACTGGTGATGTCCGACCACTACTACCCCTGGCTGGACTCCCAGGGCCACTCGCCGTACGCCTGGTCGGTGCTCGGCGCGGTCGCCCACGCCACCTCCCGCGCGGAGCTGATGTCGTTCGTGACCTGCCCGATCCGCCGCTACCACCCGGCCGTGGTCGCGCAGAAGGCCAGCACCATCGGAGCGCTCTCGGACGGCCGGTTCACCCTCGGTCTGGGCGCCGGGGAGAACCTGAACGAACACGTGGTCGGTGGCTGGCCACACGTGCAGCAGCGGCACGAGATGTTCGAGGAGGCGCTGCAGATCATCCGGCCGCTGCTCAACGGGGAGACGCTCACCTTCTCCGGCAACCACTTCGACGTGCCCGACGCCTATGTCTGGGACCGCCCGGAACGGCCGGTGCCGATGGCCGTCGCCGCGTCCGGCCGGCAGTCCGCGACGTTGGCCGCCGAGTACGGCAACGGCATCATCTCCACCGAACCCGACCGGCACATCATCGAGATGTACGACGACGCCGGCGGCGCCGGCCAGCCCCGGTACGGGCAGGTGGCCATCTGCTACGGCCCCGACGAGGCCGAGTGCCGCAAGATCGTGCACGACCAGTTCCGCTGGTTCGGCATGGGTTGGAAGGTGAACGCCGACCTTCCCGGCCCGGAGTCCTTCGCCGCCGCCACCCAGTTCGTCCGGGAGGAGGACGTCGCCGAGGGCGTCCCCTGCGGCCCGGACATCGACGCGCACGTCGAGGCGTTCCGCAAGTTCGTCGACGCCGGCTTCACCCACGTGGCGATCATCCAGGTCGGCGGGGAGACCCAGCCGATGTTCCTGGACTGGGCGCAGGAGCAGCTACTGCCCCGGTTGCGGGCGTTGTGAGGCCACTGCCCGGCGGCCACTTCGGTCCGGCCGAGCTACGGCTCGCCATGGCCGCGCCCCGGCCGGCCGCCGGGCTGACGAGCGAGTGGCGGCTCGTCGACGGGCTGCGCACCCACACCCGGCGCAGTACGACCCCGGGGACCGGGGCGCCGCCCGTGGTGCTGGTGCACGGCCTGGCCGTCTCCCACCGCTACCTCACCCCGCTGGCCGTCGCGCTCGCCACCACCCACCCGGTGTACGTGCCGGACCTGCCCGGCTTCGGGCTGACCGAACACCCCGACGGCGCGTACGACGTCCACCGGCACGCCGCGCACCTGGCCGCCTGGCTGGCCGCGTACCGGCTGCCGCCGGTCTGCCTGCTCGGACACTCGTTCGGCGCGGAGGTGGCCGCCGCGCTCGCCGCGAACCACCCGGACGCGGTACGCGCGCTGGTGCTGGCGGGGCCGACAAGTGACCCGTCCGCCCGGTCGCGCCGGGGCCTGTTCGGCAGGTGGCTCGTGGACTGCCTGCGTGAAGCGCCGTTGCAGGCCCCGATCCTGGTCCGCGACGTCTGGAACGCCCGGCCCTGGCGGGTCTTCGCGACGGTGTCGCACTCGGTGCGCAACCCGATCGAGCGGGACCTCGTCCGCGTCAGCGCGCCGACCCTCGTCGTGACAGGTGGTCGTGACCCGGTCGTACCGGCGCCCTGGCGCGACGAGGCGACCCGGCTCGTGCCGGACGCGAGCCTGGTGGTCGTCCCCGGCGTCGCGCACAACGTGGTCACGACCGCCCCGACGCAGGTCGCGGACGCGTGCCGCCGCCTGCTCGCCCCGCAACCCGCGCTCTCGGACAGGTGACGCCATGCGCTTCGGCAACACGGAGATCCGCCCGCTCGGCGGTGGCCTCGGCTGCCTCCTGATGATCCTCTTCTCGGTCCTCGCCTCGGTGGTGCTCACCGTCCTGCTCAACCTGGTGCTGTGACGGCAGCGTCATCCGCCTTCGGCGGCGACCGCTACCGCGATCCGCCCGCTCCGGTCAGCGGCGTAGGCCCAGGACGCTGAGCACCTCACGGGAGGCCAGCCGGGCCGGGTCGAGCACCGACCGGCGGGTCCACCGGGCCGCGGGCGTGACGGTGGTCCGCCAGGCCGCCCGGACGCCGTGCGCGACCGGCACGACAGTCACCGACCAGACCCACCGGGCTCCCCGCAGCAGCGGGCGCACGGCGTGCCGCCACACCCAGCGCAGCCCGTGCCCGAGCGGGCGCAGCAGCAGGCGGTAGAGCAGCCGCAGCACCCATCCGGCCGCCCACCACGCGCCGACCACCACGGCGACGAGCAGCCGGACGAACCTCACGACGACCCACCAGATCCCCCGGGCCGACCCGACGATCGCGGCGCGCACCGCCCCGGCGAGCGCGCCGACGCCACGCCACAGCAGCCGCCCCGCGGGGGTGACCGCCGGGCCCAGCCAGCGCAGCGGCCGCACGACCAGGTGCTCGGCGAGCCACACCAGCGCGCGTCCCAGCGCGACGAGAGGTGGACGCAGCCCGTGGCGGGCCAACCAGACAAGCGGTGCCCAGAGCAGCCGCCGAACCGCCCGCCCCACTGCCGATCCCATCGCGGCCAGCACGCCACCGCACCAGACCAGCGGCGTCCAGAGCACCGTGCGGACAACCCAGACGATGCCGTACGCCAGCCAGATCAGCGGGCGTCGGATCAGCGTGCGGCCCACCCACCCGAGGCCCCTCCCCAGCCACACCAGCGGCACCCAGAGCAGGTTGCGGGCGCACCAGACCAGCGGGAGCCAGAGGAGTCGGTGCAGCGCCCAGGACAGCGGGGACAGCACCCAGCGACGCAGGAACCGGCCGGCGGGGCTGAGCAGGCTTCGGTACGTCAGCCGGCCGGCAGCCGCGATCAGCTCCCAGAGCAGGCGTACCGGCAGCACCACGACCAACGCCACACCGCGCGCGACGGCCGCGACGAGCGGGAGCGCGACGGCGGCCGGCTCTGCCGGGTCCGCGGTCGACGGTGCCGGACGCGCCGCCGACGGTGGGCCGGGGTGCCCGGTCGGCGGGCCGGGCAGCGGCGAGCGGTCAGGCCGACGGTCGGTCACGGTGGGCACGGTAACCGGCCCGCGCCAGGCCTCAGCCGCCGGTCGCGACCGGGCCGAGGTCGAGTGTGGTGAGCAGCGGATAGTGATCCGAGGCCCGGTCGGCCGCTCCGCCCCGCAGCACCCGGCACTCCCGCGTCCGCCGCGCCACGTCGCGCGTGCCGAGCAGGTAGTCGAGCCGCATTCCGGCGAACTCGGCTCCGCCGAAGCCTGTGGGCACGGTGTGGCCGTCGGCCTCGGGCGCCCCGCCGTTGCACGACGGCCAGAGATCGACCAGGTCGGCGGCGAGCAGCCGGGCGATCGCCCGGGTGTCCACGTCGCCACCGAAACGGCGCAGATGCCGCCGCCGGTAGAGAGCGGGCATTCCGGCCAGCCGCTCGGTGTGGTCGACGCTCGGGTCGAGCGAGTTGAGGTCGCCGGTGACGACAGTCAACGGTCCCCGGGCCCGTCGCACCGCCCGGGCCAGCCAGTCGGCCTCCATCCGCCGCCGCCCACCGGAGTACGGGTAGAGGTGGGCGCCGAGCACGGTGAGCGGGCCGGCGGTGGTCGCCACCACGACGCGGGCGGCGGCGTGGTGGAACGGCCGGCGCAGCGTCCCCGCCTCGACGACCTGGTACGGCGGCCGGACCAGCACCGCCACCGGCTGACCGACGCAGGAGCGGGCCAGGTGCGGCGTCATGCCCACCCGACCCGCCACGGTGGCCATCAGCCCGTCGCGGTCGAAGCCGCGCAGCTCCTGGAGGGCCAGCACGTCCGGCGTCTGCTCGTCGATGACCCGGACCACCTGGTCCAGCCGGTCGGCGCCGCCGCGATCCCGACCGCCGGTACGGATGTTCCAGGTCATCAACCGCAGCACGTGGCGCTCAGTCGGCTCGGCCGGCGCGCGCCAGCTCGTCGTCGAGGGTGTCCACGTCCTCCGACTCGATGGCCGGCTGGTTGCCCTCCTTCAGGTCGGCGTTCGGGCGGATGACGAGGTAGAGCAGCCCGATCCAGAGCGCGGAGAGCACGATCGCGCCCATGAAGTCGGTCGGGTGGTGCATGCCCCGGTACATCCGGGAGGTGGCGACCCCGACCGGCATGATCACGGCCAGCGCCACGAAGATCCAACGCCACCACCTGTCGGTACGCGGGAACACGATGACCGTGATGGCCAGCCAGACGCAGATGGTGGCCGCGATGTGCCCCGACGGGAACGACGAGGTGGGCATCTGCCCGTCGAGGTTCTCCACCGCCGGGCGCGGTCGGTCGACGGCGCGAGCCGAGGCGAGGAACAGGGTCAGCTCACCCACCATCGCCAACGCCAGGAAGAGCACCGGACGCCAACGCCGCCAGACCGCCAGCACCAGTGGGCAGAACACCAGCGAGATGATCAGGATGGCGTGGGTGTCACCGAACTTGCTCCACCACCAGCTCACGTCGGTCAACACGTCGGTGTGCCGGGCGGCGAACCACTGCGGCACATCGGTGTCGAGAGTGTCGAAGACGGTGCCCTTGGCGTGATAGCTGACGTACGTGCCGAAGCCGTAGAGCGCCCCGAACACGAGCACCCACCCGACCAGCAGCTCGGCCACCGCCGAGCGGGGGTGCGCCAGCACGTGCTCCTCGGCCGGGGCGGCGGCGATGTCGTGCCCGGCCTCCGGCTCCAGTCCCTCACTCAGCGACGGCACCGGCCGCCCACGCTCACGACGCCACAGCCGGAAGGCGTACGCGGTGACGCCCAACCAGGCCGCGCCGAGCAGCCAGCCGGCCAGCACGTCGGAGATGTAGTGCACGCCCAACGCGATGCGGGTCAGGCCGATCACCGCCACCAGCAGGCTGAAGCCGACGATCGCCGGCTTGCGCCAGCGCGGTGCCATGGCCGGCAGGAACACCAGCAGCAGAGCCCCGTACGCGACGATCGAGCCCAGCGCGTGCCCGCTCGGGAAGCTGTTGCCCGGTGCGCTGGCGATCGGCACGTCCACCACCGGGCGGAGCCGACCGACGAGCGTCTTCAGCGACGGGTCGAGGATCAGGCCGCCGACCCCGGTGACGATCAGGTAGACGGCCAGCCGTGGCTGTTTCCGGATCAGCAGCCCGATCACGGCGACGCTGACCAGCCAGATGTAGATCGGTCGGCCACCCAGGTCGGTCACCGCCTCCAAAACGGTGACGAGGGCGTGGTGCGGGGCGACGAGCCCGTTGAACCACTCGGCGGCGGCGTGGTCGGCGTCCTGCAACGGGCTCCACCGCACCCGGACGAGCAGCAACAGCAGCCCGAAGGCCACCCCGGCGCCGGTGACGGCCGCCAGACCCGCGATGCTCCGCTCGGCGAAGTGGCCGATCGGACGTCGCGCCATCTCCTTGACCGCGGTCACCCCGCACCTCCTTGTTCGGCTCTGGCGGGGCCGCATTACCCGATCCGCGTTCGCCGTACACGCCGGTGCCCTACAGCGCCGTCATGTCCCCGGTGTCGAGCAGCTCGGCACGGTCGGTGTCGGGTTCCCACAGGTCGGGTTGGGCCGGCTCCCGGGCGCCGATGCGCAGCGCCTCCAACTGGGCGGCGAAGGACAGCCCGCCGAAGAGCGCCATCCCGGTCAGGTTGGCCCAGAGCAGCAGCGCCATCATGCCGGTCAACGCGCCGTAGGTCTGCCCGAAGCCGTCGCTGAACCGCACGTACGCGGCGAGCAGCAGGCTGGCCAGCCACCAGAGGACCGTGGCGATGCCGGCGCCGAAGAACAGCCAGGACAGGCCGGGCTGGTTGCGTCGTGGCGCGTGCCGGAACAGCACGGCGACGGCGAGGACGGTCAGGCCGAGGCTCAGGGGGAAGCGGACCACGTCCCAGATGCCGTTGGCGAGCGCACCCCACTCGTAGTGCTCGCGTACCGAGTCGCCCATCGCGCCGCCACCGACCAGGATCAGGAAACCGGCGAGCGCGGGCAGGCCGGCGGTGATCGCCAGCACCGCGGCGCGGAGGTACTTCCGCAGCGCGGGCCGGTCCCGTTCGACGCCGTAGATGCGGTTGGCGCCCCGTTCGATCTGGGCCATGGTGGTGGTCAGCGCGAACAGGCCGGTGAGCAGGCCGAGGGCGAGGGCGAGTTCGCCCGCGTCCTCGACACGTTCGCCCTCGCCCAGCAGCTCGCCGACCATCTGCGCGCTCTGGCCGGGGGTGAGCGCCAGGACGGTGTCGGCGACGACCTGACCGCCCTCCTCGACGCCCAGCTCGCTGATCAGGCCGGTGAGGGCGATCAGGAACGGCACCACGGCGAGGCAGAGTTGCAGGGCGAACGCACGGGAGTGGCTGAACCCGTCGCCGTAGCGGAACCGGATGAAGGCGTCGCGCAGCAGGTGCCAGGTGTTCTGCCGGCGCAGGGTGTGCCAGGCGTCGTCGGCGGACAGCTCCTCGTCGGCCATCAGCCGGGTCTCCGGCACGATCCGGGTGCTACTCACGGCGCGCGTCCTCGATCAGCTGCTCGCCCCGCTCTCCGGCGCCCTGCGCGTCGACGGCCAGGTCGGGGGCGTCCTCGGGTTGGGGGACGCAGAGCCACAGCGCCTGGGTGCGGATGTCCGCCCGTAGCTGTCGGCCCGGGGCGATGAGGTCGCCGTCCAGTTCCCTGGGCTGGGCCCGGTTGCTGCTGACCACCACGCGTCGGCCCCGGAGGACCTCCATCCGCGGCACCTGGCCGCTGCGGCGGACCACCGCCCAGCCGAGCGCCAGCCAGTGCCGCAGGTTGCGGGGGGTGAGAACGGCGACGTCGAGCCAGCCGTCGTCCGGCTCGGCCTCGGTGAGCAGGGTCACCCCGCCCTGGAGCCGGCCGACGTTGGCGATCAGGACCGAGCGGGCCCGGCGGCGTACCGGCGGGCGGTCGTCGATGCGGATCTTCACCCGCATCGGCCGGTCCCGCAGGTGGCGGGCGGCGCCCATGACGTACGCCGGCCAGCCGATGCGGGCCTTGGTGGTCTCGGAGGTGGCGTCGAGCATCTGGGCGTCGAAGCCCATGCCGGCCATCACGGTGAAGTACCGGTCCTCGACGGCGCCGACGTCCAGCAGCCGCCGGCCCCGTTCGACGGCGACCTGCAGCCCGGCGGCCAGGTCGGTGGAGAGACCGAGGTTGGCGGCGAGCAGGTTGCCGGTGCCCTGCGGCAGCACGGCGAGGGCCACGTCGGTGCCGACGAGCGCGCTGACGCAGGACATCACGGTGCCGTCGCCACCGCAGGCGAAGACCAGGTCGACGCCGGACTTGACGGCCTGCTCGGCCTGACCGCGGCCCGGGTCGTCAACTGTCGTTTCGTACCACTGCGGCTCGGGCCAGCCCGCCGCGCTGAGGGCGTCGTTCACGGTACGGCGCAGCTCGTCGAGATCGTCGACCTTCACCGGGTTGACGACCACGGCGGAGCGCAGCCCACCGTCGCCGCCCGAGGGTCGCCTGTCCTGTCCAGCATCCACGGGCGCCAGTGTGCAGCACCGGGGCACCTTCAGCGACCCAGCGGGGGTCTCGCGTCGAAAGTGCCACAGACACGTTTCAACGCGAGCGCCCCCGTCAGGCCGCCGCCCGTAGCGCGCTCTCCACCCGTCGGCGCAGATCGTCGAGGTCGATGCCGGCCTCGGTGAGCACCAGCGCGCCCAGCCCGTGCCCCTCCCGGAGCACCCCGAGCAGGATGTGCTCGGTGCCGATGTGTTTGTGACGCAGGCGCAGCGCCTCGCGCAGGGACAACTCCAGCGCCTTCTTGGACCGGGGTGAGAACGGCCCGCCGAGGTAGCGCCTGCGCCTCCACCGGCGACGCGGCGCCGGCACGGCCTCGCGCAGCGCGTCCGGGCCGAAGGACTCCTCGATGCGGGCGACGATCGCGGCCAGGTCGATGCCGATCTCCCGCAGGGCCGCCGCGTCCGCGTCGCCGAGTCCGGCGCCGCCGCTGGCGGTGTGCCGGCGGACGCGCTCGCGCAGGTCGTCGGCGCGGACGCCGGCGTCGGCGAGCACCCGGCTGGCCAGGCCGGCGTCGTCGTCGAGCAGGGCGAGCAGCAGGTGCTCGGTGCCGACCGGCCGCTGACCCTCGGCCCGCGCCTCCTCCAGCGCCCGGCGCACCACGCCGCGCGCCCGGTCGGTGAACCGTTCGAACATCACGCCTCCCAGGATGAGTTGACCGCCGGTCGCCCGGCGTGCTTCTTGTGCACCGCCTGCCGGCTGACCTCGAGCGCGCCCGCGATGTCCTGCCAGGACCAGCCCTGTCGACGGGCGTTGTCGACCTGGACCACCTCGAGCCGCTCGAGCAGCCGGCGCAGTGCGCGGACGGCGCGCAGCCCGACCCGGGGGTCGGTGCTGCCGGCTGCCGCCGCGAGTTCTGTCGCCTGACTCATGTCGTCAACATACGTTGACACCGCACCTCGTGTCAACCCTGGTTGACGTTCCCCCGATCGGCACCGGTTGTGGGTTCACAGCGGAGTTGATCCGTTCTCGCGGAGCTTGCTCCGAACCCGGCCGAGTGCCGCCGGCCGGGTCGTCGCGCCCACCTGGCACCATGTTGCGCTATGGATCATGAGGGACGGTTTCGTCGTGCAGCGCTCGCGTTGGGCATCCCGGACGACGAGGTCAGCCGACTCAGCCAACACCTTCGCCTGTCGATCCGGTTGAGCGGAGGATCCAGCGGTGTTCCGGTCGGGCAGTTCGGTGGGTTGCCCCGGCTGCCGGTGGACATGGACTGGCCGTCCGACGGGGTCGATCCGCTGCCGTTCGTCTTCTCGGTCGACTGTGCGGCGCTGCCGGCAGTCGACGGCTTCGGCCTGCCGGCAGACGGCTCGCTGCTGTTCTTCCTGAACCACGAGCAGGCCGCTGCCACCGGGGACCGAAGGTTCGGGCGAGTTGTGCACGTGCCGGCCGGCACCGACACCGAGGTGGCGGCAGGATCCACCGACCACGCGTTGGTCGGCGAGCAGTACGACGTCAGTGCCACGCTGCGCGCGGAGTTCCCCGACTGGTTCGGGATGGACGACGAGGTCGACGAGGACGAGGACGACCTGTCGCCCTTCCAGCAGCAGGTGGCCGGTGACCTCGAGCGTGACCTGCCGCACCTCGACGAGCTCTGCGCCCTGGCCAACGACCTCTGGCCGCCCGACAACGGGTACGCCAGCGCCTTTGTCGGCGGGTACGCCGGCCAGGAGGTGATCAAGGATATCGCGGAGCAGACCCTCGCGTGGCGCGAGAAGACCGGCGAGATCGTCATCCCAGTCGCGAAATGGTATTCCCGGGTCGAGGAGGAGACGCACCGCCTGACGACCGAATGGGTGTCGCTCGCCCACTTTCCGGTAGACAACGAGCGCTACTACCGCAGTGATGGCCGTTTCGTGATCCGTCACGACGACCTTGCCGCCGGCCGGCTTGACGAGGCGCTCGCCATGGCCGAGTTGACCCCGTAGCACACCTGCGGCACCGGACACGGCCACGAGCTGCGGTGCCGGCGGCGCCGACGCCAGATGCCGGGCATCCGCCAGCGCCGATGAGCGCACCCGTGCTGTACGGGCTGGGTCAGTGATCGGACCAGGCGCTCGCCGTGCGGCGTGGTGATCGGGTCGTTACGGCTCCTCGGACTTCGCCGAGAAACCACAATCGGCCCATCACCGTGACCATCCGACTACCCTCGGCTAGAGACAGCGTGGTCCTGCCGGGCGCGCCGCCGGGAGGTGATACCGATGGCCGCAGCCACCGACGCGGCGGTGCTCGTCGGCCTCGGCTCGGATCTCGACCTTCCGGTCGTCGAACAGGCCGCGCAGGAAGCCGCCGGGCACGGCCGTGCCCTGCACCTACTGCACACCTTCGACTGGCACGCGGCGTTCGCCGCCGACAGCGTCGCCGCGCCCCGCGACCGGGCCGAGGAACTGCTCATCCGGGCCGCGCAACTCGCCCACCAGGCCGAACCCGGCCTGACCGTGGGCAGCGAGATCGTCGAGAGCGCCACGCTGGCCACCCTCATCCGACGCTCGGAGACGGCCTTCCTGCTGGCGGTCGGCGACAGCGGGATGGCCGGCAGCGGCCAGTGCGTCCCGGCCGAGACGCTCGCCGTGCAGTTGGCCGCGCGGGCCGGTTGCCCGCTGCTGGTGGTCCGCCGCGAGCCGCCACCGCAGGGCCCGGTGCTGGTCGGGGTGGACGGCTCGCCCAGCTCGCACCTCGCGCTGCAGTGGGCGGTGGAGTGCGCGGCACGGCGGGACGCCCGACTGCTCGCGCTGCGGGTGGTCGAGCAGGACGAGGACACCGACGCGGTCGCCGAGCAGCTCGGCGAGGCGCTGGCCCGGCATGCCGGCCACAACGGTTCGGTGCCCACCGAGTGCCGCGTCGTGCGCGGCGATCCCGGTGAGGTGCTTGTCGACACGTCCCGCACGTCGCAGCTGGCGCTCGTCGCCGCCCGGGGCGACGAACCGGGGCGAGCAATGCTGGGCGCGGTCGCCCAGTCCCTGCTCTACCACTCCCCCGCACCGGTGGTCGTCGTCCGTGGCCTGACCGAGGCGCCGCTGACCGGCCCGGACCCCCGACGCCAACGGCCCTGAACCCCGGGGTTGCGCGGCGGCGCAGCCGAACGCCCCACTCCTACCCGCGAGAGGCAGCCTGATGGACACCGCTCTCGACGTGCGACACGCCCTCACCGACGACGAGCTGCGCCGGCTGGACGCCTACTGGCGCGCCGCGAACTACCTCACCGTCGGGCAGATCTACCTGCTGGGCAACCCGCTGCTGCGGGAGCCGCTGACCACCGACGACATCAAGCCCCGGCTGCTCGGGCACTGGGGCACCAGCCCCGGGCTCAACCTCGTCTACGCCCACCTCAACCGGGTGATCGTGGCGCGTGACCTCGACGCCATGCTGGTCACCGGCCCCGGGCACGGCGGCCCGGCCATCGTGGCCAACACCTGGTTGGAGGGCACCTGGTCCGAGCGCTACCACGACGTGGCGCGCGACGAGGTCGGGATGGCCAAGCTGTTCCGCCAGTTCTCCTTCCCGGGCGGCATCCCCAGCCACGTGGCGGCGGACGTGCCGGGCTCGATCCACGAGGGCGGCGAGCTGGGGTACGCGCTGAGCCACGCCTACGGCGCCGCGTTCGACCACCCGGATCTCGTGGTGGCCTGCGTGGTCGGCGACGGCGAGGCGGAAACCGGGCCACTTGCCGGCAGCTGGCTCTCCAACGTGTTCCTCAACCCGGCGCGCGACGGCGCGGTGCTGCCCATCCTGCACCTCAACGGCTACAAGATCGCCAACCCGACCGTGCTGGCCCGGATCCCCGAGGCCGACCTGCTCGACCTGATGCGCGGGTCGGGCTACCAGCCGTACGTGGTGGCCGGCGACGACCCGGCAGTGGTGCACCGTACGCTCGCCGCGACGATGGACCGGGCGCTCGACGAGATCGCCGAGATCCAGCGGCGGGCCCGTTCCGGCGGCGCCGTCGAACGTCCCCGCTGGCCGATGATCATCCTGCGGACACCGAAGGGTTGGACCGGCCCGAACGAGGTGGACGGCATCCAGGTGGAGGGCACGTACCGCGCCCACCAGGTGCCGCTGTCGGGGGTCCGCGACAACCCGGCCCACCTGGCCGAGTTGGAGCGCTGGCTGCGCAGCTACCGGCCCGAGGAGCTGTTCGACGCCACCGGCGCCCCGGTGGACGAGTTGCGGACGCTGCCGCCGCGCGGAGACCGGCGGATGAGCGCCAACCCGGTCACCAACGGTGGCGTGGTGCTGCGCGACCTGGCCCTGCCCGACTTCCGCGACTACGGCGTGGACGTCGAAGAACCGGGCCAGCCGATGGCCGGTGCGACGGGGGTGCTCGGCCCGTGGATCCGTGACGTCATCAGCGCCAACCCGGAGACGTTCCGACTGTTCGGCCCGGACGAGGTCGCCTCCAACCGGTTGGGCGCGGCGTTCGAGGTGACCGGCCGGGCCTGGGTCGCCGCCACCGTTCCCGGCGACGACCACCTCTCCCCCGACGGCCGGGTCATGGAGGTGCTCTCCGAGCACCTGTGCCAGGGCTGGCTGGAGGGCTACCTCCTGACCGGCCGGCACGGGGTCTTCACCAGCTACGAGGCGTTCATCCACATCGTCGACTCGATGCTCAACCAGCACGCCAAGTGGCTCAAGGTGACCCAGGCCATCCCCTGGCGGCAGCCGATCGCCTCGTTGAACTACCTGCTGTCCAGCCACGTCTGGCGGCAGGACCACAACGGCTTCTCCCACCAGGACCCCGGCTTCATCGACCACGTGGTCAACAAGAAGGCCGAGGTGGTCCGGGTCTACCTGCCGCCGGACGCCAACACCCTGCTCGCCACGATGGACCACTGCCTGCGCAGCCGGCACTACATAAACGTGGTGGTGGCCGGCAAGCAGCCGGCACCGAACTGGTTGACGATGACCGAGGCGATCCAGCACACCCGACGCGGCCTGGGGATCTGGGAGTGGGCCAGCAACGACGGGGGCATCGAACCGGACGTGGTGCTGGCCTGCTGCGGGGACGTGCCCACCCTGGAGACGTTGGCCGCCGTCGAGCTGCTCCGCCAGCACCTCCCGGACCTGCGGGTGAGACTGGTGAACGTGGTCGACCTGATGCGCCTGCAGACGGACACCGAGCACCCGCACGGTCTGACCGACAACGAGTTCGACACCATCTTCACCCAGGACCGGCCCGTCATCTTCGCGTACCACGGTTATCCCTGGTTGATCCACCGGCTGACCTACCGCCGCAACAACCACGAGAACCTGCACGTCCGCGGTTACAAGGAGGAGGGCACCACCACCACCCCGTTCGACATGGTGATGCTCAACGACCTGGACCGCTTCCACCTGGTCATCGACGTCATCGACCGGGTACCCGGGCTGGCCGCCCGCGCCGCGCACCTGCGGCAGCGGATGGTCGACGCCCGGCAGGCGGCCCGCGACTACACCCGCCGCTACGGCGAGGACGACCCCGAGGTCGCCGAGTGGCGCTGGGTCCGCGAAACCGACCCGACGAACCCCTGAGGAGGACGACGTGCGCGACGCGGAGATCCTGGTCGGCTACGACGGCTCCACCGACGCCTCGACGGCGCTGGAGTGGGCGCTGGAGGAGGCTCGGCACAGCGGCCAACCGGTGCGGCTGGCGTACGTCTTCGAATGGCTCACCGTGGCCGGTTGGGTCGGTCCGGGCGTGGCGCCCGGGGTCTGGCCGGACGAGACCGCCCGCCGGCAGGTCGAGGACCTGGTCCGCAAGGCCGCGGCGGAGGCCGCCGCCGCCCACCCCGGGCTGACGATCACCGGCGAGGTGTACGACGGACCACCCGCCCTGGTGTTGCAGGAACGCTCGGCCGAGGCCGGCATGCTGGTGCTCGGCAGCCGGGGCCACGGCGGGTTCGGTGGCCTGCTGGCCGGGTCCACGGCCGTGTCGGTGGCCGCCCACGCACACTGCCCGGTGGTCGTGGTCCGGGACGGGACGGCCGGCGGACCGGACGACCCGGTGGCGGTCGGGGTGGACGGTTCGGCGCCGTCGCTCGTGGCGCTCGGCTTCGCGGTCGAACGGGCGGCGCGACGGCAGGTGCCGTTGCGCGTGCTGCACGCCTGGACCCCGGGCCCCGGCGGGGCGGCCGGGGTGCCCGACGAGCGGGCCGCGGTGGAGCAGGCGCTGGAGCCGTGGCGGCGTACCTATCCCCAGCTGAACGTGACGGTCGACCTGATCTCGGGCAGCCCGGCGGCGATGCTGATCGAGGCGAGCCGGTCCGCGCAGGCGGTGGTGGTCGGCAGCCGGGGTCGCGGTGGACTGGCCGGGATGCTGCTCGGCTCGGTCAGCCAGCAGGTGATCCAGCACGCCGGCTGCCCGGTCGCGGTGGTCCGGGAACGCTGACCGCGCGGATTCAGCCGAGCAGCCGATCCAGTGGTCGTGGGATGGCGTCCGGATCGAGGGCGCGGACGAGCGCGCGGGCGTAGCGCGCCTTGCGGCCGCTCATCGTGCCCATGAAGCGGCGCAGTTGCCGCTCGATCGTCCGCCCGCGCTGCGCGGGCTGGTTCTGGAAGACCCGGAACCGGGCCAGATCCCCCTCGGCGTCGATGACCCGCTCGACACCGGCACTACCGAGCGCGCGGATCAGCTCGTCCTCCAGGTCGGTCACGCACACCTGGAAGCCGAGCGCCTCCATGGCCGAGCGGGTCAGGTCGCCGCCGAAGCCGGCCTGCTCCAACCCCCGCCGGAAGAAACCCTCCTCGGCCTCGTCGCAGAGCCCCCGTACGGTCACCGCCAACCCCTGCGCGCCGAAGAGCCGCAGGTAGCGGGCGACACTCATCGCGCCGCCGATCGGCAGGACGAGCACGCCCTCGCCGGCCAGGTCGCGGCCCCGCCGCTCGGCCAGCGTCTCCACCGCGCACCGATCGCTGAAGCCCTCGACGAGCACGACGGTGCTCAGGTCGCCGGCCACCGCACGGGCCACTGTGGCGGCTGCCGCGGCGTCCGCACCGCCGGCCGCCCACACCTGCACGGCACCTCGGAAACGGTCCGCCTCTCGCACACGCCAGAGTCTCGCAACCTGCGCTGGCGACCGCCACCGGATTGGGCGCGGGACCGGCTCGTCACCGACCCCTACGCCGGACGTGCACCGGCGGACCCTCGTCCCGCACCCGGAAAAACGGGCCCGGGCATGGTCGACGAAGCCGCCTACCGCGAATCTGCTTCAATCTGCGTCAGCACGGGCAATCGAGGCGCGCGACGCCTGCGTGACCGTGCGTGCCGACCGGGTGACAGCACGCGCCCGACCGGTGGGCCCGACCGCTACCCGAGGCTGGCTCGACGTCGGCACGAACCGGACGGAGAAGGGGATGCCCCGCACACCGCTGTCCCTGCCGCAGCCATCCGCGCGGGCGCCCGAGTTCGGCCGGGACGCGCTCATCGTCTGCGAGAACCTGGTACGGATCTACCAGACCGGTTCGATCGAGGTGCAGGCGCTACAGGGGCTGGACCTGGCCGTGGAGAGCGGTGAGCTGGTCGCCATCGTCGGCGCCTCCGGGTCCGGCAAGTCGACACTGCTCTCCATCCTGGCCGGCATCGACGCCCCCACCGCCGGGCGGGTCCGGGTCGACAGGTGGAACCTGCTGACGATGTCCCGCGCGGACCGGGTGGACTACCGGCGGCGCACCGTCGGGTTCGTACGGCAGCAGACGGCGAGCAACCTGATCCCCTACCTGACCGCACGGGAGATGGTGGACCTGCCGATGACGGCGGCCCGTACCCCGAAGGAGGAGCGCCGGGAGCGCGCCGCCGAGCTGCTGGACAGCCTCGGTGTCGCCGACTGCGCCGACCGCCGCCCCGGGCAACTCTCCGGAGGGCAACAGATGCGGGTCGCGATCGCGGTGGCGCTTGCCAACCAGCCGCGGGTCCTGTTCGCCGACGAGCCGACCGGCGAGCTGGACGCCGCCACGTCCGCGGAGGTCTTCGGCGTGCTGCGGGACGTCAACCGGCGCTACGGCGTCACGGTTGTCGTGGTGACCCACGATCCGGAGGTCAGTGGCCAGGTCGAACGGACCGTCGCGATCCGGGACGGGCGTACCAGCAGCGAGGTGCTGCGCCGCGCCACCACCGACGCGGAGGGTGACACCCACGTGACCGCCGAGGAGTACGCCGTGATGGACCGGGCCGGGCGGGTCCAGGTGCCCCGCGAGTTCCGCGAGGCGCTGGCGCTGACCCGACGGGTCCGGCTGGCCCTGGAACCCGACCACATCACGATCCACCCCGACTCGGGGAGCGACGAATGAGCGGCGAGCCGCTGCTGCGCGTGCGCGGCGTCGAGCGGCGCTTCCGCACCGGGCCGACCGTCGTACACGCCCTGCGCGGCGTGTCGTTCGACGTGGCCGCCGGTTCGATGGTGGCGCTCGTCGGCCGGTCCGGCTCGGGCAAGACCACCCTGCTCAACGTCATCGGCGGCCTGGACCGCCCGGACGCCGGCACCGTCCACGTCGACGGCACCGACGTCACCGCGCTCGACGAGGACGGCCTGTCCCGGCTGCGGCGCGAGAAGGTGTCGTACGTCTTCCAGAGCTTCGGGTTGATCCCGGTGCTGTCGGCCGCGGAAAACGTCGCGGCCCCGCTGCGGATGGCCCGCGTCGCCCCCGCCGAGCGCGAGCGGCGGGTCGAGTTGCTGCTGGACCTGATCGGCCTGTCCGACCACGCCCGGCAGCGGCCGGCCGAGCTGTCCGGCGGCCAGCAGCAGCGGGTGGCGATCGCCCGCGCGCTGGCCGCCTCGCCCCAGCTTCTGCTCGCCGACGAGCCCACCGGGCAACTGGACGCCGAGACAGGCCTCTCGGTGATGGCCCTGCTGCGCGGGATAGTGGAATCCGAGGGCGTCACCGTGCTGGTGTCGACGCACGACGCGGTGATGATGGCCCTCGCCGACCGGGTGATCCGCATCCACGACGGGCACCTCGACGACCAGGCCGCCGGGCAGCCGTACGCGCCCGCGCCGGACGCCGGGTGACGCGACGATGCTGAGGCTGGTCAGCCGGCGCGCCCGCGCGCAGTGGCCGCTACTGGCAGCCCTCCTCGGGGTCGTCACGATCGGTGCCACCCTGCTGGGCACCTGCACCCTGCTGATCACCCGCACCGCCGAGCGGGCGCTGGAGGTCGCCGTGACCCGCGCCGCCCCCGCCGCCGTCGACGTGACCGTCTACACCGGCGCCATCGAGGGCCCGGACACGTCGTCCGTCGCCACCGACACCCGTACCGTGGTGGCCTCCGCACTGGCGCCGTTCCCGGTGACGACAACCGCGCGGGCGTCGACGGTGCTGCGGGCACTGCCGCCCACGCTCGTCAAGGGCACAAGCGTCGGAGCCCAGGCGTACCTGTCGGGGCTGGATGACCTGCCGACCCGAGCCGAACTGCTCACCGGGCGCTGGCCACAGCACCCTGGCGACGCGGTGCTGCTGGAGTCCACCGCCCACCTGCTCGGCCTCACCCCCGGCAGCCGGGTGCGCCTCGGCACCGAGCTGGCCCACGCGCCCGTCCCGGCCATCGACGTGATCGTCGTCGGTGTGGTCCGCCCGCTGCCGGGACGCGGCTGGGACCGCGACCCGCTGGCCGCGGCCGGCTCCGCCACCGGCTACCTGGACGGCCGCTTCCTGCAGCCGGTCAACGCCTACGGCCCGTTCCTCGTCGACCTCGCCGACCTGGTCACCACCGGCGCCACCGTCGACCGGATGGAGGTCACCGCCCACCCGGACCTGTCCCACCCCAACCGCCACGACCTGGAGACCGCGGCCGGGGCCGTCCGCGATGCCGACGACCGGCTGGCGGGCACCCTCGGCGACCGCGTCCGGCTCGCACGTGTCTCCTCCGAACTCCCGCTGACCCTGCGGTCCGCCGACGACCAACAGCACGTCACCGCCGCCGTCGTACTCGCCATCGCCGTCCTCGGCGGTGTCCTGGCCGCGACGGCGCTCGTCCTCGCCGGCCGGCTCACCACGGGCATCCGCGCCGACGAGACCGCCCTGCGGTCCGCCCTGGGCACCAGCCGCCGCCAACTCGCCGCCACCGCGACACTCGAGGCCGGGCTCGTCGCCGCCGTCGCCGCCGCGCTCGCGATACCGGCCTCGTCGGCCCTGCACGCCGGCCTGACCCACCTGCCGCCGCTGGACGGCGCCGGCCTGACCGTCCGCCCGGCCATCGCCGGCGCCCAGGTCCTCGCGGTCACCGGCGGCGCGCTGGTGCTCGCCGCTGTCCTCACCGTCCTGGCGATCCGGCCCGTCCCGGCGGCCGGCGGCCAGCGCACCCGCCGCGAACTGCTGGCCCGATCCGGCGCCGACCTGATGCTCGCGGTATTCGCCGCCGCCGGCTGGTGGCAGCTGTACGCGCAGCCCACCGCCGCCAGCGCACGCGCCGACGTGGTCCGGGTGCTCGCACCGGCGCTGCTACTCACCGCGGGCGCCGCCCTGGCCCTCCGGGTGGTACTGCCCGCCCTCCGCGGCGCCGACCGGCTGGCGTACCGCGCCCGCGGGCTGGCGCTTCCGCTCGCGGTCGCCGAGGCCGCCCGCCGGCCACAAGCGGTCGCCGCCGGGCTGCTCGTCGGACTGGCCTGCGCGGCCGGAACCTTCGGCCTCGCCTTCGACAACACCTGGCACCAGTCGCAGCGCGACCAGGCCGCGCTCTCCGTCGGCACCGACCTGGCTCTCACCCTCGGCACGGCGCCGGTGGCCGGTGAGGGCGCGGTCGTCGGCGCGGCCACCGCGGGCACCGTGAGTCCGGTCCTCGACCGTGGCACCACGGTCGGTCAGTGGCTCGGCACCGCGGGCGTCGCGCCGCGCCTGGTCGCCGTCGACACCACCCGCGCCGACGCGCTGCTGCGCGGGCGGCTGGACGGCGACCGCGGTTGGGCGGACGTCGGCGCCACGCTGGCACCACGCACCCGGGTCACCGGCCTCGCCATCCCGACCGGCGCCCCGCTGGTCCTGAGCGGGACCACCACCGGCGGCACCCCGCTCACCGTGACGCCCCGGCTGCTGCTGCAGGACGCCAGCGGCCTGCGCACGTCCTGCACCGGCCCCGCCGTAGCGCTCGACGGCCGGGAGTTTCGGCTGCCCGCCTGCGCGACGGCCGACGGGCAGCGCCTCGTCGCCGTCGCCCTGCCGGTCACCACCGACGAGGTCGGCGGACCCGTCGCCGTCGCCGTCACGCTCACCGTGCCGCCCACCGGGTCGGTGGAGAGGGCCACGGACGGATCGGACTGGACCGCCACCTCCGCGCCGCCGATCCCGAGCAAGCTGAGCGACCTGACCGTCGGGGTGTCCGCCACGCCGGCGGGAACCGCGCTGCGGATGGCCGCGACCGTCGACCTCGGCGCCGCCGAGGACGCGGCCCGGACCCTCGTCGCCACCGCCTTCCCGGACCCCGGCCCGGTGCCCGTCGCCGTCTCCGCCCGCTTCGCCAGCGAGGTCGGCGCCGAGAACGGCAGCAAGCTCAGCGTCACGGTCGGCATCACGCCCGTCCCGATCGTCGTCGCCGAGGTCGTGCCGACCGTACCGTCCGCCCCCGGCGCCGTCGCCGTCCTGGCGGACGTGGACACGCTGTCGCGCGCACGCGCCGTCACCGGCGACCTGACCTTCCCGGTCGACGCCTGGTGGGTCGGCCACCCAGCCGACCCCGGTGCCGCCGAGCGGGCCACCGCCCTGCACCTGGGCACCGTCGCGTCCCGCGAGGCGGAGACCGCCCGCCTCACCAGCGGCCCGCTGCGCGCCGGGCTGCCGGCCGCGCTGCGGCTCCTCGTCCCGGCCGCGGCCCTGCTGCTGCTCGCCGGCGTCGTCCTGCACGTCACCTGTGACCTACAGGTCCGCGCCGTCGAGGTGACGCGGCTGCGCGGCCTGGGGATGTCCCGGCGCGGCATCCGGGCCGTGCTGCTCGGCCAGCACGCCGGCGTTCTGCTGCCCCTGCTCGCGGCGGGCGCGGCAGTCGGCGCGCTCGCCACCCGCGTCGTCGCTCCCCTGCTCGTCCGCTCCGACACCGGCGCCGCACCCGTCCCGGCCACCCAGCCCCACTGGCCGTGGCCGGCCGAGGCCGCACTGCTCGCCGTGCTGCTGGCCGGATGCCTGCTGGCGGTCACCGTCGTGGTCACCGTCCAGGTCCGCCGGGCCGACGCCGCGCACCTGCGGGTGGCGCCGTGAACCGGTGGCTGACCCGCCGGTGGCCGGCGCCGCACTGGCCCAGCGTCCGCGGCCGTGGCCGTACCGACGCCGGACCGCTGCTGCTCACCGCCGCCGTCATCGCGGCCGTCGCGCTCCTCGCCGGGGCCGTGCCGGCGCTGCTCGGAGCCGCCGCCGACGACGCCGTCCAGGACACCGTCCGCCGCGCCGGACCCGACGCGAACGTCCTCGTGCACGCCAACTGGGAACGCGACGACGGGCCGACCGGCGGGCGGGTCCGGATGCCCCGCCTCGCCAAGGAGATCGACAGCTTCCGCACCCGGACGGAGAACGCGCTCGGACCCGAACTGGACGCCGCGCTGCTCCCGCCCGTCGCCGTCGTCAACGGCCCGATCCTCACCATCACCGACGGCAGCGTGCCGCGTACCTTCCAGTTCACCTACCTGGCCGGTGACCTCGGCGGCCCGGCCGTGACCTGGATCGCCGGCAACCCGCCCGGCGCCGCCGTCGCCGACGACTACGTCGAGACCCCGTACGACGGACCGCCCTGGCCGGTGCAG
Source organism: Micromonospora sp. DT231 (assembly GCF_049847025.1). Taxonomy (NCBI): domain Bacteria; kingdom Bacillati; phylum Actinomycetota; class Actinomycetes; order Micromonosporales; family Micromonosporaceae; genus Micromonospora; species Micromonospora sp. DT231. The sequence continues at coordinate 120,530 of NZ_JBNCNO010000008.1, read as the reverse complement.
GTCGGCCTCTCCGAGGTGGACTCCGCCGCACTCCACCTCGGGCCCGGCGACCGCATCCCGGTCACGGACGGCCAGGGTCGCAGCCCGAACGTCCGGATCAGCGGGATCTACCGACCCGCGGACAGCGCCGACCCCGCCTGGCGACTCGCCCCGTCACTACTGCGCCCCGTGCCCGGCGCCGACGGCGTGGGGACCACCCGGTTCGGCGGCCTGCTGTCGCGCGAGTCGTTACCGGACGCCCGGCTCGCCGTCGACGAGGACCAACTGCGGCGCACCGTCCACTTCGCACCCGTTCCCGACGCGCTCACCTGGGACGACACCGCCGCGCTCGCCGGCAAGGTGGTCAAGCTCAAGGCAACCTCCGGCTCGTCGATCGCCCGCGACGAGTCGCTGAAGTGGGAATCGCAGCTGGACACGGCATTGCGCGACGCCCGCGCCCGCAACAGCGCGGTTGCCGCACAGGCCTCCGTCCTGCTCACCGGGGTCCTGACCGCCACGGTGCTGGTCCTGCTCCTCGCCGCCGACCTGCTGGTCCGCCGCCGTACCCCGGCGCTGAGCGCCGCCCGGCACCGCGGTGCGGCGCTACCCGACCTCGGTGCGGAACTGGTCCTCGAGTCCACGGTCGTGTCCCTGTCGGCCGCCGCCGTCGGGCTCGCGCTCGCCCGCGCGGCCGCCCCGGGCGTCTCCTGGACCTGGGCCGTGCCCGTGGTGCTGGCCGGTGCCGTCGCCGGGCCGGCGTTCGGCACCCTCGCCGCCGCCCGCGCCAGCCGCGACCGACGCCAACCCGCCAACCGGGCCGCCCGACGCTGGATCCGGGCCACCGGCCAGCTGCGCCGCGCCGCCGTGGAGGCCGCCGTCCTGATCGCCGCGGTCGCCGCCTTCGTCACACTGCACCAGCGCGGGCTGCTGTCCGTCGCCTCCGACGGCGACGCCGGTGAGCTGACCGGCGACCTGATCCTGCCGATCAGCGCCCTCGCCCTGGGCGCGCTCGTCGGCGCGCTCGTCCTGCTGCGGCTCCTGCCCCTCGGGGCGCGGTTCGCGCTCCGAGGGGCCCTGCGCTCGCGCCGCCCGCTGGCCGTGTTCGGCGCCTCCCAGGCGGCCACAACCGCCGGGCGAGCGCTGCCGCTGCTGGTGCTGGTCAGCACCACGGCGCTCGCGTCGTTCGCGCTCATCCTCGGCGCGACCGTCACCCGGGGTCTGGCCGACGGCGCGTGGAGCACCGTCGGGGCGGACGCCCGCCTCGACGTCGGCGCCGAGGCCGCCACACCCGCACTCGCCGAGCGCATCGCCGCCGCACCCGGGGTGGGGCAGGTCGTCGTCGCGCAGGTGACCGACTCGGCACGCCTCTCCACCGAATCGGGGCTGCTCACCCCACGCCTGGTCATCGTGGACGCCGCCGCGTTCCAACGCCTGCTGGCTACCACTCCGCTGCCCGACGCGCCGGCGCTGGCCCGGCTCACGGCGTCCGGTCCCGGGAGCGTCCCCGCGCTGGTCCGATCGAGCGACGGCAAGCTGCCGACCGGCACGCGGCTGCAGCTACCCCGGGAACGCGCCCCGGCGATCGGTCTCACCGTGGTCGGTACCGCTCCCTCCGTCGGCGGCGCCGACGACGTCGTCATCGTGGACGCCGCGGCCCTCGCCGACGCCGGGCTGCCCGCCGTTCCGAACACCGTCTGGGTGACCGGCCCCGGCGCGGCGCGGGCCGTGGCGAACACCGGCGTCCCCGCCGACGTCGTGCTGCGCACGGACGTCCTGCGGGCGCAGCGGGCGGCTCCGTTGACCACGGGCCTGCTCCGGCTGGCGTGGACGGCCGCCGCGGTACTGCTGGCGCTGGGGTTGCTCGGCCTCGCGCTCGCCGCCGCCTCCGGTGCGGCCCAGCGGTGGCAGACCCTGACCCGGCTACGGACCCTCGGTCTGCGGCCACGCGACGCTCGCTGGGTCGCCGCCGGTGAGCTGCTGCCGCCGGTCGTGGTCGTCGCGGTGTGCGGCCCACTGCTCGGGGCCCTGCTCGCGCGCCTGACGCTCGGCCCGCTCGACCTGCGGCTGCTCACCGGCCAGGCCGCCGATCCGGCGGCGGTCCTGCCGTGGTGGCTGCTGGGTCTGCTGGGCGTGGCGCTGATCGCGGCGGCCGCCACTGTCGTACCCGTGGAGTCGGCGCTGCGGCGACGCGACCGGCTGAGCGAGGTGCTCCGCGCCGGCGAGTAGTCGACCGACTCCCCTGCGGGGAGCAGAAACGCCGAGACCCGTCACCGGATTTCCGGCAACGGGTCATCGAACCGCTTGTATAGCTGGTGGGCGATACTGGGTTTGAACCAGTGACCTCTTCCGTGTCAAGGAAGCGCGCTCCCACTGCGCCAATCGCCCGTGGCGGCCCCGTGGGGCGCATCGCGAGCGGACGACGGGATTCGAACCCGCGACCCTCACCTTGGCAAGGTGATGCGCTACCAGCTGCGCTACGTCCGCACGTCCCCGGCAAGCGCCGGCGACAGGTGAACTCTACCCGATGCCAAGATCGCTTGGCACGGCACCCTGCCCGGTCGCGGTTGCGCTGGTCCCCGCCGGGGTACTGAGGGGCTCGACAGCGCACCACACCCCCCTTAAGGAGGCTGTCGTGGGTATCGGCACCAGCATCTTCCTGATCGCGCTCGGCGCGATCCTCACCTTCGCACTTGACGCGAGCGTCGGCGGCATCAACCTCGACGTGGTCGGCTGGATCCTGATGGGGGCCGGCGTCCTCGGCCTGATCATGACCACGCTGATCTGGGGCCGCCGCCGCGAGGTCGTCACCACCACCGAGCAGCCGGTGGAATACCAGCGGGTCGAGGAGCGGCGGGACATCGCCCCGCCGCTGTGACCCGACCACACTCCACCGCCGGCACAGTCGACGGACCAGATGCTGCCCGGGCCGGCCGCCTCGACGAGGCAGCCGGCCCGGCACGCCGGGCCGTCCACCTCGCCCGGTGGTCAGTCCAGGCAGGTGAGCGCGACCTCGGCGTACCGTGTCAACGCCGCCCGGTCCGGGCTGATGGCGCCCATCACCCGTAGACCCTGCAGGCTGGTCACCAGGAACCCGGCCAGGTCGCTGGCGCTGCGGTCGGATGTGATCTGGCCCCGCAACTGCGCCTCGGCGAGCAGGTCGAAGAGCGCCAACTCCAGCGACTGGGTGGTGGAGCGGAGCCGCTCGGCGACCCGCAGATCCTGGTGTGCCCGTTCCATCGACGCCCCGACGATCAGGCAGGACAGGTGCCGGCCGTCGCCGGTGATGTCGTCCACCGCGCTGACGAACACCTCGCGGATGACCGCCCGCGCGTCGTTGCCGGAGCGCAGCAGCTCGACCATCGGCGCGGCGTAACGCTGCCGGTAGAGGTCGAGCACCGCCAGGTAGAGGCCGTCCTTGCTGCCGAAGGCGGCGTAGATCGAGCCACTGCCCAGGCCGGTCGCCTCGGCGAGGTCGCGCATGGAGGCGCCCTCGTAACCCTTGCGCCGGAACACGTCCATGGCGGCGTCGACCGCGGCGTCGAGGTCGAATTCGCGGGTACGGGCCATGGGCGAACGCTACCCGCAATCTGGAACGATCGACAAAGTTTCGTCTGTCACAGTCGTCGAATCGACCTCTTTGCGCAGGTGAGCGCGGTCAGGGGGCCGCCGGCGAGCGCGGCGCCCACACCGCCGCCCTCACCTCGTCACCGATCGGTGAGCCGGTCTACCGCGGCCTCGGCTTCCGGCAGGTGGCCGAGTTCCGCATCCTCACCTTCCAGGGCGACGGGCGACGGCGCCGCCGCCATCGGGTTCTTCCGGGCCGGGGCGGCGGCGCGGTAGGCCGGGTGGGTTCGGTGCAGCGCCCGGAACGGCAGGTAGAAGAGCATGATCAGCCGGCTGGTCAACCAGGCCCGCCAGTAGCTGGCGCTACCGGCCCGTCCCCGCGAGTGGCTGGCGTAGGAGGCGTCGATCATCCGCAGGTACGCCCAGAAGTCGGCCGGGTCGTTCCGGAAACGGCGCGCCGAGGTGCTGGCCCGGAGCCCGGCGGCGAAGACCACCCGGTGGCCGGCCCGCCGCAGGTGGATGCCGAGGTCGAGATCCTCGTGGTAGCGGCGATCGTCGCAGAGGTCGGTCCGGATGGCGTGCCAGGCCCGGGCCCGGACCGCCATGTTCGCACCGAACAACCAGTCGAGCCGCCGCCGGCTCGGCAGCGTCCACGCCCGGCGCAGCGTCAGGTCCACCGCGTTGAGGGCCACCGGAAAGCGGATGTCGTAGTAGGTCACCGGACCGGTCACCGCCGCGACCGTGCCGTCCGCGAAGACCCGGCGGACCTCCTCCACCCAGTACGGCGGCAGCCTGGTGTCCGCGTCGATCCGGCCGATGACGTCACCGGTGGCCGCCATCAGGCCCCGGTTGCGGGCGGCCAGCACGCCCAGCCGCGGTTCGGTGAGCAGCACGACCCGGTCGGCGTACCCGGCCAGCCGGGCCCGCGTCGCGTCCGTGGAGGCGTTGTCCACCACGATGATCTCGTCTGCCGGCGTCGTCTGCCGGAGAGCCGCGTCGAGGCACGGCCCGATGGTCTCCTCCTCGTTGTGCACCGGCACGACGATCGACACCGTCGGCGCGCGGGCCGGACCCGCTCCGGCGCTGTCGGATGGTGCAGCCGCCCCGGCCATGGTCCGCCCCCGCCCCAGGGTCGATGGATCGTCGCGCGGGAAGCGTGCCATGCGAGGCCGCATCGGCGCTGTCCCGCGTCGTGCGGTCGTCGAGCGCCTCGGCCAGCAGGGCTGGTGCCGGCCGATGAGGCCTGGACAGCAGAAAGCCCGTTACCGGAAAGCCGGTAACGGGCGCTCAACTGCCTGAATATCCTGTGGGCGATACTGGGTTTGAACCAGTGACCTCTTCCGTGTCAAGGAAGCGCGCTCCCACTGCGCCAATCGCCCGTGCTTGTTGCCGAGGTGGGGACGGGATTTGAACCCGCGTGGACGGCTTTGCAGGCCGTTGCCTCGCCTCTCGGCCACCCCACCGAGGTTGCCCCCGTCACGCGTGGCGGCAGCTCCGAGCGGACGACGGGATTCGAACCCGCGACCCTCACCTTGGCAAGGTGATGCGCTACCAGCTGCGCTACGTCCGCACGCCCCCGGACGTTCCCGGGTGACGGATGAGAACTTTAGCCGAGCCGGTGAGAGACTGCCAACTCGGGGTCACCCCGGCGCGTCCCATCCCTTCCGGGCCACGTCGAAGACCCCCCGGGCTGCGCCGAAGACCCTTCCGGGCTGCGTCGGAGACCAGCGCGGGCGGGAGACGGGGCCGCCACCCGCTGGGCTTCCTAGGGGGCTGGCCTGGTACTGCCGGCCGCCACCGACCGTCACACTCGGGAGCCCGGGGACGATGATGGCCATCAGTGCGCCGCACGCCGTCGACCAGGCACTTCGCACGTCATCCACTCGCGGTGGACCTCGGTGAACGCTCGCACAGGAACGACTGACGGCACCCCAGGGAAGTGTCCGGCTTCCGACTGTCGCATCGCGGATCCGGCCGCAGCGGTAACTGTTCGTGTTCAGTCGGATGGGCTACGGTAACGGTCGTGACGAGACGTGCGGCCGAGATCCGCCTGGATGCCCTGCTGCGCACCGCCTGTGACGTGATCGTGGAGCGCGGTCTGGCCAACACCCGGACGGCCGACGTGGCGCAGGCCGCCGGCGTGAGTCAGGCACTTGTTTTCTACCACTTCGCCACGAAGGATCGCTTGCTCGCACAGGCCTTCGCGTACGCGGTCGAGCAGGATCTGGCCCGACTGGACGCGGTGACCCGCTCCTCGGCCCCCCCGCTGACCAAGCTCCGCCGGATCCTCAAGCTCTACACGCCGGCCGGCCGGGCGACCTCCTGGTCGATGTGGATCGACGGCTGGTCCGAGTCGCTGCGCACCCCCGAGTTGGAGAAGGTGTCCCGCCGGCTCGACCTGCGCTGGCGACAGGACCTGGCCGCGGTGATCTCCGCCGGGGTGGCCGACGGCACGTTCCAGTGCGCCGACCCGGACGGGGCCGCCTGGCGGATCAGCGCGGTGATGGACGGCCTGGCCGTCCAACTCGCGGTGCACGACCGGGTGATCTCCCGTCGGCAGTTCGGCGAGTGGGTCCGGCTGGTCACCGCCCGGGAGCTCGGCCTGGACCTCACCGACCTGGACTGAGCCGGGCGGCCGACGCGGTCGCCGTCACCAGGGCGGGCAAAACGGCTCGGCCCGCCCCGCCGACCGGAACAATCGGCAGCATGGATCTGCTGGAGGCGTACCGCCGGAGCCTGGCCGAATTCGTCGACCGGGTGGACCAGGTCGAGCCCGGCCAGTGGTCCGACCCGACACCCTGCTCCGACTGGGACGTCCGCACGCTCGTCAACCACGTGGTGAGTGAGGGCCGCTGGAGCGTCCCGCTGCTCGCCGGCCGGACCATCGACGAGGTCGGCGACCGACTCGACGGCGACCAGCTCGGCGACGACCCGATCGCGGCGGCGCGGGAGACGGCCGCGCAGGCCGAGATCGCCGCCACCCATCCGGGCACGCTCGACCGCGCCGTGCACCTCTCCGCCGGCGAGACCCCGGCCACGGAATACCTCCAGCAACTCCTCGCCGAGCACCTCGTCCACGGCTGGGACGTGGCGGTGGCGATCGGCGCGCAGCCTCGGCTCGACCCGGACGCGGTGCACGTGGCTGCCCGGTGGTTCGCCGGCCAGATCGACGACTACCGCCGCGACAACCTGGTCCAGACCGGGGTACGGGTGCCCGACGACGCCGACGAGCAGGACCGCCTGCTGGCCGCCTTCGGCCGCGACCCGGACTGGACGCCTGGCGACTGACCCGGCGCGGTGGCACCTCCGGCGGTGCGAGTGGGCGTGCGCCCGCTCGCCGCCGGTCGCCGCATGTCGACTGATTTCGATCAATAGGCGGGTCGGGCGGCCCCGGGCCTTGCCGCCGCCACAACTGACTGATATTCACAAATGCACATGCGTCATCGCGCATCGACGGCCGGTGACAACCGGCCCTCCGCTCCCACGAGGAGGTCCTGTGCCACTACCCGAATGGTCACCCCCGATGAGCCGGCGGCGACGCCGGCTCATCGCCGTCCTGGCGACGACGGCCACGGTCGCCGCGTTGCTCCCCACCGGCGTGAGCACCGCGGCCCCCACCGGCAGCGCGGCGTCCGCCGAGCGCCGGTCCGGACCGTTCAGCGAGGGGCACGAGCCCGCCGACGCCGACAACCGCACCGGTACGGCGGCACCCGACGCCCGCCAGCGCGGCCTGGCCCGCGCCGCCGACCCCGACGTCAGGTGGAACCGCCTCGGCACCCCGCAGGCCCTCGGCCCCGGCCGCACCCCGCTCGCCACCGGGCTGCCCGCCGACCCGGAGGCCGCCGCCCGCGCCTACCTGCGGGCCAACCGCGACCTGTTCGGCCTGGACGCCGACGCGGTGGCCAGCATGGAACGGGTGCTGGTCCGGCCGATCGGCAGCGGCGCCGTGGTCACCCTCCGGCAACGCTTCGGCGACCTGCCCGCCGGCCCGGACGGTCTCGTCACCCTCGCGGTCGCCAACGGCACGGTGCTCTCGGTCAGCTCCTCGCTGACCCGCGACACCGGCACGCCCGCGCCGGCCACCCGCACCGCCGAGCAGGCGTACGCCGCCGCGCTCGCCGACGCCGGGCTGACCGCCGCCGCGGTGGCCAGCCACACCATCCGGCAGGTGGCCGTACCCACCCCGCTGGACGGGCCACGGGCCGCCTACGAGGTCACCATGATCGGCGCGGACACCGACCAGCCGGCCGCGTTCACCAGCTACGTGGACGGCGGCACCGGGCAGGTCCTGGTCCGTGAGGACCTCGTCGACTTCGACTCCGACAACCCGAGCTGGGCGGTCTTCCCGGCCACCCCGCCCCGCGACCTCGACCCCGGGCAGGACCCCCGGGTCCGCTGGTGCGCCGACCCCGCACCCGGTTGCCAGGCCGCCCTCCGCGACCCGGCCACCGGTCAACCCTGGGACGTCGACGCGGCCACCGGCACACCCACCTTCACCTCGCGCGGCAACTCGGCCAACACGGTGCTCTCCTGGGGTGCGGGCACCCCGATCGTCCCGGCCACCGCCAGCCCGGAGCGCCGCTACGAGTACCCGTTCACCGACCAGTGGCACCAGGCGAAGTGCAACCCGGAGGTGTTCACCTCCGCCCAGCGCAACGACGCGGACGCGTCGATCGCCAACCTCTTCGCCATGCACAACCGGATGCACGACTGGTCGTACCGGTTGGGCTTCACCGAGTCGGCGTGGAACCTCCAGGCGGTGAACCTCACCCCGGCCGGGCTGGGCGGTGACGCCGAGCAGGGCCGCGCCCAGCAGGGCGCGCTGACCGGCAACCGGAACAACGCCAACCAGGGCACCGGGCGCGACGGGCAACCACCGACCACGAACATGTACCTGTGGCAGCCGCAGGCAGGTGGCCCGTACCCGCCGTGTGTGGACGGCGACTACGACATGACGGTGATCGGCCACGAGTACACCCACGCGATCACCAACCGGATGATCGCCGGCCCGGACAGCGGGATCGGCGGCCACCAGGGCGGCGCGATGGGCGAGTCGTGGGGCGACCTGCTCGCCGCCGAGTACCTCTTCCAGAACGGGCTGCGCGCGCCCGGGGAGACGCCCTTCGTCACCGGCGGCTACGTCACCGGCAACCTGGTCAGCGGCATCCGCAACTACGACCTCAGCCGCAGCCCGCTCAACTACTCCGACATCGGCTACAACACCGGCGGTCCCGCCGTGCACGCCGACGGGGAGATCTGGGGCGCCACCAACTTCCGGGTCCGCGCCGCGCTGGTCGAGCGGTACGGCCTCGGCACTCCGCAGCGGCAGCTCGACTGCGCACAGGGGAAGGTCGCCGCCGACACGTGTCCCGGCAACCGGCGCTGGTCGCAGTTGGTCTTCGACTCGTTCCTGCTCCAGGCCGCCAGCCAGGTCAGCATGCTCGACATGCGGGACAACATGCTCACCGCCGACCTGCTCCGCTTCGGCGGCGCCAACCAGGACCTGATCTGGGCGGAGTTCGCCCGCTCCGGGATGGGCCGCGACGCCGCCACCAACGGCGCCGGCGACACCGACCCGACGCCCAGCTTCGCCTCGCCGCGCGGCGGCAACGCGACGCTCACCCTGCGCCCGCGCGGGGACAGCGCCGACGCGCCGATCCGGGTGTACGTCGGGGCGTACGAGGCGCGGGCCACGCCGATCGCGGACACCGACCCGGCGACGCCGATCCCGGACACCGTGGAGCTGGTGGCCGGCTCGTACGACCTGCTCGCCGTGGCGCCCGGCTTCGGCCACCAACGGCTCGGTGTGGTCGCCAAGGCCGACCAGGACGGGTTCGTGGACCTGCGGATGCGCCGCAACCTGGCGTCCACCGCGTCCGGGGCGACGATCACCGGCGACGGGGTCAACCTGGACCGGGTCGCCGACGACACCGAGGCGACGAACTGGGCCTCCCTGGACGGGGTCGCCGGCCGGCAGCTCACCGTGGCGTTGCCCGGGGACGCCCCGCAGACCGTCAAGCGGGTGAACGTCAGCGCGATGCTGCGCCCGGCGATCACCGGCGACGCCGACACCGGCAGTCAGAACGCGCTCAGCGCGCTGCGCTCGTTCGCGGTGTCCGCCTGTAACGCGACGACCACCGACTGCGCGGACCCGGCGCGCTGGCAGCGGATCTACACCAGCGCGGGCGACGCGTTCCCCGGCGGGGCGTACCGGGCGTACAGCCGGGACATCAACCTCCGGACGTTCGCGGTGCCCAGCACCCTCGCCACCCACCTCCGCCTCGAGGTGCTGGCGAGCCAGTGCACAGGCGGCCCGCGGTACGCGGGCGAGCAGGACGACGACCCGGTCACGACGACGGACTGCGCCACCGCCAGCCCGGCCCGGACGCAGGTCAGGATCGCCGAGTTCCAGGCGTTCTCGGGGTGACGCCGTGGGGGCCGGCGGACTGCCCGCCGGCCCCCACGTCCCCCGATCAGCGGCGGGCCGGCCGCCAGCGGTCGGCCGGGGCCGGCCGCTCCCAGGTCCGGTCCACCGGCGGGTCCTCGGCCTCGTCGGCCGGGGCCCGGGTCAGGTGTCGCAGCCGCAGCAGCAGGCCCATCCCGAGGAAGAGCAACAATCCGCCGAGCACGAAGGCGGCCTGCACCACACCGAACCCGCCGGTCCGCGAGACCGGGCGGCCGGCCGGTGGCGCGGCGTCGGCCGGATAGTCCCCCGCCGGCTCCACCCCGGACGTGTCCTCCTCGGCCGGCGCGCTCGCCGGCTCGCTGGGCCGCGCCGGGGTGGCGCTCGGCGTCGGCGTACCGGTCGGGGTGGCGCCCGCACCCCGCACCGAGCGGGTGGCCGTCTGCCGGGCCAGCAGGCGCGCGTTGGCGTCGTACGCCTCGGCGGCGAGGGTGACCCGCCCCTGGGTGACGTCCTCGGCGAAGGCCACCCGGTAGCGCGCCGTGACCGTGCGGCCCGGGCAGAGCGTGCCCGGGTCGAGCTGCCGGTCGGTCAGCCGGGCCACGTCACCCTCGGTCTGGATCTGCAGGGGAAAGTCCCCGGTCTCCTCCACCCGGTCCATCTTCACCTGGTCGAGTCGGATGCCCTGCACGCTGAGCACCATCGACCAGCGCACCTTCACGCAACCGCCGCGCCGATCCGTCTGGGACACCACCGCGGAGATCGTCCGCACCTGATCCCCGGCGGTGAACCGGGCCGGCAGGCCGCTCATCTCGGTGGCGAAGGCCGCCTGCGCCGGTGCGGCCAGGGTCAGCACCGCCCCGGTCACGCCGGCAACCAACGCCCCGACCCGCAGCGCGTACCGCCACACGATCACCACCACCTCGCCTCTTCTCGTCGCTCCCGGGAAACGCTAGGAGGAAACGGGCGGGTCGGGCAGAGGGGTGTCTTCGCACCGGACGCCAAGGACGAGGGGTGATTTCACCGACAGTGGTGAACCCCTCACCCGTACCGGTCCACCTCCCCGCGCCGCCGGGGATCGCCGGTGCGCGAGAATCGGCGGGTGTCCGAGCTCTCCAGCACGTTCGTCCGGCTGCACGCCCGGCTGGCCCCGGTCCCTTTCGTCCCCGAGGTGCGGCTGCACCAGGCCGACGAGCCGATCGGGCTGTGGGAGCTGACCGAGGGCGAGTTCTCCACCGACCGGCCGCCGCCGTTCTGGGCGTTCGCCTGGGCCGGCGGTCAGGCCCTCGCCCGCTACGTGACCGACCACCCGGAGCTGGTCGCCGGCCGCCGGGTGCTCGACCTCGCCTCCGGCTCCGGCCTGGTGGCCATCGCCGCCGCCCGTGCCGGCGCCGCGTCGGTACGGGCCGTCGAGGTGGACGAGTTGGCGGTGGCGGCCGTCGCGCTCAACGCCGAGGCCAACGGGGTACGCGTCGACGCCGAGTTCGGCGACATCCTCGACTCCGACGCGGGCGACGCCGAGGTGGTGCTCGCCGGCGACGTCTTCTACAGCGACGCGATGGCCCGCCGGGTGCTGCGGTTCCTGCTCCGCGCCGCCCGGGCCGGCGCGCCGGCGCTCGTCGGTGACCCCGGCCGGGCGTTCCTGCCCCGCGACCGCTTCGACGAGTTGGCCGCGTACGACGTGCCGGTGCCGGAGGCGCTGGAGAGCGTACGGGTGAAGCGCACCACCGTCTGGCAGTTGCGCGCCGGGCTGCCGGGAGCCGCCCGCTAGCGTGTCGACGTGCTGTTCTCCAGCTGGGGGTCCGCGGTCCAGGCACCCTGGCCGGACGTCGCCGAGGTGAGCGACCACGTCGGCGTACGCCACCTGGTCGTCACCCGGCACGCGCTGGTCCGTCAGGTCCTGGCCGACCCGGTCACCTACCCGCCGGACAACGCCCTGGACGCGGTGACACCGATGCCGGTGACCGCCCTGCGGGTGCTCGCCGGGCACCGGTTCCGGCTGCCGCCGACCCTGGCCAACAACTCGGGCGCCAGCCATCCGGAGATCCGGGCGATCGTCGCGGCGGCGTTGCGCCCCGAGCGGGTCGCCGCGCAGCGGCCCTGGCTCACCGCGCTGGTCCGGGAGCGGGTCGCCCGGCTCGGCGCCCGCCTCGACACCGGCGCGCCGGTCGACCTGTACGCGGACCTCGCCGCCGACCTCCCGCTGCTGGTGCTGGCCCGGCTGGTCGAGCTGCCGGACGCGCCCGTCGGCGCGGTGAAGGAGTTCGCCCGCGCCGCGCTGGAGTTGTTCTGGGCGCCGCTGGACACCGATCGGCAACTGGCGCTCGCCGCCGAGGTGGGCCGGTTCCACCGCGTCCTGCGCGACTTCGCGGCCACCGGCGGCGGGTTGGCCGGCGAGTTGCGCGCGGCCGGTCACTCGTCGGACGTGGTGGTCGGCGCGCTCTTCTTCCTGCTGGTCGCCGGCCAGGAGACCACCTCGCAGTTCCTCACCCTGCTGCTGCACCGGCTGGCCGGCGAGCCGGCGGTGCGGGCCGGCCTGCGCACCGGCGAGGTCGCGGTGGCCGACGTGGTGGAGGAGGGGTTGCGGCTGGAGCCGCCGATCGTCACCTGGCGGCGGGTGGCGGAGGCGGACAGCACCCTCGGCGGTACGGCGGTGCCGGCGGGCAGCAGCCTCGTGCTCTGGCTGGGTCGCGCCGGCCGCGACCCGGCGGTCGTCGAGACGCCCGACGAGTTCCGGCCGGGCCAGCGTGGATCCCGCCGCCACCTGTCGTTCGGGGCGGGCGCCCACCGCTGTGTCGGTGACGTGCTGGCCCGGATGGAGGCGGCAGTGGTGGTCGCCGAGGCAGCGCCGCTGCTGGACGGGGTGACTGTCGTCCGCCCGCCCTGGTGCCCGGACAATCTCACCTTCCGGATGCCGGACGCCTTCGTGGTCCGGGGCACCGGATCCTGATCTCGCTTCGGTAGGTTTCCGGGCGTGTCAGCGACCCCCGCACGTCGGATCCTCGCCGTCGTACCAGTTGTGGCCCTGCTGGTGCTGAGCGCCTGCACAGCCGGGCGCACGCCGCACGCACGGCAGATCACCGTGGCCCACCAGCCGGTCCCGTCCGCCTCGCCGTCGACCGCACCTTCGGTTTCGCCGTCGGTGACGGTGCGGCCCAGACCGGGAAGTCTGGACTGGTACGTGTCCCAGGTGCCGACCTTCCCCGAGGCGCCGCCACCGCAACCGGTGCCGCTGCCCGCGACCGGCGCGGCCCAGTTCTGGCACCGCCTGCCGACCGACCAGAAGGTCGCCTTCATCACCATCGACGACGGTGGGTTGGCCCGACCGCCCGAGGTGGCCGACTTCGTCTGGCGGGCGCACATCCCGGTCACCATGTTCCTCAACTCACCGGCGGCGGAGGAGCACACCGACTACTTCCGGCAGATCATGGTGGCGGGCGGGGTCGTCGAGAACCACACCATCACGCACACCTCGCTGGCCGGCCGGTCGTACGACCGTCAGAAGCACGAGATCTGCGGGGCGGCGGACACGCTTGAGGCGCTGTACGGCAAGCGACCGACCCTGTTCCGGCCACCGTTCGGCGAACATGACAGCACCACGTTGAAGGCGGCGCACGACTGCGGCGCGAAGGCGGTCCTGCACTGGACCGAGACCGTGCACGAGGGGAAGGTGCGCTACCAGACCCCGGAGAAGGTGGTGCGGCCCGGCGACGTGCTGCTGATGCACTTCCGGCCGGCGCTGATGGACGACCTGCTCGCCGCGCTCAAGGCGATCCACCGGGCCGGGCTCACGCCGGCGCTGCTGGAGGACTACGTCCGCTGACCGACCTGACGAAAGTCAGGGCCCGGTGCTGCCCTTCGGGCGCGGTGGAGCAGGGGGCCGCGCGCCTAGCGTCAGCGCATGATCACATTACGTGGGTTGACGAAACGGTTCGGGGCGACCGTCGCGGTCGACGCGCTGACCGTCGACGTCGCGCCCGGCCGGGTCACCGGCTTCCTCGGCCCCAACGGCGCCGGCAAGTCCACCACCATGCGGATGATCCTCGGGCTGGACCGCCCCACCGCCGGACAGGCCCTCATCGGCGGGCGCGCGTACCGGGACCTGCGCCGCCCGCTGCACGAGGTGGGCGCGCTGCTCGACGCCCGCGCCATCCACCCGGCCCGGTCCGGCCGGGCACACCTGCTGGCCATGGCCCGCAGCAACGGCATCCCCGCCCGCCGCGTCGACGAGGTGCTGGACACCGTCGGGCTGGACGCGCGGGCCGCCGGCAAGCCGGGTCGGACCCTCTCCCTGGGCATGGGCCAGCGGCTCGGCATCGCCGGCGCGCTGCTCGGCGACCCGCCGGTGCTGATGTTCGACGAGCCGGTGAACGGCCTCGACCCGGACGGGGTGCGCTGGGTACGACACCTGACGCGCTCGCTCGCCGACCAGGGGCGGACCGTCTTCGTCTCCAGCCACCTGATGAGCGAGATGCAGCTCACCGCCGACCAACTCGTGGTGATCGGGCGGGGCCGACTGCTCGCCGACGCGCCGATCGGCGACGTGATCGCCGGCAGCACTGTCGCCGTCCGGGTGCGCAGCCCGCACTCCGACGGGCTGGCCGCCCTGGCCGAGCGCCTCACGGCCACCGGGGCGAGCGTGGTGGCGGCCGACCGCGACGAGCTGACCGTCACCGGCGCCACCGCGGACCGGGTCGGTGACCTGGCCTACGAGCTGGGGGTACGGCTGCACGAGCTGACCGCGCAGGCCGCGACCCTGGAACAGGCGTTCATGGAGCTGACCGCCGACAACGTCGAGTACGCCGGCGGCCCGACCGAAGGTGGGCAACGATGAGCATCCGGACGGACGCGGGCACCCGCCCCGCCAGCACGCCGGCCGCCGGTGCGCCGGCCACCCTCCGGGGGGCGGTGGCCGCCGAGTGGACCAAGCTCTCCTCGGTGCGCAGCACCTGGTGGACGGCGTTGGCCGGGCTGCTGGTGATGGCCGCGAGCGCCGGCCAACTCGCCATCTACGCGGCGAACGCCAACACCAACGACGACCCGGCCGACGACCCGGGGATCGTCACCGTCGGCAGCGTGCTGATCGACTCGGTCGAGCTGACCCAGTTCGTGGTGCTCGCAATCGGCCTGCTGGCGATCACCGCCGAGTTCACGAGCGGCACCATCCGGACCACGTTGCAGTGCACCCCGTCCCGTGGTCGCGTGCTGCTGGCCAAGGCCGTGGTGACCGGCGCGGTCACCTTCGCCCTCGGGTTGCTGCTCGGCGGCGTCGGCGCCCTGGTCGCCCGGCCGGTGCTCGGCGAGTGGGGCAGCGCCCCGGCCGCCGAGACGATCGGCGACATCGTGGCGGTGGCGGTCTACCTGGCGCTGATCGGCGTGTTCGCCCTGGGTCTCGGCGCGGCACTGCGCAGTGCGGTGCTCACGATCACCGTGCTCCTCGCCACCCTGATGATCGTGCCGCTGTCCCTGCAGAACCCGGACATCGACGTGTTGAACCGGATCGCCGACGCGCTCCCCGGCGTGGCCGGCGGGCACTTCCTGGCCGGCGACACCGAGCCGTACCCGAGTCTGGTCGGGCTGCTCCTGCTCGCCGGCTGGGCCGGCGCCGCACTGCTGCTGGGCCGGGTCGCACTGCGCCGACGCGACGCCTGACGAGCTGAGCGGGGGCTTCCCGGCCCCCGCTCAGCCGTCGACGAGCCCCGCCTCGTACGCGAGGATCGCCGCCTGCACCCGGTTCCGCACGTCCAGGCGGGTGAAGATGCTCGTCAGGTAACTCTTCACGGTCCCCTCCACCAGGTGCAGCCGGCGGGCGATCTCGGCGTTGGACAGCCCCGCCCCGACCAGGGCCAGCACCTCCCGTTCCCGCTCGGTCAGCCCGGCCGTACGGTCCCGCGCGGCGGGCCGGCGGGCCAACCGCCCCGCACCCAGCTCGAGCACCCGACGGGCCACCCGCGGCGACAGGTACGCGCCGCCCTCGGCGACGGCGTGCACACCGGCGATCAACTCCCGCGGGTCGCCGGCCTTGAGCAGGAACCCGTTGGCGCCGTGCCCGAGCGCCCGGGCCACATGGTCGTCCTCGCCGAACGTGGTCAGCATGATCGTCGCGGTCTCCGGCACGATCCGGCGGATCTCGGCGGCGGCGGCCAACCCGTCCAGCCGCGGCATCCGGATGTCCAGCAGCGCGACCCGAGGTCGGTGGGCGCGTACCAACTCCACCGCCGCGTGCCCGTCGCCGGCCTCGCCGACCACCTCGATGCCGGGGTCGCTGGCGAGGATGGCCCGGACACCGGCCCGGATCATCGCCTCGTCGTCGGCCAGCACCACCCGCACCGGAGCTGCCCCGGCCCTGTCGGCGTCCACTACGCGATCCACTCCTTGCTGGCCAACCGGCCGTCGGTGAAGCAGAGCCGCCACGTCGGCTCGGCCAGGGGAAAGTTGCCGTCGGTGTAGTACTCGCAGCCGGCCCGGTCGACGCCGACGGGGCTTTCCAACTGCCGCCGGGGCAGACCCTCCAGTTCCGACCTGGCCACCCCGACGCGCATCTTGTCGAAGGTGGCCCGGTCCAGCACCGTCCCGGCGGTCGCCACCGGGTAGTAGACGAGGGAGAGCACCAGGGCGAAACCGGCAGGCGCCAGGAGTGCCACCAGCAGACTGCGCCGGACTCGCCGGCGGGCGTCGTGCAGCCGCCGCGCCGCGTCCACCGGCCGCTCCACCGGGCCGGGCCGACCGCCGGACGGCGCCGGGTCGCTGTCGATCGCCTCCACCGGCGGCGCGGTCGCCGGCAACACCGCCCGGACGACGAACCCGCCCCCGGTACGGGGTCCGGCGTCGAGCGTCCCGCCGGCGAGGCGGACCCGCTCGGCGAGCGCGAGCAACCCGCTGCCCTGCGACGGCGGCGCGGGGAGCGGCTCCACCGGCGGAGCACCGTTGACCACGCACACCTCGACCCGTTCACCGTCGCGGGTGAGACGCACGTCGACCGGGGCCCCCGGCGCGTACCGGGCCGCGTTCGTCAGCGCCTCACGGACCACCCGGTGGGCCGCGTGGCCGGTCATCGCCGGCAGCTCCGCCACCACCGAGGAGGCGTCCAGCCGGACCGCCATCCCCGCCTCACGGGCATTGTCGACCAGGTCGGCGACCGTCTCCCCACTCGGACGCACCGACGCGCCACCCTCTTCGCGCAGCACCCCGATGATCTCGTGCAGTCGCTCGGTGGCGGCGGAGACGCTCGCCCGCAGCTCCCCCGCCGCGACCCGATGCCTGTGATCGAGGTCGGCGGCGACCTCGAGCGCGGCGGCGCGCAACGCGATCAGGCTGAGGTCGTGACCCAGCGAGTCGTGCATCTCCCCCGCGATCCGGGCCCGTTCCCGCAGCCGGATCCGCTCGGCGGCACCCCGCTCCTCGCGGATCAGCGCCTCCACGTGCCGATGACCCGCGGCGGCCAACTCCTGCTGCTGACGCCGGTACCGGCCCACCAGCCAGGGGAACACCGCGGCGAAAAGCAACACCGAGGCCAGCAGGAACCAGGTGGCCTCGCCGGTGCCGAGCAGACCCAGGTTGAGCGCCGTCCCGCCGGCCACGATCAGCACGAACACCCCGGCCACCGGGCCCGCCGAGACGCTGCGCCGCCCGGTGAGATAGCTGAAGACCGGAATGGCGAAGACGAAATTGCCATCGACGACCGACCCGAGCACCACAAGCACCAGGGCGACCAACGGTCGGCGTCGACTCGCCACCGCGGCCGCGCCGAGCAGCGACAACTTGCCGACCAGCAGCGGCACCGCGTACCGCGGGTAGGGCGGGCTGACCCCGGCGTAGCCGACCGGGGCCGCGACCACAGCCCAGAGCAGCGCGTCCAGCAGCAGGCGACGCCGCCGATCCAGCGGACCTGGCAGCGCGAAGTCGAGGATCCGCACGGCGGCCAGGCTACCTACGCTCGACCTGCGCGAACACCGACGAAAGTCAGGTGGTCAGCCGCTCTCCTCGGCCCAGACCCGCCAGTCGTCGAGCACACCGTGCAAGGCCGGGGTGAGCCAGCCCGGCGCGGAACGCCGGAACACGCCCGGGTCCATCGCCCCGGCGCCGTCGGGCAGCGCGCCGAGCAGATTCGGCACCAGATCGGTGAGATTGGTCCAGTGCACCAGCTCCGGCCGGCTCGGCCAGGCCCCGATCACCACGCCGGCCGGCACCGCCCGCCGGTCGAGCGCCTCCAGGGTCAGCGCGGTGTGGTTGAGCGTGCCCAACCCGGCGCGGGCCACCACCACCGCCGGCGCGCCGAGCGACACCGCCAGGTCCGCCATCGTCCACGGCTCCCCCGACGGACGCAGCCCCATCGGAACCAGCAACCCACCCGCGCCCTCGATCAACACCAGGTCGTGTGTGTCCGCCTCCGCACGGACCGCGTCCACCGCCTCGTACAGCTCCAACGGCGGCAGGTCGGCCACCCGGGCGGCCGCCAGCGGGGCGAGCGGATCGGGATAGCTGGCCAGGGTGCGGCCGGTCAACGGGGCGGCCAGCCGGTTCACCGCGTCCACGTCGCCCGGCTCACCGCCGGCCGTACCCGTCTGGGCCGGCTTGACCACCGCCACCCGCAGCCCGGCGGCCTGCGCCGCCGCCGCGATCGCCGCCGTCGCCACCGTCTTACCGACCTCGGTGTCGGTCCCGGTGACCAGGACCGACCCCTCCCACCCGCTCACGGCGCCACCTCTGCTCGCGACTGCGGGGCTCGCAAACCCGGCTCACTCCTCGCGCTCACGGCGTCACCTCTGCTCGCGACTGCGGGGCACACTCCACGATGACCTCCAGGGCCCGCTCGAAATCCGCCCGGGGCACCCCGGCACTGACCGTGAGGCGCAGACGGGAACGGCTGTCCGGGGTGGACGGTGGCCGGAAGCACCCCACCGCGACACCCCGATCCCGGCAGTCGGCGGCCCAGGCGGTCGCCGCCTCCGGCCCGGGGGCGGTCACCGAGATCACCGCCGCGTCCGGCGCGGAGACGGTCAGCCCGGCCGCGCGCAGTCGACCGACCGCCACCCGCACCCGGTCGGACAGCTCCGCGCGCCCGTCGTCACCGGCCCGGGCCAGCCGCAGCGCGGCGTGCACGCCGGCGGCGACCGCCGGTGGCAGCGCCGTGTCGAAGATGAACGTACGCCCGGTCTCGACCAGATGCCTGACGAACTCGGCCGGGCCCGCGACCACACCGCCGGCGCCACCGAGCGCCTTGGACAGGGTGGCGGTGATCACCACGTCCGGCTCACCCGCCAGCCCCGCGGCGGCCACCGCACCCGCGCCGGCCGGACCTGTCACGCCGAGTGCGTGCGCGTCGTCGATCAGCAGGAGCGCGCCGTGCCGGCGGGCCACCGCGTGCAACCGGGCCAGCGGCGCGAGGTCACCGTCGACCGAGAAGATCGACTCGGTCACCACCACCGCCGGGCGGCCCGGAGCGGCCGCGAGCGCGGCGGCCACGGCGTCCACGTCAGCGTGCGGGGTGACCACCGTCTCAGCACCGGAGATCCGGCAGCCGTCGATCAGGGACGCGTGGTTGTGCGCGTCGGAGACGAGCAGCGTCCGAGGTTGGACGAGCGCCCGCAGCGCGCCGAGGTTGGCCAGGTAGCCGGAGGAGAAGACCAGTGCGCGATCGGTGCCCAGCCACTGCGCCAGCTCGTCCTCCAGCGCCTGGTGCGCGTCGGTGGAACCCCGCACGAGGCGCGACCCGGTGGCCCCCAGCCCGTACGCCGACAGCGCCGCCACGGCCGCGGCGGTGACCTCCGGGTGGGTGGCCAGGCCGAGGTAGTCGTTGCCGGCCAGGTCGGTCACCCCGTCGCCGGCGGGTCGCGGGTGCAGTCGCCGGGTCAGCCCGGCCTTCGCCCGCAACTGCGCGCGCCGGTCGAGCGCCGCCAGCCAGTCCGCCACCGTCACCCCTTCGCCGCCGTCCGCGCCGGTCAGCCCGACACCCGCCGGGCGAAATTACCACCCGCCACCGTCAGCCCGACGGTTCCACTCGACGCGAGCGCCCACCGGGCTGCCAGGCCATTCCGGCTGACGGGGGGCCTTGTAGGGTACGAGCCATGCCAGAGATCCTCGACCAGGCCCGGACCCAGGTGCTGGGTGACGGTGTCGGCCTCGACCAGGCCGGCATCCTCGCGGTGCTGAACCTGCCCGACGAGCACCTGCCCGCCGCCCTGCAACTCGCCCACGACGTGCGGATGCGCTGGTGCGGTCCCGAGGTCGAGGTCGAGGGCATCGTCTCGCTGAAGACCGGCGGCTGCCCGGAGGACTGCCACTTCTGCTCCCAGTCGGGCCTGTTCACCTCCCCGGTGCGGTCGGTCTGGCTGGACATCCCGTCGCTTGTCGAGGCGGCGAAGCAGACCGCCAAGACCGGGGCGACGGAGTTCTGCATCGTCGCCGCGGTGCGCGGCCCGGACGCCCGCCTGATGAAGCAGATGCGCGAGGGCGTCGCCGCGATCAAGGCCGAGGTCGAGATCCAGGTCGCCGCGTCGCTGGGCATGCTCACCCAGGAGCAGGTCGACGACCTCGTCGACATGGGTGTGCACCGCTACAACCACAACCTGGAGACCTGCCGGTCGTACTTCCCCAACGTGGTCACCACGCACTCCTGGGAGGAGCGCTGGGAGACGCTGCGGATGGTGCGCGACTCCGGCATGGAGGTGTGCTGCGGTGGCATCCTCGGCCTCGGCGAGACCGTCGAGCAGCGGGCCGAGTTCGCCGCGCAGCTCGCCGAGCTGAACCCGCACGAGGTGCCGCTCAACTTCCTCAACCCCCGACCGGGCACGCCGCTGGGCGACCGTCCGGTGGTGGAGGGCAAGGACGCGCTGCGGGCCATCGCCGCGTTCCGGCTGGCCATGCCCCGCACCATCCTCCGGTACGCGGGTGGTCGGGAGATCACCCTCGGTGACCTGGGCACCCGGGACGGTCTGCTCGGTGGCATCAACGCGGTGATCGTCGGCAACTACCTGACCACGCTGGGTCGCCCGGCGACCGCGGACCTCGACCTGCTGGACGAGCTGAAGATGCCGGTCAAGGCCCTCTCCGCCACGCTGTGACGACGATGACGACGACCGAGGTGTGGTGCGACAGGTGCGGTGAGTCGGCGACCGCCGCCCATCCGGGCTGCGCCTCGGCCCGCCAGTTGGAGCCGCCCCGGTTCTGCCACAGGTGCCGCCGCCGGATGAAGGTGCAGGTGCTGCCGGTCGGCTGGTCGGCGGTCTGCGTCGAGCACGGCGAGATCCGGGGCTGATCCACTCCACCTGACCCACCAGCGGCGTCGGCGGGGACCCCGCCGACGCCGGGTGCGGTGGTAGGTTCCGACCCACGGCTGGGGCGACAACCCGCGGGGGGACCAAGGTGGACGCTGACCGCGCCGCCCGGGAGCGGCGAATCCTGAGCACGGCGGCCGAGCTGCGCGTCGCGGTCGGGGAGACCACCGCGACCGTCGAGTCGCCGGACGGTGCGGTGGTGGTGACGGCCGGGCCGCGCAACGCCCTGCTCGACCTCACGCTGACCCGCCGGATCCGACACCACGACGGCCGAGCCCTCGGCGCGCTGCTGGTCGCCACCGTGCGCGCTGCCACCGAGCGGGCCGACGAGTTGCTCACCGAACGGGCCCGCGAGTTGGTGCCCGGCCGCGCCGACCTGCCCGACCCCCTCGCCACCGCGCTGCCCGAGCCGCCCCCACCCCCGGCCGACGATACCGCCGACGACGAGACCGACCCGCTCGTACGCCGTCTGCGCGACGAGGCGCGACGGCAACTTGACGCCTGGGCGACGACGCGGGCCGACGTGGCCGACCTGACCGCCACCGCCCACGCGACCCAGGGCGGGGTCGTCGCCGAGGTGGGCGCCACGGGCGAGCTGCGGCGGGTCGAGCTGGCGGACGCCGCGCCCCGCCTGGACCCGACCCACCTGGCGGCGCTGGTGCTCGACACCGTCCGCCGGGCCACCGCGGACGCCGCCGCGCTGCTCGCCGAGCGGGTCCAGCGTGTTGCCGGCCCCCGCCTGGACCTGGTGTCGTTGGTGGCCGCCTATCGACCGTCCGACACCGACGACGAGGAGGGCCGAGGTGGCTGACTTCGAAGCGAACGTGGACGAGATCCTGACCTGCCGGACGCGCCTGGCGGACATCCAGCAGCGGGCGGCGGCGATCGCCGACCTGGCCGAGGACGCCAACCCCGAGTGGTACATCTGGGGTGCCCTGGGGGCGCCGTTCGCCGCGCTGTACTGGCGCTTCGCCGGTGAGTTCTACGAGCACCTGGGTCTGATGGGGGAGGCGCTCACCGACCGGGTCGAGGCGTTGGACTGCACCGCCGAGGCGTACCGGCGCACCGAGCAGGACATCGACGAGCGGATGCGCAGGTTGCATCAGCGGCTGGCCGAGGGCCACCCCGAATGAGCGACGAGCGCGACCTCACCGACAGCGACGTCACGAACGACGTCACCCGGCAGGAGTGGGCGACCGGCCCGGTCGGCGCGGACACCACCTGGGACGGGTACGGCGGGGCCGGGTCGGTGGACGTCGGCGGTTACGACGTGCTCCGTTTCGACCCGGTCAAGGACGTGCCGGGGCTCTCCGGAATCCCGCAGGCCGTCTCGGCGGGCGCCAAGTGGGCCGGCGGCGACGGCGACTGGTCGGAGCTGTTCAACATCGCCGGCAGCGTCGGCGACCTGGGTGTCAACGTCTTCGCCTACGCGGTGGACCCGCTCAACTTCCTGATCTCCGCCGGGCTCACGTTTCTGGTGGACGTGGTGCAGCCGCTGGAGGACCTGCTCGGGCTGGTCACCGGCAATGCCGAGCGGATGGAGGGGGAGATCGCCAAGTGGGAGCGGGTCGGCAACGCGCTCGACCCGCTGGCCGCGGAGATCCGTGCGGCGGTCCAGGAGGGGCTGGTGGGCTGGCAGGGGCTGGCCGCCGACGCCGCGCGCCAGCGGATGGACGAGTTCGCCCAGGGGGTGGCCGGTCTCGGCAACGACGCCCGAAAACTGGTGATGACGCTGAACGCGGCGAAGCTGCTGATGGAGGTGGCGCAGGGTTTCGTGCTCGGTCTGATCGCCACCTTCGTGGAGTGGATGGTCTTCACCTGGACGGCGGCGTTGGCAAGCGCGGTGCCGACGATGGGTGCGTCCACCGCCGCGGCGGGAGCGGCCACGACCGTGCAGGGCGCGGTGGTCACCACCCGGGCGACCACGTTCATCAGCAAGGTCGTCGCGTTGCTCCAGCGGCTGCGCACCGTCCTCACCAGGATGCACCCGAGGACGATGGCCTCGGTCAAGGCGTCGTTCCAGCTTCGGGGGGCCAACGGCACGTTCGCGTCGGGTTGGCGCGGTTCGTCGGCGGTGCTCGTCGACTCGGCGAAGGACTTCCGGACCTGGCTGGGCCCGGCCGACAAGCTCGCGGCGACGGCCGCCAACGAGGGCAAACGGGCGACCGACTACTTCGGCGACGACGCCGAGCTCTCCGACTCCCGGACGGAGCAATACCTTGACCCAGGTCGATGACCCCTCGGGCGGTGACCTCACCCACCCGCAGGGCGCGTACCAGATCGAGCGGTACGACCCGACCGGCTCGCCACCACAGCTGCCGCCGGGGCACGGCGGGATCGCCGTGCACACCTGGTGCCCCCCGCAGTCGGCGCGGTTCACGCTCGCCCCGATGGTGGGTGTGGACGGCCGGCCGGCGACCTACGGCTTCGGCCGCGCCCTCATCGTGGTGCCGGTCGGCGAGCGACTGGTCGAGGTGCAGTACGTGTCACCGCAGCGCAGCGCACTTGTCACCGTGGGCGAGGGAGAGGTCGTGCCACTGGAGTACGCCGCCTCCTACGAGGCGTTCGGCGCCGGTGCGTTGGGGCGCGGCGAGCAGCGACCCGGCGGGCGGATGCCGATCGCCGCCGCGTTGACGTTCAGCCTGGTCCTCGGCCTGGGTGCCGCGTACCTGGGGTTCCTGCCGTTCCTGCTGGTGGACGATGCCCCGACCGCGCTGCTGCTGGTCCCGCCGGTGCTGGGCATCGTCGTCGGCATCCTGGTGTTCCGGCGCGGCACGAGGCGGCGTCGGTGAGCGCGGCGGCGCTCTTCGTCGGAGCGGACACCGATCCGCCGACGCCGCCGGGCGGGCAGGCCGGAGTCCTGCTCACCTTCTTCTTCACCAGCCAGGTCCAGCTGTACCGTGGCGACGTGCTCGTCGACGACCGTCCCAACTGGGACATCTGGATCCCCCCGCCGGTGCTGCTGATCGACGGTGCGCCCGCGCGGGCCAGTTGGTCGAGCTGGTTCTATCCGCTGCCGGTCGGCGCGCACCAGGTGGAGATCCGCGAACCGGCGGCGGCACGGCAGCAGCTCGACGTGGTCGTCGACGGTGTGGCGCGGTTGCGGTACGAGGCCGCGATCACGATCCGCAAGGACCACACCGACACGCACGTCCTGCGCTGGGACACCAGCGCGACGCTGGGGAGCGGCTCGTGAGCACGTTGTCGGGCCGGGTGGTGACGCTGCGCCCCGCCGAGGAGACGGACGTCGCCGCGTTGGCCGACATCCGGGCCACGCCCGAGGTGCGCCGCTGGTGGCGTGGCGACGACGACCTGGCCGACTCCGTCCGCGCCGACCTCGGCGACGGCGACCTGCACCTGTACGCCATCGAGCACGACGGCCGGGTGATCGGCGCGATCCAGTGGCACGCCGAACCGGACCCGGACTACCGGCACGCCAGCATGGACGTCTTCCTCGACCCGGCGGTGCGCGGCGCCGGGCTGGGCGTCGACGCGATCCGCACCCTGGCCCGGCACCTGATCGACGAGTACGGCCACCACCGGTTCACCATCGACCCGGCGGCGGCGAACAGCGCCGCGATCCGGGCGTACGCGAAGGTCGGTTTCCGTCCCGTGGGCATCATGCGCCGCTACGAGCGGGGCGAGGACGGCCGCTGGCACGACGCCCTGCTGATGGACCTGCTCGCCGAGGACCTACCCGGCTGAATCGGACAAGCGTGCCCGGCACCGCACGGTGCCGGGCACGCCCCGGTTCTCCGCGAACTAGCGCTGGAGGGTCAGCACACCCGGCCGCCACGGCAGCCGGTTGTAGTCGCCGCTCGCGTTGGGGTCCTTGCCCTGGTACAGCAACTGCAGGTTGCAGGCGTCGACGGTCTTGGTCTGGTCGGGGTTGGTGCGGACCAGGTCACCGTGGCTGATGTCGTTGGTCCACGTCGCGCCGCTGTTGGCCCTGCCGGCGAAGGGGTTGCTCTCGCTGGCGGCCTGCGGGGTCCACGAGCCGCCCAGGCTGCTGGACGTGAACGACCGGAAGTAGCGTTGCCCCTGGCTTCCGATCGCCTCGACGATCATGAGGTACTGGTTCTGGCCCTGCACCTTGTAGACCTCGACGCCCTCGAACAGGTTGTTCGTCGAGTCGGTCATGACCGTCGTGTAGCTCGAGCCGAAGCTGCCCGGGAAGTTCCCAAGCGGCATGCTCGACCGGTAGATCTTGCCGTTGTCCCCCGCGAAGAACAGGTACATGTTCTGGTCGTCGCCGATGAGGGTCTGGTCGATCACGCCGTACGGGGCGTCGGGGAGGCTGGCGGTGGAGAGCGTCTGTGCCGAGGACCAGCCGTTGGCGTTGGTCGGGTCGCTCGACGTCTTGTAACTGAACGAGGTCGGACCCCACTGGTACGCCAGCACCCAGATGTTCTTCGGGGCGAAGTACAGCAGCGTCGGCGCCACCGTGCCCTGACTCATTCCGGTCTGGCTGGCCGAGGCCATGTCGGACCAGTTGGTGAACAGGCCGAAGTTCATCGAGCCGTACGAGCCGCTGCTGTTGACGTTCGACGCGTAGACCAGGTGCTTGCCGTTGTAGACCACGTTTGTGAAGTCCTTGAGCGAGAGCCAGCCGTTCTGCGGGCTCGTCAGCGCGCCGGTCGAGGACCACCGGTAGGTCGACGGGAGCGCGCAGCCGCCCGGCGGCGCCGTGGTCGGCGGCGGCGTGGTCGTCGGCGGCGGGGTGGTGGTCGGCGGCGGCGTGGTGGTGCCGCCACCGAAGTCGGTCCGCCACTGCTGGTTGGTCTGCCCGTGGCAGTCGTACAGCTGGACCTGCTGGCCGTTGCCGGTGCCCCAGACGTCCAGGCACCGACCCGACTGGACGCCGCTGATGGTGCCGTTGGAGTTGACGTTCCACTGCTGGTTCGACTGACCGTTGCAGTCCCAGATGATGACGCCGGTGCCGTTCGCGGTGCCCGCGCCGTTCGCGTCCAGGCACTTGCTGCCGTAGACCCGCAACTGCTTGCCGGTGGTGTACGTCCACTGCTGGTTCGACTGACCGTTGCAGTCGTAGAGCTGGACCCGGGTGCCGTTGGTCTGCGTGGAGTTGGGCACGTCGATGCAACGGCCCGACTGCACCCCGGTGATCCGGCCGGAGCCGCCACTCGGCGGCGGGCTCGTGGTCGGGCTCACGGTCGGGCTCACGGTCGGGGTCACGGTCGGCCCCGAGGTCGGCGGGGCCGCGTTGAGCGCGTTGAGGACGGAGTTGTAGGCGGCCTTCTTGTTGCCGCCGCCGTCGAAGAGCAGCGGGCTCTCGTTGGAGCGCCAGGAGTCGCTGTCGCGTACGCCCCAGACGGTGATGCCGATGCAGCGCGGCACGTTCAGGCAGGCCTGGGTCAGCCCGGCGTACTGGGTGGTGGAGGAGTTGGTGACGTCGACCTCGGTCAGTGCCACGTCCACGCCGAGCGCGGCGAAGCTGGACAGCGTGGTCTGGAAGTTGCTCGGCAGCGAGCTGCCGCCGGTGAAGTGGGTCTGCAACCCGACGCAGTCGATCGGCACGCCACGGGACTTGAAGTCCTGGATCATGCGGTAGACGCCCTGCGTCTTGCCGTACGACCAGTTCTCGATGTTGTAGTCGTTGTAGCAGAGCTTGACCGACGGGTCGGCCGCCCGCGCGGTGCGGAACGCCACCTCGATCCAGTCGTTGCCGGTGCCCTGGAGGTTCGACGAACGACGGCTGCCGTCCTCGTTGAACGCCTCGTTCACCACGTCCCACGCGGCGAGCTTGCCCCGGTAGTGGCCCATCACGCCGTTGATGTGGTCGATCATCGCCTGCCGCAGGCTGCTGCCGTTGAGGCTCTGCATCCACCCCGGCTGTTGCCCGTGCCAGGCCAGGGTGTGCCCACGGACCTTCAGGCCGCGCTGGGTCGCCCAGTTGTAGATCTGGTCACCGGAGTTGAAGTTGAACTGGCCCCGCTGCGGCTCCGTCGCGTCCGGCTTCATCTCGTTCTCGGCCGTGATCATGTTGAACTCGCGCCCGGCGATCGTGCTGTACGTCGAGTCGCCGAGCCGGCCAGCCGCGATGGCGGTGCCGAAGTACCGGCCCGACTGCGCGGCGGCCGCGCCGAGCGTGGTCGCGGCGGCGTTCGCCGAGGGCATCATCACCGCTACGGCGGCTACGGTCACGACGCTGAACGCGCCGGCGAGCAGCGCTCGGACGGCGGGCGATCGCCGTCGCCGAGTCCCGCCGCGACAAACGGTTGGGCTCATTGCCATCTCGGCCTCCTTATTGGCCAACACCCAGGCCGTCGAGGCGGGACGACCGGAGGTCTCGGTGGGGGGAAATCTAACTCAGTCGATGCTTGCACACGCGCGGGTCCGGACACTGATGTTTCGAAAAAGTTTCGGAACCACGCTCGGCGGGCCGGCGACCGCCGACCTGGACCTGCGCGACGAGCTGGAGATGCCGGTGAAGGCAATGTCCGCCGCCTTCTGAGCTGACCGGTATGGCGATCCGCGTACTCCGGTCACAGATCTTGGACAGTTTCCGTTCAGCAAGTTCAGCAAGAACGGAAACTGTCCAAGATCTCGAACGTTCGGCGGCTCAGGCCACGGCGCAGGTGACGTTGTTGACGGTGAACGCCGTCGGTTTCGGGTTGGTGCCCGTGTGGGTGCCGTTGAAGCCGAAGTTGACCGACGCCCCCGGCGCGATCGTGCCGTTGTAGGACAGGTTCGTGGCGGTGACCGCGGCCCCGGTCTGGCTGACCGTCGCCGACCAGCCCTGGCTGACGGTCTGCCCGGCGGGGAAGCTGTACCGCAGGGTCCAGCCGTTCATCGCACTGGTGCCGGTGTTGGTGATCGTCACGCTGGCGGTGAAGCCGCCGGTGCCCCAGTCGGTGGTGGCGTACGCCACCGCGCAGGCACCACCGATCGGCGGGGCCGCGGTGGTCACCGCGACCGGCGCGGACGCCGGGGAGGTGTTGCCCGCCGCGTCCACGGCCACCACGTAGAACTGGTACGCCGTCGACGCGGTAAGCCCGGACAGGGCCACGGTGCTGCCGGTCGGCGAGCCGACGAGCGCGTCGGTCGTGCCGGCCTCGCGGTAGACCCGGTAGCCGGTGACCCCGATGTTGTCGGTCGACGGGGTCCAGGCCAGGGTGAGCCCGGTGGCGGTGACCGCCGAGGCGACCGGGGTGCCGGGCGTGCTCGGCGCGGTGGTGTCGGCCGAGCCGGTCGGCGGTGTGGTCACGGTGAGCACCGGTGAGGCCGCCGACCTGTTGCCCGCGCCGTCGCGGGCGATGACCGCGAACTCGTACGTGTGCTCCGGCAGCAGCGTCGAGATGGTGAGCGTGGTGCCGGTGACGGGCCGGTTCAGCACCGTGTCGCCACCGACCTGGATCTCGCGGACGTCGTAGCCGGCCAGGCCGCTGCCACCACTGTCGGTGGACGCCGCCCAGGTCAGGGTGACCGAGCGGGGCGCGAGGCCGGACGCGACGGGCTTGCCCGGGACGCTCGGCGCGGTGGTGTCCGGCACGACCGGCCCCGGCTCCTCGCCCCAGACGCGGGTGCTGCCGGAGTAGAGCGGCACCTTGCGGTTGGGGCCGGCGGTGGCCTGGTACGACGGGTCGTTCGTCGGGTCCCAGGTGCCGCCCTCCGGCACACCGATCTTGAACTGGACCTCCATCCGGTGCGCCGACTGGCCGGCCGGGGCGATGGTGTAGCCGGTGCAGTCGACCTCCACGTACCAGATGTCGCCGCTGAACTGCTTGGCCGTGGTCGGGGACGGGCAGCCCTGGGTGTAGCCGGCGGTGACCTGCACCGGGCCGGTGCCGTCGGGCCGGAAGTAGTACCGGAACTTCCCGTTCGTCAGGGCCCGGGCCGGGAACGCGGACTTGTTGTAGACCATCACCTTGAGCCCGGTGGCCCGAGGTTCGGCCTGCGCCACGGTGGTCTCCACGGTCAGCTCGTCGATGTCCGGCGTCTCGGCGACCGGGAAGTTCGCCAGCGGCGTGCCGCCGTACTCGGAGGTCAGCCGGACCAGCGCGGACGTGAAGCCGGCGTTGTAGTCGGTGGCCACCTCGTTCATCACGTAGTCCGACCGGCTGTCGCTGTACGCGTCGTTGGCCGCGGACGGGCCACCGACAAGGGCGCCGTAGAGGGTGTGCCGGGTCTCGACGGGGACGGTCTGGCTGTCCCACCAGGAGCCGTGCGCGGTGCGGTGGTGCGGGTTCTTCGGCGCGTTGGCGCCGAACCCGATGACGTAGCTGGAGTTGCGCGGGTTGTCGCCGAGCGCGTAGTTGATCTGCCGGACGGCGAAGTCGTGGTAGCGCGTCTTGCGGGTGGTGTCGGTGGTCTTGTCGCTGTAGACGAGCGCGGCGAAGGACGTGTTCGCGGCGTAGCGCAGCGCGCCCCAGGAGTCGAGCACCGCCATCCCGCCTGGCGAATACGGAACCCGCTGCCCGTTCACGCCGACGGTCCAGTAGTCCAGCCACCGGTTGGCGTCGTCGACGTACTTCTGCTTGCCGGTCAGGTTGGCCAGCAGCACGTA
Source organism: Micromonospora sp. DT231 (assembly GCF_049847025.1). Classification (NCBI taxonomy): domain Bacteria; kingdom Bacillati; phylum Actinomycetota; class Actinomycetes; order Micromonosporales; family Micromonosporaceae; genus Micromonospora; species Micromonospora sp. DT231. Next base: position 90,784 of record NZ_JBNCNO010000008.1, on the reverse strand, counting down.
CGCCCCGAACTGCTTGTTGTCCCAGGCGATGGTCCACTTGTAGGAGCGGGTGGTGGTCTGGTTCTCGGTGTTGAGCTTGTCGTACTCACTCTCGGCCCTGGCCAGGTAGCTGGCCTCGCCGGTGGCCCGGTGCAGCCAGATCGCGGCCCAGACCAGCTCGTCCTGCCAGCCGCTCCACGAGCGGTAGAAGCTCGTCGCGTCGGTGATGCACTCGTGGTAGGACTTCCGCACCGTGTCGGCGAAGGTGTAGAGCTGCCGGGCGTGGCCCAGCAGCTTGTCCGCGTAGGCCGCGTCGGTGGGCCGGAACACCATCGAGGACGCGGCCATCGCGGCCGCCGTCTCCCCCGCCAGGTCCGCGCCGCCACAGCTCGCATCGATCTTGTACGCGGGACGCGCCATCTGCATCACCTCGGCCGGACCCCACCACTTGTGGTCGTCGTCGCCCTTGCCGACCTGCCCGTAGAGGACGTTTGCCGACGGGTGCGCCTTGATGAAGTAGTCGTTGACGAAGCGCAGGTTGTTGAGCAGGTGCGGCAGTTGCCCGGAGGAGGTGTAGCCGGCGCGGTACTCGACCGCTCCCCACGCGAGCATGGTGGCGCTGAACGCCATCGGGAAACCGAACTTCACGTGGTCGCCGGCGTCGTACCAACCGCCGGTGAGATCCAGACCCGAGCTGGCGCCGTCGGTGAGGGCGCTGTCGCCGCGCCAGGAGACCCGGTTCCAGTCCGGCAACTTGCCGGACTGCTGCGCCTCGTAGAAGAGCAGCGACTTCTGCAACGCCTCGGCGTAGTTGTAGGTCGCGGCCGGCGCGGCGGCGGCGGGCCCGGTCGGCGGTGCGGTCACCGCGAGGGACGCGCCGGTGAGCAGCGCGACGCCGACGGCCAGCAAGCGCCGGGGCCAAGGCTGGTCGGCGACCGGTGACCGACCGGGATGGCCGCTGGACGGCCGGGTCAGGTGGCGCATGCGGGCTCCTGTCGGAGGTGCCGCCGGCGGTCGCACCGACGCGGGACGGCGTACGGGCGGCACGGCCACCGGCGACAGCGAGGTGGCGGTGTGACCACGGAAGCCGTGGAAGCGCTCCCATGGATAACCGACAATGTAATGCGCCCGTCATCGATTTGTGAAGGGGTACCGTCGCCGGATGGCGATGATCGCGCAGCTCTCCCTGGGCGTCTCCGACGCCGAACGTGCAGGAGCGTTCTGGGCTGCCGCCCTCGGCTACCGCCGCCGGCCACCACGCTTCGACAACGACGAGTGGATCGTGCTCGAACCGCCGCCGGGCGCGCCGGGCGCGGCGATCGCGATGGACCTCAGCGTGAGCCCGGCCGAGGAGTTTCCCCGCGTCCACCTGGACCTCGACGCCGGCGAGCGCCCCCTCGACGAGGAACTCGACCGGCTGCTCGCCCTCGGCGCCCGGATCGTCAACTGGCGGCACTATCCCATCGAGCCGCACCCGACCGAGCCGCCGTACGTGGTGCTCGCCGACCCGGAGGGCAACCGGTTCTGCCTGTCCGGCCGTCGCAAAGCTGCCGCTGCCCGTGCCGCCGATCGATAGACACCCGCGGAGCGGCCGAAAAGACAACCACCAGCTATTGCCCATGGGCGATTCGCGACCGCGACGGCAAACTGGGCAGTGGGAAGAACACGCGCCGCTTCCGGCGCATGCCGGGCCTGCTCCACCTCCGCGGCCACCTCGCTGGCCCTGTACCCGCCGTAGAACTACCGGACGGACGGACTTTCGCCACCGATGATCCCGCAGGTCACGCAGCCGTCAGTCAGGCCCTCGGCCGGCACGTCACCATCGAGCCCGAGGCCGACGTCGCCCACCACGACGAGGGCCCGGTCAGTGTGATCACCACGGCTGCGCTACTCCAGCTCGCCCTGGTGCTGAGGGAGCCGGTCGATCCGACCAGGTTTCGCGCGAACCTGCTGATCGACCTGCCCGGCACCGGCTTTCCCGAGGACGGCTGGCTCGACCCACGACCTGCGGGTGGGTCCGGAGGTGATACTTCAGCCGCGGGCACCGCAGACCCGTTGCGTGATGATCGACATGGCGCAGGGTGACGTCCCCCCGCATGGGGATCTTCTCAAGACGGTCTCCGCGCACCACGACACGACGTTCGGCCTGTGGGCGACCGTCATCCGAACCGGTCGCGTCGCCCTTGGAGACACCCTCACGCCTGCCGCACGCTGACCCCGACGACCGGCCTTCAGCGCGGGCGGGTCAGGGCCGCGACGGCGAGCGGGACGGTGAGGGTGAGCAACCCACCGTCGCGCTCCACCGAGCTGGGCCGGTCCAGCCGTCGCAGTGTGCGCAGCATCGGGGTGTTCTCCGCCTGGACGTGCAGCACCAGCGCCGCGTAACCGGCGGCGTCGGCGTGCCGGGCCAACCGGCGCAGCAACGCCGAGCCGAGCCCCCGCCGCTGCCAGTCGTCACGCACCAGCAGCGCCACCTCGGCCTCGTCGCCCTCGCCGAGCAGGTTCGCCATGGCCACCACCGACTCCGCCGCGCCGTCGACACCGGTGGTCGTGGCGACGAGCGTCAACCCTCGCCCCGGCTCCAGCAGACGACGCAGTCGGGCTGGCCGCGGCAGCAGCGCCCCGCCCAGGTAACGCCGGTGCCGGCTTCGTGCGGAGCACGTCTCGTGCAGCTCGACGACGCCGGACAGGTCGTGCGCGCAGCCCGGCCGGACGGCCACCTCGGCCCCGTCGGGCAGCACCAGGGTGACCTGTTCCGCGGCCCGACGCGTCACGGTGGCGGCCAACTCGACAAGGGCCTGTGCCCGGGCGTACTCCGCCGGGGTGAAGGCGGGCGCGGCCCGGCGCAGCGCGAACGAGCCGCCCGCCGGGTCGGCCAACGTCATGGTGGCGCCGGTGATCCCCTGCTGGTCGACGCCCGTCGACGCGGGTCGCCAGGTGACCGAGTCGGCGCCGAGCAGGGTCCGCAACGCCTCGCCCGTGGCGTCCGGGTCGCGCACCAGCCGGTTGGCCAGCCCGAGCACCCGGGTCGGCTGGTCGGCCAGGCCGCGCGCCTCGCTGCGCGCCACCCAGCAGTCCCGGCCCCGACCGCGCTCGACGGCGGCGATCAGGCCCGCCTCGTCGAGCGCGTCCGGAGCATCGACCAGGAAGTCGTCCACCGCGCCCTGCTCGGTTGGTTGCACCTGCACGGTGAGGATGTTGACCCCGCGCAGCGCGAGGCTCGCCGTGAGCACCGACAGGTAACCCGGTCGGTCGTCCACCGTCGCTCGAATCCGCCACAACGTCATGGTTGGCTCCCTTCCCACCGCAGAGCCTCGTCGCCGGCTGTTGCCGCCCGATTGCCCGGCGGTGTCGCGCCCGGGAACTCGCCGGCCGGTCAGGGGCCGGCGACCACCGGCGGCGCGCCGACCAGGTCCAGCCGGTCACCGAGGATCACCGCACTGGCCCGGACCAGTTGGGTGAGCCGGTCGACCTCGGTGCTGTGGAAGTTGGCGGCGCAGAGGGTGTCGCTGTATTCCCGGGCGACAACGAGCACCAGGCCCGCCCGGCCGAACGGCGCGATCGCGTGGTGGGTGCCGTCGGGCGTGGTCATCGCCCGACCGCGCAGCGGGGTCACCTCCGGCAACCGCAGAGGCACCGGGGTACGCCAGCTCGCGTGCCCCACCGTCGCCCCGCCGCTGCCGGTCCGGGAGGCCCAGTCGACGGGCACCACGGCGGCGACGGCCCAGTCGGCCGCCAGCAGCCCGGGGACCGCGTCGACAAGGGTGGCCAGCCCGTCGGCCGGGTTGGCGGCGACCTGGGCCAACAGCTCCGCGTCCTGGCCGGTGGTGGTGGGCGCGCCGATCGCCCGCCACACGCCGTCCACCCGCACGCCCGGAATCGCCGCGAGGCCAGCCAGCAGCCGCTCCACCCGGGCGGCGCCCGGCCAGACGACAGTGAAGTCGTCCACCGCGCGTCCGCCGAGTCGTTCGAGGACCACCACCTGGACGATGTCCGCACCGGAGACGCCCAGCGTGCGGGCGACCTGGCCGAGCGTGCCCGGACGGTCCGGCAGGGTGACCCGAACTCGCAGCAACATGTCTGTCCCTCCGCTCGGCGGGCCGGCGATAAGCGGCCGGCAGGCTGCGGTACAGCCTGCCGGTTGACCATTTCGTCCCTGTTGCCGAGGCATGTCCCGAGGGGAAAATCTGACCTTGACAACGTGAGCGAGCTGCCATCAACTAGTCGGATGAGTGATCCGGCCGTGAATGCGTCGCGACCGGGCGCCGTTCCCGCCTCTCCCGCCGGGCTCTCCCTGGACCGGCTCGCCGGCTACCTCGCCGAGCACCGACCCGAGCTGGCGGTCGGGCCGCTGCGGGCCGACCTGATCGCGGGCGGCAAGTCCAACCTCACCTACCTGCTGCGCGCCGGCGACCGGGAGGTCGTGCTGCGTCGCCCTCCGCTCGGGCACGTGCTGGCGACCGCGCACGACATGGCCCGCGAGTTCCGGGTCATCTCGGCGCTGGCGCCGACCGAGGTGCCGGTCCCGGGCGCGCTGCTGCTCTGCGCCGACCCCGAGGTGATCGGCGCGCCCTTCTACCTGATGGAGCGGATGCCCGGCGAGGTGTTCCGCGCCCGCGCGCAGACCGACCCGCTCGGCGACGACCGACGTCGGGCCCTCGCCATGGCGATGATGGACACGCTCGCCGCACTGCACAGCGTCGAGCCGGCCGCGGTCGGGCTCGGCGACTTCGGCCGCCCGGAGGGCTACCTGGCCCGGCAGGTCCGCCGCTGGGGCGGGCAGCTCGACCGCTCGCGCAGCCGGGAGCTGCCCGGCATCGACGAGCTGCGTGACCTGCTGGCGGCGACCGCCCCGGAGGGCGCGAACGCCGGCCGGATCGTGCACGGCGACTACCGGTTGGACAATCTCCTCGCCTCGGCCGACCCGGTGGCCGTGCACGCCGTCCTCGACTGGGAGATGGCCACCCTCGGCGACCCGCTCGCCGACCTGGGGCTGCTCCTGACGTACTGGGACGTGCTCGGTGGCAGCGACACGGCCGAGGGCAACCCGGTCGCCGACGGGCTCGGCCCGCGCGCCGGCTTCCCCACCGGCGGCGAGCTGCTCGACAGGTACGCCGGGCGCAGCGACGTGGACGTCGGCCCGCTGCACTGGCACGTGGCGCTCGGCTGTTTCAAGCTCGCGGTCATCTGCGAGGGCATCCACTACCGCCACACGCTGGGGCAGACGCTCGGCGAGGGCTTCGACCGGATCGGCGAGATGGTGGCACCGCTGGTCGCGCACGGGCTGACCGCTGCCAGGGAGCGGTGATGGACTTCTCATTCGACAGCCGGACCGAGGAGCTGCGCGACGAGCTGACCCGGTTCCTGACCGAGCACGTCTACCCGGCCGAGGCGGTGCACGCCGAGCAGGTGGCAGCCGGTGACCCGTGGTCGCGTACCCCGGTCCTGGGCGAGCTGAAGGCGGAGGCCCGCAAGCGCGGCCTGTGGAACCTGTTCCTGCCCGACCCGCGCTACGGCGCCGGGCTGACCAACCTCCAGTACGCTCCGCTCGCCGAGTTGACCGGGCGCAGCCCGCACCTGGCGCCCGAGGCGGTCAACTGCGCGGCGCCGGACACCGGCAACATGGAGCTGCTTGCCGAGTTCGGCTCGGAAGAGCAGCGGCAGCGGTGGCTGATGCCCCTGTTGGAGGGCGAGATCCGCTCCGCGTTCTGCATGACCGAACCGGACGTGGCGTCCTCCGACGCCACGAACATCGCCACCCGGATCACCCGCGACGGCGACGAGTACGTGATCAACGGACGCAAGTGGTGGTCGTCCGGCGCGATGGACCCGCGCTGCGAGATCTTCATCGTGATGGGCAAGACCGACCCCGACGCCGACCGGCACCGCCAGCAGAGCATGGTGCTGGTCCCCCGGGACACCCCCGGGGTGCACGTGCGCCGGGGCATGACCGTCTTCGGCTACACCGACGGCTCACACGGCGGGCACGCCGAGATCGACTTCACCGACGTCCGGGTGCCCGCGGCGAACCTGATCGGCGCCGAGGGCACCGGTTTCGCCATCGCCCAGGCCCGGCTGGGTCCAGGCCGGATCCACCACTGCATGCGATTGATCGGAATGGCCGAACGGGCCCTGGAGTTGCTCTGCCGCCGGGCCAACGAGCGGGTCGCGTTCGGCCGGCCCCTCGCGGAGCAGGGCGTGGTCCGGGAGTGGATCGCCGAGTCGCGGGTGCGCATCGAGCAGGCCCGGTTGCTGGTGCTGAAGACGGCCTGGCTGATGGACACCGTCGGCAACAAGGGCGCACACACCGAGATCCAGGCCATCAAGATCGGCACCCCGGCGATGGCGGAGTGGGTGATCGACAAGGCCATCCAGGGGTACGGCGGCGCCGGCGTCAGCCAGGACACTCCGCTGGCCGCCCTCTGGGCGCAGACCCGCACGCTACGCCTGGCCGACGGCCCCGACGAGGTCCACCGCAACTCCCTGGCCAAGCGCGAACTCCGCCGCTGGGCCGGGTAACCCCTCCCTCGTTGATCATGAGGTTGTTGCCCGCCGCATCGGCGTGTCACGGCAATAACTCCATGATCAACGGAGAAACGTTAGGCGCTGGCGCGGTGGACCAGCTGGGTGTCCAGGAGGATGTGTGTGGCCGACAGGTCCTCGCCGCGGATCCGGGCCACCAGCAGGCGGGCCATCTGCCGGCCCATCTCCTCCACCGGCTGGAAGACAGTGGTCAGCGGCGGATCCGCCCGCAGGGCGATCGTCGCGTCGTCGAAGCCGATCACCGCGACGTCCTCCGGCACCCGCCGGCCAGCCTCACGCAGCGTACGCAGCGCGCCGAACGCCATCAGGTCGGACGCGACGAATACCGCGTCCAGGTCCGGGCAGACGTCCAACAGTCGGCGCATGGCGCTCGCGCCGCTGCCCTCGCTGAAGTCGCCGTACGCGATCAGGTCGGGGTTGACGCCGGCCCCGGTGGCCTTCACCGCCTCGGTGTAGCCGGCCAGGCGGGCCAGGCCGACGCCCATGTCCTGGGTGCCGGCGATGGTGGCGATGCGACGTCGCCCCTGCCTCGCCAGGTACTCGACCGCCTGCCGCGCCCCGCCAACGTTGTCCACGTCGACGAACCAGGCCGGTTGGGCGCCCGGTTGGAGCATGCGGGCGGGCCGACCGCCGAGGACCGCGGGCAGGCCGCGCTCCTCCAGCAGCGTCGGCAGCGGGTCGGAGTCGTGCAGCGACAACAGCAGTACGCCGTCGACGTGCTGGTTGGTCAGGTGGTGCTCGACCCGCTCCCGCTCCACCGGCGACTGCGCCATGGCCAGCCAGAGCTGCATCGGCGTCTCCAGCAGGCCGGAGCTGATCCCCCGGACGATCGCGGCGAAGAACGGCTCGGTGAAGACCCGCTCACCGGACTCGGACACCACGAGCGCGACGGAGTCGGTCCGCTGGGTGACGAGCGCGCGGGCGGCCCGGTTCGGCACGTACCCCAGCTCGGCGATGGCCTGTTGGACCGCGGCCCGGGCCTCCGGACTGACCTGCGGCGAGCCGTTGACCACGCGGGAGACCGTGCCCCGACCGACACCGGCGCGCGCCGCGACCGCATCGAGGGTCGGGCGCCCGAGCGACCGGGTGCGCTGCGTTGTCATCGTCTGCTCCTCCGACGGCGGGCGGACCCGGCGCCACCTGCTAGAGGTGGACGCCAGGACCGTCCTGATGGCTGGCCCGAGCCTATTGTGCGGCCAGACCGTTGCGCCGGATCACCGAGGCGTACCACTTGGCGCTGGACTTGGGGGTGCGGACCTGGCTGTCGTAGTCGACGTGGATCATGCCGAACCGCTTGGTGTAACCCCAGGCCCATTCGAAATTATCCATCAACGACCAGGCGAAGTATCCCCGCAGGGGAACTCCGTCGTTGATCGCTTCGTGCGCGGCGCGCAGGTGGGCGTCGAAGTAGGCCAGCCGGTCGACGTCGTCGACCTGCCCGTCGACCACCGAGTCGACGAACGCGGAGCCGTTCTCGGTGACGTACAGCGGCAGGTCGGTGTAATCGTGCACCCGACGCAGCGTCTCGGCCAGGCCCGGGGCGTCGATCTCCCAGCCCATGTCGGTCACCGGGACGCCACGGGTGACGAACCGGACGTCCTCGCTGCCCGGCCAGCAGGAGGGCGCCGGGTCGGTCGCGGCGCCCTCGGTCGCCGCGGCGACCACGTGCCGGCTGTAGTAGTTGACCCCGACGAGGTCCAGCGGCGTGGCGATGGTCGCCAGGTCGCCGTCGCGCACGTGGCCGAAGTCGGTCACCGTGCTCAGGTCGGCCACCAGGTCCTCCGGGTACGACCCCCGCAGCAGCGGGTCGAGGAAGAACCGGTTGGCCAACCCGTCGATCCGGCGGGCGGCGTCCACGTCCGCCGGGGCGTCGCTGGCCGGGTCGACCGGGTAGAGGTTCACCGTCACGCCCACCTCGGCGGTCGGCCGGGCCGCCCGCAGCGCCTGCACGGACAGGCCGTGACCGAGCATCAGGTGGTGCCCGGCGCGCACCGCGTCCGCGCCGTCGGTGCGGCCGGGTGCGTGCACACCGGAGCCGTAGCCGAGGAACGCCGAGCACCACGGCTCGTTCAGCGTGGTCCAGTAGCGCACCCGGTCACCGAGCGCGTCGGCCAGCAGCGTCGTGTAGTCGGCGAAGCGGGCCGCGGTGTCCCGGGCCGGCCAGCCGCCGGCGTCCTCCAGCGGCTGGGGCAGGTCCCAGTGGTAGAGGGTCAGCCACGGCTCGATGCCGTTGGCCAGCAACTCGTCGACCAGCCGGCGGTAGAAGTCCAACCCCTGGGGGTTGGCCGCGCCGGTGCCGCCGGGCTGCACCCGGGACCAGGAGACCGAGAAACGGTACGACTTGAGGCCCAGCTCGGCCATCAGGGCGACGTCGCCGCCGAGCCGGTGGTAGTGGTCGCACGCGACGTCGCCGGTGTGCCCGGCGACGACCCGACCGTCGGTGTGGCTGAAGGTGTCCCAGATCGACGGGGTACGGCCGTCCTCGGCCGCAGCCCCCTCGATCTGGTACGCCGCGGTCGCGGCTCCCCACAGGAATCCGGGTGGGAAGGTCAGCCCGGGGCGCTCGTCGAGGACACCAACGGCGGGTGGGCTGGCGGGGTTGCTCACGACTTGACGGCACCTTCCATGATCCCGCCGATGATCTGGCGGCCGAACACGAGAAATACGAGCACGAGGGGGATGGTCCCGATCGCGGTGGCGGCGAACACCTGGGAGTAGTCGGTGTAGTAGGCGTACGACAGGAAGGAGAGCGAGACCTGCAGGGTCGGGTTCTCCGGGGTGAGGATGGCGTACGGCCAGATGAACGAGTTCCAGGTCTCCATGAAGGTCAGCAGGCCGAGGACGCCGGCGGCGGGGCGCAGGGCGGGCAGCACGATGCTCCAGTAGATCCGGAACGTGCTCGCCCCGTCGACCCGACCGGCCTCGATCAGCTCGTCGGAGATCGCCTGGGTGGCGTACTGCCGCATCATGAACACGCCGAAACCGGTGACCAGGAACGGCACGGTGACCGCGTAGAGGGTGTCGTACCACCCCAGGTCCTGCATCATGCTCCAGAGCGGGATGAGCCCCATCTGGGTCGGGATCATCATGGTGACGATGATCGTCAGCAGGAGGGCGTTGCTGCCCCGGAACCGCAGCTTGGCGAAGGCGAACCCGGCCAGCGAACCGGTGAGCACCACCGACAGGGTGACCACCGAGGAGACGATGACCGAGTTCATCATGCCGGTGAAGAAGTTGGCGGCGTCGTTGTCGAGCACCCGCTGGAAGTTGTCACCGAACGCGCCGGCCGGGGTGATCGGTGGCGGCACGTCGTTGATCTGGTCCAGGCTGCGAGTGGCGATCACCAGCATGTAGTAGAACGGGTAGATCGACAGCAGCGCCGCCAGGACGAGCGCGACGTAGGTCAGCGGACTTGTGCGCCACAGGCGCTGGGAGGCCGAGGTCATCGATCTCTCCTCACTTCGCCGAGCGGCGGACGAGTAGGAAGTTGAACAGCGACACCACGACGATGATCATGAAGATCGCCCAGGCGACAGCGGCTCCGTAACCGGCGGTGCTCAGGTTCTCGATGCCCATCTCGTACATGTACATGGCCAGCGTCTGGAACTCCCGCTGGTCGCCGCCGAGGATGTTGCCGTTGGCGAAGAGCAGGGGCTCGGTGAAGAGCTGCATGCCGCCGATCGTGGAGAGGATGACCACGAAGATGAAGGTGGGCTTGAGCATCGGCAGGGTGATCTGCCAGAACTGCCGCCACGGGCTCGCGCCGTCGATCGCCGCGGCCTCGTAGAGGTCCTTCGGGATCGCCTGCATGCCGGCGAGCAGGATCAGGGTGTTGTAACCGGTCCACCGCCAGTTGACCATCGTGGAGATGGCGAACCAGGAGCTCCACCGCTGCCCGTCCCAGTCGACCGCGTCGACACCGACGAGGCTGAGCAGCCAGTTGAACAGGCCGAACTCCTTCTGGAACAGCATTCCGAAGACGATCGCGACCGCGGCCACCGACACCACGTTCGGCACGAAGATGGCCATCCGGAAGAAGGTCTTGGCGCGCAGGAAGGTCCGGTTGAGCAGGTTCGCCAGGAAGAGGGCGAGCAACAACTGCGGGATCGTCGACAGGGCGAAGATGCCCAACGTGTTGACGAGGGCGTTCCAGAAGTACTCGTCGGACACGAGCCGGGTGTAGTTGTCGAAGCCGATGAACGAGTGGTCGCCGATCATGTCCCAGTCGTGCAGGGACATCCAGACGGTACGCAGCATCGGGTACAACCCGAACACGCCGAAGATCAGGAAGAACGGGGCGATGTAGAGGTACGGCGAGTACTTGACGTCGAGACGGTTGAGTAACCTTGCCCGGCTACGTCGGGAAGAGACGTCGGGAGAAGGCGGTGCTGCTGGCGACGGCGGTGCCGTCGTGGCCGACAGGCTCATGCGAATTTCCTTTTCCGGCGAGGCCCGGGGGCCCTCGCGCAGGGCGCTACGCGGAGGGGACCGGCCGGTGGCGTCCGGGAACCCCCGAACGCCACCGGCAGGGAATCACTCACTCAGAAGGCACCCTGAGTCTTGGCGTCCTTGGTGAACTGCTCCCAGGCCTTCGCCTTGTCGGCCCGCCCGTTCTCGAACGCCCGCAGGGCCGGCTCGAACGCGTTCTCCTTAACCGCCTGGTGCTTCGGACCCAGGTAGGTCGGCTGGATCTTGGCGACGCTCTCCCCGAAGATCTTGCCGGTCGGCGCGTTGCTGAAGTACTCGTTGGTGTAGCTGAGGAACGCGTCGTTCTTCAGCGCCTCCAGGTTCGTGGGCAGCGGGCCCTTGAGCTTGAAGGCGTCCACCTGGCTCTTCGCGTTGGTCAGGTACTCGGCGAGCTTCGCCGCCTCCTTCGGGTACTTGCTCTGCTCCGGAACCGCGAGCCACGAGCCACCCCAGTTGCCGCCGCCGCCCGGAACGGCCGCGACATCCCACTTGCCCTTGTTGGCCGCACCGGAGTTGTCCGACACGATGCCGAGCATCCAGGACGGGCAGAAGGTGACCGCGAAGGTGCCCTGCTTGAAGCCACCCGACCACTCCGGCGACCAGGTCTGCGCCTTGGCGGAGATGTCCGCCATCGAGGTGGCGGTGTCCCACGCGTTCTTCACCGCGGGGCTGGTGTCCGCGATGATGTTGTTTTCCTTGTCGTAGAACAGGTCACCGTTGCCCTGGAACATCACACCGTTGGAGACGGCGGTGATCGAGTCGACGAACGCCTTGCCACCGCTGCCCTGCTTGTACTTCAGGCCGGCGTCGTGGAAGCCCTTCCAGTCCGGCCAGAGCGCCGACACCTGGTCGCGCTCGGTGGGCAGACCGGCGGCCTGGAACAGGTCCTTGCGGTAGCAGACGGCGAGGCTGCCGACGTCGGTCGGAAGGCCGATCAGCCGACCGTCCTGCGCCTTGCCCAGCTCCCACTTCCAGGGCAGGAACTCCTTGGAGTGGTCGGCGATCAGGGGGTTGAGGTCGGCCCAGTTCTTCGGGTTGGTCTTGAACTCGTTGAGGATGCCCTCTTCCAGGGCGGTGACGTCCGCCGCGCCCTTGCCGGTGGCCAGGTAGCGGACCAGCTTCGGCCGGTACTCGCTGAGCTGCGCGGTCTTGCGCAGCTCGACCTTGATGCCGGTGTCCTTCTCGTACTGCTTGACGAGCTCGTCGTAGCCGAACTCGCTGAAGGTGTCGACGACCAGCTTGGTCGGCTTCTCGCCGGCCGCCGGCTTGTCGTCGTCGTTGCCGCAGGCTGCGAGACCGCTGACCGCGGTGATCGCGGCCAGGGCAGCGGCCGCCAGGCGGGTACGCCGCGTGGTGACACTCATTCGCTGACCCCTCTTTCCGGTGGTGAGGCTGATGTGTGTGGTGGGGGGGTGCTCATCGCGCCACGCCAGGGTGTGTGAGTGACCCATGCCACCTCCGGGAGCGCTCCCATGAGATTGCCGACAGGTAACGGGGGTGTCAATAGGGTGTTGGGAGCGTTCCCAGATCGTTACCGCTCCACCGGGGCCCCCAATCAAGCCTCGGCCTGCGTCGATTTCAGCAGAAGCGGCGGAGCAGGGTGGTGGTCCGATCCGGGTCAAACCGGGACGGGTCAAATGTGGACCCGGCCCAGTCGCGCAGCGTCGCGTGCCGGGGATCGACCGGGCCGGCCGCGGCGCCGTCGTCGGCCAACGCGACCAGGAGCGCCTGGTAGCCCGGCGGCCCGCCGACACCCTCCGGCGGGCAGGCCCGCTCACCGTCCAGACAGACCGGGTACCGCTCGTCGGGGTCCGCGGTCAGCGCGTCCTCCACGACCAGGTCGTGCTCCCACCAGTCGCCGAAGTCGTAGGTGTAGGAGAACCTGCTGCCCTTGCCGAGCACCGCGTCCAACCGCACGTCCATCTCGTCGTGCAGCGCCAACTCCCCGTCCGGGTCGGGCTCGCCGTACGGCATGGCGTCGATCTCGAACGAGTGCAGGTGGCAGTCGCGCCACCCCATCACGTGCTGCACCACCCGGTGCAGCCGGTCCAGCGTGTAGCCGGCCGGCACGAGCACCCGTCGCCACACCGGCGGGCGGACGCCGGCGAGGGACATCTTCAGCTGGAAGATCTGACGCGGCATCCTGTCCTGTCCTCCCGCGGCTTAGGCTGCGAGCATGATCTGCCGAGCGTGCCGGGCCCGGCGGCACGACGAGTGCCCGGGCCGGAACTGGTGCGACTGTCAGCACCGTACCGCCGAACCGACCCCTCCGGTCACCGGTCCGGCCGGCGAATGACCGTCGGAATTCCGATCCGACGGCTCTGGCCCGAGCCGTCGACGCAACCACTCGACGACGCCGCGCTGACCGCCCTCTACCACCGGGCGGACGAGCCCCGCCTGCGGGTCAACTTCGTCACCAGCCTGGACGGCGCGGTCAGCGTGGACGACTACTCCGCGGGGCTCTCCGGCCAGCCGGACAAGCGGGTGTTCGCGCTGCTGCGGATGCTCTGCGACGCGCTGGTGGTGGCCGCGGGCACACTGCGCCACGAGGGATACCGCGCGGTCCGCCTCGACGAGCGCCGCCGTGCCTGGCGACGCGAGCACGGGCTGGCCGAGTACCCCACGCTCGTGGTCGTCTCCGGCTCGCTGGACCTGGATCCGGCGCAGGCCGCCTTCGCCGACGCGCCGACCCGACCGATCGTGCTCACCCACGCCGACGCCGAGCCGCCGCCCGGCCTGACCGACGTCGCCGACCTGCTGCGCCGCGGCACCGAGCGGGTCGACCTGGCCGCCGGCCTCGCCGAACTGCACCGACGCGGGCTCACCCAACTGCTCTGCGAGGGCGGCCCGCACCTGTTCGGCGCGCTCACCGCCGCCGATCTGGTGGACGAGTTGTGCCTGACCGTCTCGCCCCTGCTCGCGGGGCCGGGGTCGGGCCGGATCACCGCCGGCGACACCGCGCCGCCCCGGCACCTGCCGTTGCGCCACGTGCTCGCCGCCGAGGACGGCGTGCTCATGCTCCGCCACGCCCGCCCGTAACGGGCCGTCGTCCGGCCACACACCCACCGTCGCGGGTGTGACGGAGCAGGGTGTCGTCCGACGCGTCGCGTGGCGACCTGTCGTACTCCTCGGGCAGGATGCACAGCATGGTTCCCGACCGTGCTGCCCGACCGACCCGAACCGCCCGATGACCGACGCCGACCTCGACAGTCCTGGCGAGGCGGTCGGGCGGGTGCTGGGCACCGCCGACGCCACCCCGTTGCAGTTCTGGACGGCCGTGGCGCCCGGCAGTTATCTCCAGCTCGACGACGTGGTGGTCACCCGGCGCGAGTTGCCCAACCGGGAGCCGGTGACGATCGCCGGCGTCGTCACCCAGGTCCGCGCTCGGCACGAGGGCGCCCAGTTCGACTCCGACGTGTTCGCCATCGCGGACGGCACGCTGCCCGCGCAGGTGCAGGAGGCGGCCGAGATCACCACGACGCGTGTCGATCCGGAGCTGTACGTGCCGCCGACCCCGGGCGCCGTGGTGCACCGGGCCGAGGGTGACGCCCGGGCGCGGGCGCTGCACTTCGACCGGATGGAGCGGCGCATCCCGATGGGGATGGGTCGCGACGGCGTCCCGGTCTACCTCAACGCCGACTTCCTCGACGGCAGCCGGGGCGCGCACGTCTCCATCTCCGGCATCTCCGGGGTGGCCACCAAGACCAGCTTCGCGACCTTCCTGCTCTACTCGGTCTTCCGCTCCGGCGTGCTGGGCGGCGACGCGGTGAACGCCAAGGCGCTGATCTTCAACGTCAAGGGCGAGGACCTGCTCTTCCTCGACCACCCCAACACCCGTCTCGACGAGCCGACCCGCGCGGCGTACGCGAAGCTCGGGCTGAGCGCCGGCGCCTTCCCCGACGTGCGGGTGTACGCCCCGCCCCGCGTCGGTGACGCGGCCGGCACGCCGGATGTGAGCAGCCGCCTCACCGGGGTCGACTCGTTCTACTGGACGCTGAGCGAGTTCTGCGCCGACCGCCTGCTGCCCTACGTCTTCGCCGATGCCGACGACGAGCGCCAGCAGTACACGATGGTGGTCCACTCGGTGGCCGCGCACCTGGCGCGTTACGCCCAGCCGGCCGACGGCGGGGTGAGCATCGACGGGGTGCGGCTCGGCTCCTACGGCGACCTGGTGGACCACATCGTCGAGGCGCTCAACGACGACGAGACCCGGTCCGACTGGGCCGGCAGCGCGGTCGGTCTGGGCACCGTCAACGCGTTCGCCCGACGGCTGATCGGCAGCAAGAAGGACCTGGCCCGGCTGATCCGTGGCGACCTGGCCACCCGCCGCCCCCACTCGATCAACACCAGCGAGTCGGCCCAGGTCACGGTGGTCGACCTGCACAACCTTCCGGACCGCGCGCAGCGGTTCGTGGTGGGTGTGACGCTCAAGAGCGAGTTCGAGCGCAAGGAGAAGTCCGGCACCGCCAAGCCGCTGCTGTTCGTCGTCCTCGACGAGCTCAACAAGTACGCGCCCCGGGAGGGCTCCTCCCCGATCAAGGAGGTCCTGCTCGACATCGCCGAGCGGGGCCGCTCGCTCGGGGTGATCCTGATCGGCGCGCAGCAGACGGCGAGTGAGGTGGAGCGGCGCATCGTCACCAACTCGGCGATCCGGGTGGTCGGCCGGCTCGACCCAGCCGAGGCGTCCCGCCCGGAGTACGGCTTCCTCCCGCCGGCGCAGCGGCAGCGGGCGCTGCTGGCCAAGCCGGGCACGATGTTCGTCAACCAGCCGGACATCCCGGTGCCGCTCTGCCTGGAGTTCCCGTTCCCGGCCTGGGCGACCCGGGTCTCCGAGGCGGGCCGGGCGCCATCGGAGACGCTGCGCTCGATCACGCAGTCCGCCGACCCGTTCGCCGTGGTGGGCTCCGGCGGCGGCAGCACCGACGACGACATCCCGTTCTAGGTAGGGGCCGGCACAGCCATGAAGATCCTGCACACCTCCGACTGGCACGTGGGAAAGGTGCTCAAGGGGCAGTCCCGGGCCGACGAGCACAAGGCCGTGCTGGCCGGGGTGATCGAGATCGCCCGCGCCGAGCAGCCGGATCTGGTGATCGTCGCCGGTGACCTCTACGACACCGCAGCGCCCAGCTCGGAGGCGACCCGGCTGGTCACCCGGGCGTTGACGGCGCTGCGGCGCACCGGCGCGGACGTGGTCGCGATCGGCGGCAACCACGACAACGGCCCCGCGCTGGACGCGCTGCGTCCGTGGGCCGATGCCGCCGGCATCACCCTGCGCGGCGGGGTGCGAGAAGATCCCGACGAGCACGTGATCGACGGCACCACGGCCGGCGGTGAGCGGTGGCGGCTGGCCGCGCTGCCGTTCCTGTCCCAGCGGTACGCGGTGCGCGCGCTGGAGATGTACGAGCTGACCGCCGCGGAGACCAACCAGACGTACGCCGACCACCTGGGCCGGGTGCTCGGGCGGCTCACCGAGAGTTTCACCGAGCCGGACCGGGTGCACCTCGTCACCGCGCACCTGACGGTGACCGGCGCGGCCACCGGTGGCGGCGAACGCGACGCGCACACCGTGCTGGGCTACGCCGTCCCGGCCACCGTCTTCCCGTCCACCGCGCACTACGTGGCGCTGGGTCACCTGCACCGGGCGCAGCGGGTCATCGGTCCCTGCCCGGTGCGCTACAGCGGCAGCCCGCTCGCCGTCGACTTCGGTGAGCAGGAAAACGTTCCCTCGGTGACGATCGTCGAGGTGACGGCCAGCACCGCCGCCCGGGTGCGGGAGGTGCCGGTGACCGCGGCGAGCGCGCTGCGCACGGTGCGGGGCACCCTGGCCCAGCTCGCCGAGATCGAGGCGCCGGACGCCTGGCTGCGGGTGTACGTGCGCGAGCAACCCCGCGCCGGTCTGCGCGAGGAGGTGCAGGAGCTGCTCCCCCGGGCACTGGAGATCCGGATCGACCCGGAGCTGCTGACCGCCCCGGGCAGCGGCGCCCGCATCGCGCAACGCTCGGGGCGTTCGCCGCGGGAGTTGTTCGCCGACTACCTGGACAGCCGGGGCCACGCCGACGAGGGTGTCCGGGAGCTCTTCGACGAGCTTTTCGAGGAGGTCGATCACTGATGCGTCCGATGCGGTTGGACATGGCCGGGTTCACGGTCTTCCGGGACGAGACCACTGTCGACTTCACCGACGCCGACTTCTTCGCGCTGATCGGCCCCACCGGTTCGGGCAAGTCCACGGTGCTGGACGCCATCTGCTTCGCCCTCTACGGCATGGTGCCCCGCTGGGGTGGCGCGCGGGGGTTGGCGAACGCGCTCGCGCCGTCGGCGACCGAGGCGCGGGTGCGGTTGGTCTTCGAGTCCGGCGGCGCCCGGTACGTGGCGACCCGGGTGGTCCGCCGGGACGGCCGGGGCAACGTGAAGACCGCGAACGCCGGGTTGCAGCTCATGCCGGCCGGCTTCGACGTGACCAAACTGGACACCGGGTTGAGCCCGGACGATCTCGGTGAGGTGGTGGCCGGCACCCCCGCCGAGATGGAGCAGGCGGTGCTGGAGGCGGTCGGGCTGCCGTACGAGCAGTTCACCAGCTGTGTGGTGCTGCCGCAGGGGCAGTTCGCGGACTTCCTGCACGCCAAGCCGGCGACCCGGCAGCAGATCCTGGTCAACCTGCTCGGCCTCGGCGTCTACGAGGATGTGCAGAAGAAGGCGACGGCGCGCGCCGCGCAGGCGGAGGCCCGGCTGGAGGCGGTCGACCAGGTGCTCGCCGGTTTGACCGGCGTGGACGACGAGGCGTTGGCCGAGGCCGACGCGCGGGTCGACCGGATGGTCGAGCTGGCCGGCACGGTGGCCGAGGCGGTGCCGGAGCTGGCGGCTGCCCGGGTCACCGCACGGGAGGCCGAGGCGGCGCTCACCGCCCTCGACGACGAGCTGGCCGTCCTCACCGGCGTACGCGCGCCGCGTGGGGTGGCCGAGGTGGCCCGCGCGGTCACCGCGGCGCGGGCCGACGCCGAGGCGGCGGCGACCGCGGTGTCGTTGGCCGAGGAGCGGGAGGAGAAGCTGCGCGGCGAGCTGGCCGCCGCCGGCGACGAGAGCGCGGTGCGACTGCAACTGCGGGCGTACGACGATCGGGACCGCTTGTCCGGCGAGGCCGACACGGTCCGCGCGGCGGTGCGGGTGGCGCACGACGAGCACGCCACGGCGGTGGCCGCGCTGGCGGTGGCCCGCGCGGCGGCCGAGCGGGCCGACGCCGAGCTGGAGGCGGCCTTCCGGGCACACGAGGAGGCGAAGGCCACCGACCTGGCGGTCAGCCTGCGGGTGCACCTGCACGCCGGCGCGGCCTGCCCGGTCTGCGAGCAGCCAGTGGAGCGGGTGCCGGCGGTGCCTGCCGATTCGGCGGTGGCGGCAGCGACGGCGGCGGGCAAGGCGGCGCGGGCCGCGACCAAGGCCGCGCAGGCGACCGTGCAGCAGCGGGACGCGGCGGCGCGTGACCTGGAACGCCTGCTGGTGCAGGCGCGGGCCCGGCAGGAGCAGGTGGACGCCCGACTGGCCGAGTTGGACGGGCAGCTCGCCGGCGCGGCCGAGCCGGCCGTGTTGCGCCGGGAGTTGGCCGAGCACGCCCGGTTGCTGCGCGCGCTGGAGGAGGCGGCGACCGCGGTGCGGGCCGGCCGCGAGGCCGCGCGCCAGGCCCGGGCCGGGGTGGATGCCGCCGAGGAGCGACTGCGGGCGGCGTGGCGTGCCTTCGACACGTCCCGGGACGGGTTGGCGCGGTTCGGCCCACCGGCGACCGATCGGGACGACGTGGCCGCCGCCTGGGCAGCGCTCACCGGTTGGGCGACCACGGAGGCGGATCGCCGCCGCGCCGACCGGGCGAGCCGGGCCGTCGCGGTCGCCGAGGCCGAGGCGGTGGCCGACGCGGTGCGGCGGCGCATCGCCGGCATCTTCGCCGACGCCGACGTGCCGGTCGGCGACGATCCGGTGCACGCGGCGACCGTGGCGGTGGAGCGGGCCGACGCCGACCGACGCCGGCTGCGGGAGCGCCGGGAGCAGGCCGGCACGCTGCGCGAGCAGCGGGCCGGGCACGAGCGGGAGGCGCAGGTGGCGCGCGCGCTCGCCGGGCACCTGCGGGCCAACAACTTCGAACGGTGGTTGCTGGCCGAGGCGTTGGACCTGCTCGTCGACGGCGCGTCGGGGATCCTGCGGGAGCTGTCCTCCGGCCAGTACGAGCTGGTGCACGACAAGGGCGAGTTCGTGGTCGTCGACCACCACGACGCGGGGCTGCGCCGGGGTGTGCGCACCCTCTCCGGCGGCGAGACGTTCCAGGCGTCGCTGGCGTTGGCGTTGGCGCTCTCCGAGCAGCTCGCCGGGATGTCGACCACGGCGGCGAGCCTGGAGTCGATAGTCCTGGACGAGGGCTTCGGCACGCTCGACGCGGCGACCCTGGACACGGTCGCCGCCACGTTGGAAAACCTGGCCGCCCGGGGCGACCGGATGGTCGGCGTGGTCACCCATGTGCCGGCGTTGGCCGAACGCATCCCGGTCCGCTTCGAGGTGCGCAAGGACGCGCGGTCCGCGCGCGTGGAACGGACCGGCCGGTGAGCGCGAGGAGCGCGACGCGGATGGGACGGTCCGGCCGGTGAGCGACGCCGCGTTCTTCGTCGACTCGTGGGATCCGGCGTACGGGGCGTCGTTCGAGGCGTCGGCCGCCGGGCCGGCCGCGCCGAGCAGCGCGCAGGTCGACGCGGACGTGGAGCTGCCCGCGGTGGACTGGCGGGCGATCGGGACACGGCCGGGGGTGCGGGCGCCCGACGTGGTGTTGCTCGTCGACGGGGTCCGCCGGATCGACGCGAGCATCTGGACGGCGGAGGCCGACGGGGTGTCGTTCCCCGGTCTGGCCGCCTCGTACGCGGCCGGGGTGGTTCGGTGCGACCTGGGCCGGGGTGCGGCGCAGTTGGCCGGCACCCGGGTCGGTCGGGGTCTGTTCACGGCGAGCCCGTCGGCGCAGGACGTGGTGGCCGGCGCGATCCGCTACCCGGTGCACCGGGTGGGTGGCACCGGTGAGTTGGCGAAGCTGCCGGCCGCCGTGCAGGGCCCACTGACCGCGCT
Organism: Micromonospora sp. DT231; assembly: GCF_049847025.1. Lineage (NCBI taxonomy): Bacteria > Bacillati > Actinomycetota > Actinomycetes > Micromonosporales > Micromonosporaceae > Micromonospora > Micromonospora sp. DT231. The sequence continues at coordinate 70,705 of NZ_JBNCNO010000008.1, read as the reverse complement.
GGAGGTGGCGGTGTCCGACGCCGCCCGGGTCGACGGTGACCTGCTGGTGGTGGACGGCCCGTTGCGCAGTCGCCGGCAGTTGCCGCGCACCCTGGGCTACATCAAGACCCAGCACAGCCAGTATCTGGATGCCCGGCTGACGGCCGTGGTGACGGGCATGGCGTCGGGTGAGCGGTCCCCGGTGTTCCGGCTGGGCACCGCCTGGGGTGGCTGGTCGTGGTATTTGCGGTTGCCGGTGGCGATCGGCGCACCGTGGGCGGGCATCGTCCGGGTGGAGTGTTCGGCCGACCTGCCCGTCGAGGCGGCGATCGAGCTGGCCGACCTGTCGCTTGTCACGCTGCCCCGCTTCGCCTCCACCCCGTACAAGGACCCGCGGGCCCCACAGAATCTCATCCCGATCGCCGGGTTGGAGCGTCGACTGCGTGCCCTGCTCGGCGATTCCCGGCTGCTGCACCGCGCGTTGACCGCCGCGGCCCGTGCGGCCCGTTGACCGCGGATACTTGTCGGAATGGGACGTAGGCGGGCGGCTGACCGGGTGGTCGAGCAGGTCGACACCGGGCAGGCCGAGCTGGTGCCGGACCCGGACCGGGCCGGCTCGTGGACGCTGCTGCTGGACGGCGCGCCGCAGTCGCACGTCGACCTGACCGACCCGACGCACCTGGAGTTCGAGTACGTGCGGCGGTTGGCCGCCGCGGTGGACCTGGTCGCACCGGCGGGTGCGCCGCTGCGGGTGCTGCATCTGGGTGGTGGGGCCCTGACCCTGCCCCGCTACGTGTCGGTCACCCGGCCCGGCTCCACCCAGCGGGTGGCGGAGGTGGACGGCGCGCTTGTCGAGCTGGTCCGCAGGGTGCTGCCGTGGCCGTCCGACGCCCGGCTGCGGGTCCGGGTGGAGGATGCGCGGGCCGTGTTGACCGCCACCCGGGACGCCAGTTACGACGTGGTGGTCGCCGACGTGTTCGCCGGTGCCCGTACCCCGGCTCATCTCACCTCGGCGGAGTACGCGGCCGAGGTGGCCCGGGTGCTCCGCCCGGCGGGCTGGTATCTGGCGAACCTGGCCGACGGTCCGCCGCTGCGGCACGCGCGTGGGCAGGTCGCCACGGTCCGTTCGGTGTTGCCGCAGGCCTGCCTGGTCAGCGACGCGGCGGTGTTGCGGGGCCGCCGGTACGGAAATCTGGTGCTTGTCGCCGGGCGGTCCGCGCCGCCGGTGCCGGAGCTGACCCGGCGCGCCGCCGGCGACTGGTTCCCTGGTCGGGTGGTGGCCGGCGACGAGTTGGACCGCTTCGCCGGCGGGGCGCCTGTGGTGCGCGACGCCGACGCCACCGGCTCGGATCCACCGCCACCGGGCCTGTTCTCCGTCCGCCGCTGACCGTCCACTCAACGACGGCGGGGAAAAATTTCCGCCGTTCGTTGATCCGCTGGGGGCGCTGCTGCGTACCACCGGGCGGCCCGCTTCGTGGGCCGGCGATGGTCACGGATACCCCGGAGGTCTGCATGCACGCGGTGGCGGCCGGTTGGCATGGCGACGTGGTCGGCGCGGACTGGATGTCGGCGCGGTCCTCGTCACGGCCGACGTCGTCTGCCCGGGGGGTCGACGCGCATGCGACGTCTCGCCAGAATGGTCCGGTGACGCCGCGACCGGCGCCCGGACGCCATCAGGCGACGACGACCGAGGCCAGCCACTCCGACCAGTTGATCCGGTTGCTGTACGCCGAGCACGCCGGCCCGTTGCTGATGTTCGTCATGCGTCTCACCGGGGGGGACCGGCAGCGCGCGGAGGACATCGTCCAGGAGACGCTGCTGCGGGCCTGGCGTAACGCGCACCGCCTGGGTACGCAGGGGCAGGGGTCGCTGCGGCCGTGGCTGGTCACGGTGGCCCGTCGGATCGCCATCGACGAGCACCGCAGCCAGGAGGCCCGGCCGCCGGAGACGTACGACCGGGACCTCACCGCGTTCGCCGAGGCGGACAGCACCGACCGGGTGCTGCGGACCATGACGGTGGCGGACGCGCTGCGTACGCTCAGTCAGTCGCACCGGGAGATCCTGATCTCGACGTACTTCCGGGGGCGGACGGTGCCGGAGGCAGCCGAGGAGTTGGGGCTGCCACTGGGCACTGCCAAGTCGAGGGTCTACTACGCGCTGCGCGCGCTGCGCACGGCTCTGCAGGAGCGGGGGGTGACAGAATGAGCCGGCCGGACCACATGGATGTCGCGGCGTACGCGCTCGGGGTGCTCGACGAGCAGGACACCGAGCGGTTCGAGGAGCATCTCGCCACCTGCTGGGCGTGTGCGGCCGAGTTGGAGACGATGGTGCCGGTGGTCGGCCTGCTCTCCGACATCGACGGCGAGACGATGATGGCGCTGGAGCAGACGGCGACCGACCCGGCGTTGCTCAACCGGACGCTGGGCGCGGTGCGGGCCGACCGGCGGCGTACCCGGTTTCGTCAGATGCTCGCGACGGCCGCGGCGGTGGTGGTCTTCGGCGGTCTGACCGGTTACGGCTTCGTCAACGTGACCGACAGCGACCCGGCGCCGCTCGCCGGTTCGACGCCGAGCGCGCCGGCCGAGCCGACGACGAGCGCGCCGACGGCCCCGCCGAGCGGCCCGGGTGTCGGCGGCACCGAGGAGGAGGGCGACCAGGTCGAGGCCACCGACCCCACGACAGGTGTGCAGACGACCATGTTCCTGGTGAAACGGGAGTACGGGACGCGGATCAATTTCGTTCTGCGCAAGCTGCCCGGGCCGCGCGTCTGCCGGTTGGTGGTGGTGCGGAAGAACGCCAGCACCGAGGTCGTTTCGACCTGGTCGGTGCCGGACGGCGGTTACGGCACCAACACCCGACCACAGGGGCTGGAGTTGAGCGCGTCGACGTCGGCTCCGGTGGATGACATCAAGCAACTCCAGGTGCAGTCGGTGGACGCCAACGGTGTGGCGAGTCCGCTGGTCACGCTACCGATGTAGTCTCGCGTACCGATCGGCGCCGGCCTTTGTGACAATGGCCGGCGCCGATCTGTCGTTGCCGAGAAGCCCCGCATCGGGTGCGTACGCATTCTCGCTCGAATCGGTTCAACCAATCCACGTGAAATTGACCACTGTAGTTACTTCAACCTTGACAGCCTGCCTTCCGTACCTATGGGTGAAACGCCAAGAATGAGGAGGGCACGTGGCACAGATGAAGCGGACCGTCATCGTCGCGAGCGCGATGGTCGCACTAACGGCCTGCGCTCCCGCAGGTTACGACGGGGCGAACTCGAGCGCGGCCGAGCCGGTCGCCGTCGCCGCGGCCGAGCCCAGCGCGTCGGTTGAAGCCGAGGCGTCGGCGTCCGCGGAGGCGCCGCCGGCCGCCGCCGACGCGCCGCCCGCGAACGTCGACCTGACCGAGAAACTGGTCGGCAAGAGCGTCGCCCGGATGGGCAAGGTGGTCACCGACCAGGACGGCTGGATCCTCTACCGCTTCGACAAGGACACCGCCGACCCGCCGTCGTCGAACTGCGTCGACAAGTGCGCCGAGGTGTGGCCGCCGGCGCTGACCGACGGCAACCCGCAGCTCGCCGGCGTCTCCGACGACAAGGTCAGCAGCGTGACCCGCCAGGACGGCACCCGTCAGCTCACCATCGCCGGCTGGCCGGTCTACCGCTACATCGGCGACAAGAAGCCCGGCCAGTGGAAGGGCCAGGCGGTTGGCGGCACCTGGTTCGTGGTCCAGCCGGACGGCAAGAAGAACCTCAGCTGCCTGCCCACCTCCACGCCGAAGCCGGTCGCGCCGCCCGCGGACAGCGGCGCCAACGACGCCGGGGGCTCGGGCTACTCGTACTGATCGCCGCGGGCACAACTGTGGCCGGTCGCAGCCGGGGAGGGCGCGGCCGGCCACAGTTGTGCCCGGAGGGGCCGGCGGTGGCCGTGACCACGCCGCGACCTGGCAAAGTAGTGGGGTGACCGACACCGAACCCGCCGCGACCCGGGTGCTGCGCCCGCCGGTCGGCTACCGGCTGGCGGCGTCGGTCCGTGCGCTGACGTTCACCCCGTACGACCCGTGCGCCCGCGTCGTCGGCGACACCTTCTGGTGGGCCACCCGCACCCCGGACGGGCCGGCCACCCTGGCGCTCCGAGCGTCCGCCGGTGACCTGGTCGCCGAGGGCTACGGGCCGGGCGCCGCGCACGTGGTGGCGCGGGCCGACGCGATCGCCGGGCTGCACGACGACCTGACCGGCTTCGCCGAACTGGCCGGGGCGCACCCGCTGGTGGCCCGGCTGGCGCGGGAACACCGAGGGCTGCGGATGCCCCGCACCGGGCAGGTCTTTCCCCGGCTGCTGCGCGTGGTCTTCGAGCAGAAGGTCACCGTCAAGGAGGCGTACCGGGCGTACGCGGCGACCGTGCGGCACTTCCGGGAGCCGGCGCCCGGGCCGTTGCCGTCGCTGCTGCTGCCGCCCGAGGCCGCCGCGGTGGCCGCCACCCCGTACTGGGTGTTCCACCCGTTCGGCGTGGAGCAACGCCGGGCCGACACACTGCGCCGCGCCGCCGCGCTCGCCGACCGGTTGGAGCGCAGCGCCGACGCCGCCGACGCGACCCGTCGACTCACCGCCATTCCCGGCATCGGGCCGTGGACGGCCGCCGAGGTGGTCCGGGTCGCGTACGGGGACCCGGACGCGGTGAGCGTCGGCGACTACCACGTCCCGAACACGGTGGCCTGGGCGCTCGCCGGCGAGCCGAGGGGCGACGACGCCCGGATGTTGGCCCTGCTGGAGCCGTTCCGGGGGCACCGGGGCCGGGTCTGCCTGCTGCTGGGCGCCGCCGGCATCGGGGCGCCGAAGTATGGCCCGCGCGCCCCGATCCGCTCGTTCGCCCGGTACTAGCGCCTCAGCGCGCGCAGAGCCGGCGCAGGGTGCGGCCGAGCCACCACGCGTACGCGTGCTGCACGCCCCGGACCGCCGGGCCACCGGCACGGGTGAACCAGCGGCTCGGGCGGCTGAACGCGCGTACCTCGAACCAGACCGCGCCGTCGTCGTCGCGGCCGACCACGAACGCCTCCTCGCCCCGCTCCGGGTGCCCGGCCAGGGTGCCGTAGCCGAAGCCCGCGAGCCCCGGCGACTCCTCGCTCCAGATCACCCGGCACGGCCCCCAGATGCGGGCCGGGCCGACGCCCAGGCCAGCGCTGACCAGCACGCCTTCGGTGGCGCGGGGGGCATCGGTGCGCATCCGGACGCCGGCGGCGCGGTGCAACCGCCAACTGAGCACCGCCTCGGCCGCCGTCTCGAAGCAGCCGGCCGGCAACGGATACCTGTGGCGCAGGTGGTGGTACCCGCCGGGGAGCGGCAGGTGCCGGGTCGCCCCCACCTCCGGGTACGTCAGCTCGGCCACCGCTCGCTCCGCCGCTTGAGACCGTCGGCCTCCAGGCGCAGGTAGCGCCGGAGCAGGCCGCCGTACAGCCGGCCGATCAGGCCGGCCAACGGGCCGGACTGGTCGATGGCCAGCTCGACCCGGGTACGCCCGTCCGGCAGCGGCACCAGCCGGTGCTCCCCCCGGGTACGCACCCCGGGCGTGTCGGAGACCCAGGTGAACTCCCGTCCCTCGGTCAGCTCGGTGACCCGCCACACCGCCGGCCGTAGCTTCGGCTGGGTCAACCGGGCGGTCGCGCCGACGGCGAACGGCCCCGACTCCCCCCGCTCGACGCGGGTCACCGAGGTCGTCCACTCCGGCCAGCGCTCCACGTCGACGAGCACGGCCCAGACCTGCTCGGCGTCGGCGGCGATCTCGGCCGTGGCTTCGAATCGCATCACGTCCCCTCCCCGGCGGTGCCGTAGCGCACCACCCACGGGTGCGGACGAGGCCGCCGGATGGATCGTGACACCCGCGCGCAACCCCGGTGGGATCAGGCGGCTTCGCGGAGGTCGGCCAGGCTCAGCGGGGTACGCAGCCGCAGCAGTTCCTCCAGCTCAGGCACCGAACCGACCTCGCCGAGCACGTTCCGGCCGCCACCGAACCGCTGCGGGTAGCGGCGGGTCAGCCGGTAGCGGTAGCGGCCCCGGATCAGCTCGACGCTCACCCGCCACCGCCCACAGCAGTCACAGACCCACTCGGACACCTCGCGAAAGTAGCTCTGACCTGCGGTTATCCGATTCGCCCGGTCGGGACGAGCGGCGCGTGGGCGGACACGCCACCACGGCACCCAGGGTGATCTGCCTCACGACTGTCGGTGCCGTCTGATTGACTGGTCGCCGTGGACCTGCCGATCAATCCTCCGGTCGAGCCGATGCTTGCCAAGAGCGTCGCCAAGCTTCCCACGGCGTCCGGCCTGACCTACGAGCCCAAGTGGGACGGGTTCCGGTGCATCGTGTTCCGCGACGGTGACGAGGTCGAGCTGGCCAGCCGGGGCGGCAAGTCGATGACCCGCTATTTTCCCGAGGTGGTCGATCAGGCCCGCCGGCAGTTGCCCGAGCGCTGCGCGGTCGACGGGGAGTTGATCGTCATCCGGCGGGACGGGCCGAGCGGCCAGCCCCGGTTGGATTTCGAGCTGCTGGCCCAGCGCATCCACCCGGCCGCGTCCCGGGTGAAGCTGCTGGCCGAGACCACGCCTGCCGATTTCGTCGCGTTCGACCTGCTGGCCATCGGCGACGAGGCGCTGCTCGACCAGCCCTACCCGCTTCGCCGCGAGCGGTTGGTCGAGGCGCTGGCCGGAGTGCGCCCGCCGGTGCACATCACCCAGGTCACCACCGATCCCGACACCGCCCGCCGCTGGTTCGACGTGTTCGAGGGCGCCGGGCTGGACGGGTTGATCGTCAAGCCGGCCGACCTGCCGTACGAGCCGGGCAAGCGCCTGATGTCCAAGGTCAAGCACGCCCGCACCGCGGACGCGGTGGTGGCCGGCTTCCGCTGGCACAAGTCCGGTCCCGTGGTGGGTTCGCTGCTGCTCGGCCTCTACGACGACGCCGGGGTCCTGCACCACGTGGGGGTGAGCGCGTCGTTCACCATGGCCCGTCGCGCCGAGCTGCTCGACGAGCTGGCCCCCTACCGGGACACCGGCGGCGAGCACCCGTGGGTGCACGGCGACCACGAGCGCGGCCAGCGCATCCCCGGCGGGGTGAGCCGCTGGACCGGCACCAAGAACCTGGAGTGGGAGCCGGTGCGCCCGGAGCTGGTGGTCGAGGTGGGCTACGACGCCATGGAGGGCGAGCGGTTCCGGCACACCGCCAGGTTCGTCCGCTGGCGCCCGGACCGCGACCCCCGGTCGTGCCGTTACGACCAGCTCGACAGGCCGATCCGCTTTGACGTGGACCAGGTGCTGCGCGGTGACCCGGCGGCCACCGTGGACCGGGCCGCCAGTGGCTCGGCGTAGCCTGGCCGTCGACCCGACCACGGAGGAGCACGTGATCCGCACCGCCCATCAGCCTCGGCCGTCGACACGTCGCCGGGTCCGTCGCACGCTGGCCGCCTTCACCGTCACGGCGTTGCTCACCGCCGGTTGCACGCTGCCGGCGTTCGCGCCACGCACCGAGGTGGAGGGTGCGGCCGCGCCGACCGGCAGCGCGCCCACCTGGCGACCCTGCCCGGACGTGCCCGAGGATCTGGTCGGGCGCGGCGCACCGGACATGCGCTACGAGTGCGCCCGGATCGCGGTGCCCCGCGACTGGGGCACCGGCGGCGGGGCGAGCGCCGGCCCGGGCGCCGGGCAGACCTTCGAGATCGCCCTGCTGCGGGCCCGCTCCACCAAGCAGCGCGACCGGGTCGGCTCGCTTGTGATCAACCCGGGCGGCCCGGGCGGCTCCGGCGTCGACACCGCCGTCTACCTCTCCTTCGGTCCCCAGTTCGGCGGGCTGCCCACCTCGATCACCGAGCGCTTCGACATCGTCGGTTTCGACCCGCGCGGGGTCTCCCGGTCCAGCCCGGTGAAGTGCATCTCCGACGCCGACCTGGACACCAGTTTCGGTTTCGACCCCGACCCGGCGAGCCAGTCGGAGTTCGACGACTTCGTCGGCCTGAGCCAGCGGATCGGGCGCGGCTGCGGCGACCGGTACGGGGACCAGTTGCCGTTGTACGGCACCGAGCAGGCTGCCCGCGACATGGACGCGGTGCGCGCCGCGGTGGGCGACGACAAGCTCACCTACCTGGGCTACTCCTACGGCACGCTGCTCGGCGCCACGTACGCCCAGCTCTACCCACAGCGGGTGCGGGCGCTGGTGCTCGACGGCGCCGTCGACCCGCAGCAGCGGCTGGTCGAGGGCTCGGAGAGCCAGGCCCGCGGCTTCGAGCGGGCCTTCACCAACTTCACCCGCTGGTGCGCGGCGAACGCCGCCCGCTGCCCGATCGCCCCGGACGCCCGCGCCGCGGTCACCTCGGCCATCGACAAGGCCAAGGCCTCTCCGGTACGCGGGGCCCGCGGGCGGGAAGCCACCGCCGGCTGGGTGTTCTACGCGGTCATCTCGTCGCTCTACACCGAATCGGGCTGGCAGGAGCTGGCCCAGGCGATCGACAAGCTGGCCGAGGGCGATCCGAAGGACGTGTTCCGGCTCGCCGACGCGTACGCCGGCCGCGGCGACGACGGGCGTTACTCGAACCTGTTCGACGCCAACCTGGCCATCAACTGCGCGGACGAGACGGAGAAGCCGAGCCGGGACCAGATCCGGCAGTTGCAGTCCGAGTGGCGGGGGAAATATCCGCTGTTCGGGCCGGCGCTGGCGGTCGGCATGCTGAGCTGCGTCGAGTGGCCGGGCGGGCGTGACCCGTACCCGACCGGAAAGGCCAACGGCGCGCCGCCGATCGTGGTGGTCGGCACCACCGGCGACCCCGCGACGCCGTACGAGCAGACGCCACGGCTCGCGTCCATGCTGGGCGTCGGTCGGGTGCTGACCTGGGAGGGCGAGGGGCACACCGCGTACCCGCAGACGTCCTGCATCACCGACGCGGTCGACGCCTACCTGATCGACCTGACGGTGCCGCCGGAAGGGAAGCGCTGCCCGCTCCGCTGACCGGCTGGGTCGGCGGCAGCGGGGGCAGGTCGATCCCCTGCCGGGTGGCCAACTCCTCCAACAGCGCCCGCATCCGGCGTACGTCGGCTTTGAGCTGCTCCTGCTCCTCATGCTCGAAGGCGTTGTCGTCGACGATGAGCCGGCTCGCGAAGTGCGCGGTGATCAGCGGGATGACCAGCAGCACCATTGTCGAGATGAGCAGCGCGGCCAACGTCCGGCCCGCCCAGGTGGTCGGCGAGATGTCGCCGTACCCGACGGTGGAGGCGGTCACCACCGCCCACCAGACGGCGTCGGCCGGGCTGCGCTCCTCGACCTCGCCGTAGATGACTCCGGCCACCACGATCATGAGCAGGTACGAGGTGATCAGCGTGCGGGGCGAGTTGGCGAACCACACCAAAGCCCGGTATATCCACCGGAACGGCAGTAGCAGGAGCTCCATGCCGCCCCATGTTGCCCGTCGCCGGCAAGTAGCGCCGGCCCACGCTCGCCAGTGCCAGTTCGATCCCCGTCGTTGTGTCAGGCTCACCTGTATGACCGACGTGATCTTCCGGGAGGCGGTTCGGGCCGACCTGCCCGCCGTCATCGCCCTGCTCGCCGACGACGTGCTGGGCAAGGCCCGCGACTTCACCGAGGTCGACGAGGCCTACGAGAGGGCGTTCGCGGCCATCGACGCGGACCCGCGCAACCAGTTGATCGTGGCGGAGCAGGCTGGCGACCTGGTCGGCTGCCTGCAGATCACCTACATCCCGGGCCTGGGTCGGCACGGCGCGGAGCGGTCGCTGATCGAGTCGGTCCGGGTCCGCTCGGACCGGCGCGGCGAGGGGCTGGGCCGGGGCCTGATGACCTGGGCGGTCGACCAGGCTCGGCAGCGTGGTTGCGCGCTGGTGCAGCTCACCACCGACAAGGCCCGCACCGACGCCCACCGCTTCTACCTGGGCCTCGGCTTCGTGGCCAGTCACGAGGGCATGAAGCTCGCGCTCTGACCGGAGCCGGACTATGTTCGCTGCCATGAGTGCGCCGGCGACGACCGACGGTGGGCAGCCGCGCGCGTCGTGGAATTGGGCGGGCCGCGCGCTCCTGGTCGTCGGCGTCCTGCTGGTCGTCGTCGCGTTCTGGCTGCCCGCCTGGCGGAGTGTCTACCCCGGCTGGACGGATGTCACCCCGGGCACGAGGCTGATCCACTATTCGCTGCCGTTCGCGGTGATCGCCGCCGTGTTCGCGGTGCTGTCGCTCGCCAACGCCGGTCCGTCCCGCTGGGTGTGGCAGCAGACCAGCCTGGGGATGCTTGTTTCCAACGTGCTCGCCTGCGGCAGCCTCACCGGCGTGTTCTGGTACCTCCAGGCCAATGACCCCTACGTCGAGGAGGAACCGCTCGTCACCGGGCCGGGCGTCGGGACCCTGCTGGCCCTGCTGGGCTGCCTGCTGATCCCGCTCGCCGGCGCCCTCCCCAACGGCCGCAGGGGCGCCGGCCGGGCCGACCAAGCGACGTAGGGAGACGTAACGACCGCCGAAACGCCACGCGGACGACGCACCCACCCAGTCGCACCTCGGCACCTGTAGAGCTGCCCCGGATCTGGGGCAGCGAGTCGCGCCAACGCCAGGCCGGCGAAAGGCCACCGCCCGGCCTACCGCGTGGTCCAGATCTGGGGCAGCTCTACAGGGAGCGAGCACACCCCTTCAGTCGCCGCCGACCGAGTCCGCAGCCCACGACCCACAACCCACGGCCTTTGGCCCGGAGCCACAGCCGAGGGCGCAGCGGTCAGTCGTCGACCAGGCGACCGTCGCGCAGCACGAGCACCCGGTCGGCGAGGTCGATCAGGGCCGGGTCGTGCGTGGCCACCAGCGCCGTCATGCCGCGCGCGTGCACCACCGCGCGCAGCAGGTCCATGATGGACCGGCCCGTCTCCGAGTCGAGCTGACCGGTGGGCTCGTCGGCGATGAGCAGATCCGGTTCGTTGGCCAGGGCTCGGGCGACCGCGACCCGCTGTTGCTGCCCACCGGAGAGCTCGTACGGGCGTTGGGCCGCGTGCCCGCCCAGGCCGACCATCTCCAGCAGCACCGCGACCCGCTGCTCCCGCTCGGCGGCCGGCACCTGCGCCAGCCGCAACGGCACGCCCACGTTCTCGGCGGCGGAGAGGATCGGCACCAGCCCGAACGTCTGGAACACGAACCCGACGGTGCCCCGGCGCAGTCGCAGCAGCTCCGCCTCGCCGGCCGAGGTCACGTCGTGCCCGGCCACCACCACCTGACCGCTGTCCGGGCGGTCGAGACCGCCGATCAGGTTCAGCAGTGTGGTCTTGCCGGCCCCGGACCGGCCCCGGATGGCGACCAGCTCGCCCCGGTTGGCGCTGAACGAGACGTCCCGCACCGCGTGTACGGCGTGCTCGCCCCGGCCGAAGGTGCGGCTCACCCCGCTGACCCGGACCACCTCGGCCGGTTGCGCGGCGGGTCCACCGCCGAGCCCGGCCGCACCGGTCACCACCATGTCCCGACCACTCATGCCCGTGCCCCCCGCTCGTCCGCGGCCCGGTCGCCGGGCCGTACCTGCACGTGATCCGGCTCCAGATCGAGCCGGACCCGCTCCTTCAGCGCGAGCGCGTCGACGAATGCGGCCGGTAGCTGCATCCGGCCGTTGCGGTCCAGCACCGCGTACTCCTCGCTGACCAGCTCGGTGTTGCCGTCCGCGTCGGTGCGGGCGGTTCGGCGTACCTCGGAGGCGGTCCGGCCGTCGCGGATCGCGACGGTCCGGCGGACCTGCGTGGCCACGGCGTGGTCGTGGGTCACGACCACGATTGTCACGCCCAGCTCGGCGTTGATGGTGCGCAGCGCCGCGAAGACCTCGGCGCCGGTCGCCTCGTCCAGTTCACCTGTCGGCTCGTCGGCGAACAGCACCTCCGGATCGTTCGCCACGGCCACCGCGACCGCACACCGCTGCTGCTCGCCGCCGCTGAGTTGCCCCGGCCGGCGGTCCGCGCAGTAGCCCACGCCGACCATGTCGAGCAGCTCCCGGGCCCGCTCCCGGCGGGCCCTGCCGCCGCGTTTGCCGGCCAGCTGCATCGGCAGCTCGACGTTCTCCAGGGCGGTGAGGTACGGCAGCAGGTTGCGGCCGGTCTGCTGCCAGACGAAGCCGACAAGTTCCCGCCGGTAGCTCAGCCGCCGCTTGGTGGACAGTGAGAGCAGGTCGTAGTCGGCCACCCGGGCGATGCCGGCGGTCGGCGTGTCCAGGCCGGAGAGGATGTTGAGCAGGGTCGACTTGCCCGAGCCGGACGCGCCGACGATCGCCACCAGCTCCCCCCGGTCGATGACCAGGTCGAGCCCCTGCAGGGCGACCACCTCCACCCCCTCGGTCTTGAAGATGCGCACCAGACCGTCGCAGACGATGTGTCCGCGCAGTCGGTCCTGGCCGCCGGCCCGCTCGGCGGCTCGAAGCGCAGCCCGCTGTTGCAGGGAGGCCAGGTCGGGCACCAGTGAAGTCTGGGCAGTAGCGGTCATCTCAGCTCTCCTCTCCGAGCCGAAGCACCTCACCGAGGCGCAACCGGCGGTTGTTCAGGGCCTCGACGGCGACCGCGAAGCCGAGGGCGACGACCCCGAGCGCGAGCACCGCCGCCACCAGGCCGGGCTCGAAGGCCACCCGGACCGGCGTGCCGCTCGTGAACGCGGACAGGCCGAGCACCGGGTTGAGCAGCAGGGGCAGCACCGCACCGACAAGCGCGCCGGTCAGCACCGACACCCCGACCAGCGGGGCCAGCTCGACAAGAAGCAGCCCGCGCCACTGCCGGCGGGACAGCCCGAGGGTACGCAGCCGGGACAGCACCTGGCCGCGGGCCCGCGCGCCGGCCAGCACGGTGAACGCGATGGCCAGCAGCCCGAGCACGGAGCCACCGACGGCACCGGCCAGGAACCCGAAGGCCAGTACACCGTTCGCGCCGCCCGCGCCGAGATCCCGGCGGACGTCGGCCCGGGTGTCGACGACGACCCCGAGCGGGCGTGCCTCCCCGGTGACGGCGCCCTGCTGCTGGTACCGCAACTGTCCCTGGTCACCGACGCGGCGAAGCGCGTCGGCGTCCAGCCGATCACCGGCGACGAGCAGGCTGGTGGCCACGGGCGTGGTGGTGTGCGTCGGCAGCGCCTGCCAGGGCAGGATGACGAACCGGTCGGTGTCCCCGGACAGCAGCGGGAAGCTCTCCTCGCTGCCGGCGACCCGGAACTCGTAGCGCTGGCCCTGCACCGAGATGAAGGCGGAACTGTCGAGTCCGGCCTTGGCGAGATCGGCGGCGACCTCCGGCGAGACGATCGCCGGCACCGGCCCCGGCTCGGACCGGGCGGTGCGCAGCGTGGCCGGTAGCGGCAGATCCACGGCCGATGCCCGGGCCACCGTGGCCAGTTCCGGGCCGTCGATCAGCAGCACGGCCGTCTCGCCGAGCCGTGCGTCGGTGCCGAGTTCGTCGGCCGCCAGCCGCTCGGCGGACGCGAACAGCACTCCGGTGGCCTCCGAGACCCCCGGCAGGCGACCCAGCTCGTCGATCGTGTCGGGGGCGAAGCGCTCACCTCGGATCACCGCGTCGGCGGGCACGATCCGTTCGGCGGCCCGGTCCCGGCTCGCGTCGACGCCGGCGGCGACGACCGCGCAGAACGCCGCGGTGCCGATCGCGAGCACCACGACGACAAGCGGGGCCGCGACCGCCGACCGGCCGGCCCGCGCCGTGCCGAGGAAGGCGACGCTGCCCCTCCTCCGCGCGGCCAGCCGACTGACCAGCAACAACGGCCAGGGGTACGCCCGCAGCGCGAGCACCGCCGCGGCGATCGCGAGCAGCACCGGCACCGACACCAGCAGGGGGTCCACCTCACCGAGGGTGAGGCCACGTCGACGCAGCAGCACCGCGGCGAGCACGGCGAGCAGCAGCACGGACACCTCGACGGTGAGCCGGCGGGTCGACGGGCGCATCCGGACCAGGTCGCGGCGGGACGACCCGCCGGTCGGCACGGCCAGCGTGGCAAGCGGCAGGGCCAGGGTGACCAGGACGGTCGCGGCGATCGCGTACGGCGTGCTCGGGTCCGGGGCGCCCGGGAACAGGGTGCCCAGCCACCAGCCGAGCGCGGCGGCGACCGGCACCACGAGCAGCGACTCGGCGAGGCTTCGCCGGGCACCGGCCGTGGTTCCGCCGCCGCGCGCCCGGATCAGCACGAACTCCGTCCGGCGCCGCCGGGTGGCGAGGGTGGCGGCGAGCACGATCAACCCGGCAAGCGTCGCCAGTACGCCGGCCTCGATCACCGCCAGCAGGGTCCGCGCGGCGTTCACCTGGGCGGCGAACGCGCGCAACGGAATGTCGATGCCCTGGGCCAGCGACAGGTCTGCCGGCTTGTTCCGCTGCGCTTCCTGGAGACCGTCGATCAGCTTGTCCAACTGCCGCACATCGATCTTTTCGGCGTCCAACCGGTACCGCCAGCTGGACCGGATCGGCCACCCCGCCGCGGCCCGCTTGTCGAGTGCCGACTGGGCGACGAACCCGGAGGCGACGAACGGCTGACCGTCCCCCTGCGGCGGGATGATCTGCAGCATCGGCGGCAGCCCGTCCCAGCTGCCACCCGTACGGTCGACGGGGCGGAACAGCCCGACCACTGTCAGCGGGACGGCGTCGCGGAGCCGGTTCTGCGCATCGACCCGGCCGATGCGCAGTTGGCTGCCTGTGCGCAGGTTGAGTTTGCCGGCCACGTCGACGTCGAGCGCCACCTCGATCGGCCGGTCGGGAAGGTACGTCTCGCTCGGCCACGCCCCCTCGACGAGGGTGCTGGCGTCCTGGGCGTCGGGCATGCCCCGCAGACCCAGGTCGACGAGCAGGTTGCGGGCCGCGAGGTCCGGCCCGACCACCCGGCCCGGTTCCGCGTCCACGGTGTACCACCGCTGGGCCACCGCCGAACGCACCTGCGGCGGCAGGTCCGCGGCCAGCGCGTCGAACCGCTCGCGGGCGTAGGCAATCGCCGGCTTCAGGGCGGGGGCGGTCCCCACGCCCGTGGTGTACGAGAGATCCCGGCGTGCCGGCAGCTCGCTGGTGAGCTGTGCCCGAAGCCCCTGTTCGGCGAGCTGGTTGACCAGCCGGGGCACGCCGCTGATCAGCAGCGTGACCACGAGGGTCAGCACCGCCAGCAGCAGGAACTGCCCGCCGTACGCCCGGACCCGCCGGACCGCCGCGCCGACGCTCATCGTTCTCCCCCGATTCGCAGTTGCACCGCCGCCACCCGTTGACGGATGCCGGCGGCGATGAACGCGCTGAAGGCGAGCGCCGCCAGCAGCAGACCGACCGCGGTGAGACCGATCGGCACCCAGGGCAGCGCGAACGTCGCCGGGGGGATCGGCCGACCAGCGGCCGGGGTGAGGATGACAAGGGGGGCCATGGTGGCTCCGACCGCTGCGCCGAGCAGCAGACCGACACCTACGCCGATGCCGGCGAGGAAGGCCTGTTCGGCCAGCAGCGCCCGAGCCAGCAGTCGGGGCGTCGCGCCGAGGGTGTTCAGGACCGCGAACTCGCTGAGCCGGCGTCGGGCGGTTGCCCACACGTCCACCATCAGGCCGACGATGGCGAGCAGCACCGCGCCGAGCGCCGCGGCGAGCATTCCGGTACGCGAACCCTGCCAGTACGGGTCGTCCGCCGCGGCGGTGATCTCCGCTTCGCGGTTGAGGACCGTGACTCCTGGCAGCTCGTCGGCCGCTCCAGCGGCGGCCGTCGCGTCGGTGGCGCCGATCCACCACTCCGGTGTCGGGCGGATCGTCCCGCCGGAACCGAGAAGCACGTCGACCGCCGCCGGCAGGTCGAGCAGGACGCCCTCGCCGGTGGTGGTAGGCACGGATTCGAGTTCACCGACCAGGTGGGCCCGCAGCGTCACCCCGGAGAGCGCCAGCTCGACGGTGTCGCCGACGCGAATGCTCAGCGCGTCGCGTACCCCGGGGGTCATCAGCACCGGGACGGCGGCGGCGGGTCCGCCCGCCACTCCCGGTACGACGACGAACCGGCTCGCCGGCCGATCCATCCGAGCCCCCTCGGTGAGTAGCTGGACGGGGCGGTCGGTGACGAGCCCGGCACCGCTCGCCTGCACCAGCGTGCGCGGCCCACCGGGCCACGTCGCCGTCCAGTCACCGGGCAGCTCGGCCGGCCGGGCCGCGCCGCCGGCATCGACAAACGCCAACCCTTCCACCTGGAACCCGTAGGACATGCCGCCCGCGTTCCCGGTGTCGGCTTCGAAGCCCGCCAGCCGCAGCCGTGCTCCGCCCACGTCCGGCAGCGTGACCCTGAACCGGCTGGCCTGCCCGGTGCTCGGCGCGTCGACCGCCGGCAGCCGGAGGGCGAGGCCGTCGGCGGTGGTGAACAGCAGCGCCACCGCGATCCGGTGCGGCTCGGCGGTTTGCGTGAACGGCGTACGGACGGAGCCGGCGACGGCCCGGGTGCCCGCCGGCAGCTCGACTCCCCCGATGGCGTCGCGCGCCTGGATCATGCGCTGGTACTGCTGCGACACCGGATCGTCGCTGAGCCGGTCGGCGAGTCGGACGACGCCGGGGGCGCTGGCCGGGTCGATACCGATCACGGTCACCGGCAGGTCGTCCCGGCCGACCCGGATGTCGTCCCGCCACGCCGGCAGCACCCGGTTGACGCTCGGCAGCGCGGCGAGTTCCCCGGCCCGGGTGAGCGGGGCGGCCCCGGCTCGCTCGGTGACCCGCAGGTCGGCGCCGACCGTGTGCCCGGCCTGCTCGACCTGGGACCGCTCCCCCGTGCTGATCAGGGACCAGGCCAGGGTGCTGCCACCGACGGCGAGGGCGAGCAGCAGCACCGGGCCGGCGTGCGGGCGCCGACCGGCCTGCCACATGCCGAACATGGTGGCCGTCCAGGGCCGCCGGTCGACGAAGCGCTCGGCGAACCGGGTGACCGGTGGCAGCACCCGCAGTGCCAACACGGCGCCCGCCAGCACCCCGAGCGTCGGGGCGGCGATCAGCAGCGGGTCGAGTCCGAGCCGGCCGCCCGAGCCGGCCAGCGGCGAGGCGTACCGGCGTAGCTGCACCCAGGCGAGCACGGCGAGCGCGACGAGCACCAGGTCGACGCTGGCCCGCTGAACGCTCGCCGACCGGTTCGGACGGGACCGGGCGGCCATGTCGGCCACGTACGTGCCGGCGCCGCGCAACGTCGGGGCGACCATGGCCACCAGGCAGCCGGCAGCCGCGGCCGCGGCGGCAGCCCAGACCAGCGTGGTGTTGCCGCCGGCGGCGGACAACTGCTCGGCACCGCCGGGTCGGACGAATCGCAGTGCCACGGTGGCGATCACGGGCGCGAGCAGGACCGCGGGGGCGACCACAAGTGTCGCCTCGCGGGCGGCCAGGCCGGCCAACTGTCGGCGGGCGGCGCCGCGGGCACGCAGCAGCGCGGTCTGCGCGCGCCGGTCCTCGTGCAGCAGCGCGGCGACGAGCACCAGCGCGTACCCGCCGAGCACAAGGATGAGCAGCAGCGGGGTGGCCAGCGCGGAACGGCCGACCAGGTCGGCGCGACCGATCCGGTCCAGCAACTGCGGCATCTTGGTCACCGCCTGGGCGGAGGTGCCCAGTTGGGCGGCTTCGGGCACCGCCGTGGACGCCTCGGTGAGGGCTTTCCGCACGGCGGGAAGATCGGCCACGTCGAGGCTGCCGAGTTCCGGTTCGACGAGCCAGGACGCCGACACCGAGCCGGGGAAGATGGTCGCGAAGTCAGCCGGGTCGAGGACGAACGGCCCGTACGACGTGCCGGACCCGGCGCTGCCCGTCCCCACCCCGGGGGCCAACAGCCAGTACGCCTCGGCCGGGTCGCGGGGCCGCCAGGTGCCGGCGAGCACCAGTTCGCTGCGCCGTTCGGTGGCCCGGTCGCGCACCGGGACGCGTTGGCCGACGCTGAGACCCAGCGCACCCGCGGCCCGTTCCGGGAGGCTCACCTGGGTGGGGTTCGCCCCGGGGGTGGGCCACGCGCCGCTGGTCAGCTCCGCGTGCTCGGCGAGGCCGTCGAGGGTGGCCAGGTTGGCGAAGACGGGTTCGTCGCCGGTACGCGGCACGGATCCGAGCGAGCCGGTCAGCTCCCGCCCGGTGCCGTACCGGGCGACCGAGACGCTCACCGGGACGCCGGCCAGCCCGTCGGTGAACTCGGCGCGGACCGCCCCGTCGCGGGTGGCGAACTCGGCCGCGTCGCGCCCGCCCGACCCACTGACCAGGAGGCCGCGTTCCTCGGCCGGCGAGGCGGCCACCAGCGCCCGCTGCCCGGCATCCACCGCCCGACGGTTGTAGTCGGACAGCCCGGTGACCAACGCGACGGCGACCAGGGCCGCGATCACCGCGGCGACCAGCAACCCCCGCGCCTCTCGGGCACGCCTCCACACCAGCTTCATCCGACGCCTCCCCTGGCCCTGACGGGCCGACGACCATCAAGACAGGCCACCCACCGGGAAAGGTTCGCGCCCGTTACATGATCGTTATTACGGGAGGGATCGGCGCAGGCTGCCCGCGCCTCGGAAGAGTGCCGGCCCGCGCCTCGGAAGGCTGCCGGCTCGTGCCGCGGGACGGCTGTCGGCTCGCGCCTCGGAAGGCTGCGGGCCCGCGCCTCGGCTGCCGGCCCGCGCCACGGCTGCCGGCCCACGCCTCAGGAGGCTGCCGGCCCGCGCCTCGGCTGCCGGCCCGTGCCTCGAGGACGGCTGGTTAGTTGCCGCCTCGCACGGTACGGATGCCGAACGCCACCGCTCCGAGAACGAGCACGACGCCCAGAAGCTGGAGACCCGGCGAGTCGTCGGCCTCCCCGAGCACGATGCCGGCGATGCCGACGGCGACCGCGAGAATGACGCCGACGGTCAGGACGTACCTCATGGGGTTTCCTCCTCGACCCACTCGAGCAGGTCTCCGGGCTGGCAGCCGAGGACGCGGCACATCGCCTCCAGGGTGCTGAAGCGGACGGCCTTGGCGCGGCCGTTCTTGAGCACCGCCACGTTGGCCGGCGTGAGCCCGACCCGCTCGGCGAACTCGCCGACGCTCATCTTGCGCTTGGCCAACTCGACGTCGATGCGGACGACGATGGGCATCAGATCACCGCTTCCATGTCGGTCCGCAGCGTGGTTGCCTGCCGCAGCAGCGCACGCATCACCACCATGAGGAGCCCGAGCACCGTGACACCCATCGTGAGCAGGAACAGCAGGATCGGCACGCCCGGGTCGTCCGCGTTGAAGCCGACGTAGAGGAAGACGCCCACGAGCACCACCCACGCGGCGCCGACGGCCCACACGATCAGGTCGACCCACCGCAGGGACGCTTCGGTGAAGATGCGGTCGTTCTTGACCAGGCTGAGCAACTTCCACGTCGACACGATGACCACCTGGACGCACAGCACCCAGAACACCGTGATGGCGGTCAACGGCCACCTGAGGTACGCGTCCTCCGGCGACTCCTGGGCCATGTGCGCGAACTGCCCGGGCAGCGAGAACGTCTGGAACCCGATCAGGACCACGAACAGCACCCCGAGGAAGACTCTGAGAGCGGCTACCGCTCGATGCTCTGTAACCATGCATCGAGTTTCGCTCGTTACCTATCGAAAGTCAATCGCTCTGCCGACTGTTGGCCTCGGTCTGCGGCGGCGTCGGACCGGGGGCCGGCCTGGCCTTCTGGGGGTGGACGGTCTCGTGGCGAGCCAGCATGGCGACGAACTCGGCGATCTTCCGCGCGCGGGTCTCCGCCCGCTTCACGGCGTTCAGCCGGTGGATGAGAGTGAACCGGTTGGTCTTGGTGAGGACGTCGAACATGGCCTGCGCCGCGGGCTCGGCGGCGATGGCGGCGAGAAGGTCGGCCGGCACCTCCGCTTCCGACGACGGGGCGTAGGCAGCCGACCATCGCCCGTCCGCCTTCGCGGCGTCCACCGCAGCGCGACCCGCGGACTGCATGCGCCCGTCCGCCTCCAGCCGGGCCACGTGGGCGACGTTGCGTTGGGACCAGGAACTGCGGGACCGGCGCGGGGTGTACCGGATCCAGGAACTCTCCTCATCCCGCTTCCGGGCCTGCCCGTCGATCCAGCCGAAGCACAGGGCCTCGTCCACCGCCTGCTGCCAGGTCACCGTCGTGACCGTGCCGCCCTTCTTGGTCAGGGCGAGCCAGACACCCGGTGACGTGGAGTGGTTGGCCGACAACCACGCGCGCAGGGCGTCGGCGTCCGCGACGATCAACTCATCCAACTCAGCGCTCACCATGCCGGCAGGCTAACCACCACGACCGACACCGACGCCACGGCCGACGCCACGGTCACCGTCACGGCCGGCGCCACGGTCACGGCCGACGCCGGCCGGCCCACCCGCTGGCCGCGTCCGCAGCCCTCTGACCGAGCACCTAGCATCGTCGCCATGGCAACGCGGCTCGTACAGATCAACATGAAGGCTCGGAACGACTCCGCCCTCGGCGGTTTCTGGGCGGAGGCGCTCGGCTGGGGAATCTCCAGCGAGGGACCAGGCGTGACAAACCTCGAACCCGAGGGCTTCACCTACCCCGATCCCGTCGCCGTCTGCGTCGACCTCGTCGTCTCGGCGGAACCCAAGACGGTGAAGAACCGGGTACACGTCGACCTCGCCACCACCTCGGCGGCCCACCAGGCGGCACTGGTCACGCGCCTGCGGGATCTCGGCGCGACACCCGCCGACATCGGCCAGGGCGACGTGCCATGGACGGTCCTGGCCGACCCGGAGGGCAACGAGTTCTGCGTGCTGGAACCCCGACCGCGCTACCGGGACACCGGGCCGATCGCCGCCGTGGTGGTCGACTGCGCGGACCCGCGAGCCATGGCCAGCTTCTGGGACAGGGCCACGGACTGGACCCTGCACGAGGTGACCGACGACAGCGCGGTGCTGCGCTCCGCCCAGGGCGTCGGCCCCTATCTGGAGTTCATCCGTACGCCCGACGTGAAGTCCGGGTGGAACCGCGTCCATCTCGACGTCCGCCCGTACCCGGGTGACGACCTGACGGTCGAGGCGGCAAGGCTGCGGACTCTCGGCGCCACCGCCGTCGACCTGGGTCCGAACGAGGTCCCGTGGACGGTCCTCGCCGACCCGGAGGGCAACGAGTTCTGCCTCCTCACCCCGGCCTGACCCGAACCCGGCCACCCGCACCCGAACCCGGCCACCCGCGCGGCGCGGCCACCATTCATCCCCGCAACCCGAACCCGGCCACCCGCGCGGCGCGGCCACCGATCATCCCCGCAGCGCGGCCACCGGCCCCGCCCGGACGCTGCGACGCACCCGGGGGCGGCAGCGACGGGATGACCGCGTGGAAGGCCGGCGCGTTTGGGTCGCGGGATCCGCGCGCCGCCTCGCACGTCGCTGCTGGCTTCGGGCCGCTGGGCATCGGCTACGTCCGCCGGTGGTAGTGGTTGCGGCGCGGGATCTGGTCGGGGTCGAGCCAGGCCGGCGGCACGAACTCCGGATGGCCGTCGCCCCCGAGCCGGACCGTCCACTCGGCGCGGTGCAGGTGCCGGTGGTGGTGGCCGCAGAGGAGCACGGAGTTGTCGAGACTGGTCGGACCGCCGTCGGCCCAGTGTCGAATGTGGTGGGCGGCGCACCACCGGGGTGGCCGGTCGCAGCCGGGAAAGGCGCAGCCGCGGTCGCGCAGCACCAGCGCCCGTCGCAGGGGGCCGGTGACGAGGCGCCGTTGCCGGCCCACGTCGAGGACCTGGCCGGCGCCGCCGAGCACGGCGGGCAGGATGGCGGCGTCGCAGGCGAGCCGACGCACGGCCTCCGGGGTGAGGTGCGAACCGATGTCGAGGGCGCCGGCACCCAACTGCCGCGTCAGCCCGTCGTAGTCGGTGGTGACGACGAGCTGGGCCGCGTCGCCGCCGTGCTCGGGCAGGTCGCCGGTACGCAGCGCCAGCCGGCACACCTCGGCGAGGGCGTCGTGCCGGCGCTGGCCGGCGGTGCGGGTGTCGTCGGGCCCGCAGGGAGCGCTGAGCGGGTCGATGGCGGCGCGCACGAGCGCGGCGGTCTCCGCGTCGAGGGTGCCGCGCAGCCGTAGCCGCCCGCCGGACCGCTCGGAGACGGTGACGTGCCGGTCGCGGGCGGCCCGCGCGGCCTCGGCCTCCAGGGCCGCCGCCGCGGCGGCGTCGGCGATCTCGGGTGCGACGTGGTCGAGGATCCGGCTGCCGAGCTTGCGCAACAGGGTGGGGTCGAACTGCTCGGCCCAGTCGACAAGCACGCCCACGGCCTTGTCGGCGACCTCGACCCCGGCGTGGGCCGACACGGTGGCGACCGCCTCGGCGATGACCCGGGCCTGCTCCACGCTGACCGCCCCGCTCGCCAGCGCGTCACGCACGGCGGGAGGGGCCACGTCGAGCGAGGCGGCGAGGCCGACCAGTCGACGGGCGGCGGCGACGTCGAGTCGTAGGCGGTGACGTAACCAGACGGTCGTCGAGCACGCGCCCTGCGCGACCGCGGTGCCCCGACCGTCCAGCTCCCGGACGAGCGCCACCTGCGCCGCCGACAGCCGCTGCTGAAGGCGATGCGTGGCGTCGAGCGCCGCGATCAGCTCATGCTCGGCGAGCGCCCAGACGGACGCGTCGGCGCAGCTCGCCACCGCACTCTCCGCCTGAGCCAACTCATCGATCACCAGCAAAACTTAGAACAGGTGTACGACAACTTCCTCCCCACGGAATTCGTCTGGCTTCGGATCATCTGGTGTCATACGATCGTCCGATGACATCGCTCCCCGCCCCCGCGCCGTGGACGGACGCCCTTCCCGAGGCGACACCACCGGCCGGCATGGCGATCTACCAACTCCCCACGGGCACCTACGAGACCCGGGCGGCATTCGCCCTCCGTGGGGGCTCGTTCCGGGACAAGCGGCAGTTCGCGGCCACCGCCATCCTCGTGACGCACCCGTTCGGTGACTTCCTCATCGACGCCGGCTTCGGAGCCGACGTCGCCGCGCATGTCGCCATGCAGCCGCGGTTCGCCCGCGCCCCGTTCCAGGCGACCCGGACGGTGAGCCAGCAGTTCGACGACAGCGGTTACGACCGCACCAGGCTCAGCGGAGTCTTCCTGACGCACTCGCACTGGGACCACGCGAGCGGCCTGGACTCACTCGACCTCCCGGTCTGGATGAACCGGGGTGAGCTTGCGTACGCCGGCAGCGACAGTGACGGCAAGGTCTTCCGCGCCGTCTCCCCCGGCCACGAGATCCACGAATACTCCTTCGACGGCCCCGCCCATCTCGGCTTTCCCGCGAGCTTCGACGTGCACGGTGACGGGTCACTGGTGCTGGCGTTGGCCGGCGGCCACACGACGGGGTCCGTGGTCGCGTTCGTGACCCTCCCGTCGGGACAGCGCTACGCGTTCATCGGTGACCTGACCTGGCAGCTCGATGGCATCCACCGCAGAGTCGAACGACCCTGGCTGCTGCGTACCCTTGCCGACAGCGACCCCGCCCAGGTGCGGCAGGGCATCCTGCGGTCGGCCGCGCTGACCGAGCTGATGCAGGTGGTCCCCGCGCACGACCGCCGCGCCTACGAGGGCATTCCGCTCCTCCCGGGGGCGGCGCGATGAGCGAGAGCACCGGAGGCGGCGCGATGACCGAGGGGCCGGCACCGACGCTCGACTCCGAGATCACCTGGCTGCTGCATCGCGCCGCCCAACGAATGCACGTGGTGACGGGCGAGCAAGCCGAGAGGCACGGCCTGCACCTGCGGGACTACATCGTGTTGAGTGCGCTGGACAAGACACCCGGGCTGACCCAGGTCGAGTTGGCCAGAGCGCTCGGCCTCGACAAGACCACGCTCATGACCCAACTGGATCGACTCGAGCGGGCCAGTCTCGTCCTACGCCACTCCGATCCCCAGGACCGCCGCAGGCGCATCCCGGCGATCACCTCCGCGGGCGACGACGTACGGGCGGAGGTCGCCCGCGCCAGCGACGAGGCGGAGCGGAACGCGATGGCCGGCTTCAGCGCGGTCGAGATCGCACTGTTCCGCCGGATGCTGTTCACGATCATTGGCACCAGCACCGACCCGGGCTCCTGCCTCTGACGCCGGGGCTTCGCCGCTCAGCCCGCTCAGGCGCTGTCGTCCGGGGCGCGTTTGGCCCGGCTGGGCTGCACCCGCTTGGGTTCGCCGGGCATCTTCGGGTGGTCCGGTGGGTACGGCAGGTCGCCCTGGCCGGCGGCGGCGTCGCGGTCGGCCCACTCCAGCAGCGGCGTGATGTCCCACGGTGCGTCGTCGATGCCGGCGTGCGGGTCGCCGCGCTCGGCGAGCCGGGCCGGCACGGTGCGCAGGTCGAAGTCGTCCGGGTCGACGTCGGGCAGCTCGTCCCAGGTGACCGGGGTCGAGACGGTGGCCCGCGCGTTGGCCCGCAGCGAGTACGCGCAGGCGATCGTCCGGTCCCGGGCCATCTGGTTGAAGTCGACGAAGACCCGGGTGCCGCGCTCCTCCTTCCACCAGGCGGTGGTGACCAGGTCGGGGTTGCGGCGCTCCACCTCCCGGGCGAGCGCGATGGTGGCCCGGCGCACCTCGGTGAACGTCCAGCGGGGCTGGATGCGCAGGTAGACGTGCACGCCGCGACCACCCGAGGTCTTCGGCCAGCCGGTCGCGCCCAGCTCGTCGAGGAGCGCGCGGACCTCCGCGGCGGCCCGCGCCGCGTCGGCGAAGTCCGTGCCGGGCTGCGGATCCAGGTCGATGCGCAACTCGTCGGGGCGGTCGACGTCGGCGGCGCGCACCGGCCAGGGGTGGAAGACGATGGTGCCCATCTGCGCCGCCCAGGCCACGTGCGCCAGGTCGGCCGGGCACAGCTCCGCCGCGCCGCGACCGCTGGGGAAGGTGATCTGCGCGGTCGTCACCCAGGGCGGCACCCCTCGGGTGGGCACCCGCTTCTGGAAGAACGCCTCACCCTCGACGCCCTCGGGGAAGCGCTGCAGCGTGGTGGGCCGCTCGCGCAGGGCGCGCATGATCCCGTCGCCCACCGCGAGGTAGTAGTGGAAGACGTCCGCCTTGGTGAAGCCCCGCTGGGGGAAGATCACCCGATCGGGACTGCTCAGCCGTACGGTGTGCCCGGCCACCTCGACCTCGGTGACCGCTGCCTTGGTGCCCGCCATCTCGCGACCTTATGCCACACCCCCGACGTTCGACGTACCGTTGACGGGTGAGTCTTGACGACAACGAGCTGCCCCGTACCGACGACGAGTGGCGGGTCCGGTTGACCCCCGAGGAGTTCCACGTCCTGCGGGAGGCCGGCACCGAACGCCCGTGGGTCGGCGAGTACGTGGACACGAAGACCCAGGGGGTCTACCACTGCCGCGCCTGCGGGCTGGAGCTGTTCTCCAGCGACACGAAGTTCGACTCGCACTGCGGGTGGCCGAGCTTCGACGACGCCATCCCGGGCCGGGTGAAGGAGATCGAGGACCGCAGTCTCGGGATGGCGCGCACCGAGATCCGCTGCGCCCGCTGCGACAGTCACCTCGGGCACGTCTTCCACGGCGAGGGCTTCACCCCGAAGGACACCCGGCACTGCGTCAACTCGATCTCGGTCCGGCTGGAACCTCGCTGACCTGAGCAGACCTGACCTGAGCAGACCTGACCTGAGCTGACCTGAGCCGTCGCAGGCGCGCTGGCGCGTGCTCACGGCGTACCCCCGAGCAGCTCGACCTCGGCGGTCCGGGACTGCTCGATCCGCCGGGCCAGGTCGCGGACCTGCTCGTTTCTACCGACGCCGACCTGGGCTCGGGCCAGGTCGGCCGCCGCACGCTGGTGGTCGGCGAGCACCTCGCGCAGTGCCCGGTCGACGTCCGCGTCGGGCGCGGTCCGCAGCCGGTCGAGCGCGGCGGCGTCGCCGTGCCCGTCGTGCTGGTGCGCGCCCGCGCTGGCGCCCGGCCCGGCCGTGGGCAACCAGCCGCGCATCGCGGACAGCTCGTCGGCCTCGGTCGCCTCGATGGCGGCGGCCAGGGTGCGCAGCGTGTCGTCGCGCACCCGGTCCCGGGCCAGCGCGACGATCTGCAGGGTGCGTTCGCTGTGCCCGACCATCGTGGTCAGGAAGACCACGTCGATCCCGCTCATCGCGTCCCCGGCGACCGCGGACCCCGCGCCCCCGGATCCGGGCGACGCCGTCCCGACCGGGGACGCGGGGGCCGGTTGCGGCACGACCGGCGTGCTCGACGTGGGCGATTCGCCGCAGGCCGCGGTGAGCAGCAGCGCGGCGGCAATTGACACCAGACGGGTACGACGGGGCATGCCGGGTGCTCCGTTCACGCGGGGACGGCGACACGGGTGCGGCCACCGGCCGCACCCGTGGGGTCAGACCTGTTGCCAGAGCGCGGGTACGTTCGGCGGCTCCCAGCCGGGAATCGCCGTGTGCGCCTGCCGGCAGCGGTACGTCCGTCCGCCGTAGGTGACCTGGTCACCGACCTGGTACGCCCGGCCCGCCGTCCAACTGCCGCCCGGGGCGGGCGTCGTGGTCGGGGTGGCGGTCGGCGAGGCGGTCGGGGTGGGCCGCGGGGTGGGTGACGCGCTCGGCGTGGGGCTCGGGTTCGACCCGCCGCCGATCTGCACGTCGATGCAGGAGTAGAAGGCGTTCGCGGTGTCGGAGATGTTCCACACCGCGAGGATCTTCTGCCGTCCGGAGAAGCCGCCCAGGTTGACGGTGTGCGAGACCGTCGCGCCCGGCTGCTGGTTGTTGCCGTTGACCACGCCGACGCGGGTGTTACCGATCCAGTATTCCCAGTTGCTGGTGGCGTGGCGGGCGGTGTTCACCCAGGTGAAGGTCAGCGAGCTGCCGACCGAGGTGGCCGGCCAGCCCCGGCTGTCGTCGTTGAGGACGGCGAACTGGGCGATGCCGGCGTTGCAGCTGCGCAGGCCCTTGGGCCCCTCGACGCTCTGCGGCTCGTACCTGATCTGCCCGCAGTCGGGCACCCGGCCCTGCGCGCAGAGCGCCTGCCGGCTGGGCGGGGCGGAGACGTAGCCGTGCGCCTGCGCGGGAACGGCGACGGTGAGGGTGGCGGCGACAGCACCGGCCGCCACCAGCGGGATGGTGATTCTTCGACGCATCGGGGCGGCTCCTTCTCCGGGGTCCGGTGGGGTGCCCCCAACATAATTTAAACATTGTTAACAGTAAAGACTCCCATCGATAAATCCATCGATGCTGACAACTCCGTTGTCAGAGGCGGAGCAGGCTGCCCCGGTCGTCGACCTGGTCGGCCGACTCGTCGTCCAACCAGAGGCCGCCGGCGGCGAGGTAGCGGAACACGTGCTCCCCCGGCGGGAGTCGCACGGTGACCGTCCGCAGGCCGTCGCGGCGGACCACCAACTCGTGTCGGCCCGGCTCCCAGTCGTTGAAGGAGCCGACGACGCTCACCGGGCCGGGTGGGGAGTCCCGGGGCAGGCAGAAGGTCACCCGGGTCTGGCTGCCGAAGAGTTTGTTGCGCTTGATCACTGTGACCCTCCGGGGGTTGCGGCGGTTCACCTGACACAACGGACAACACGCCGGAGCCGACACGCCGCACCGGTGGCCGGAGAGCGGCATTTCGGTCCGCGCGCGACCAGGTTTCCGGCATTCTGGGACGAAACGGCGCAATGAGGGAGGTTGACCATGGCCACGTGCGAGGTCTGCGGCAACGACTACTGGATGGCGTTCGAGGTGCACACCGTCAGCGGCGACGTGCACACCTTCGACTCGTTCGAGTGCGCGATCCACCGGATGGCCCCGATCTGCGAGCACTGCCAGGTCAAGATCGTCGGGCATGGCGTCGAGGTCAACGGCCGCTTCTTCTGCTGCGGACACTGCGCCCGCGCGGTCGAGGGCGCCGAGGGCGCCGAGATCCGCGACGCCGTCGGCGCACGCCCGGCCTGACCATCCACCCGGCCGGACCACCCGCCCGCGCGATCGCGCCGGCCGGCCGAAAGGCCGCGCCCGATCCCACGATCCTGCGGTACGGTCGTCGCCATGCGGCCGCTGCTGTGCGTTCTTCCCCCGCCGCGCTCCTGAACGGAGCGCCGCACCTGCCGACCGGGTGACCGACCCGGCTCGGCCCCCTGCCGTACGCGCTCCGTCGACGTCGT
Source organism: Micromonospora sp. DT231 (assembly GCF_049847025.1). Taxonomy (NCBI): domain Bacteria; kingdom Bacillati; phylum Actinomycetota; class Actinomycetes; order Micromonosporales; family Micromonosporaceae; genus Micromonospora; species Micromonospora sp. DT231. Next base: position 42,685 of record NZ_JBNCNO010000008.1, on the reverse strand, counting down.
CCCCGTCAACGGCTCACCCTTCGGAGCGCCCCCGTGTCCCTCTCCCGTACCGTGCCGCCGGCCGCCCCGGCCACGGCCACCAGTCCGGCCCGCACCGGCCTGATCCAGATCACCGTCACCGGCGTGCTGTGGGGCACCACAGGCGTGGCGGTGCAACTCCTGCGCGACAGCACCGGGCTCAGCCCGGTGAGCATCGGGTTCCATCGCCTCGCGATCGCCGCTCTCGTCCTGCTGGCGTGCACCGCCGGTCGGCTCGGCACGCTCTGGTCCGCGGTGCGCGCGGCACCCGTACCGCTGCTGCTCACCGGCCTCGGCCTCGGCCTCTACCAGGCGCTCTACTTCGCAGCGGTGGCGTGGGCCGGCGTCAGCGTCGCCACGGTGGTCAGCCTGGGCCTGGCCCCGGTGCTCGCCGCGACCTGGGAGTCGGTGCGCGCCCGCCGGCTCCCCGGCCCGCTGCGCCTCGCCACGCTCGTCGCGGCGGTGGTCGGTCTCGCCCTGATCACCGGCGCGACGGCGGACCCCACCGCCGCGGTGCCCGCGCCGCTGCTCGGCCTGCTCGCGGCGGCCGGCTCCGGCCTCGGGTACGCGGTGACCACCCTGATCAGCCGGCAGGTGTCCCAGCACGTCGCACCGATGACGCTGACCACCATCTCCACCGTGGTCGGAGCGCTGACCCTGGCCCCGTTCGCCGTGGTCGCCGGGGTCGGCGTGCCGGTCCGCCCGGACACCGTGGCACTGCTGCTGCACCTCGGCGTGATCACCACGGCGGTGGCGTACGCGCTGTTCTACGCGGGTCTGCGCACCACCCCGGGCAGCGTCGCGGCCGTGGTGACCCTGCTCGAACCGCTCACCGCGGCGGCGCTGGCGGTGGCGCTGCTGCACGAGCCGTTGCCGCTCCCGGTCGTCGGCGGCGGCGTCCTGCTGCTCACCGCCGTGGCCGCCACCTACCTGGCACCTCGACCGCGCGTCCCCTGAGGCGGCCTACCATCGTCGGATGCCCTCGCAGACCACCGAGATCCGGACGGCGTCCTTCGCCGACCTGAACGCCCGCACCTTCCACGACCTGCTCAAGCTGCGCATCGACGTGTTCGTGGTGGAACAGAACTGCCCCTACCCGGAACTCGACGGGCGCGACGTCGAGCCGGGCACCCGCCACCTCTGGCTGACCGACGGCGGCGCCCCGCTGGCGTACCTGCGAATCCTGGCCGATCCGGACGGCGCCGCCCGGATCGGTCGGGTGGTGGTCGCCCCGGAGGCGCGCGGGGGTGGGCACGCCGGCCGGCTGATGAGCGCGGCGCTGGAGGTGGTCGGCAACCGGCCCTGTGTGCTGGACGCCCAGTCGCACCTGGTCGCGTTCTACACCCGGCGCGGCTTCGTGGTCAGCGGCCCGGAGTACGTCGAGGACGGCATCCCGCACACGCCGATGCGACGCGATGTCATTGACGACTGACGATCGAGCTGGCATGGTTCCGAGGAGAGCCGTCGCGGGAGCCAGCGAATAGGCGCGGGAGTGGGCAACTCCCGCCGGTCCGGGTGTCGTCGTCCGACCTCATCCCCCCGGGGGCTCCATGTCCACTCTCACCCGATCACGACGCGTGCTCTGGTTGTTAGCCATCGTGGCGACCAGCACGCTCCTGTTGACGACCGCTCTGAACACCATGCGGGCCCAGCCCGCCTCCGCGCACGGGTCGGTCGTCGATCCGGCCTCGCGCAACTACAGCTGTTGGCAACGGTGGGGCGCCGAGTTCCAGAACCCCCGGATGGCCACCGAGGACCCGATGTGCTGGCAGGCCTGGCAGGCCGACCCGCAGGCCATGTGGAACTGGAACGGCCTGTTCCGCGAGGGCGTGGGCGGCAACCACCAGGCCGCCGTCCCCAACGGCCAGCTGTGCAGCGGCGGTCGCACCCAGAACGGTCGCTACAACGCGCTGGACACCATCGGCGCGTGGAAGACCACAGCGGTGTCGAACAACTTCCGGCTCCGCTTCTTCGACGGGGCCAGTCACGGCGCCGACTACATCCGGGTGTACGTGACCAAGCAGGGCTTCGACGCGCTCACCGAGCCGCTCGGCTGGGACGACCTGGAGTTGGCCGGTCAGATCGGCAACACGCCGGCCTCCCAGTGGAACCCGGACACCGGCGGCGTCTCCATCCAGATCCCGGTGAACGCGCCCGGGCGCACCGGTCGGCACATCGTCTACACCGTCTGGCAGGCCAGCCACTTCGACCAGTCGTACTACCTGTGCAGCGACGTCACCTTCGGCGGCACGAGCACCACGCCGCCGCCCACCACGCCCCCGCCGACGACGCCGCCGCCGACCACGCCCCCGCCGACCACGCCCCCGCCCACCACCCCGCCCCCGAGCACCCCGCCGCCGGCCGGGGCCTGCACGGCGACGTACCAGGTCACCGGCCAGTGGTCCGGCGGCTTCCAGGCCGAGGTGAAGGTGAGCGCGGGCGGCTCGCCCACCAAGGGCTGGTCGGTGAGTTGGAACTACAACAACGGCCAGCGGGTCACCTCGTCGTGGAACGCGACGGTCAGCGCCAACGGCTCGCTCGTCACCGCACGCAACGCCGACCACAACGGCACCCTCGCCGCCGGCGCGAGCACCACGTTCGGGTTCCTCGGCTCGTGGAACGGCAGCAACCCGGTTCCGCTGGTCTCCTGCACGTCGACCGGTTGACCTCCGGCCGGTGCCGCACCCGGGCGGGGGTGCGGCACCGGCCGGCGGGTAGGGCCTGTGTCAAAGTCCTCGGTCGAGCCAGGGGCTTTGACACAGGCCCTAATCCGGTGGTGCGCGGCGGCCCACCCGGGCACCATCTCCCACATGATCGAGATCCGGGTGCTCACCCCCGATGACTGGCCCACCTGGCGCGACCTGCGACTGGCCGCCCTCACCGAGGCGCCGGGAGCGTTCGGCTCCCGGCTCGCCGACTGGCAGGGCGACGGCGACCGCGAGCAGCGCTGGCGCGACCGGCTGAGCATTCCCGGCGCACGTGACCTGGTGGCCGTCCTGGACCGGCGCCCGGTCGGGATGGCCAGCGGCGTACCCACCGAGGACCCGCTGGTGCTGGAGCTGATCTCGATGTGGGTGCACCCCAACGCCCGGGGCAGGGGTGTCGGCGACCGCCTGGTGGACGAGGTGGCGTGCTGGGCCCGCCAGCGCGGCGCCGACCGGCTGCGGCTCAGCGTCATGCCGGACAACGCGGCGGCGAAGGCCCTCTACCGCCGCGCCGGCTTCCAGCTGACCGACGAGCAGGGCACCCTGACGCCCGACGGCGAACAGGTCATGCTCCGCCCCCTCTAGCAAAACCCCCACACTCCCGCGATCTTGCACTTTCTGTCGCCCGATCGCGGCTTACGCCCTTTTCGCCGGGACAGAAAGTGCAAGATCGCGCGGAGCGGAGGGCCGGGGCGCGGTTAGACCAGGCAGTTGACGATCTCGGCGACCGAGCGGCGGCGGCCGGTGTAGAACGGGACCTCCTCGCGGACGTGCCGGCGGGCGCCGGAGGCGCGCAGGTCCCGCATCAGGTCGACGATCCGGTGCAGTTCGTCGGCCTCGAAGGCGAGCATCCACTCGTAGTCACCCAACGCGAACGAGGCCACCGTGTTGGCGCGGACGTCCGGGTAGCCGCGGGCCATCTTGCCGTGCTCGGCCAGCATCTCGCGCCGCTCGGCGTCGGGCAGCAGGTACCACTCGTAGGAGCGGACGAACGGGTACACGCAGATGTAGGGGCGGGCCTCCTCGCCGGCCAGGAACGCCGGGATGTGGCTCTTGTTGAACTCGGCCGGCCGGTGCAGCGCCATCTGCGACCAGACCGGGGTCAGCGACCGCCCCAGCGTGGTGCGGCGGAACCGCAGGTACGCGTCCTGGAGCGCGTCGGGGGACGCGGAGTGCCACCAGATCATCACGTCCGCGTCGGCGCGCAGACCGGCGACGTCGTACACGCCGCGGACCACCACGTCCTTGCCGGCCAGCTCGTCGAAGAGGGCCACGACCTCGCCTGTGACGTTGTCCCGCAGCGACGGCAGCGGGGCGCTGGCCCGGAACACCGACCACATCGTGTAGCGGATGCTGTCGTTCAGCTCCCGCAGGCGGGCCGCGTTTGTCTGCTCGGTCATCTCGCCGATCCTCCCAGTGCTGTGATGATCTCGTCGGCCGCCGTCTCGCCGGAGCGGACGCAGACCGGGATGCCGACGCCGTCGTAACCGGCGCCGGCGAGGGCCACTGTGGGGTACGCGGCCCGCAGCGCCGCGCGCGCGGCGGCGACCCGGTCGGCGTGCCCCGGGGCGTACTGCGGTAGCGCGCCGCCCCACCGCTGCACGTGCCCGTCGACCGGGGTGGGCAGCGGGGTGCCGAGCACCGCGGAGAGCTCTCGATGCACGGTGGTCGCCAGGTCCGCGTCGGGGCGCTGAAGGTGCGCCTCCTCGCCGTAGCGGCCCACCGACGCGCGCACCAACGCCAGGCCGTCCGGCCGGCGCAGGTGCCCCCACTTGGTGGTGAAGAAGGTGGCCGCCTTGATCAGCAGGCCCTCGGTGCTGGGCACCAGGAAGCCGGACAACTCAGGCAGGCGCGGTTGCGGCAGCGCCAGCGTGACAAGCGCGACGCTCGCGTAGTCCAGCTCGCCGACACCCTTCGCGACCGCCGGGGCCGGGCCCGCGAGCAGTCGGGCCGCCGGTCGCGCCGGCACCGCAAGCACCACGGCGTCCACGTCCACCAACTCCGGGTCGCGGGTCGGGCCGACGGTGAGCCGCCAGCCGGTGCCGGTCGGGGTCACCTCGCGGACGGCGGCGTCCCGCCGTACCGTCGCGCCGCTGGCCGTCACGGCGGCCTCGACCAGGGTGCGCAACCCACCGGCCAGCGTGCCGAAGACCGGAGCGCCGGGGGCACGCGGCGCGGCGGCCTGCGCGGCCCGGACCGCGCCGACGAGGGTGTGCTCCACCCGGGCCGTACGGGCCAGCGCCGGCATCGTCGTGACCAGGGAGAGATCGTCGGCGCGGCCCGCGTACACGCCACCCAGCATCGGGTCGACCAGCCGCTCGACAACCTCGTCGCCGAAGCGGGACCGGACCAGCGCGCCCACCGAGACGTCCGCGTCCGGCCCGACCAGGGGCCGCCCGTCGTCGGTGTCGGCGTCCGCCGCCGGGCGGGCGACCGAGGTCACCCGGTCCAGATCCCCCGGTACGCCCACGAGCGTGCCGCCCGGGATGGGGCGCAGCCCACCGTCGATGACGAGCGCGGCCTGCCCCACCGTCGGGTGCACGATCTTCTCGGCCAACCCGAGCCGTCGGATCAGGGCCACCGCGGCGGACTCCGCCCCGGTCGGGTCGCGCATCAGGAACGACTCGGCCCCGAACTCCACCGGCTGACCAGCCAGCTCCCCGGTACGCAGCTTGCCGCCCAGCGCGCCGGACTGCTCGTACACCGTGATCTCGGTGCCGGCCGGTGCGTGGTCGCGCAGGCGGACCGCGGCGGCCAGCCCGGCGATCCCGCCGCCGACCACCGCCACCCGCCAGGGTTGCCGCATCACGGGTCAGCCCTGGTCGGCCCGGCGGTGGGAAAGCTCGTGCACGAGCGCGACCACCCGGGTCAACACCTCCGGGTCGGTCTCCGGCAGCACACCGTGGCCGAGGTTGAACACGTGCCCGGGGGCCGCCCGGCCCTGCTCCAGGATGCGGCGCACCTCGGCCTCCACCACCGGCCACGGCGCGAACAGCACGCACGGGTCCAGGTTGCCCTGCACCGCCTTGTCCGGGCCGATCCGGTGGGTGGCCACGTCCAGCGGGGTACGCCAGTCGACGCCGACCACGTCCGCGCCTGCCTCGCCCATCGCGCCGAGCAGCTCGGCGGTGCCCACCCCGAAGTGGATCCGCGGCACCCCGGCGTCGGCCAGCCCGCTCAGCACCGCGGTCGAGTGCGGCAGCACGTACCGGCGGTAGTCGGCCTCGGACAGCGCGCCCGCCCACGAGTCGAACAACTGCACGGCGGACACGCCCGCCTCGATCTGCACCCGCAGGAAGGCGAGCGTCACCTCGGACAGCCGACCGCAGAGCGCGTGCCACAGCTCCGGATTGCCGTACATCAGGGCCTTGGTCTTCGCGTGGGTCCGCGACGGCCCGCCCTCGACCAGGTAGCTGGCCAGGGTGAACGGCGCGCCGGCGAAACCGATGAGCGGAGTGTCGCCCAGCTCGACCACCAACTGCCGGACGGCCTCGTCCACGTACGGGACGTCGGCGCGGGTGATCGGGCGGATCCGCTCGACGTCGGCGAGGGTGCGGACCGGTTCGGCGACCACCGGGCCGGTGCCCGGCACGATGTCCAGATCGACACCGGCCGCGGCGACCGGCACCACGATGTCGCTGAACAGGATCGCCGCGTCCACGCCGTGCCGGCGCACCGGCTGGAGCGTGATCTCGGTGACCAACTCGGGGCGACGGCAGGACTCCAGCATCGGCACGGTCGCCCGGATCTCCCGGTATTCCGGCAGCGAGCGGCCGGCCTGGCGCATGAACCAGACCGGGGTGTGCGGGCCGGACCGTCGCCAGCAGGCCCTGACGAAGGGCGAGTCGGCCGGTCCGCCGGGGCGGGGTTCTCCGTCTCGGGCGACAGTGCCCGTGGTGTCCGTGGTCATCGCCGCAATCGTGCCACGCCCACGACCCCCACCCCACCTGGGGTGAAAGGAAGAGCGACTTCGGAAGGCCCCCCGGCGGCGCACGGGTGTCGGCGCGCCGTCGAAGCCGGGGGCCGGCGGCGGCATAGGCTGCCGACATGGCCCCCCCGATCGCGCTCCCGGAGACGTTCGCCCGCGCGGTCGCCGGGCTGCGATCGGCGACCCCCCGGCCGGAGATCACGCTGGAGGAGGTCGGCGCCCCCCAGCGGTTGGCCCCGTACGCGTTCGCGCTCTCCGCGACCGTGCTGCGCGACGCCGACGAGGTGGCGACCGGCCGGCTGATCCTGCTGCACGACCCGGTCGGTCACGAGGCGTGGCAGGGCACCCTGCGGTTGGTCACCTACGTGACCGCCGAGTTGGAGGTCGACCTGGCCGCCGACCCACTGCTGCCCGGGGTCGGTTGGACGTGGCTGACCGACGCGTTGGACGCCCAGGATGCCGACCACCGGGCGATCGGCGGCACGGTGACGCAGACCATGTCGACCCGGTTCGGCGACCTCGCCGGCCCACCGACCGTCGGCGACATCGAGATCCGCGCCTCCTGGACGCCGATCGACGACGACCTGACCCCACACCTGCTCGGCTGGTGCGCGCTGCTCGCCTCCACCGCCGGCCTCCCCCCACCCGGCGTAACCGCCCTCTCCGACCGCCGCCCCGCCGGCGCAGCCTGACCCCCCGGCCCACGCCCCCGCGCCCGCCCTCTCCCGCGCCGCGCCCGCCGTCTCCCGCGTCGATCATGGAGTTGTGGTGGGCGAAATGCTGCCGTGTACGGCATTTGTGAGGCACCGCGAGTCCATGATCGACGGGGTGTGGGTGGTAGCCCGAGACATCTCGTGGACACCTGACCGACACTCGCCGGACCGGCTGCACCCGCCGGATCATCGCGCGCACTAGGGTTGGCAGGTGACCGACGAACCACCCCTGCGCCGTCGGCCCGCCGAGGAACTCCCGGGAAACGCACCCCAGCACCCGCCGTCGGCCCAGCCGAAGCCGGCGGGCGACGGGGTGGACCCGACCGACGGTGGGCCCGTTCCGCTGATCGCCCCGCGTGACGGCACACCCGACCCGGTGGCCGCTCCGGCCGCGCTGGCCGAGGTCGTGGCCCGCTTCGCGGCGGGCAGCGGCCCCGTCGCCCTGGACGCCGAACGCGCCTCCGGCTACCGCTACAGCCAGCGCGCGTACCTGGTGCAACTGCGCCGGGCCGGTGCGGGCACGGCGCTTATCGACCCGCTGCCACTGCCGGACCTCAGTTCGCTGGACGCGGCGATCGGGGATGCCGAGTGGGTGCTCCACGCGGCCAGCCAGGATCTGCCCTGCCTGGCCGAGGTGGGGCTGCGCCCGCGCCGGTTGTTCGACACCGAGTTGGCGGCCCGGCTGGCGGGGTTCGAGCGGGTCGGGCTGGCCGCGCTGACCGAGCAGCTGCTCGGGTTCACCCTGGAGAAGCACCACTCGGCGGCCGACTGGTCGAGCCGGCCGCTGCCCGAGTCGTGGCTGACGTACGCGGCCCTCGACGTGGAGCTGCTCACCGACCTGCGTGACGCGCTCGACGCGGAGCTGACCCGACAGGGCAAGTCGGCCTGGGCCGCGGAGGAGTTCGCCGCGTTGGTCCGCACCGGGGCGCGCCCGCCGCGGGTCCGGGCGGAGCCCTGGCGGCGCACCTCCGGCATCCACCGGCTGCGCGGGGCGCGGGCCCAGGCCCGCGTCCGCTCGATGTGGTACGCCCGGGACCAGATCGCTTCCCGGCGGGACGCCGCTCCCGGTCGGGTGTTGCCCGACTCGGCGATCATCGCCGCCGCCGAGTTGGACCCGAAGGACGAGAAGACCCTGCTGACCCTGCCCGGTTTCGGCGGCCGGTCGGTTCGTCGGCTGGCCCGCACCTGGCTGGCAGCTCTCGACGACGCCCGGCAGTTGCCGGACGACTCGTTGCCGGTCTCCCCGACCGTGGAGGGCCCGCCCCCGCCGCACCGGTGGGCCGAACGCGATCCGGTGGCGGCTGGCCGACTGGCCCGGTGCCGGGAGGTGGTGGTCCGCATCGCCGCTGAGCACAACCTGCCGCCGGAAAACCTGATCACTCCGGATTCGGTACGCCGGCTGGCCTGGACGCCACCGGAAGAGCTCACCGAGGACGCCGTCGCGGAGACCCTGCGCGGCCTGAACGCCCGCGAGTGGCAGATCGGACTCCTCACCACCGACCTAACCGAAGCCCTAACCCCCACCCCCTAACCCCCCACCCCACCCCACCCCATCCACCCACCCCCAGACCCGGGTGATCATGAGGTTGACGGGCCTCCAGGAGATCCACAGCCCCGTCAACCTCATGATCGCTGGGAGCTGGACGGGCGCGGGGGCCGGAGGCGGGGTGGGTGTGGGGTGGGCCACAGGGGGACCTGGGGGCCGGGTTGGTTACTGGCGAGTAGCATTCGGGGGAACGTGCCCGTGTCGGCGACCCTTGTCCGGTCCGGAGTGCCGCTCCGCACGAAGGCCGAATCATGGTCGAATAGGAGGCTCAAGTGCCCCGTGAAGTTCGGGATGTCGTCTTTGTCGACGGTGTCCGTACCCCGTTCGGCAAGGCGGGTGGCATGTACGCCAACACCCGCGCCGACGACCTGGTGATCCGCTGCATCCGTGAGCTGCTGCGTCGCAACCCGCAGCTGCCCCCGGAGCGGGTCGAGGAGGTCGCCATCGCGGCCACCACCCAGATCGGCGACCAGGGCCTCACCATCGGCCGTACCGCCGCTCTGCTGGCCGGTCTGCCCAAGACCGTTCCCGGCTTCGCCATCGACCGGATGTGCGCGGGCGCCATGACCGCGGTGACCACGGTGGCCAGCGGCATCGCCATGGGCGCGTACGACGTCGCCATCGCCGGCGGCGTCGAGCACATGGGGCACCACCCGATGGGCCAGGGCGTCGACCCCAACCCGCGCATCATCGCGGAGAAGCTCGTCGACCCGTCCGCGCTGGTCATGGGCGCCACCGCGGAGAACCTGCACGACCTGGTCCCGCACATCACCAAGGCGCGCACCGACGCGTTCGCGCTCGCCTCGCAGCAGAAGACCGCGAAGGCGTACGCCAACGGCAAGCTCCAGGACGACCTGGTGCCGATGTCGATCCGCGACGCGGAGGGCGGCTGGGGCCTGGCGACCGTGGACGAGGCTCCACGGGACACCTCGCTTGCGAAGCTCGCCACCCTGAAGACCCCGTTCCGCCCGCACGGCAAGGTCACCGCGGGCAACGCGGCCGGCCTGAACGACGGCGCCACCGCGAGCCTGCTCGCCGACGAGGCCACCGCCCGCGAGCTGGGCCTGCCGGTCGCCATGCGGCTGGTGTCGTTCGGTTTCGTCGGCGTGGAGCCGGAGGTGATGGGCGTCGGCCCGATCCCGTCGACGGAGAAGGCGCTGCGCCTCGCCGGGCTCAGCATCGACGACATCGGCCTGTTCGAGCTGAACGAGGCGTTCGCCGTGCAGGTGCTCGCCTTCCTCGACCACTTCGGCATCGCCGACGACGACGCGCGGGTCAACCCGTGGGGCGGCGCGATCGCCATCGGCCACCCCCTCGCCTCGTCGGGCGTGCGGCTGATGACGCAGCTGGCCCGCCAGTTCGCCGAGCACCCCGAGGTCCGCTACGGCCTCACGGCCATGTGCATCGGCATCGGCATGGGCGGCACGGTCATCTGGGAGAACCCACACTGGACGGAGTCCAGCAAGCCGGCTCAGGGGGAGGGTGGCAACAAGTGAAGGCACCGAACGAGGTCGTCACCCGCGCGCTGCTGCGCCAGGTGAACGTACCGGGGCTGGACCGCCCGGCCGCCCTGATCACCCTGGACAACGGGCTCGACCACACCAAGCCGAACACCTTCGGTCCGGGTGGACTGGCCAGCCTGGACGAGGCGATCACCGCCGCGCTCGCCGCCGACCCGGCGTTCGTCGCGGTGACCGGCAAGCCGTACATCTTCTGTGTGGGCGCGGACATCGTCGGCCTGCCGCAGCTCGCCGACCGCGCGCAGGCGCTGGAGATCGGCCGGCTCGGTCACCGGGTCTTCGCCCGGCTCAGGGACAGCACGGTTCCCACCTTCGCGTTCGTCAACGGGGCGGCGATGGGCGGCGGCCTGGAGCTGGCGCTGCACTGCCACTACCGGACGCTCTCCGGTGGCGCGGCGGCCCTGGCGCTGCCCGAGGTCTCCCTCGGTCTGGTGCCCGGCTGGGGCGGCACCCAACTGCTGCCGAACCTGATCGGCATCCCCGCCGCGACCCAGGTGATCATCCAGAACCCGCTCATGCAGAACAAGATGCTCAAGCCGAAGCAGGCCGCCGAGCTGGGCATCGCGGACATCCTGCTGGAGCCGGCCGACTTCCTGGAGCGTTCCCTGGAGTGGGCCGCCGACGTGGTGCGCGGTCGGGTGACAGTCACCCGTCCCGAGGTCGACAAGGACATGTGGGCGGGCGTGCTCTACTTCGCCCGGGAGACGCTGAACCAGCGGCTGCACGGCGCGGTCCCGGCCGCGTACAAGGCCCTCGACCTGTTGGAGACGGCCAAGGACGGCGACTTCGCCGCCGGCACCGCCGCCGAGGACGAGGCCCTCGCGGACCTGGTCTTCTCCGAGGAGCTGCGCAGCGGCCTGTACGCGTTCGACCTGGTGCAGCGGCGGGCCAAGCGACCGGCCGGCGCACCGGACAAGGGTCTGGCCCGCACGATCACAAAGGTCGGCATCGTCGGCGCCGGCCTGATGGCCAGCCAGTTGGCGCTGCTGTTCGCCCGCCGCCTCCAGGTGCCGGTCGTGATGAGCGACCTGGACCAGTCCCGGGTGGACAAGGGCGTCGGCTACGTGCACACCCAGATCGAGAAGGCCGTCATCAAGGGCCGGATGGACAAGGGCACCGCCGCCAAGCTGTACGGCCTGGTCAGCGGCACTGTCGACAAGGGCGCCTTCGCCGACGCCGACTTCGTCATCGAGGCGGTCTTCGAGGACCTGGGCGTCAAGAAGCAGGTCTGGGCCGAGTTGGAGAAGATCGTCTCTCCGGAGGCGGTGCTCGCCACCAACACCAGCTCACTGTCGATCACCGAGATGGCCGCCGAGCTGGAGCACCCGGAGCGGGTCGTCGGTTTCCACTTCTTCAACCCGGTGGCGGTGCTGCCGCTGCTGGAGATCGTCCGGGGTGAACGCACCGACGACGTCACCCTGGCCACCGCGTTCGCGGTCGGCAAGCAGCTCAAGAAGTCGAGCGTGCTGGTCTCCGACGCCCCGGCGTTCGTGGTGAACCGGCTGCTCACCCGTTTCCTGGGCACCGTGTTCGCCGCCGTGGACGCCGGCACGCCGCTGGACGTGGCGAACAGCGCACTGGACCCGCTGGGCCTGCCGATGCGCCCGCTCGCCCTGCTCCAGTTGGTCGGGCCGGCCGTCGCGTACCACGTGGGCGGCACGCTGCACGCCGCGTTCCCGGACCGGTACGGCGTCAGCGAGAACCTCAAGCGGATCGCCGACTCGGGTCAGCCCATCGTGGTCGACGACCAGGTCAACGACGAGGTGGCCAAGCTGCTCGTCGTCGGTGACCGGCCGCTGACCGCCGAGCAGGTACGCCAGAACGCGCTCGACGCGCTCGCGCAGGAGATCCGGCTGATGCTGGACGAGGGCGTGGTCGCCGAGGCGCAGGACATCGACCTGTGCATGATCCTGGGCGCCGGGTGGCCGTTCCACCTGGGCGGCATCACCCCGTACCTGGATCGGACCGGCACCTCCGAGCGGGTCACCGGTCAGCGGTTCCTGCCGCGCGGTGCGGCGAGCCTGCCCGCCTGACGAGATCGCAGCGCCACCGTCGCGGTGGTCGGACCGTCCCCCGTGGACGGCCGACCACCGCGACCGTTTGTGATCACCCCGGCCGTGCGGGGGACCGACGCGGGGCATCACCGGTAGCCGCACCGGGTTAGGATCACGCGCTTTGCACCCCTGACTTGGAGCTAACTGATGTCTCAGCCGCCGGCCAGCCCGTACGGCCCGCCGCACGATTCCCCCAACCCGCCGCAGCAGCCCGGCCAGCCCGGCCAGCCGCAGCAGCCCGGCCAGCCGCAGTACCCGGGTCAGCCGCAGCAGCCCGGCGCGTGGCCGCCGCCGCAGCAGCAGGGGTTCCCGCCCGCGCAGCCGGGTCAGCCGTACCTGCCCGCCGGCCCGCCCCCGGCGAAGAAGTCGAACGTCGGCAAGATCGTGCTGATCGTGCTGGCGGTGCTGCTCGTGCTCTGCCTCGGCGGGGTGGCGATCGCCTGGTTCACCCTCAAGGACGACGTCGGCGACGTCGTCGACGCCGCCAACACCCGGGTGGTCGCGCCGGCGACCCTCGCCGGCCGGCCGAAGCTCAACGACCCGCAGCTCCAGTCGGCCGCCGACCAGATGGTCGCCGAGATGAAGGCCGAGGTGCAGAACGAGACCAGCACGATCGGGGCGTTCTACGGCGACCCGGCCAAGCAGGATCTCATCATGGTCACGGCGGTGTCCGGCGTGATGGCCGACCCGAAGAAGGAGCTGGACGAGGCCGTCACCGGGCTCGCCAGCGAGCTGGCGGTGACGAACATGGCGGTGGCCGAGGCGGGCCCGCTGGGCGGCGACGCGAAGTGCGGCGACGGCAAGACCGAGGGCGTGCCGCTCGGCGTCTGCGTCTGGGCCGACCGGGGCAGCGTGGGCATGGTGGTGATCTACTTCAAGACCGGCAAGCAGGTGGAGGCCGAGTTCGCCACCATCCGGGGTCAGATCGAGCAGCGCTCCTGAGCCGTACGACGACCGGGGCCCCGGCCACCTCAGGGTGGCCGGGGCCCCGTGCCGTACCGACCGGACCGCTCAGGCTCCGGCCGCCGGGAAGTACGCGTTCAGCTTGCTCCGCAGGTGAGCCGCGTAGATGAAGCCGAGCACCGGCTTGCCACGGAAGGCGCTGACCGTGGCGCTGCGGGCCTCCACCGCCACCGGCCGGGACAGCGCGGCGAACTTCACCTGCTGGCCCCCCTGCGCCCACGCCGAGGCCGCCGGCTCGACCTGGCTGCCGACCAGGGCGGGGAACACCGCCACGCCGTTCTGAAAGCCGCGCAGCTGCCCCTTGCGGGCCAACACGTAGTCCATCGCCGTGGCGCTGAACTCCCGCAGGGCGTCCGCCGTGACGACCGTCGCCGGCGCGGCGACCGTGAACAGGTGCAGCTTTGTCGCCATCCACCGCATCCGGAAATCACCCCGGTGACCGATCAGCACCGGTACGCCGCCCCAGTCCTCGGTGCGCACCTCGCAGCCGTCGGCCCGAAGTCGCTCGCCGGTCGCCGTGAGGTACGCCCGCACCGGCTCGGTAGCTGCCTTGTCCATCTGCCCACGTCCTTCGCTGGCTCGCTCTGGCCGCTCATCTGACACCACCGCCGCGGTCAGGCCGGCTCTGCCGCCGCGGCCCGCGCCGCCGCTGCCGCGGCCCGCTCGGCGGCGTTGCCGAGCACGCAGAACTCGTTGCCCTCCGGGTCGGCGAGCACCACCCAACCGCCACCTGTCGGGCCGACGTGATCGGCGACAAGCGTCGCGCCGATGCCGATCAGCCGCTCGACCTCCTCGGCCCGGGTGCGGTCGGCGGGTTGCAGGTCCAGGTGCAGTCGGTTCTTCACCGCCTTGCCCTCGGGCACGGCGAGGAAGAGCACCTCCGGGCCGCCCGGCGGCAGGAGCATCGCCTCCGGGTCACCGGGGAAGTCGTCAGGGTGCCGGGGGCAGTCGAAGACCTGCGCCCAGAAACCGGCCAGGGCGTACGTGTCGTGACAGTCGATGCTGATGTTGTGGATCGTCGAACTCACAGCTGGTCCTCCAAGGTGGTGGTGGCGAGACGTTCCCCAGCGCTGCGGAGCACGCAGAACTCGTTGCCCTCCGGGTCGGCGAGCACCGCCCAGCCCGTCCCGTCGGCGTTGCGACGGTCGGTGACAAGCGTGGCGCCGAGGCCGAGCACCCGTTCCACCTCCTCGTCCCTGGTCCGGTCGACAGGTTCCAGGCAGATGTGGAGCCGGTTCTTCGTCACCTTCTCCTCCGGCACCTCCTGGAAGAAGAGGTTCGGGGTGGCGTCATCCGACGGCAGCAGGGCCGCCTCCGGGTCACCGGGGGCGTCCTCGGAGTGCCGGGCGTACCCGAGCACGGCGGCCCAGAAGCCAGCCAGGGCGTACGTGTCATGGCAGTCGAAACTGATGTTGCGGATCCGTGGATACACGGGTGTTCCCTCCGAACGGGATGGGACGCTCCGCTGCCCGGCGTCAGCCGGCGGAAACCCGGGGTGCGGAGCCCTGACGTGTGGACATCGACGCACCCCCTTCCGCTCGCGAGCTGACCTGGGTGATCTTCCCAGTGGGCGTGCCCTGCGCGCAACCCCGTTCAGCCGGGGGTGACCACCGCGCCGTTCACCGCCGGGGCGTCCGCCGAGGGCAGGGTGACAGTTACCTCCAGGCCACCGCCGGGCTGCGCGATGACGCGTACCGTGCCGCCGTGCGCCGTGCAGACCGCGCGGACGATGGACAGGCCCAGCCCGGAGCCGCGCGCCCCGGTGCGTTCCCGGCCACCGCGCCGGAACGGCTCGAACAGCCCCGGCACGTCGGCCTGGTCCACCTCGAACCCGGTGTTGCCCACGACCAGCCAGGACCGCTCGCCGTCGGTGCCGGTACGCACCCAGAGCCGGCCGTGCAGGTGGTTGTAGCGAACCGCGTTCTCGATGAGGTTGCCGGCCAACCGGTCCAGCAGCCCCGGGTCACCGACGACAGGCGCGGACTCCAACGACGTCTGCACCCGCAGGCCGATCCGCTCCACCTCGCGGCGCATCGCCGACAACGCGTTCGCGGTGCCCGCCGAGAGGTCGCACTCGGTGCGCCGGCCGAGCTGCCGCCCGGCCTGCGCCTCGCTGCGGGCCAGCACCAGCAGCGCGTCCACCAGGCCGTTGGCCCGCTCGGACGCGTCCCGGACCACTGTCGCCATCCGGCGGTACTCCGCGGCATCCGCGTCGTCGTCGCTGAGCGTCACGTCGATCTCGGTCCGCATCACGGCCAACGGAGTACGCAGCTCGTGCGAGGCGTTCGCCACGAAGCGTTTCTGCGCCTCGAACGCGGACGCGATCCGGTCCAGCATGGCGTCGAACGTCTTCGCCAGCTCGGCCACCTCGTCGTCGGCGCCCGAGTAGCCGATCCGCTGATCCAGGGTGGCCTCGCCGAGGCGCTGCGCGGTGGCGGTGACCTGGTGCAGGGGGCGCAGCGCCCGGCCCGCCACCGCGTACGCGCCGGCGACCCCGACCACACTTATCGCCAGCAACGCGACCAGGCCCTTGGCCAGCAGCTCCCCGGACGCGGCGTCGACCAGGCGCCGCTGCCACTCGGCGGCATCCATCCGCCCGCCGTCGGAGAGGAGGACCGTCGTGCCGGGGAGCAGCTCGTCGGTGGGGCGCAGCGCGTCGCGGACCAGCAGCCAGGCCAGCAGCACCAGGATCGCCCCCGCGCCGACCAGCAGCACCCCGTTGAGCAGCGTCAGCCGCAACCGCAGGGTGGGCCGCACCCTGCGGCTCACGCGCCCACCTCGGCCGTACGGTAACCCGCGCCCACCACCGTCTCGATGAGCGGCGGGTCACCGAGCTTCTTGCGCAGCGTCATCACCGTGACGCGGACGATCGTGGTGAACGGGTCGGTGTTGGCGTCCCAGACCCGTTCCAGCAGTTCCTCGCTGGAGACCACCGCCCCACGCGCCTTGAGCAGCTCGCTGAGCACCCCGAACTCCTTGTTGGTCAGGTCGACCGGCACCCCGGCGCGGGTGGCCACCCGGCGGGCCGGGTCGAGCACCAGGTCGGCCAGTTCGAGCACCGGCGGCGCGGCCGGGGTGGCCCGCCGGCCCAGCGCCTGCACCCGGGCGACCAGCTCGTCGAAGGCGAACGGTTTGGACAGGTAGTCGTCCGCGCCGAGCTGCAGCCCCTCCACGCGGTCGGCCACCGTGACGCTGGCGGTGAGCATCAGCACCCGGGTCAGCGCGCCGGAGGCGGCCAGGTCGGCGCAGATCTGGTCACCGTGCACGCCGGGCAGGTCGCGGTCCAGCACCACCACGTCGTACCGGGTGACGAACGCCGCCTCGTGGCCGGCGTCGCCGTCGTAGGCCACGTCGACAGCCATCCCCCGTTTGCGCAACCCGCGCGCGATCGCGTCGGCGAGGTTGCGCTCGTCCTCCACCACCAGTACCCGCATCCCGGCCTCCTCGCTGCTGACCACCGACAACCTAGTGCCAGCCGGCAACAATCCTCCCTCGCCGCCCGCCCAGGCCGACCGGTGGTCAGTCGCGCACCTGCCAGATCTGGTACGAGCCGCCGGAGCCGGCGCACAGCACGTGGCCCATGATCGCCTGGCACGTGCCGGTGGCCTTCGGCAGCACGTCCACGATGCGCGTCCGGCCGGCGTGGACGTCCAACTCCCCGACCACCACCCCGCCGTCCGGATGCCCGCGGACGCCGACCAGACGGCCACGGGTGTCGAGCTGGAACAGCTCCCACCGGCCCAGGTCGGCCAGCTCCTGGCCGGTCCGCGCGTCGATGACGAAGAACTGCCCGGCCGGGTCGCTGCTGCGCACGCTGGCCATCAGCCGGCCGCCGGACGGCCAGGCCCACGACCAGCGGTCGCTGCGCCAGCGCACCTCGCCGGTCGCGGAATCGACAGCCCACAGCCCTCCGGCGCTGGTTTGCAGGCACAGGACGCTGCCGCAGTCCTGGACGATGTCGACCTCGCCCACCGTGGTGCTCCAGCGCCGGTCCAGCCGGTCCAGCCCGTACGCGGTGATGGTCTTCGGTTCGCCACCGACGCTCAGCACCAGGTCGCCCACCACCTGCACGTACGTCAGTGGCCCGCCGCCGGGTGGGCGCAGGTCGGCGCGGACCAGCACCGCGCCGGTCCGCGCGTCGCGTACCTCGACCGGCCCGCTCACGTCGGTGAGCAGCAGCCGCTCCGCCTTCTCCCCGATGGTCTGCGCGTTCACGCCGACGGTGGGGGCGGTCAGCTGCCAGCGCACCGTGCCACAGCAGGGATCGACCGACCGCAGGCGGACCGGCTCCTCCTCGCCGTTGGACTGCAGCAGCAGGTTGCCGTCGGCCATCTCGATGGGGCTGTCCGGCTGCTGCCAGCGGTACGCCCCGGTCGCGCGGTCCAGCGCCACGGTGAGGCTGACCCGAGGGTCGGCGCCGATCTCGTGGCCGGTGACCAACAGCAATCCGCTCTTCGGCAGGATTCCCCAGTAGCGGGCCTGCCCGGGCAGTGGCACGTCCCAGACCGGCTCGCCGTCGGACAGCCGGAAGGCGGCGAGCCGCCACTGCGGCGCCTGGGTGGTGACCGGGTTGATCACCAGGACCAGGTCGTCGTCGACAAGCACGTCCGCGCCGGCCTGGGCGGGCACCGTCACCACGGCCCGCCCCGGCGGCAACGCTCCGGCAGCGGCGAGGGTGGCCAGCACGAGCAGCAGGACCAGCGCGCAGCGCAACGGCCGGCCGTTGGCGCGGGGTGGGCGGGGCGACGGCTCCGACTCCGGTCCGTGCCGCAGCTCGCCGAGGTCGATCACCGAGCCGCTCACCGGCGCACCCGGAACAGCCGGTACGAGCCGTCCACGAGCTGGCAGGGCAGGAGGAAGCCGACGATCGCCTGGCAGTTCCCGGTGACGTCCGGGAGCACGTCCAGCACCCGCGCCCTCCCGGCGCGGACGTCCAACTCCGCGACGACCATGCCGCCGTCCGGGTGCGGACGTACGCCGACCAGCGGGCCGTCGGGACCGCCCCGGGCCAGCTCCCACCGGCCCAGTTCGGCCAGCTCCCGGCCGGTCATCGGATCGAGCACGACGAGCGGGGGCGGAGGGACGACCACGGGCCTCTCCGCGGTGGACACCAGCCGTCCGTCATGCGGGACCATCCACCCCCAGCGGTCGCTGCTCCACCGCACCTGGCCGGTCGCGGGATCGAGCCCCCACAGTTCGGCGCCGTTTCGCCGCGCACAAACGACGGGACCGCAGTCGTCGACGAAGTCGATCGGACCGGTGATGGTGGTGCTCCAGCGCCGGTCCAGCCGGTCCAGCCCGTAGGCGGTGATCGTGGCCGGCGCCCGTTGGCTGGCCAGCAGGAGATCGTCCACCAACTGCACCGACTCGTACGACCCACCCTCGGGTGGGCGCAGGTCGGCCCGGGCCAGCGCCGCGCCGGTGATCGCGTCACGCACCTCGGTCGACCCCTTCCCCCGGTGGAGCACCAGCCGGTCCACCCCCCGGGCGTCGTGCCGGAGGCTGACGTACGTGGCGGCGTCGGGCAACTGCCAGCGCACGGTGCCGCAGCACGGGTCGACCGCACGCAGGGTGACCAGCTCGTCGTCGGCGCCGGACTGCAGCAACACGGTGCCGTCGGCCAGCGCTGTGGGATGGCCCGGCTGCTGCCAGCGGTACGCCCCGGTGCCCCGGTCGAACGCCAGGGACAGGACGCTCGGCTCGGGTGGCAGCACCTCGTGGACCGTGACCAGCAGGGTGTCGCCCGCCGCCGTGATCTCCCAGTTGCGGCCCTGCACCGGCACCGCGGTCTGCCAGAGCGATCCGCCGTCGGGCAGCCGGAAGGCGCTCATCCGCCGCCGCGTCGGCTGCTCCGGGTCGGGGTCGAGGACCACGAACAGGTCGGCGGTGAACAGCGTCTCGGCGGCGAGCTGCGCCGGCACCGTCACCGCGGCGGGCCGGGGCGGCGGCACGGCGGCGGAGACGACCGTGGCCAGCACGAGCAGCAGGACCAGCGCGCAGCGCAACTGCCGACCGACCGCGCGGGGTGGGCGGGGCAGCCGCCCCGGATCCGGGCCGTGCCGCAGCTCACCGAGGTCGATCACCGTGCCGGTCATCGTGCCAACCGCCACAGCGCGGTCGAGCCGTCGAGACGCTGGCAGAGCAGGAGCGGCAGCGACGCCTGGCAACTGCCCGCGATGTCCGGCAGCACGTCGAGGATTCGCGCCCGGCCGGCCGGCAGGTCCAGCGCAGCGACGACAAGCCGGCCGTCGTCGCCGTGCCGCAGCCCGACCAGCGGATCATCCAGCCGGAGCACCGGCATCAGGTTCCACTCCCCCAGCTCGGCGCGCGTTCGCCCGGTCGCCGCGTCGCGCACCGCGTACTGCCGCCCGGAGCCGGCCATCAGCAGACGGTCGCCGCGCACGTCGGCCAGCAACTCCCGGCCCGGGTCCGACCAGCGCACCACGCCGGTGGCCGGATCGAGGACCCGGAGGCTGCCGTCCTGCCCCGACACGCAGAGCAGGTCGGCGCAACCGACCACGAAGGACACCGGAGACACCCGGGCCGTCCACCGCTGCTCCAGCCCGGTCAGCCCGTAGGCCACCACCAACGGGACGTCCCCGGGTGTGAGGAGCAGCAGCAGATCGCCGACGACCTGGACCCGCTGGAACACCCGTCGGTCGCCCGGCAGCGTGTCCACGCTGCGCAGCAGGCGACCGCTGTCGGCGTCATGCACCTGAACCTCGCCGGTGGGCTGCACCAGCACGAACCTGTCGACCCGACCGTCGGTCACGTGGTAGCCGGGGCCGGAGGGCGACAGCAGGGGCACTGACCAGAGAACCCGGCCGGTGTCGGGGTCGATCCGGCTCATTCCGTCCGCTCCGTTCTGGCGGACGTCCGTCAGCAGCAGCCCGCCGTCGGCGATCGGTACGGGGGCACCCCGATGCTGCCACCCCCGGCGGCCCGTCTCGGCGTCGAAGGCGGTGGTCTCGATCACCCCGTCCTCGGCATCGACCCCCGTAAGTAGCACCAGCCCCTGCTCGATCCGGACGCCGAGGTAGTCGTCGCTGCCGGGCACCGGCGCCCGCCACCGCACACCGACGCCGTTCGGTGCCGGCTGGGTGTACGCGGTCAGGTGCCGGTCCTGGTCGGCTGTCGGCGGGTCGATGACGATGACGCCGTCCGGGGTGAGGAAGGCGGTGTCCGCCCGCGACGCCGGCACCACGGTCATCGTCCGTTCCGGCAGCGGTGTCGCGCCGGCCAGCAGCACCAGGGCGAGCAGCAGCACGGCGGCGCCGCGCATCGGCCGACCGACGGCGCGCGGGGCGCGGACCGGAGGCGCCGACGCGGGCTCGTCCCGGAGCTCGCCCAACTCGATGATCGACACCGACCGTCCTTCCGTGACCGCGTCCTGTGGGCCGGCGCGGTGATGTCCGGCAAACCGACCGTGAGCGCACCGGCCCGGCAAAAGCGACGGACCCACGCCTGTACGATGGCGCGTCGTGGCTGTGCCGGTGGTAGACCCTTCGCTGAATCCCGTTACCGACGCCGACCCGGCCGAGGTCGAGCCGACACGGCGGCCTCGACGCCGCCCGGCCCGAGCCGACCTGTTGGCCCTCGGAGCCTATGTGCTGCTCGGCATCTTCGTCTGCCTCAACTACTGGGGTGACGTGACCGGCCGGGTGTCCTCGCACCTGCCCACCGACCACAGCTGGTTCGAGTGGTTGTTCGCACACGGCGCCTACTCGGTGCGGCACCTGGAGAACCCGCTCTTCACGGCCCGGCAGAACGCCCCGGACGGGGTGAACATGATCGCCAACACCTCGCTGCTCGGGGTGACCCTGCCGCTGGCCCCGCTGACCATGCTGCTCGGCCCCCAGGTGATGTACGCGCTCTATCTGGGTGCGGCGCTGGCGGCCACCGCCGGCACCGGGTACTGGATGCTCTCCCGCCACCTGGTGCGCTCCCGCGCGGCGGCCTTCGTCGGCGGCGCGTTCCTCGGCTTCGCGCCGGGGATCATCCACCACGCCAACGGTCAGCCCAACTTCGTGTCCAACTTCCTGCTGCCGCTGATCGTGGTGCGGGTGCTGCGCCTCGGTGAGGCGGGCCGGTGGCGACGCAACGGACTGGTGCTCGGCGCGCTGGTGACGTACCAGATCTTCATCAACGAGGAGATGCTGCTGCTCACTGCGCTGGCCTGCCTGGTCGTCGTGCTGACGTACGCCGCGCAGCGACCGCGGGCCGCCTGGGCCGCGGCTCGCACCTTCCTGGCCGGGCTGGGCGTCGCCGGCGGGCTGACGCTTGTGCTCGCGGCGTACCCGATCTGGTACCAGTTCAACGGCCCGCAGTCCTACCGGGGCCTACAGGGCGGTGTCTTCCACAACTGGGGCGAGGACCTGATGGCCTTCGTCACCTTCGCCCGGGACACCTGGGCCGGTGACCCGGCGGTGGAGACGACGATCGGGTTGACCGAGCAGAACACCTGGTTCGGCTGGCCGTTGGTGCTGCTCTCGATCGTGTCGCTGGTGCTGCTCGTGCGCCGGTCGCTCGTCACCCGGATCGTCGCGGTGCTGATCGTGGTGTTCACCGTGGCCGCGATCGGGCCGGTGGTGCGCTTCGACGGTGTCGAGACCACGGTGCGCGGCCCGTGGTCGTACGTGCCGGACGACCTGCCGCTCGTCGAGATGATGATGCCGACCCGGCTGACGCTCGTGGTCGCCGCCGCGGTGGGCGTACTCCTCGCGTTGACCTGGGACGCCGCGCACCGCCAGGGGCGCGCGGTGGCCGAGCCCGCGCGGGTGCCGGCCCAGCGCGTCGACGAGCAGACCCCGGCGACGTCCGACGACCCGGGCGCACCGGCGCCGGTCGCGGCGCGCCGTCGGTGGCTGCGCCCGGTGGGGTACGCGGCGGTCACCCTCGCCGTGCTGCCGCTCTTCCCCCGCCCGCTGCCCGCCCAGCAGATCGACCCACCGCCGCACTTCATCACCGCGGGCGGTTGGCGACCGTACGTGCCGGCGGGCCGGACCCTGGTGCCGGTGCCGATCCCGAGCAACGTGCACGGCCTGCCGACCCTGCGCTGGAGTGCGCTGACCGGGCAGGAGTTCCCCGTCCCCGGCGGCTACTTCATCGGCCCGAACGAGCTGGGTGAGGGGGTCTTCGGCGCGCCGAACCGGCCCACCAGCAGCCTCATCTACTCGACCATGGACAAGAACGCGGTCCCGGCGCTCACCGACGAGAACCGCCGCCAGGCCGTCGAGGACCTGCGGTTCTGGCGGGCGTCGGTGGTGGTGCTCGGGGCGCACCCGCGCGAGACGGTGCTGCGCGAGCTGGTCACCGGCCTGATCGGGCCGCCGCAGCGGGTCGACGACGTGTGGGTCTGGGACGTCCGCGCCCTGGTGGGTTGATCGGTCGAGCAGGTCCCCACGCCGGGGCGTGCTGGCCGCCACCGGGGGCGACGTGATCTCCGACGTCGTCCCCGGCGGCCGTCAGACCGAACGGTCGGTGAGCGCCCGCACGTCCCACACCCAGACGTCCAGCTCCTGACGGCCCGGACCGACCAGCTCCTCGACCGTCCGTCGCAGCGGCTCGGCGTTCTGCTGCCGCAACGGCAGCACCAGGATCGCCGCCCGCCAGTGCCGCAGCTCGTCGGCGAACCGACGGCGCTGCCGGTCGTCCAGCTTCGGCATCCGACCGGTCGTCGCCACCTCCTCCAGCATCTGGCCCACCCCGCTGGGTCGGCCGCCGAACCGGCCGGCGTCACCGGTGTTGCCGTTGCGGGGGGCGAGGAAGTAACCGCCGGGGATCTTGAAGTCGAGGTTCGTGGCCGCAGCCCAGCGCATGCCGTGCGTGTTGCCCATGCTGGGCACCGGGATCGGCACCAGCGTCTGGTCCGGCCCGACGTACGCCCGCCAACGGTCGGCGGTGATGAAGTGCGGCACCGGCGGCCGGGAGACCATCCGCAGCGGCATCGGGGCGATCGGCAGCAGGGCGAACGCCAGGCCCGCCGCGGTGAGCGTCCGCACGGTACGCCGCTCGGCAGGACGCAACACCCAGGCCCGTTCGACGGCGAGCGCGAGCAGCAGACCGACCACCACGCTGGTGATCAGACCGAACCGGGTCGGCACCACCGCGTCCAGCAGCGGCAGGTGGACGAGCATCTGCCACGGCCCGGTGACCACGTCCCGATCCCACCACGAGACCCGCTCGCCGAGCGAGAGCACGGCGAAGAGCAGGCCCGTCGCCGCGAGCGCCCGGACGATCAGCTCCCGGCGCAGCCAGACCACGATGCCGATGGCGATCAGCGACAGGCTCCAGCCGAAGAAGGCGTTCTCCTCGGAGTAGTTCGGCGCGAGATTGATGTTGGCGCGCTGGTTGCCGCCGAGGGTGGGCGAGCCCGGGGCGAAGAAGGCGGCGATGTCGTTGCCGTAGTCCTTCACCGCGTCGCTGAGCCCGTGGTAGGCCATCGGCCCGGCGAACTGCACGTACAGGGGGTACGCCAGCAGCGCCCCGGCCAGCAGCGCGCAGGTCACCACACCGGCGCCCAGCGGTCGCCACGCGGCCCGCCAGCGGGCGGGCTCCTGCACGAGCACCGCCAGCAGGAAGACGCCGCACGCCAGCGCCGTGAAGAGCAGGATCTCCTCGTTGATGAACGCCTGCGCGGTGACCAGCAGGGCGAGCAGCGCGCCGTCGCGGACCGGCCGGGTAGAGCGGGTGAGCACCAGCACCCGCCAGACGATGAACGGCAGCAGGAACTGGCTGATGATGTTCGGGTGCCAACTGGCGTGCGAGAGCATCGCGGGCGAGAACCCGCAGAACCAGCCGCCGGCCGCCGCCGCGAGCGGGGTGCGCACCAGGTGGCGGGAGAGCATGAGGTACCAGGCCATGGCGGTGCCGGCGAGGCCGAGCGTCACCAGCAGCACGAAGGAGACCGCCGGCCCGAACAGCAGCGTCACCGGGACCATCGGGATGCCCAACGCCAGCACGGCCGTGTTGGCCATCAGGTTGACGCCGTCGGGGTAGTTGAACTGCTCGGTGTAGAACGGGTACTCGCCGTGCAGCACCACGCGCACCGAGTGGGCCAGGAAGAACTGCACCTGGGCCGGGTCACCGGTGTAGAGCGAGGCCACCCGGCCGGAGGGGTCGAGCCAGATCCGGATGGTCACCCAGACCGCGGCGAGCAGGAACAACCCGCCCACCGCCAGGTGCTGCCGCCGCCGCGTCCACCGACGCCACCACGCCCGCGACGGTACGGCCGCCGCGCCCTTCCCGGACTCGTCCGCCACGTCGGCCGAAGCCGGCACGACGCTCTCCGCCGGCACAGTCGTGTCAACGGGAGCCGGCGCAGCGGCCTCAGCCGGAGCCGACCCTGCCGGAGCCGTCTCAGCCGGAGCCGTCTTAGCCGGGGCCGACCCTGCCGCCTCAGCCGGAGCCGACCCTGCCGCCTCAGCCGGAGCCGACCCTGCCGCCTCAGCCGGAGCCGACCCTGCCGCCTCAGCCGGAGCGGGCCCTGCCGCCTCAGCCGGAGCGGGCGCGGTGGCCTCGACGGGGGCGGCGAGCGTGGGGCCGGTCGTGCGCGGGGTCTCGGCCGGTGCGGTGGAGGTGCTGGTCAGGGCGGCGGGGCCGACGAAGAGGCCGGCCGGAGTGCGATAGCTCACCATCTCGTCGGAGCCGGCTGCCGACTCCGGGTGCGGCGCGGGCAGGGCGCGGGACTCGGCAGGCGTCACAGTCGGCGGAGTCTACCGGAGCAACCAAAACGCACTAAAGCCCCGGTGACGTCCACTGTGGTCGGTCCGGCGACGACCACCTGAGGTCCGGCACCGGACATCTCGTACTATGGCGCTTTCCGACAGCGACGGCGAGGCGATCGGGGGCGGGCCAGGTGACTCCAGGCCGTCGGTACGGCAGGACGCTCGCCGTCCTGCTGAGTGCGCTGCTGGTCACCACGGCCTGCGGTCCGGTCGCCGATCGGAAGCCGAAGGACCTGCGGGTCGGGTACGACAGCCTGGACGGCACGCTGGCCGTGTGGCCGCCACGCGGTGACCTCTCGAAGGACGCCACGGCGACGGCCGCCGTCACCGACGCGGTTCGTGACTGGCGGTCACCGTCCGACGACCGTGCGCACCTCCCCACGTCCGGCATCCTCTTCTCCGGTCGGGTCGACGGTGCCCCGATGGCGATCGTGGCCGCCGACGTGCCCGGCGAGAGCGCCTCCTGGCTGCTGCAACTCACCCGCGACGGCGACCGGTACGCGGTGACCCGCGCCTCCGAGTACACCGACCCGGGCTACCTCGTCTACTCCGACGTGCTGCCGGTGCAGACCGCCGGCGGCCGGCGCTACCTGCTCTCCGCCCGGGTGCAGACCCTGGTCGGGCCGCAGGATCGGACGTTGACCGTCGCGGACGGCCTCAGCGCGCCTGTCGACGTGCCGGCCTGCACGGCCGTCGCGGTGACCGCGACCCTCCGAACCACCGATTCGTTGCCCCGCGGGCGGGCCGCCGACCGGCTGCTCGACCTGGGCACCGGCACCGTCGATCCGCGCTATCCCCTGGTCCGGGACGAGTCCGGCACGGGACGGCGGGCGCTGACCGGCCTGGACACCTGTGTGCTGGCCGGCGACCGGGGTCCGTTCGGCAGCATCCCGCGTCGGATCGGCGACCGGGACGCCCCCCGCTCGGTGCCGACGTCCTGGCCGATGGCGAAACTCACGGTCCGCTCGCTCGGCGAGGTGGCCCTCGGCGGTGGCGCGGCGGCGGAGTTGCAGCAGCTCAGCTGGGATACCGACGCCGGCGCGATGACCGCGGTGATCTACCGACCGGCCGACGGCGGCGCACCCGTCGTCTCGCCCGCGGACCGGGCCACCCCGTTACAGGCGTACCAACTGCCCGTGCCCGGCCAGCCGCTCGTGGTGCTGAGCTGGCGGGCCACCCGGGACAGCTCCCTGTCCGTCCCCCCGGGCACTCCGCTGCTGGTCGAGCGCCCCGGCCTGGCGGTCATCCCCAGCCCGTCCCGCTCCCAGACCTACAGCCTCGCCAACTCCGACAAAACCCACTACCGCTCAGTAAAACCCCACTAACCCACCCCACCCCACCCCACCCCACCCCGGCCTCGCCGAGGCCCCCGCGATCTTGCACTTTCTGCGGCGACAAACAGTGGCGAAAAGCGCATTGCGACAACCGAAAGTGCAAGATCGGCGCGGCACGGGGCAGGCACGGGGCAGGCACGGCAGCACGGCAGGCGCGGGGTCGTTGGAGCGTGCGACGGCGGGCGGTCCCGGAGGGGCCGCCCGCCGAAGGTGTCGCGGGGGTCAGTTTTGCGCGGAGGCGTTGCTGGTGGGAGTGAGGCGGTCCGGGGTGGCGTCCAGGCCGGAGATCCAGCCGGTAACGTCGCGGGCCACGTCCTGGGCGGTCAGGCCCAGGTCGGCGAGGATCTGCGCGCGGGTGCCGTGCGGGTGCCAGTCGGCCGGTACGCCCAGGTCCTTGAGCGGCACCCGGACATCGGCGTCGCGCATCGCCTGGCCGAGCGCGTCGCCCACCCCGCCGACCCGGACGCCGTCCTCGACGCTGACCACCAGTCGGTGGCGGGCGGCCAGGTCGACAAGCTCCGCCGGCACCGGGCGCACCCAGCGGGGGTCGACGACGGTGACCCCGTAGCCCTGCTCGGCGACCCGGGCGGCGACCTCCATGCCCAGCTGGCCGAAGGAGCCAACGGCAACCAGCAGTACGTCGGTACGCGCCGACTCGGCCAGCACGTCGACCGGGCCGACCCGATGCAGCGCCGGCAGGTCCGCGGCGACCGCGCCGGTCGGGAAACGCACCACGGTCGGGCCGTCGTCGACGGCGAGCGCCTCGCGCAGCTCCTCGCGCAGCGTGGCGGCGTCGCGGGGAGCGGCGATCCGCAGGCCGGGCACCACCCCGAAGACGGACATGTCCCAGATGCCGTAGTGGCTGGGGCCGTCCGGGCCGGTGATGCCCGCCCGGTCCAGCACGAACGTCACCGGCAGCTTGTGCATCGCCACGTCCAGCAGGACCTGGTCGAAGGCGCGGTTGAGGAAGGTGGCGTAGACGGCGACCACCGGGTGCAGCCCGCCGAGCGCCAGGCCGGCCGCCGAGGTGGCGGCGTGCTGCTCGGCGATGCCCACGTCGTACACCCGCTCGGGGTACTTGCGGGCCAGCTTGGCGATGCCGGTCGGCTCGGCCATCGCGGCGGTGATGCCCACCACGTCCGGGCGCTCGTCGGCGACGGCCAGCAGCTCGTCGGCGAAGACGTGCGTCCACTTCACCGACGGGGCGGCCAGCAGCGCGCCGGTCTCCACGTCGAAGGCGCTGCCCGGGCCGTGCAGGCAGTCCGCCTCGTCCTCCTCGGCCGGGCGGTAGCCGTAGCCCTTGCGGGTGACGGCGTGCACGATCACCGGGCCGCCGAAGTTCTTCGCCGCGCGCAACGCCGCCTCGACCGCCACCACGTCGTGCCCGTCCACCGGGCCCACGTACTTGATGCCGAGGTCCTCGAACATGGCCTGCGGGGCGACCGCGTCCTTGATGCCCTTCTTGACCGCGTGCAGCACCTCGTACATCGGGCGGCCGACGAGCGGCGTGGAGCCGAGGGCGTCCTTGACCGTGTCGAGGACCTTCTCGTAGCCGGGGTTGAGCCGCAGCGACGAGAGGTGGTCGGCCAGCCCGCCGATGGTCGGGGCGTACGAGCGGCCGTTGTCGTTGACCACGATGACCAGGGGGTTGCCGGCGGTGGCGATGTTGTTGAGCGCCTCCCAGCACATGCCGCCGGTCAGCGCGCCGTCGCCGACCACGGCCACGACGCTGCGCGCCTCGCCCCGCAGCGCGTACGCCTTGGCCAGGCCGTCGGCGTAGGAGAGCGCGGTCGAGGCGTGCGAGTTCTCGATGAGGTCGTGCTCGCTCTCGGCCTGGCTGGGATAGCCGGAGAGGCCACCGCGCTGGCGGAGCTTGTCGAAGCCGGCCTGACGCCCGGTGAGGATCTTGTGCACGTACGACTGGTGACCGGTGTCGAACAGGAGCCGGTCGCGGGGGGAGTCGAAGACGCGATGCATGGCCAGCGTCAGCTCGACCACACCGAGGTTGGGCCCGACGTGCCCGCCGGTGCGGGAGACCTTGGCGATCAGGAAGTCCCGGATCTCGGCGGCGAGGACGTCCAGTTCCTCACCGGACATCCGCTTGACGTCCTGCGGGCCGCGGACCGTCCCCAGCAACCGGCCGTGGTTGGCCGTGTCCTCTTCAACACTCATGACCGGAGAGTCTATCGGCCGCTTGGCACTCCGCAGCCCGGGCCGAGTGGCCCGAGCCGCGCGGATCGACTGAGCGCCTGGTCAGAGCCGGATCCGCGGGCCGTCGCCGGAGGGGCGGAGACGAGGATCTCCGGTCAGCCCCCGACCGGGGGCAGCAGCAGCCCGACCTGCTCGACGTGCTGCGTCATGGGAAACAGGTCGAAGCCCCGCAGCGCCGCCAGCCGCCAACCCAGCTCGGTGAAGGTGCGGACGTCCCGGGCGAAGGCCGCCGGGTCACAGGCCACGTACGCGACCGCACGCGGGCCGGCGGCGGCGATGTCCCGCACCACCTGGGCGCCCGCGCCCGAGCGCGGCGGGTCGAGCACCACCACGTCGACCGGGCCGGTGATCCGTCGGCGGGCGAGCGCGGTCTCCACCCGGGCGGCCACCACCTCGATCCGGGGCAGGTCGGCCAGGTTGGCGCGGGCCGCGTCCACCCCGTCCGCGCTCGATTCGACAAGTGTGATCCGGGCGTCGCCGACCCGGCTGGCGAGGGCCGCGGCGAACAGCCCGGCGCCGCCGTAGAGGTCCCACGCGGTCTCGCCGGGCCGCGGGTCCAGCAACTCCAGCACCGCCGTGGCGAGGGTGTCCGCCGCGGCCGGGTGCACCTGCCAGAAAGCGGACGCGGGCAGCGTCCACTCCCGGCCGGCGGCCACCTCGCGGACCTCGGTCGGACCACTGACCGGGGTGCCCACCCCGGAGTGGGTCGCGGTGACCGTCACGTCCCCGCCGGTGCTGGCGACGGTCTCCACCGCCTCGGCGGCCGACCAGCGCTCGCTGAGCACCGGCAGTTGCTGGATGGCCGGGTGGGCGATCCGGCAGCGGTCGATCGGCACCACCTCGTGCGAACGGTGCTTGAGCAGGCCGGCCCGGTCCGCGGCGTCCACCGCGTAGCGGACCCGGGAACGCCAGCCCAGCAGCCCGCCGGGCAGCGCCTCGATCCGGACGCCGAGCCGGTCCAGCTGCGCGTCGGTCAGCCCACCCAGGCGGATCAACTGTTCGCGGACCACTGCGGTCTTCCAGGCCAGTTGCGCCTCCGGGGCGACGTGTTGCAGGTCGCAGCCGCCGCAGGCACCCGGCTTCGCGTACGGGCAGGGCGGCTCGACCCGGTCCGGCGAGGCTTCCAGCACGGTCACCGCGTCGGCCCGGACGAACCCCCGGTGCACCTCGGTGACCTCGACGACGACCCGTTCGCCGGGCAGCGCGTGCCGGACGAAGACCACCTGCCCGTCCACCCGGGCCACGCAGTGCCCGCCGGGGGCGACCGCGTCGACGGTCAGCTCGACCCGTTCCGCCTCGGCCAGACCACGCTCAGGCACCGACGGCACCGACGGCACCGACGGCACCGACGACGAGGAGGACGGCGCGGGCGACGACACCGACGAGGGCGACGACGGCGACAGCGCGGGCTGGCGCCCGCGGGGCTCAGTCACGGTCGGTCCCGAGCGGGCCGCCGTCGATCGGGCGACTCTCGGGCGCCGGGGCGGAGGCGACCGGCAGGCCCTCCGGCGGTGGCGCGGTGCCCCGCGGTCCGCGCGCCGGGGTCCGGGACAGCGTCGCGTCCAGCCGGTCCAGGTTCTTGCTCGCCGTCGACGCGAGCTGCCACGGCACGCTGACCACCATCACCCCCGGTTCGAAGAGCAGCCGGCCCTTGAGGCGCAGGGCGCTCTGGTTGTGCAGCAGGTTCTCCCACCAGCGGCCCACCACGTACTCCGGGATGAAGACGGTGACCACGTCCCGGGGCGACTTGCGGCGGGTGTTGGCGACGAAGTCCAGGATCGGCCTGGTGATCTCCCGGTACGGCGAGTCGATCACCGTGAGCGGAATGGCCATCTCCCGCCGCTCCCAGTCGGCCTGCAGGTCCCGGGTGTCCTTGTCGTCCACGTTGACGGTCACGGCGGTCAGCGTGTCCGGTCGGGTGGCCCGGGCGTAGGCGATGGCCCGCAGCGTCGGCTGGTGCAGTTTGCTGACCAGCACGATCGCGTGGTTGCGAGCGGGCAGCACGGCCCGGCCCTCGTCCGGCGGGGTCAGCTCGGCCGCCACCCGGTCGTAGTGTCGGCGGATGGCCAGCATCAGCAGGTAGATCACCGCCATGGCGGCTATCGCGATCCAGGCGCCGAGCAGGAACTTGGTGATCAGCACGATCACCAGCACGGTGCCGGTCAGGCCCATGCCGAACGTGTTGATGGCCCGGGAACGGTGCATCCGGCGCCGCGCCTCCGGGTCCCGCTCGGTTCGCAGGCGCCGGTTCCAGTGCCGGATCATGCCGGCCTGGGAGACCGTGAACGAGACGAAGACCCCGACGATGTAGAGCTGGATGAGCCGGGTCACCTCGGCCTGGAAGCCGACGATCAGCACGATCGCGAACAGGGCCAGGAAGGTGATGCCGTTGGAGAAGGCCAGCCGGTCACCCCGGGTGTGGAACTGGCGGGGCAGGTAGCGGTCCTGGGCGAGGATCGAGCCGAGCACCGGGAACCCGTTGAACGCGGTGTTCGCCGCCAGGAAGAGGATGAGCGCGGTCATCCCGGCCACCACGTAGAGCAGGATCGACCCGGAGCCGAAGACCGTCTCGCCGAGCTGGGTGGTGACCGTCTTCTGCACGTAGCCGTCGGGGCCGGCGACGATC
The DNA here is from genome assembly GCF_049847025.1 of Micromonospora sp. DT231. NCBI lineage: Bacteria > Bacillati > Actinomycetota > Actinomycetes > Micromonosporales > Micromonosporaceae > Micromonospora > Micromonospora sp. DT231. The sequence goes on along the minus strand of NZ_JBNCNO010000008.1, from coordinate 11,341 downwards.
TGGAGCCCCGGGTCCTCGACGAACTGCAGGTGGGTCAGCCGGGCCAGCCAGATGATCCCGACCAGCAGACTCACCGCGATCGCACCCAGCAGCAGCAGCGTGGTGGCGGCGTTGCGGCTCTTCGGGGCCTTGAACGCCGGCACACCGTTGGAGATCGCCTCGACACCGGTGAGCGCGGCGGCGCCCGAGCTGAACGTCCGCAGCAGCAGGAAGACGAGCGCGAACCCGGTCACGCTGTGCTCGGCCTGGATGACCAGGTCGGCGCTGGGCGCCCGCAGGTCGTCGCCCAGCACGAAGACCCGGAACAGTCCGGTGAGCAGCATCCCGCCCATCACGATGACGAAGCCGTAGGTGGGGATGGCGAACGCGGTGCCGGACTCCCGCAGGCCGCGCAGGTTGACAGCGGTCAGCAGGACCACCGCGATCACCGCGATCAGAACCTTGTGGGTGGCCACGAACGGCACCACCGAACCGAGGTTGGCCACCCCGGACGAGACCGACACCGCCACCGTGAGCACGTAGTCGACAAGCAGCGCGCTGGCCACCCCGACCCCGAACTTCGGACCCAGGTTGACCGTGGCCACCTCGTAGTCGCCGCCGCCGGAGGGGTAGGCGTACACGTTCTGCCGGTAGCTCGCCACCACGGTGAGCATCACCACGACCACCGCGAGGGCGATCCACGGGGAGAAGAAGTACGCGGAGGTGCCCGCGATGGAGAGGGTCAGCAGGATCTCGTCGGGCGCGTACGCGACGCTGGACAGCGCGTCGGAGGCGAACACGGGCAGCGCGATGCGCTTCGGCAACAGGGTGTGCTGAAGTCGGTCGGACCGGAACGGTCGACCGAGGAGAAGCCGCTTCAGCAGCGAGGTGGGACTGGCCACGAACGCCAAGAGTACGACCACCACCGTGGGAGCGCGGGGGTGGGCGAGCGTGGCTGTTCGGCACGACGGGGTACGGTCGGTCCCCGCTTCGCACCGGGACGTGGCAGGCTCGCACTCGTCAGGCCACCCAGCCGGAGTGGTACGCACCTTGGGAGGGACAGCGTGCACGTCGTGATCATGGGTTGTGGCCGGGTCGGGTCGACCCTCGCCCACAGCCTGGAATCCCGGGGGCACTCGGTGGCGGTGATCGATCAGGACGCCGACGCCTTCCGCCGACTCGGCCCCGACTTCGCCGGAATCACGGTGACCGGGGCCGGCTTCGACGGCGAGGTGCTGCGCCAGGCAGGCATCGAGCGCGCGGACGCCTTCGCGGCGGTCTCGAGCGGCGACAACTCCAACATCATCTCGGCCCGGCTGGCCCGCGAGACGTTCGGCGTGTCGCGGGTCGCCGCCCGCATCTACGACCAGCGCCGGGCGCAGGTCTACGAGCGGCTGGGCATCCCCACCGTGGCGACCGTGCGCTGGACGGCCGACCGGATGCTGCGGCACCTGGTGCCGGAGGGCAACGTGGAGATCTTCCGCGACCCCACGAGCACCGTGTCGATCGTCGAGGTGCCGGTGCACAAGGACTGGATCGGTCGTCCGGTCCGCGGGCTGGAGGACTCGACCGGCGCTCGGGTGGCCTATCTGATCCGCTTCGGCATCGGCACGCTGGCCACCGGCTCTACCGTCGTGCAGGAAGGCGACCAGGTGTTCATGCTGGTCAGCGATGACATCGTGGCGACTGTCACGTCGGTGGCGGCGACGCCGCCGGAAGGGGGGCAGTGAGCCATGCGGGTCGCCATCGCGGGCGCGGGCAACGTGGGTCGTTCGATCGCCCAGGAGCTGATCGACAACGGCCACCAGGTGATGCTCATCGAACGGCAGCCCAAGATGCTGCGCCCGGACCGGGTTCCGGACGCCGAGTGGGTCCTGGCCGACGCGTGCGAGCTGACCAGCCTGGAGGAGGCGAACGTCGCCGGGTGCGACGTGGTGGTCGCGGCGACCGGCGACGACAAGACCAACCTGGTGCTGTCGCTGCTGGCCAAGACCGAGTTCGCGGTGCCTCGCGTGGTCGCCCGGGTCAACCGGGCCGAGAACGAGTGGCTGTTCACCGAGCAGTGGGGCGTGGACGTCGCGGTGAGCAAGCCGCGGGTGATGGCCGCGCTCGTCGAGGAGGCCGTCACCGTCGGCGACCTGGTCCGGCTGATGACGTTCCGGCAGGGCGAGGCGAACCTGGTCGAGATCACCCTGCCGCCGACCGCGCCCTATGTCGGTCAGCCGATCCACGCCGTGCCGCTGCCCCGCGACTCCGCGCTGGTGGCGATCCTGCGTGGCAAGCGGGTCCTGGTGCCCAGCCCGGACGACCCGATCGAGGCCGGCGACGAGCTGGTCTTCGTCTGCACCGCCGAGGTGGAGGACCAGGTCCGCGCGGTGATCCTCGGGCCGGACAGCGTCGAGCGGACCCGCGGGTCACGCTGAGCGGACGAACGCGGCGGCCCGGTTGCCGGGCCCTCGCTCAGGCTCCGGGCAGCGGGGTCGGCTGCGACTCCCGGGTGACCCGGCGCACCGTCCAGACCGTGATCAGCAGCAGCAGCGCGTACGGCGGGTAGCCCAGCGCCAGCCGGGCCACGCCCAGCGCGGTGTCCTGGTGAGCCAGGTAGAGCCCGGCCTGCACGCCCACCTTGGCCAGCCACACCACGCCCCACAGCACGGTCAGCTGGGTGAAGGTCCGCACCAGCTTCGGGTCGCCCCGCCACTCCGAGCGGCCCTTGGCGACCAGCACCGACCAGATCCAGCCCACCAGCGGCTGCCGGATGGCCGCCGAGATCAGCAGGGCGATGCCGTACCCGATGCCGTAGAGGATCCCGGGGAGGTAGAAGTCGCGCTCGTCGCCGGTGCGCCAGGCGATGGCGGCGCCGATACCGACGCCGAACAGGCCGTTGACGGCGTGCCGGATCGGCCGGCGCTGGGCCAGCCGCAACCCGGCGATCAACAGCGCGATCGCGACCGAGGCGATCACCGCCGGCCGCAGCTCGCCGATGACGTTGGCGAGCACGAAGACGACGACCGGGATGCTGGACTCGACAAGCCCCCGCCAGCCGCCGAGCTGGTCGGCCATCTGCTCGGCGATCGTCGGCAGCGGCTCCTCGTCCGGTGGGCCGGTCTCCGGCTGCGCCGCCCGGTGCTGTCCCGTCGTCATCGCCGGCCTTCCGTCCGCAGCGCCGTCACTTCGGCGAGTCCAGCTCGTAATAGGGGTTGTAGATGACCTTGCGATCGTCGCGCACCGCCACCCGGCCCCGGGCGGTCAGGTGCCGGCCCGGCTCGATCCCGGCGATGTGCCGACGACCCAACCAGACCAGGGTGACCACGTCGGTGCCGTCGTAGAGGTCGGCCTCCAGGGTGGGCAGGTTGGTGCGCGGCGTGTAGACCACCGTGCGCAGCCGACCAGCGACCGAGACCAGCTGGCCCCGCGAGCACTGCTGGGCGGGGATCCCGCCGCACTGGGCGCTCTCCCGGCGCAGCTCCTGCGCGTCGATCTCGGCCTCGCTGGCGGTGAACCGTTGCAGGATGCGCCGCAGCGACACCCGGCCCTCGTCGGTCGTCATGACCTCCGCGTCACCCTCTCCACGCTCGCCGTCCCCGGCCGGCCCCGGCGGCGCCGGAACCGTGCCGCCAGCGTACGCCGACGGGGCTGGTTCCGGCGGGCCGGTGGGCGCGGGTCAGACCTGGCGCGGCTCGGCGGCGGCGTCCCCCGCCTCGGCGTCGGTCTGGTCGGAGATCTCCCGGGGCAGCCGCAGCGGCAGCGGCTCGCGGACCGGCTTGGCCTCCTGGCCGCGATCGACCACCAGGCCGTCCAGGCACTCGACGAGCGGGCCGGCCGCGGCCGGGTCGCTGGCCACCGGCCCCTGGAACACGCCGCGGACCATCCAGCGCGGCCCGTCGACGCCGACGAACCGCAGATTCGTCGGGCCGTCCGGGGTGGGCACCTGCGCGTGCAGCTCCGGGCCGTACTCGCCGTCGACCTCCTGCGCGCTCGCACCGTCGCGGAGCAGCGACTGGCGGATCTCCTCGCGCACCTCGCCCCAGATCCCCTCGGACCGGGGGGCGGCGAAGACGCCCAGCTGGAGCGCGTTGTCGCCATGCACCAGCACGACCTGCTGGATCACGCCCTGCGGGTCGGCCTGCACCCGCACCTCGACCTCGGCGATCGCCGGGATGTGCAGGCTGCCCAGATCGAGCCGCTGCACGTCGGCGTAGCTCTCGGAGATGTCGTACGGGCCGCGCACCAGCGACGGCGCCGCCTCACCCTGGTCCGGGACCTCGACGGCCCGCTCGTCAGCGGTGTGCCGTTCGGCATCGGCCCGCTTTCGGGAGAAGATCACTGCGCCCGCCCTCCGCTGTTCACACTCACCCTGCCACCTCTTCCGTCTGCCCGCGGCCCGGCTCGTCCGGCCGCTGCCCGACCCGGTCCTGGCCCGCCGGAGACGGCACCAGCCCGCCGTGACCACCGGTGGACCCGTGCCCGCCGGTCCCGCGCCGGGACGCGGACAGCTCGACCACCGGCTCGAACCTCGCCCGCGCGACCTGTTGGATCACGAGTTGCGCGATCCGGTCGCCGCGGGAGATCTTCGCCGGTACATCCCGATCATGGTTGATCAGGTTGACCAGGATCTCACCCCGGTAGCCGGCGTCGACCGTACCGGGCGCGTTGAGCACCGTCACGCCGAGCCTGGCCGCCAGGCCGGACCGGGGGTGGACCAGACCCACATACCCCTCCGGCAACGCGATGGCCACGCCGGTGGGCACCAGGGCACGACCACCGGGCGGCAGCTCCACGTCCGCGGCCGCCACCAGGTCGGCCCCGGCGTCGCCGGGATGGGCGTACGTGGGCATCGGCAGCTCGGAGTCGAGCAGCTGCACAGGCACTCCTACGACGTCGGTCACGGGTCCCCTCTCCTCCGGTTCGCGGGGTGACCCTGCCATCCTGCCGGTTCGCCGCGCCACCGTGCGCCGTACCCTCGCAGGAGTGAGCATGTCGCCCTCTCCGTCCGCCGATCAGTCACCGGTCGACGCCCGCACGGCGTACGCCGAACGGCTGGATCTGCCCTGGTGGCTGTGGTTGACCGGGCTGGTGGCCGCCGCGCTGTTGGCAGTCGAGATCTGGATGGGCGCCGCCGGTGTCCGCGCCTGGCTGCCGTTCGCCGTGCTGCTGCCGCTCACCGCCGCCGGGTTGTGGTGGCTGGGTCGGATCCGGGTCGGGGTCGCCGACTCGGAGCTGCGGGTGGACGACGCCCACCTGCCGGTGCGTTTCGTGGCCGACGTGATCCCGCTGGACACCGCCGGTCGCCGTGAGGTGCTGGGCGTCGGCGCGGACCCGCTCGCCTTCGTCGTGCAGCGACCGTGGATCGGCGGTGCCGTGCAGGTGGTGCTCGACGACCCGGCCGACCCGACCCCGTTCTGGGTGGTCAGCACGCGGCACCCGGTCGAGCTGGCCGAGGCGGTGCTGACCGCGCGGGACGCGCTCACGGTGTCCGAAACGACGGCGGAGCCGGGCTGATCCGACGCCACGGCCCGCTCAGGTGCCCGTCGGCGGGCCCGGCAGGGCCTGCGGTGGCGCGGGCCGGGCGATGCCCCGCCGACGCAGGTCGACCTGAAGCTGCTCGGCCATCTGCTGGGTGGCCCGCCGGTTGAGGAAGCTGGCCACCGCGGCGCCGGTCAGGAACGGCCCGAGCGTGGTGAGGTTGCGACCGAAGCGCCGCAGCAGCATGTCCCGCAGTTCCTTGCGGGCGGCGGTGCCGAGCACCGCGCCCACCCCCACACCGGGCACCATCGGGTTGACCCCACGCTGGGTGGCCCAGGAGTGCACCAGGGCGACGGCTCGTTGGCTGCCACCGGCCGGTAGCGCGACACCGTGGAGCTCGTGCAGCTCACCGACCAGCTTCAGCTCCACCGCCACCACGGCGACGGTCTCGGCGGCGAGCAGCACCGGCGCGGAGAGCAGGGTCGGGGCGACCGTCCACTCGACGGCGGCGACTCCCCCACCGGCCGCGCCGATCGCGGCGGTGGTCCGCGACGCGTTGCGCACGAGCCGGTCGGCCAGGGCGGCGTCGTCCAGGCCGGGGAAGTGCTGACGCAGGGTGTCCAGGTCTCGCACCGGGATGTGCGGGGCGACGTCCGCGACGGCGTCGACCATCCAGCGCATCGCGGCACGGGGCTTGAACAGGTCGGAGACGCCCCGGGCACGGGCCTGCCCGACCATCCGGGTCAGCAGTTGACGGCGGCGGGCCGGCTCGATGTCGTCCGCGGTCAACGCCGCGACGGTGGCGCCGAGGTCGTCCGTGCCGCCGTCGGTGGCACGGAGGTCGCCGGTACCGCCGTCGGTGGCGCCGGGGCTGCCGTCGGTGGCGCCGGGGCTGCCGTCGGTGGCGCCGGGGCTGCCGGTGCCGCCGTCGGTGGTGCCGCCTCGATCGCTCATCGGACCTCCCGGTGCTGTGGCTACCCGCTACGAGTCAAGCAGGTACCCACCACGGCCGCATGCCTACACCGGCAGCGGCGGCCCCGTTCCGGAGGCCGCCGCTGGTGTCGTGGTTGTCAGACGCACTCGCGGCAGATCAGCTCGCCGTTACGCTCGACCGCCAGCTGGCTACGGTGGTGGACCAGGAAGCAGCGGGCGCACCGGAACTCGTCCTGCTGCATCGGAAGCACCTTGACCGTGAGCTCCTCGTCGGCCAGATCGGCACCGGGCAGCTCGAAGCTCTCGGCCACCTCGGCCTCGTCGACGTCCACCGCGCCCGACTGTGAGTCGACGCGCCGTGCTTTGAGCTCTTCCAGGCTGTCCTCGCCGAGGTCGACCTCGTCGCGACGCGGGGCGTCGTAGTCGGTGGCCATCGGTTTCACTCTCCCATATCGATGTTGTCGCTTCCGGTTGTAACGCCGGACGACGCTGTTTCGGTTCCGCTGGCCGGCCACCACTTGTGTCGGGCACCCGACCCGAGGACCGAACGGGTCGAGCTCGCTGGGGCGACTCCCCTGCGAGCGCGGAACCTTACCCCCCCTTGGGCGAGGCATGTATACCGCCCTTGCGGCTGAGATGTACGCCCCTGCACGCGAAGTTGTTCCCAATGTGATTCAGGCGACACGAAGATAGGGGTATTAGTACCCGGTCCGCGGTCGGCGCGCCGGCATGTCGGGCTGTTTCCACGCGACGGCCGGACAACCGTTAACCTCAGCGGCGTATTCGACGGCCGGCGGCCTGAGCGATCGCTCCTGGCCGTCACCATCCACCTGGAGTCCGGGGAGTGCTCTGATGAGTTTTGCGCGCGTGCGGGCACTCGTCGTCGTCGGCCTGCTGGCGATCATCGCCCTGGTCTTCGTCGTGGTGGCCGTGGTCCGCGACAGCCAGGGCAACGCGGGCACCGCGGCGGGCTGCCCGGACGGCTGGCCCCTGGCGGATCTGACCCTGCGCGAGCGCAAGGACGTCAAGATCAACGTGTTCAACGCCACGGACCGGCCCGGTCTCGCCCACACCGTCAGCGACGAATTCCGCAACCGCCAGTTCCAGGTCACCAAGACCGGGGACGAGAAGAAGCAGGTCGACGGCGTCGCGGTGCTGCGCTACGGCCCGAACGGCGTCGGTTCCGCGCACCTGCTCGAGGCGTACTTCCTCAACGAGGCCAAGCGGAACTACGACGAGAAGCGCACCGACGACACCGTGGACGTGGTGCTGGGCAACAACTTCCAGCAGCTCGCCACCACGACCGAGGTCAACCAGTCCCTCGGCGACTCGGGGCCGCCGAAGGCGCCCGCGGGCTCCTGCCCGTCCCCGGCCGCCAAGTGACGGCGTAACCCGCGCCACGCACCGCCCGGTCGACCGCTCAGGGCCCGCCGGCGGCGTCCAACTCGGCGAGCCGGTCGTGCAACGGCGGGAAGAGCGCCGGCGGGGCCGCGACCACCAGGTCCGGCCCCGGCGGCCGACCGGCCAGGCCGGCGACCCGCACGCCCGCCTCGGCGGCCACCAGCCCACCCGCCGCCAGATCCCAGGCCGCGAGGCCCTTCTCGAAGTACGCGTCGAGCCGGCCCTCCGCGACCAGGCAGAGGTCCAGCGCGGCGGCGCCCAGCCGGCGGATGTCCCGCACGTGCGCGATCAGCCCGGCCACCACCTGGGCCTGGTGTGCCCGACGACGGGCGTCGTAGCCGAAGCCGGTGCCGACAAGCGCCTGCCCGAGATCCACCTCGGCGGAGCAGCGCAACCGGACCCCGTCGCGCCAGGCGCCGCCGCCGGCCGTGGCCGTCCACTCCTCGCCGGTGCTCACGTTGCGCACCACGCCGGCGACGACCACCCCGTCCACCTCGGCGGCCAGCGACACCGCGCTGTACGGCAGCCCGTACAGGTAGTTGACCGTGCCGTCGATCGGGTCGACGATCCACCGCACCCCGCCCGGCGCGACCGGCCCGGTGTCCCCGCTGCCGTACTCCTCGCCGAGCACCGCGTCGTCCGGCCGCGCCCGCTTCAGCGCGTCGAGCACCTGCCGTTCGACCGCCCGGTCGGCGGCGGTGACCACGTCGGTGACCGTACTCTTGGTCGCGGCCACGGAAACCCCCTCGACCCGCATGCGGTACGCGGTGGCCGCCGCGTCCCGCGCCACGTCGAGCGCGATCGCCAACAGATCCCGAGGTGACGGTGCCGAACCGTGCATCCCAACGTCCCCTTCCCGCACGACCGGGGTGTTCCGGGCCACGCGCGGGTATCATCCTTACAAAGTCCAGATCAGCGCCGAATCAGCGGTCCCACCGTCGTTACGCAGTGCGGCGCAGGATGATCGCCACAGACGGCGTTACAATTCACCCCTGCCCACGTGACACGGACCGCCGACCACCGGCCGGCCCGGGACGCGAGGGTCCCTCAACCACATCGCCCGGCCCGGTTGCCCCACGCTGTGCCGGACGACCCGGCCGTGCCCGCTCTTCGCCTCCGGAAGGTCATTCGTGACAGAACCCCGCCAGACCGGCGCCGACGTTCGCTCGCTCACCGACACCCTGATCGCCCACGCGCAGAGCGCCGGTGGTCAGCTGACGTCGGCCCAGCTCGCGCGCACCGTCGAGTCCGCCGAGGTGACTCCGGCCCAGGCCAAGAAGATTCTGCGAGCGCTCTCCGAGGCGGGAGTGACCGTAGTGGTGGACGGCTCGGCGAGCACTCGCCGCCGGGTCGCCGCGGCCCGGTCGACAACGCCGGCGTCCCGGGCCACCACCGCCAAGACCACCAAGAAGGCCGCCGCGCCGGCCCCGAAGCAGGCGCCGGCCGGCGACGACGCGCCGTCGACGCCGTCCCCGCGCAAGGTTGCCGCGAGCAAGGCCACCGGCTCCGCCGTGGCGGCTCCGGCGAAGGCGACCAAGACGACCCGAGCCACCAAGGCGACGGTTGCCGCGGCCGCCGGCGCCAAGCCGACCAAGGCCGCCGGCAAGGCCAAGGGCGAGGGCGCCGAGGGCGAGATCGACCCGGAGGAGCTGGCCGCCGCGATCGAGGACGTGGTGGTCGAGGAGCCGGCCGAGCTGGCCCAGGCCGCCGAGACCGACGCCGCCGCCTCGGCGACCGACAACGACTTCGAGTGGGACGACGAGGAGTCCGAGGCTCTCAAGCAGGCCCGGCGCGACGCCGAGCTGACCGCCTCGGCCGACTCGGTCCGCGCGTACCTGAAGCAGATCGGCAAGGTTCCGCTGCTCAACGCCGAGCAGGAGGTGGAGCTGGCCAAGCGGATCGAGGCCGGGCTCTACGCCGCCGAGCGGCTGCGTGCCGCCGACGAGGGCGAGGAGAAGCTCGTCCGGGACATGGTCCGTGACCTGGGCTGGATCTCCCGTGACGGCGAGCGGGCCAAGAACCACCTCCTGGAGGCGAACCTCCGACTGGTGGTGTCGCTGGCCAAGCGATACACCGGGCGCGGCATGGCCTTCCTCGACCTGATCCAGGAGGGCAACCTCGGCCTGATCCGGGCGGTGGAGAAGTTCGACTACACCAAGGGCTACAAGTTCTCCACGTACGCCACCTGGTGGATCCGGCAGGCGATCACCCGCGCGATGGCCGACCAGGCCCGCACCATCCGCATCCCGGTGCACATGGTCGAGGTCATCAACAAGCTCGGCCGCATACAGCGCGAGCTGCTCCAGGATCTGGGTCGCGAGCCCACCCCGGAGGAGTTGGCCAAGGAGATGGACATCACACCCGAGAAGGTGCTGGAGATCCAGCAGTACGCTCGGGAGCCCATCTCTCTGGACCAGACCATCGGCGACGAGGGCGACAGCCAGCTCGGTGACTTCATCGAGGATTCCGAGGCCGTGGTCGCGGTCGACGCGGTCTCGTTCTCGCTCCTGCAGGACCAGCTCCAGCAGGTGCTGCAGACGCTCTCCGAGCGTGAGGCGGGTGTGGTGCGCCTGCGCTTCGGCCTGACCGACGGCCAGCCACGGACGTTGGACGAGATCGGCCAGGTCTACGGGGTGACCCGGGAGCGGATCCGGCAGATCGAGTCCAAGACGATGTCCAAGCTGCGTCACCCGTCCCGGTCGCAGGTCCTCCGGGATTACCTGGACTGAGCGGGTTTCGTCAACCGAGCGTGTCGTTTTGACCACCTGGTGTGCAACGCCACATGATGATCGTCCCGATACACGAATGTGATCGTTGACGTGGCACCCTGGGTGCACGGCACACTGTCCCTGCCAGGTGTGACCTCGGTCCCCCGCGGGCACACAGGGAAGGCAGTGCCTAGTAAGGGTGTTGCACCATAGGTGAGCAACGACCGAAGAGATTGTTCATCGGTGACGACCAGAGGAGGAAGGCGATGACCCCGACCCTCACGCCGCCGCCCGTGACGGCGGCTCCCCCAGCCGCCGATGAACGGTGCGACCGCTGCAATGCTGCCGGGAAGCTCCGGATCACTCTCACGGGTGGGAGCGAGTTGGTGTTCTGCGGGCACCACGCGAACAAGTACGCGGAGGATCTCGTGAAGATCACCGAGCGGTTCGCAACGGAGCCCGATTTCAGCTGGCGTGGCGCCGATCTGATGGCGAACTAAATCCGCTAACCGACATAGTCGACCGGAGGTCCCCCGAGGGGCCTCCGGTCGGCTTTTCACTATCCCCCACCCCAACACCCCAGCGGCCCCAAACGTCCGCCGCCGCAACCTGCGCCTACCCCGCGCCCGCGCGTGCCCTGCCCTGCGCGCTCGGCGCGTGCCCTGCCCTGCCCCGCGCGTGCCCTGCCCCGCCTCGCGCGTGCCCTGCCCCGCCCCGCGCGTGCCCTGCCCCGCCCCGCGCGTGCCCTGCCCCGCCCCGCGCGTGCCCTGCTCCGCACCGCACCGCACCGCACCGCACCGCACCGCACCGCACCGCACCGCACCGCACCGCACCGCACCGCACCGCACCGCACC
>NZ_JBNCNO010000007.1:0-323367 GCF_049847025.1 Micromonospora sp. DT231 | reverse complement strand
GTCGGTCGTCACAAACTGATCCTCAACACCCTTCGTCTATCTCCACCACCCAGGGCCGTTAGGACTTACTCGTCTAGTGCGGCAACCGCCTTCGTGGTCATCCGGGAATCGGCAGCGAGTCGCACCGTCCTGACGCCTTCACGTCGATGGCCGATGGCTGACAGTCCCGGTGTGACGCGTGCCACTAGCCTTCCGCCATGGCAACAGGGCAGAGCGGCGCGCTCTCGGCCGCGGATGAGGCGGCCAGACCGTTGCGCGGCGTGCTGGAGGACGCCTGGCTGACGCTCGACGCCCGGCCCGCCGGCGACGGCCGGTGGCTGGAGGTGTACCGCGGCGCCCCGGCCGACCCGGTCTTCGTGTGCATCGACGTGATGGGCAACGTACTGCACGTCCAGTTCCGGGACGCCACCACGCTGACCGTCAGCTACCTGCCCGGCTGGTGCTACGAGGCGGCCACCGCGGCGCACGCCGACCGGCGCCCGGACCCGCCGGAGATCCTCGTTACCGACCTGGACTCGGCCCAGCCGTTGGTGTTCGAACTGACCGTCGAGAACCCGATCGACGGCGCGTACCGCAGCGTCACCGTTGCCGGCGAGGCCGTCGCGTACCGGCCGCTGCCCTTCGGGTACGCGTTCAGGCCCGCACGAGGGTTCCTGATCGAGGAGGCGCGGGCCGGATCCACGCCGCTGGTGCACTGGAGCGCGCTGCGGCTGCGGCTGGCGGCGGCGCCCGGCGTCGCCTACTCCGCCCGGCCGCTGCTCAGCACCGCCGCGCTGACGACGCTGCGCGCGGCGTACGTGATCGGCGACGGGCCGACCACCTGCGACCAGGCCCTGTCGTTCGAGTTCGAACGCCACCGCCACCCCGGCACGGTGCCGCCGCTCGGCGAACCGCTGCGTACCGTCCCGGCCGCCGAGGCGGACCTGGTCGCCGGTGCCGTGGCGATGCGCGCCGCGGCCAGCGCCGGACCCGACGCCGGCGGCGGCGAACCCGACGCGGGCGGCTTTGCGGGCTTCGAGGGCCTTGCGGGCTTCGACCTCGGCGGAGGCCCGCTGGCGACCGCCACGCACCAGGTCCGCGCCGACGGGATCGATCTGCTGCTGGTGAAGCCCGACCAGCGCAGCGCGCCGAGCGTGCAACGGTCGTGGCAGCCAGCCTGGTATGTCACGGCCGCGACGATCCTCGACGCCGCCCTGTTCGCCCTGGCCAAGGACATGTACGACTCGTACGTGCAGTGGCTGGGCGGGCTGCCGGACACCACGCCGCTGCCGATCCGGATCCGGGTCGATCCGGCCAGCGCCGAAGACCGCTTCGCGTACCGCCTCGACCACCTCGACGCCGACGGCGAGCCGACCGACCGGCCGGTCCCCGCCGAGCAGGGCCGGGCGGCATTCCGGCTCTCCGTCGTGCACACCCCCGGGGTAGAGGTCTTCCTGGACCTGCCCGTCGGCAACGCCGCGGCCGAGGGGCCGGACGCGATCAGCGGCATCGTCGAGTACCGGGCGCGGGAGGAGAAGTACTTCGACGACGTACCGCTGGAGATCACCGACGAGACGCTGGTGCCGGAGGCGGTGCTGCCCGACCGGCCGGCGACGCTCGCCGAGATCGTCCACGTGATCCACACACTCGGCCAGTTCGTGCCGATCCCCATCGTGCAGAACATGTACGACCTGGAGGACCTCGGCAGCGTCGCCGCCTACGTGCTCACCGGCCGGAACCTGTACGGCGAGCCGATGACCGGCCTGGAGGCGGCCCTCACGCTGGGCGGGGTGCTGCTGCCCGACATCGCTGAACGGGTCGGCGGGACGCTGCTGACGACGGCGCGGCGCGTGCTCACCCTGGGCGACACCCCGCTGTACCGCCTGCGGGGCGCCGCCGCGGCCGTCCAGCCGGTGGACGCGCGCGTCGCCGAGGCGCTCGTCCACACGCTCCCCGAGGCGGCCCGATGACCCGGCCGATGTCGATGCTCGAGGAGTTGGGCCTGCTCATCCCGGAGCAGCGCCTCACCCGGCAGTTCCCGTCCGGCATGCCGGACGGCGCACCGCCACCGTTGCCCGCGTTCGTTCGCGACCCGACCGAGCTGATCGACCGCTCCGGCATCGCGTTGCGCTCCGGGTACCTGCAGAACGGGTTCGTCGCCGCCCGGGAGGCGGACCCCAACCTGACCCTGCTGGAGTACCTGGCCGGCGGCGGATTCGACTCGCTGTTCCGTGGTGTCATCGACGATCTGCTCGGCCATGCCTCGGCCACAATGCTGCGCACCGTCGACTCCGCCCGGTACGTTCGGGCGCTGCAGGACGTGTACCGCGAGTTCCGCGCCGTCCCCACCCCGTTCGACGGGGGCGTCGCCTACGCCGCCTACCGTTACCAGACCGGCTTGCACGTCGAGCTGCCGGAGAACCTCAACGTCCTGCCGATGAACGCGCCGATCGTCGTGGGAAGCGACCTGCGCTACCCGGCCTACGGCAGCGTGGTCACCGCGCGCGGCCACCGCGCGATCGGCACGGTGATGGCCGGCCGAGCGTGGGGCCGGGACATCTCCCTCACCGCCCGTGGCAAGGAGCTCTTCAACGAGCTGGGGCTGGAGAGCAGGGACGTGCTACACGGCTGGGACTACGACCCCGACCTGCTGATGTCCGAGGTGCAGATCGCGCACATGATCTCGACCGGCGAAGGGCCGGCGTACCGGTTCCAGATCCTCGGCGGCCCGCCCCGGCCGCGCGCGCGGTCGCAGGCCCGCTGGGAGCTGGCCGCCCGGCTCGGCGACGACGCGATCCTCGACGCGGACGAAGCGGGCCTGCGGCGGCTGTGGAAGTCCCACGGCTCGGACGCGGCCCGGCGCACCGGCGACCCGTCCAATCTGAGCACCCGCTACGGCCGGGACCCCTACTACCGGTTCTCCCGCGACGAGCTGTTCGAGATGGCGCTCGGCCTGCCGCACGCGATCGACGTCCGGGACGTGGTGTACGAGTGGGAGCACGCCAGGCCGCAACGGTTCATCCGGGAGATGCAGCGCTGGGTCCGGCGGCTGGGCGATCAGCTGCCCGAGGCCGAGGACTTCTGGAGCAGCCGACTGTCCATGCTCACCGGCGCGTCCGAGCCGGGCAACCTGCAGCTGCTCTCGCCGTACGCGCACGCCCGCACCGATCTGGTCGCCGGACGGATGTTCGGCGGCGCGACCCGTGTCGACCGGTACGGCAACCGGGCGGTGGCCACCATCGCCGCGGCCGAGGAGTACGACCTGGCGGCGCGGGCCGCGGACTACGCCTCGAAGAGCGGTGACCCGCTCAGCGCGTTCTCGCTCGGCGACCTGGCCCGGGCGGAGGAGCCGATCGTCGCCTTCGACCAGCACACCCTCGCCGAGCTGACCGCCGCCCTGCAGGAGCACGAGTGGCAGGCCGCCCTGCGGGCCACCACGGGCGCCCAGGCCGACTGGAACGACCTCGTCAGGCGGCTGAACGCCCAGCTCATCGCGTACGGCATGCCGAAGGCTCTGCTACTGCCCACGATCTGATCGCAAGTCTCCGGCGGGACCACCCCGCCGGGTGGAGAGGACGATCCGATGACCACACCGGCACAAGCCACCGTGCGTTTCGTCCAGCTACGCCGCGTCGGCGGGCCGGACGAGGACGCCTGCACCACCGGCCCGAAGACCACCGGTCCGCTCGTCGACTTCCGCGACGACTGGAGCGGGCCGGTCCGGGACGCGATCACCTCCGGTGACCGCGACGCCGCCCAGCAGCTCCTCGAGGCACTGCTGGCGCAGCACGACGAGCTGCTGGACGAGACCGCCCGGCTCGCCCTGCTGCTGCTGCGCCGCGCCGGAGTCGACGCCCGGCTCACCGTCGGGCAACTGCGGGAGGCCCTCACCGGCTGGGCGGCCCAGCGGGACATCGGCGGGGAGCAGCTGCGCACCGCGGTCGCCCGGCTGACCGCCTGGGCCGTCGACGTGCTCGTGCTCGGCCGGTTCCTACGGCTTCGCAAGCAGCCCTTGGCCGACACGCTGGTCCGGGTACTGCGTGGCGTGACGCTGCTGCGGCTGGCCCGCTCGGCGGCGCAGGAGGCGTGCCTGGTGCGCGCCCTGCTCGGCGGGCGGGACCTGGTGCTGCCCGATCCTCCGGCGTCGCCGCAGCGGCCGGCCGACCCGAACGCCGAGCGCGCCGACCGGTTCGCCGAACTCGGCGGTACCGTGCGGCGGCTGCTGGCCCGCGCCCGGGTGACCGGCCGGCCCAACCCGACGCTGCGGGACCTGCAGGCCGACGGCTTCCCCGACCTCGGCGCGGCAATCGAGGCCACCGCGCAGGCCGCCGACGAGCTGGGCGCGCCACCCGCCACCACGCTGCGCGGGCTGCAGCGGGTCTTCGACGCCGAGCGCGACGACGCCCGCCGCCGCGCCTCGGCCCGGACCGCCACCGGCATCCCGGACGTCGACCCGAGCCCCGGCAATCCGATTCCCGGCAACGGCAACACCGTCCCCTACCTGCCGCCGAAGGTGCCGGTGTTCGACGCGTACGCCCGCGTCGCCGGCCGCGGCGACCTCATGCTGATCCGCACGACGCACCTGCGCTACGAGGCGGCCGACATCTCGCACGTCGAGAACGTGCTGGCCAGCGAGGTCCGGGGGCGGGTGCACACGGTCGACGCCAGCACCAAGGAGACCGTCACCACCGCCAGCCAGACGATCGCCGAGTCCACCGAGGAGATGGAGTCCACCGAGCAGAACAGCCTGGATCGGGCGCTGCAGACGGCGGCGACCCAGCAGACCTCGACGTCGCTCGGGGTCAGCGTCTCCGGCGGGTTCGGGCCGATCCAGGCCGGTATCGAGGTCAACGCCGACCGCTCCAACACCACCGAGACCAGCATGAGTTCGGCCGTCTCGTACGCCAAGACGCTCGCCGAGAGCGCCTCGGAGCTGCTGCGCACCGAGACCTCGCAGCGCCGCACCACCACCAGCAGAACCCGGGTCACCGAGACCAACGAGCACCGGTTCGACAACGCCGACGGCGTGACGAACATCGCCGGGATCTACCGGTGGCTGAACAAGGTCGACCAGGCGCAGGTGTACAACTACGGCGAGCGGCTGATCCTGGAGTTCATCGTTCCGGAGCCGGCCGCGACCCTGGTGTGGCTCGCCGAGCAGGCGGAGCAGACCAGCAGCCTGGGCGCCGTACCGGAGCCGCCGGGCTGGTTCCTGGAGGTGGGTGATCTCCACGACGACAACTACGCCGACAAGGCCGCCCGCTGGGACATCTTCGGCGTCGAGCCGCCGCCGGACTTCGAGATCTTCGCGACCGCCACGTTCCTCGACCCGGCCGCCCGGCCGTTCGAGTACAGCAAGAACTCCACCGACAAGTCGCAGCCGGAGTGGGGGTACACCTCGTACACCGGCGAGGTCGCCGTGCCGGCCGGGTACGCGGCCACCGAGGCGTACGTGACGGTCACCTGGTCGCTGGAGGAGGGCGAGTACAGCGCCGAGGAGGGCAGCCCGCCGCAGGCCGTGCAGATCGCCATCGGCGAGGACCGGATCGTCGACAACGACACCGACGACGGCGAGCACGTCGTCCCGCTCGACCACGTGATCCCCGGGCCGGTACCGATCGGGATCAGCGCCGACCAGCGCGGCGGGCTCACCGTCGTGGTGCGGGTGCGCTGCGAGCGCACCACCGCCGCGTATACCGCGTGGCAGCTACGCGCCTGGGAGGCGATCCGGGCCGGGTACCTCGCCCAGCGCACCGCCTACGACAACGACCAGGCCCGCCGGCAGGCCCGGAACGCCTACCGGGCCGACCAGCCGGCTTCGGCTCTGCGGCTGGTCGAGCAGTTGGAGCTGAAGCGCGCCTGCCAGTCCCTGCTGACCGGGCAGGAGTTCGACCTGTACGGCTCGCTCGACTTCCCGGCCGACGAGGCGCCGCGGATCGACCGGCTGGAGCTCGTTGCCGAGGCCGACCACATCCAGTTCTGCGAAGACCTGTTCGAGTGGGACAAGATCAGCTACCTGTGCTACTCGTACCAGTGGGCCGGCCGGGACCGCTGGGCCACACTGCGAACCCGGACCAGCTCCGACCCGCTGCACCAGGTGTTCCTGCAGGCCGGCGCCGTCCGGGTGATGGTGCCGGTGCGCGCCGGGTACGAGCACGTCATCGGCCGGTACCTCGCCACGTCGGAAGTTCCGGCGCTGACCCCGCAGCCGTGGCGCGGCGGACACAACCCCTACCCGCCGATCGACGATCTGATCAGCGACGCCCTCGACCGGCCCGGCGAGGAGGTCACCGTCGGCGAGCCGTGGGAGGTGGTCACCCCGACCGACCTCATCCAGCTCCAGACGGGTACCGAACTCAACCCGGCTGCCTGAGCACGGCAGCCGCCGTCCAGCCTCGACAAGGGGATCGAAAGCGGACCGTAAGCGCGCTGGCGCACCGTGTGGGCATGGACATCTACCACGAGACACATGGCAACGGCGAGGGCCGCCCCCTGGTGCTGATCCACGGAGCGCTCTCCGGCATCGGCACCTCGTTCGGCACGATCCTGCCGTTGCTGGCGAAGACCCGACAGGTGCTCGCCGTCGAGTTGCAGGCCCACGGCCGCACGCCGGACACCGACCGCCCGCTGACCGTGGAGCACTTCGCCGCCGACGTGGTGGAACTGCTCGACCGGCTGGGCATCGCGCGGGCCGACGTGTTCGGCTGGAGCATGGGCGCGGCGGTCGCGCTGCGCCTCGGCACCGATCACCCCGACCGGGTCGGGCGGCTGGTGCTCGCCTCGGTGAGCTTCGACGACGACGGCCTGCACCCCGGGCTCCTGGACGGGATCCAGGACCTGCAACCCGAGCACCTGCACGGCTCGGAGTTCCACGAGGAGTACCTGCGGACCGCGCCGGACCCGGCGGGGTGGGCCAACCTGGTCACCAAGATGAAGGCGCTGGACGCGAACCTGCCGCAGTGGACGCCCGAGCAGATCCGTGCGCTTGCCGCACCGACGATGATCGTGCTGGCCGACTCGGACATCGTCCAGCCGGAGCACGCGGTGCTGATGTTCCGACTGCTCGGCGGCGCGGTGCCCGGCGACCTGACCGGTCTGCCGGCCTGCCGGCTGGCCATTCTGCCCGGCACCACGCACACCTCGATCCCGCAGCGCGCCGACTGGCTGGCCCCGATGATCGACGAGTTCCTGACCGACCTCTAGACGGCAACGCCTTCGCTTGACGCGGAGGGCTGCCATGTGCTGCTATTTTATCCATGCAGATAACACCGGAGCTCGATCGGAAGACGCGGATTCTGGAGGCGGTCGTCGAGTTGCTGGCCGAGCACGGCTACGCGGGGGCGACGTTCGCGCGGATCGTCGAGACGGCGCGACTCAGCAGCACGCGGCTCATCACGTACCACTACGACACCAAGCAGGAGCTGGTCGCTGCGGCGTTGCGCCACATCGGTGAGCGGGCGCAGCAGTTCATGGTTCCGGCGATCGAGGCCGAGGCGTCGGCGCGCGGCAAGCTCGCCGCGTACCTGCGCTCGAACTTCCGCTTTCTCGGCGAACGACCGGCGTACGCGCGTGCCGCGGTCGAGATCGCCCGCAACCTGCCCCGGGACACGACGGACGCGGATCTTCGCGAGGACGTGCCGGTGGTGCTGCTGGCGCAGCTGTTCGTCTCCGGTCAGGAGTCCGGGGAGCTGCGCCGGTTCGACCCGGTCGTGATGGCGGTGACGGTCCGCGCCGCTGTCGATGCCGCTGTGGAGCGGTTCGCCCGCGGAGACGGGATGGACCTGGCCGCCTACGCGGAGGAGTTGTGCGCGATCTTCGATCGCGCGGTCACCGTGGACCCGACCTCGGGGGATCTCGGGGAGGTGCTCTCGTGAGGCTGGTCGACGACGACCCGAAGGACGCGACAGACGCCGCCGAGGTGCGGGTGAGACGGGGTGCGCGCCGCGCTCTGGTCGGACGAGTCGTCGTCGACGCGGTCCTGCCGCTTGTCGTCTACTACGCGCTCCGCGCCATCGGCGCCGACGTGCTGGCCGCAACACTCGCCGCGGGCGCGGTCCCCGCCGCGAACGCCGCCCTGGTCGCCGCCCGCAGCCGACGGGTCGACGTCGCCGGCCTCGTGGTCGTCAGCCTGTTCGTCGCGGGAGGCGCGTTGAGCGTGGTCACCGGCGACGCCCGCCTGCTCTACATCAAGGACGGATGGCTCACCGGCCTGCTCGGCGCCTGGGTGCTGCTGTCGCTGACCATGAAGCGGCCGTTCATGCTCCACCTCGGCACGGTCATCGCCACGGCCAAGGTCGGCGATGCCGGAGCCGCGGCGTGGCAGCGACGCTGGATCGACGATCCCGTCTTCCGGCGCCGGCTGCGCCTGGTGAGCGTGGTGGTCGGCGTGGTGCTGCTGCTGGACGCAGTGGTCCGCGTCGCGATCGCCTCGGTGATCGACCTCGACGCGGTCGCGACGGTCACCAACGTGCAGTACGTCGTCATGCTCGCCGGGCTGCTGTCCTGGTTCTTCTGGTACACCGCCCGACACGGGCTGCGCGCGTGAGCACGACGATCGGCGCGCACGTCGCCGTCCTCGCCGTCGTGGCCACCGGGCACCTGCTTCCCGTACTCGACGTGATCACGGAATTGCGGGAGCGCGGGCATCGGGTCACCTGTTTCGTCCCGGACGTCGCGGCACCTGCGGCGAGCCGTGCCGGCGCTGACGTCGTCACCTATGAGTCGACGCTCGTCGCGCGGCCGTCGTCGACGCCGCCGAGCGATTTCGCGGTGTGGCTGCCGTTCGTACTGCTGGCGGAGGCAGCCGCCGTCGTACCCCAGGTCATCTCCGTCCTGGGCCGCGACGTTCCCGACGTCCTGCTCTACGACCGGGCCGCCCACCCGGCCGGCCGCGCGCTGGCGCAGCTGCTCGACCGGCCGGCGGTGGCGTTGTTCCCGTCCTTCGCCCAGGGGCCGGCCTGGTCGCTGGCCGCGGCCACCGGCCAGACGAGCGTGCTCGACCCGGCACATCCCGCCTTTACGCCGTTGCAGGACCAGCTCGACCAGTTCGCCGCGCGCTGGGGAGTCGAGCGCAGCACCGTCCGCGATCTGGCCGAGGCGCGCGAGCGGCGATCGGTCGCGTTCCTCCCGCGCTGGTTCCAGTGGAACGGAGACGAGTTCGGCACGGACCACCACTTCGTCGGACCGTGTCTGGGCTCGCGGCTCGGCACCGGACCCGCGGGGCACGAACGGCTCGTGTACGTCAGCGCGGGCACCGCAGCGGCCGAGCCGGAAGCGGTACGGTCACTGGTCCGCTCCGTGGCCACCGCGGCGCCGGACCACCGGGTGCTCGTGTCCACCGGCGGGTTCCCGGTCGCCACTCTCGGGACGGTGCCCGACCGGGTCGAAGCGCACGAGCACGTCGACCAGCTCGCCGCGTTGGCACAGGCCGACCTCTTCGTCACGCATGCCGGGATGGGCAGCGTCATGGAGGCCCTCTGGTTCGCCGTCCCGATGGTGTGTGCGCCGCGCACAAGCGAGCAGCACCTCGTCGCGGCACGGGTCGAGGCCCTCGGTCTCGGCGTGAACCTCCCGGACGGCGGTGCCCCGAGCGGGGACGAGGGCGTGGCCAGGATGCGCGACCTCGCGCACGATCCGACGATGCGCGAGCGGTTGCGCGCCGCCTCCGCGAAGGTGCGGGCCGCCGGTGGGCGCCGAGCGGCAGCGGACGCGGTGGAGACGGCCCTCGCGTCCGATCGGGATGAGGTCGGTGCATGACCGCGGTTCCGTCCTCCGTCGAGCTCACCCCGATGCCGGGGCTGGACCGGGTGTGCGGCTGCACCACGTCATGACCGATCTCGGGCGCACCGACGGGGCCGGAGCCGGCGAGGCTCCGGCCTCGTCGTCGGTGACGCCGCGCGGTGCGGTGGTGGAGAATCCGCGTCGACGGTCTTGAATTCCTATCCCGTAGGTAGGAAAATGCGGGAATGCCGGTCGGTCCGTTCCTCACCTCGCGTCGGGTCGTCGACCTGATGCGGACCGCCAGTGAGCTCTGTCCGGGCACCCCGGCCACCGACTGAGCACCGCGCCACCGCACCTCTCCTGCCGCACCGCCGCATCCCGCGTCGAACCGTCACCCCTGCGCGCCGGCGAGGCACCGCACCGCACTTCCGACCGATCCGGCACGGCCGGATCGGTTCACACCCATGGAGGTACGCCATGACATCCGACGAATCACCGGCCACCCGACCGACGGCGGGCGAGTCCCGCCTCGCGTTCAACGAGGACTGGGTGGCGACCGTCCTCGGCCTGGCGCTGCTCGCCCTGGTCCTGCTCGGTGCCATCCCCGCCGGGCTGGTGCCCTGATGACCACGGACGCGACCCGGGCGGACGACGCGACGGGCACCGGCGACGCCGTCGAGCCGGCCCCGGCCAGCGGCCCACCCACCACCGTGGACCCGGCCGGCCCCACCCGTAGGGCGCGCGATGGTCGGTTCTGGGCCTGGACGGCACTCGGCCTGGTGATCGTGCTCGGTCTCGCGGCGCTCACCCGCTATCTGGAGCAGAACGTCCCCGGGTGGGCCGAGGGCACCGCCGTCGAGGACATCGGGGCGGCGATCGAGTACCCGGTCTACGCCATCCTGCTGGGTCTGCTGGGCAACGTCGCCGTCACGCTGCTGGGGTGGCGGGACCGCATCGCCGCCGCGTTCCGGACCGAGTTCTTCATCAAGACCGGCCTCGTGCTGCTCGGGGCCTCGATCAACCTCGCCGTCATCGCCAGTGCCGCCGGCCCGGCGATCGCCCAGGCGATCCTGCTGATCAGCGGGGTCTTCTTCTTCACCTGGTGGCTGGCCGGCAGGTTCGGCCTCGAGGACAAGCTGCGCGCGTTGCTCGCGTCGGCGGTGTCGATCTGCGGGGTCAGCGCGGCGATCGCCGCCGCCGGCGCGGTACGGGCGCGGCGGGAACAGTTGGCCTACACGGCGAGCCTGGTCATCATCTTCGCGCTGCCGTCGATCTTCATCCTGCCCTGGCTGGCCGACGTGTTCGGGCTGTCCGACGCGGTCGCCGGCGCCTGGATCGGCGGCAACATCGACACCACCGCCGCGGTCACCGCCGCCGGGGCGATCGCCGGTGAGGAGGCGCTCCAGATCGCCAGCATCGTCAAGGTCACCCAGAACGCGCTGATGGGCGTGGTCGCGGTCGCGCTCACCGCGTACTTCACCCTGCGGGTGGAGCGACGGCCCGGCGCGGAACGGCCGGGCCTGCGCGAGCTGTGGACCCGGTTTCCGAAGTTCGTCCTGGGCTTCATCGCCGCCTCGGTGATCGCCACCTGGTACCTCGACGGGGCGGGTGCGGACGGCAAGGCCACCATCGCGATCGTCAACGACCTGCGCGTCTGGTTCCTGATCCTGGCGTTCGTCAGCATCGGCCTGGAGGTCCGGGTCGCGTCCCTGCGGGAGGCCGGGTGGCGGCCGGTGGCCGTGTTCGCCAGTGCCACAGTCTTCAACCTCGCGTTGGCGCTCGGCCTGGCCTCGCTGTTGTTCCGCAACTTCTCGGCCTGAACGGCTCGCGCCCCGCCCCTCGATATCCCCGGGGCGGGGCGCTCAACTACTTCCGCTGCGCTGACGAATAATTTCATCGATCAGTCGTACTCTTGCGGTGCGGCAACCACTCCTGCCACGATGGCCGTCAATGCCTTCCGTCCCGAAGGAGTGGTCCACATGGCGGTCTCCCGCCGCAGGTTCGTCACGTCGGTGCTGGGTGGGTCCGCCCTCGCCGCCGCCTCAACCACCGAGCTGCTCACCGCCCTGGCCAGCCCCGCCTCCGCCGCCAGTCCCCCCGGGGACGTGGTCGGCAAGGTGACCGTCGGCTACCAGGGCTGGTTCAGCGCCCCCGGCGACTCCGCGCCGATCGGCGGCTGGTGGCACTGGAGCCGCGACCGGTTCCAGCCGCCCTCGCCCGCGAACACCACGATCGTGTCCTGGCCGGACATGCGCGAGTACACACGCAGCTACCCGACCGCGTACCCCAACCTGGGCAACGGATCGCCGGCCACCCTCTTCTCCTCCTACGACCAGCAGACGGTCGACACCCACTTCCGGTGGATGCAGGAGTACGGCTGCGACACCGCCGCCCTGCAACGCTTCAACCCGACGGGCGACGAGGGGCCGACCCGCGACGCGATGACGCTGAAGGTCCGCTCGGCGGCCGAGCGCCACGGCCGCAAGTTCTACATCATGTACGACGTCACCGACTGGCTGACGATGCAGTCGGACATCAAGACCGACTGGACGACGAAGATGTCGACGCACACCGCGTCCAGCGCGTACGCCCGGCAGAACGGCAAGCCGGTCGTCTGCATCTGGGGCTTCGGCTTCAGCGAGTCCAGTCGACCCTTCACCCCCGGGCCCTGCCTGGAGGTCATCAACTGGTTCAAGGCGCAGGGCTGCTACGTCATCGGTGGCGTGCCCACCTGGTGGCGGCTCGGCCGAGAGGACTCCCGCCCCGGCTTCCTCGACGTCTACCACGCCTTCAACGCGATCTCGCCCTGGATGGTCTACCGGACCGACACCCTGGAAGGGCTCGACTCGTACTACAACAACGTCAACATCGGCGACATGGCCGACTGCGCGGCGCGCGGCATCGACTACCTGCCCTGCGTGATGCCCGGTGACCTCGCCGGTGGCCACCGCCGCCACGGCGACTTCTACTGGCGGCACATCTACAACATGGTCCGGCTCGGCTCCCAGGGCCTGTACGTGTCCATGTTCGACGAGTACAACGAGGGCAACCAGATCGCCAAGACGTCCGAGACCCAGGCCACCACCCCGGCCGGCGCGAACATCCGCGCCCTGGACGAGGACGGCGTGGCCTGCTCCTCCGACTACTACCTGAGGATCACCGCCGACGGTGGCCGGATGCTCAAGGGCCAACTCGCGCTCACTGCGGTCCGCCCCACCCCACCGACGACCGGCACCCCGCCCCCGACCGGCGGGGACCTGGCCGCCGGCAAGTCAACCTCGGCGAGCAGCCAGGGCGGCGGCTTCCCGTCGGGCAACGCGGTGGACTCCAATGCCGGCAGCTACTGGGAGAGCGGCGGCGGCGCGTTCCCGCACTGGTGGCAGGTCGACCTCGGCGCCAGCCACCAGGTCAACAAGCTCGTGGTACGGCTGCCCGCCGGCTGGGGCGCGCGTACCCAGACCCTCACCGTGCAGGGCAGCGTCGACGGTGGATCGTTCAGCACCATCGCCGGGGCCTCGGCGTTCGCCTTCGACCCGGCCAACGGCAACACCGTCACCCGCACGCTGCCGACCACCACGACCCGCTACGTCCGTCTCAGCATCGGCGCCAACACCGGCTGGCCGGCCGCGCAACTCGCCCAGGTCGAGGTGTACGCCGCCAGCGGCACCACGGACAACCCGCCGAGCACGCCGAGCGGCCTCACCGTGACCGGCAAGACCTCGACGAGCGTGTCCCTGGCCTGGACGGCGTCCACGGACGACAACGGGGTGACCGGTTACCAGGTGCGGCAGGGCGGCACCGTGGTCGTCACCGTCACCGGCACCACGGCGACCGTGAGTGGGCTGAGCGCGTCCACCGCGTACACGTTCACGGTCACCGCGCGCGACGCGGCCGGCAACAGCTCCAGCGCGTCCTCCGCGGTCACGGTCACTACCGACGCCCCGGCCAACGCGGACCTTGCCCGGGGTCGGTCCACCTCGGAGAGCAGTCACGTCCAGAGCTACGGGTCGGGCAACGTGGTCGACGGTGACGCGAACAGCTACTGGGAGAGCGCCAACAGCGCGTTTCCGCAGTGGGTGCAGGTCGATCTGGGTTCCGCGCGCACGGTCGGGCGGGTGGTGCTGAAGCTGCCGCCGTCGTCGGCCTGGGGCAGTCGGACGCAGACCATCGCGGTGCAGGGGAGTGTGGACGGGGGGAGCTTCGGCACGTTGTCGGGTTCGGCGGGGCGGACGTTCGACCCAGCTAGCGGCAATCAGGTGGCGCTCACGTTCTCGGCCGCGCAGACCCGCTATGTGCGTATCACCGTGACCGGCAACACCGGCTGGCCGGCCGGGCAGTTGTCGGCGCTGGAGGTGTACGCCAGCTGATCGGTTGTGGGGCGGCCGCCGGATGCCGACCGGCGGCCGCTCCTCCCGTCAAGCCCCTGCCGGCGGGAAATGGCTGGTCCAGCGAATCCCGTCCCGTTACCCGGCTGCGTTGATGCGGGGCGGTGGTGAGATCGGTGATTCGGGGGCGCTCCGCTGATAGCCGCACTCATCGTGGAGCCAACGGTCTAGGTAGGAAGCCCTGTCAGCTCGCGAATTTACGACCGCAAGCCATTCGGTTGCTGCCTGCCTCATGTGCCGGACGGCAGCGGCGTCCTGCTCCGGCGATCCCCTCCCAGGAGCGTCCATCTCATCTGTCAGTGCTCCCCAGATGAGGTTCAGCGCGGTTGGCGTTTCGGGCAGGTACTCGCTTTTGGGAGTCGCCGCCATGGCCTGCATGGCCAGCCCTTGGAAGTCGCAACCCGCCTCGTAGGTGGCCGAGCCCTCTTCGACATCGAGCACGAGTCGTGCCTGGTTCGTAGTTGCTCCCAGGAACCCCTCGGGTCCGTCTTCCGGATGCCAGCGACCTGCCATGACGACGAGGCTACGCCAGCCATACCACCGGGCTATCCCTGCTCGCTGCACATCTCCTCGTAACGGCCCTCGGACGCCGGCAGGCAGCGGATGAGTACGCCACACGCGACTATGCTTGGCTCGAAGGTCTGGGACAGCACCGACTTGCCTATCCGT
Organism: Micromonospora sp. DT231; assembly: GCF_049847025.1. NCBI lineage: Bacteria > Bacillati > Actinomycetota > Actinomycetes > Micromonosporales > Micromonosporaceae > Micromonospora > Micromonospora sp. DT231. The sequence continues at coordinate 308,614 of NZ_JBNCNO010000007.1, read as the reverse complement.
GCTACCAAGTATCGATGGGCACACTACGCGGTGTAAGCCCGAGGGCTGGCTGACCGTTAGTCGATGCCGGCCGAGGTAGGGGGACCCAGATGGCACAGCGGACGGTTCGCTTCTTCGAACCGTCATAGCGGACGACGAGCTACGCGAGGCGACGATTGCCGCCGGCCATGAATACGGGTCTGCCCAGGTGGTGTCGGGTACGGTGCAGACTCTTCGTTCCTTGCCAACCTTGAAGCGCCTTAAAATTTCAATCTTCATGCGAGCAAAACCAACGGGCACCTTTAGGACCGCCGGTCGGCAACCTCGCATAATTCACGGCCGTGGGCTTCAAATGCCGACGCTCGCCCAGGAGATTCGGGCGAATGTTCCATCCGAATTGAAAGTTGAGATTACGCTGAACGACGTCCTGATTTATCCGCTCCCGCCTGCAGATTAGCTAACGCTGCTCTGGCCCTTGGCGAGGCCAGGGTTTTCCCTTGTTCAACTCCGCGTCTGGGGCCCGCGATCCGTGCCACCGGCATCCCTGACGATCGGCACAACGGACGCATGTGCTCCGGCACACCCACGCCTCGGTGCTCCTGGACGCCGCGGAGAGCATCAGGCGCTGTCGGCCTACCTGGGTCACGCTGATCCCGGCTTCACCGTCCGGAGCTACACCTTGATCAGGTTTTTGAGCTGGTGGGCGACGGACGAGTCACAGGCCTCGTGCGGGTATTCATTTTCGCTGACGTAGCCGCCGGGAAAGGACCAGTGGTCGCGGTGATTCGGTTTGACGAGCAGCAACTTGCCGTCCGGGCCGGTGATGAAGGCCGGTGCGGCGACATAGAAGGACGCCAGGTTGGCGTGCCAGGTGGCGGGCTCCGTCCAGGTCACCTCGATGACGCTAGCGGCCGGGTCCAGTTGGGCTCGGGCTTTAGAATTCGCGCGTGGGCCCCTCCTCCCAGCTAGCCGCGGCAACCTCACAGCGTCATCTGCGAAACGCCCTACCCCGACGCTGGCTGCATGTGCAGGCAGTGGCGGCCAAGGCGGAAGGGCTTGCGTACCTTGTCGGAGACGACGCGGACGTGCTGACCGCTGCTGCGTGGCTGCATGACATCGGGTACGCCCCAGATGTCGCCGATACAGGTTTCCACGCGCTAGACGGTGCACGATGGCTTCGACGGCAGGGCTTTGCAGATCGGATCGCGGCTCTGGTTGCCCACCACTCCTGCGCTGTCCACGAGGCAGACGAGCGGGGTCTGGGACAGGCTTTGGCCAATGAGTTCTCGCGCGAAGAGACGGCGACTTCGGATGCGCTCTGGTACGCGGACATGACGACTGGCCCAGACGGTCAGGACCTCACCGTCGATGAGAGGCTGACGGAGATCCGACAGCGCTACGGGCCGGACGACGTCGTGACGCGGTTCTGGCAGAGGGCTGAGCCGATGCTCCGACACGCCATACGCAGGACTCAGCATCGCTTGTCAGCTCAGCCGATGTAGGGGGCGGGAAGCCGCTCGAATCCACGGTCAACCCTGAGCCGCATCGACGGGTGGATTGGTAGCTGGTCTAGTTGGTCGCGGGCCACCCAAACCACCGACGAGGACTCATCGCTGGTCCTCGGGTAGCCAGAAAGGTACAGAGCCCGAAAACAGATCGAGAACTGCTGCCGCACCTCGCCGTCGCTGTACTCCACCACATGTCTAGGGTCGGAGTAGATCCCGACTATCCCGGTCACCTTGACTTCGATACCGGTTTCCTCGCGCGTCTCCCGCACCGCCGTTTCGGCGATGTACTCGCCGAAATCCTGGGCGCCGCCGGGTAGCGCCCACAGGCCGTTGTCGGTCCGCTGGATGAGCAGCACCCGCCCATGGCCATCCTGGACGAAGACGGTCACGGCTACGACGATGCTGTTGGGCTTCGGGGCGTTGGGGTTGTTGAAGTGCTCGATCCGGGCCATGCCGTCAACCTCTCACCGGGCGGATCAGTGCTCGGGCCAGACGGTCCGCTTCTTGCCGAGGACTCGATTGAAGCTGGCGACGTAGCTGTCGAACAGGTCGCCGCCGCCAAGACGCCGCAGGTGCAGCACGGGGGAGTACGCAGCCGGCGTGCCGTACAGGTGGGTGTTGATCAGCATCTCGTCGTCGAAGCGGTAGATGGAGTTGTAGAGGATCGTGTCGTGGAAGTAGATCCCGACGTTGTCCAGGTCCCGAAGGTCTTTGTAGAAGGCCAACGCGTTCAGGATCTTGTTGGACATGGCTGGGCCGATGCCCTCGGCATCTCCACGTTCGGCGATGTGCTCGCCCTCCGGGTCGCCGAACAGCAACTCCACCTGCGCCCCGGCCAACGCCTTCTCTCGAAGCGTCGGGATCCAGCGGTGGTTGAACTCCGGCAGGAACAGTCCTCCGTAGACCAGGACCCCGACCTGGCGGGTGGCCTGCTCCAAGAGGTGCTGCCAGAGGTCGGTGGGGACGGCTCCGCGGCGCGGGTAGATGTGGACCAGTTCCGATTGGCTGATCTGCGCGGCTCGCTGCGTTGGAAGCGCGTCCGGCCAGAGGTACGACTCACTCTCGTTGAGCAGTTCGGCGATGGAGTGCCGATAGCGCGGGTACGGGTTGCGGGTCTGCGTCACCCACCGCTCGACAGTCTTCGGGTCGACACCAAGTTTGTCGGCCAGCGTCGATGCCGTCAGACCCTTCTTGAGCATCCCGTTGCGAAGACGGTCGTTCGGCATCGCGTCTCCTGCTCACTGGGCTTGGGGGACGACAACGGGACGACTCAACCTACCAAGGACGTCCCCACTCGTCCGTGACTCGCGGTGAAGTTGTCACTACCGATCGGCGGAGTCTGGTTCTGCAAGACCTGTCGTCCGGGCAGGACAAGGGCGGCCCAGCCAAAGTTTGGCGCTCTGCGCGACCCGAACCCTGTCCACGAAGGCCTTGCAGATGGAGGAGTTGCGGTGCGCCGGTTGACGGAGGTGGGCATGCGGAGCGACGAGCCAGCCAGCAAGGGCGAAGAGTCGGACGCGGTCGAGCGTGAGGCGGCCAAACAGCGTCTCCTGGCACAGGCGGAGGCGGAGCGCGTACCGGTGGAGGACACGACTCGCGCGGTGCCGGATCGGCGGTGGCGGCGTGACAAGTGATGACCTGCCGATTGGCCGCCGGGTCGCGTGCTGGCGGGTACGGCGCTCGATGACGCAGCAGCAACTCGCCGACCGGCTGCGTAGGTCGAAGAGTTGGGTCGACAAGGTCGAGCGGGGTGTGCGCGCCCTGGACCGGTACTCGGTGATCCATGAAGTGGCCGAGGTGCTGCGGGTCGACCCGGAGGTGCTGCTCGGCCAGCAGCCGCGGAGGACGCCGGGCGGCGCTCTCGACGGGGTGGACGAGATCCGGGCCGCTCTCGCCCGCTACGACGCACCGGAAGCCACCCGGCAGACGACGGAAGAGGCAAGAAGGCAGATCGGGCACGCCTGGTTGACCTACCAGCACGCGCACTACGCGCAGTTGGTGCGGGTGTTGCCGAGCCTGCTCGATGTCGTGCAGGGCGTGCGGTCACCGGAGTTGCGGGTGCAGACGTACCGGATCACCTCCGCGTTGCTGGTCAAGCTCGGTGAGGCCGACCTCGGGTGGCTGAGCGCCGACCGGGCGATGGCAGTGGCGGGTGACGATCCGGCGCTCGCGGCGACGGCGGCCGTGTCGGTCGGGCAGGCGCTGCGCGCGTCGGGCCGCGACCGCCTCGCCCTGGCCGCGACGCTCGCCGCAGCGGATCGCATCAGACCGCAACGGTCGCCGGGGGAGTGGGCCCTGGCGGGGACGCTGCTGCTCCAAGCGGCGCTGGCCGCCGCCGGCTCCGGCGAGCACCGCCGCGCCGACGAGCTGACCGACCGGGCCGCGGGCATCGCCGCCGGCCTGAGGGGGTACGACGATGAGCACCGCACCAGCTTCGGGCCGGCTGTGGTCGAGCTGGCGCGGGTGCTGCTGGCGGCGCAACGGGGTAACGCCGACGAGGCGGTGCGTCGGCATGTGAGCGTCGTTCGGCGGGAGGCGTGGCGACGGTTGCCGGCCGAGCATCGGGGCGCCTACCTGCTCGACGCGGCGCGGGCGTACCTGCAACTGGGTGACCTGCGTGGCGCGGCGCGTGCCATCGTCGACGCGGACAGTGTCGCGCCCGCCGAGGTCCGGTGCCGGCCGTTGGCGCGTACCCTCATCGCCGATGTCGCCCGCGCGAAGCCGGTGCCGGCCGGCGTGACGCGACTGGCGACGTTGGTCGGCCTCACCCGGCCCTGACTCGCCGGGTCAGCCTCCCGACTGGTGGGAAAGCGGTGATGATCGACTCGGTTTCGGTGAAGCCGGGGTGTCCGAGCCGCTGGGACACCGCGATATCGCTAAGACCGAGTTGATCCTGGCCTCATGTGGGCTCGCGTCGGCGAGCAGAGCTGTCAATAGGGCGGTATGACTACCACGGCCAGTGCATGGCCAGGTTGGTCGGGTCGTCGCCCGGTGACACGACGAACGCGCAGGAGCCGCTGTCGTCGAGCAACAGCAACGGCCCGGCCTGCACCGCCAGCGCCACCGAAGCGGCCAGGACAGCGCGACCCGACGGCTTGCGGAATCCGATGTCGGTCACCGCCTGGTGCAACGCCACCGGCTCGTCGCCGCTGGCTCCATCGACACCCAGCCTGACCTCGCCCAGGTCCAGGCCACCCAGCGACGCGCAGGTGGTCGGGTCCGGGCAGCCGGCGAGGTCGGCGACCAGGTCATGCCCCGCGATCTGGAACCACGGCGTGCCGTGACAGCCAGCCTCCTGGAACGCGGTCAACACCTGCCGCACCGTCGGTAGCGCACGGACCGGTGGTGGCTCCTCGGGCAGACCGAAGGACGACTCAGCGCTGGCCGCCCACTCGAGTCCACCATTCTCGGCCGCCTGATGCAGGGGCGTCACCACCAGAAACCAACCCACGGCACGCATCGTGCCATCCCGAGTTAACCAGGTCGACGGGCCCGGTTCCGTGGGCCAGTTCGGGTCCCGTTTGTCGGGGTCTGTCGGCCCACGTCTCTTCGGCCGCCCTTATGGAACAGGCCTTGGTTGTGGACCCGCCCGATGTGGGCTGGCTCGGCCGGAGGGTCGTCTCGGTCAGGGGTTGATCAGCCTCCAGTCTCCTTCGGAGATGACCTCGACGGTGCCGTCGACCACCTTGATGGCGGTGCTGTCGTCAATGGCGTAGGTCGGGATCGGGATTCCGGAGGCCCACTTCTGGATGTCGGACAGCGTGGTGTCCTCCATGTCCGGATGATTGAGGTGGGGGTACAACGTGAAGTCCACAAGCCCCAGCGCCCGGTCGGCACCCTGCGCCATGTCGCTGCCGTCCGGGACGAATGCGAGGTCGAATTCGGCGTCGCAGTTGTACGGGGTGACCGCGATGCTCCCGGCGCTGACCCCCACATAAACCGTGTCACTCAGCGACGGCAGGAGATCGGCCAGGCCCGACTGGCGGAGCCAGTAGGTCAGGTACAGCACGTCGCCGCCCCAGACCAGGAGGGCATCGGCCTCCCGGACCGCCGGGGCCCAGTTCTCCTGTCGAATGGTCGGCAGCGCGGTGAGTTCCAGGATCCCCAGGGACTTCCAACCGAGCTGGGTCAGCGGGATCTCAGCCCGGCCGTGGATCGCCGTCCACGCCCGCTCGGCTCCGCCGGGGAAGGGGTAGATGCCGGTGGGGACGAACAGGGCCGTGGCCTCGGCGATCGGCTTGCCCAGCAGGTCGACGAGCGCGTCGGAGATGCTCGGGTTGCAGATGCCCGACGACGTGAGAAGAAATTTCATCAGATCCGCTCTCCTTGCCCGTCTCTACCCGCTGACCGGTCGGGAGGAATCGGAGAGGCCCCGCATCCGGCGGAGGTCCTCGGCGGGGTTGATGGTGCGCACCGGATCGGGCACCGGCCCGCGCCGCCGCCACTCGCGCGGGTAGCCCAGCGAGACCTCCTCGAACCGCACCTCGTCATGGAACGTGGTGCGGGGGATGTGCAGGTGCCCGTAGACCATTGTGGCCGCGCCGAAGCGCAGGTGCCAGTCGCGGGTGCGGACGGTGCCGCACCACTGGGCGAACTCCGGGTACCACAGGATGTCGGTCGGCTCGCGCACCAGTGGATAGTGGTTGACCAGCACGGTCGGCAGGGCCGGGTCGCGTGCGGCCAACCGGCGTTCGGTCTCGGTGACCCGGGCGTCGCACCACGCCTCGCGGCTCGGGTAGGGGTCGGGGTGCAGCAGCGCCTCGTCCGTGCACACCACCCCGGCCGCGTGCGCCAGATCCAGTGACTCCTGCTTGGTGCGCGCCGCCGGCACCCGGAACGTGTAGTCGTAGAGCACGAAGAGGGGGGCGATCGTGGCCGGGCCGCCCACGCCGTCCCAGACCGGGTACGGATCCTCCGGGGTGACGACGCCCAGCCCACGGCACAGTCGGACCAGCTCCTGGTAACGCGCCTCGCCGCGCAGTTGCACCGGGTCGTTCGGTGGGGTCCACAACTCGTGGTTGCCCGGCGCCCAGACGACGGTGGCGAACCGGCTGCTCAGCACCTCCAGTGCCCACTGGACGTCGGCGTACCGCTCGGCAACGTCGCCGGCGACGAGCAGCCAGTCACCGTCGTGCTCCGGGCGCAGCTCCTGCACGAACGCGCGGTTCTCCGGGTAGGCGATGTGCAGGTCGCTGACGGCCCGCAGCCGGGGGGAGGGACTCACACGTCGAGGCTAGGCGCTCGTGCCCCGATCGGCACACCCCGATCCGGCGTGCTGGGCGATTCCCACCGCCGGCATATCCGCCGACTCGGCGGGAAAGCCGCGACGTCCGACAGCCCGAGACCGGAGCAGGAGACAAACATGCCTTTCATCACCGTGGGTACGGAAAACTCCGCGCCCATCGACCTGTACTACGAGGATCACGGTTCCGGTAAGCCGGTCGTGCTGATCGCGGGTTTCCCGTTCAACGGGGCGACCTTCGAGAAGGCGACAAACGCGCTCCTCAAGGCCGGATACCGGACGATCACCTACGATCGACGCGGTTACGGCAACTCGGCGCAACCAGCCTTCGGGTACGACTACAACACGTTCGCGGCTGACCTCGACGTGCTGATGACCGAGTTGGACCTGAACGAGGCGACCCTGGTCGGCCACTCGATGGGCACCGGCGAGGTGGTCCGCTACCTGGCCAACTACGGCTCCCGCCGAGTGAGTCGCGGCGTTCTCCTCAGCCCGCTGCAACCCATGCTGGCCAAGGCGAAGGACAACCCGGAGGGCGTCGACACGAGCCTCTTCAAGGGCTTCCAGGACGCCATCATCAAGGACCGCTACGCGTACCTGACGTCGTTCTGCGACGCGTTCTTCAACCCGGACCAGAACATGGGCAAGCGGGTCAGCGAGGACGCGTATCGGGGGCACTGGCAGATCGGCGCGATGGCCTCGGCCAAGGCCACCCACGACAGTGTGGACGCCTGGCAGGAGGACTTCCGCCAGGACCTGTCGAAGATCGACGTACCGATCTTGATCATGCAGGGTGACCAGGACCGGGTGCTGCCCTATCCGGTGACCGGTCAGCGGCTGGGGCCGATGATGCCCACCGCCAACCTCGTCACTCTCAAGGGCGCTCCGCACGGCATCCCGTGGACCCACGCCGACGAGGTCAACAAGGCGATCATGGACTTCATGAAGCAGCCGGCCAAGGCTCGCGCCTGACCCGTACCGGTAGCCGATCGGACGCCGGCGTCGTGAGACGCCGCGACACCCGGCCCAGGGTTCGCACCGGGGCCGGGTGCCGCGTCGGTCAGGGCCGGTGCGCCACCACCGCGCCGTTGGCGCCGGGGGCGTCGAACGGCACCGTACGCACGTCGACGAAACCGGCGTCGGTGAGCCAGGCACGGTATTCCGCGCCCGAGTAGTTGCGCCCGCCCTCGGTCTCGACGAGCATGTTCATGCCCATCAGCGCCGCCTCCGGCGGCCCGGTGCGCTCGTCGTTGAGCAGCAGCTCACAGACGACGATCGCCCCACCGGGCGGCAGCGCCGCGTGACAGCGGGCCAGCAGCGCCCGGTTCGTGGGCTCGTCCCAGTCGTGCAGGATCATGCTGAGCAGGATGACGTCGTGCCCGCCCGGCAGCGCCGGGTCGACGAGGAAGTCCCCGGCGACCGCCTCGATCCGTTCGGTCAGACCGGCCTCCGCGATCCGCTCCCGCGCCCGTTCGCACACGTGCGGCAGGTCCAGCACGGTGGCCCGCAGGTCGGGCAGGCGGCGGCAGAACTCGATCGGGAACGCGCCCGCCCCGCCGCCCACGTCGAGCAGGCGGCGATGCGCGGAGAAATCGTACGCGTCGGCCAACGCGCTGGCGGTGAAGCTCGACGTGGAGAACATCGCGTCCCAGAACTGGGCCAGCATCGCCGGATCTTCGGTGTCGAACATCGACTGTTGGGCCTCCGGGTCCCAGGTCAACGGCCGATCCGTGCGCAGGGCCTCGCCGATGCGGTGCCAGGGCAGGTAGGTGCGCAGGTCCGAGTAGCGCACCTGCGCGCCGAAGTAGTAGGGGCGACCCTCGACCAGGAACTGCTCGGCCAACTCCGTGTTGCGGTAGCCGTCGCCGGCCTTCTCCAGCAGGCCGAGCGAGGCGCTGGCGGCCAGCAACAGGTCCGCGGGCCGGTCGGGCAGCCCGAACTCGGCGGCGACCTCGTCGACGGTCATCGTCCGCCCGCTGGCCAGCCGGGTGAACAGGCCCAGCTCGACGCCGACGGCGAGGGTCTTGAACCCCCAGACACCGGCCACCAGCCGCATGAGAGGAGTGGGAGTGGTCACGGAAACATCAGATCACAGGTTCACTTCATCCACGATGGTCGTTCACGACCGGATGAGCGTCACCAGCCCGGCCGCGACAAGCACGCCGGCCCAGAGCCGATCCACGTTGAACCACGCCCGACGCAGCACCCCGACCCCGAGCACCTGGTAGACGAGCATCGCCACGACCAGGGCCGTGCCGAGCATGGCCACGGTGTGCACCCCCGCCGCCGCGAGCCCGGACAGCGCACCGACCGGCGCGGCGGCCAGGTGCCCGGCATGACCCCCGGACACCGGCGCGGCCACCAGCAGCGGCAGCAGCATCAACCCCGCGCCGTGCGCCGACGACATGAGGAACGACCAGCCGGCGAGCTGCGCCGAGGACAGCCGCATCCCCGCCCAGCGGAAGTGCCGTTCGGAGAGCAGCCGCCACAGCCCGAACGCGACGAGCAGCACACCGCCGACCACCGCCAGGGCGGTGCTCGCCGTCACCGACCGGGTCGCGCTGACCAGCGCCGCGACGATACCCACCGAGGCGAGGTGCCCCGCCGCGATCGGCGGCAGCGACCGCAGCAGTGCCGCCCGGCTGCGCTCCTGCAGACCCCGGGCCACCGCGAACAGCCAACCCATCGCCGGGTTCAGACCGTGGAACGCGCCGAGCGCGGCGAGCGTCACCCAGGTGGCGACGGTCACGGGAAGCAGTACGAGTCGGAGGACGCGTCCCCGCCCTGCAACCGGGTCTGGTGCACCCGCAGCCCGCGGAACTCCTCCCCGTGCGGGAAGAACCTCTCGTCGGCGGTGAGCCCGCCGGCGTCGGTGTCGACGTCGAGCTTCGCCAGCCAGGCCCCCACCCCGTCGGGGTAGAACTGGTCGTCCCAGGCGCCGTAGAGGGAGTTGCTGACGTAGACCCGCCGGCCGTCGCGGCTGACCTCGACCATCTGCGGGCCGCCCGCGAGGGCTTCATCCGGCGCGGACGGGTGCGCGGTGCGGCGGACGATCCCGCCGAGGCGTACCGAGCCGGTCTGCACGGGGTGCAGCGGGTCGCTGACGTCGTACTGGCGGAGCTGCCCGGTGCCCCAGCAGGAGACGTAGAGGAACCTGTCGTCGACGGACAGGTCGATGTCGGTCACCAGCGGCGGCACCGCGCCGAACGGCTTGAGCAGGTCGGGCAGATCGGCCGGGTCGGCCGGCTCCGCCGGGATGTCGATCACCTTGGTGACCGCCCAGGCGTCGCCGTCGCGGTGCCACAGCCACACCGAGGCGGACAGGTCCTCGACGCTGATCACCACCCCGACGAACCCGTACGACTTCGTCGGGTCGTGCGCGGGGCGCAGCTCCAGCGGCATCTGGTACTGATCGCCCAGGTCGACGCGCTGCACGTGTCGACGCTTCGCGAGGTCCCAGAAGTGGATCGCGTGGCCGTAGCGTCGGCCCAGCAGCAACTCGCCGACGATCCCGTCCTCGATCATCGACGGGGTGCCCCACTCGCTCGTGACAAGCACGTCCTGGGTGAGGTGCCACCACACGTCGTACGCCAGGAACTGCGGACCCCGGTCGGACTCCCACGCCCCGCGTACGTCGAACGTGGTGTGGTCGAGGATGGCGATGCCGCCCGGCCCCTCCGCGCCGTCCGCGCCGCCGAGGGCGGAGAGGTAGATGCCGTCCGGACCACAGTGCACGGTGTGCGGGCGCGAGTAGCCGGCCTTCTTCGCCAACTCCTCCGGGCCGATGACCTTTACCACCTGGGGCTGGCGCGGATCGGGCTGCGTGTCGAGCACGTGGATGCGCGACGACCGCAGACCGGGCACGATCAGGTAGCGCCGCTCGACGTGCGGGTGCGGGGCGGTCGGGCAGAGCGCGCTGCTGCACGCGTTCCACCCGAAGTGGTGCAGCTCGTCGCCGAGGTGCGGCAGGTCCGTCCAGCCGACCACGGTGCCGTAGGTGGGGGAGTCGGGGTCGGTGTCCAGCACCACGATGGCGTCCGGACGTGTGGCCGTCCGGTCGAAGGCCGCCACGTAGGCGAGCTTCTCCGCCGGCGCGGCCACCGCCTCCCGCGGGGAGGGATAGAACGTGGGATCGGGGGTCCAGCGGGTCATCGGGTCTCCGCTCGTCAGGTGGTGGGTACGCCGAGTCGGTCGAGCAGGTGCCGGCGCAGCGCGCCGAAGGCCGGGTCGTCCGGCGTACGGGTGGGGGCCAGGTCGACGGGCAGGTCCGCGGCGATGCGGCCCTCGTCGAGGAGCAGGATCCGGTCGGCGAGCAACAGCGCCTCCTCCACGTCGTGGGTGACAAGCAGGGCGGCGAAGCCGTGCTCGGCGCGCAGCCGGCGCAGCAGGACCTGCATCCGCAGGCGGGTCAGCGCGTCCAGGGCCCCGAACGGCTCGTCGAGCAGCAACAGGTCCGGTTCGCGGACCAGGGCCCGTGCCACGGCGACCCGTTGCGCCTGCCCACCGGACAGCTCCGCCGGCCAGGCGCGGTCCCGTTCGGCGAGCCCGACCTCGGCCAGCGCGCGGCCGATCCGGCCGGCGGTGTCCGCGCCGGTCAGCCCGAGCCCGACGTTTGGCGCCACCCGCTTCCAGGGCAGCAACCGGTGCTCCTGGAAGACCACGGCGGCGGTGCCGTGCACGACGATGTCGCCGCTGGCCTCGCCGTCCAGCCCGGCGAGGATCCGCAGGAGGGTGCTCTTGCCGGAGCCGCTGCCGCCCAGCAGCGCCACCACCTCGCCCCGGGCGATGGTCAGGTCGACTCCGGCCAACACGACAGTCGGCCCGAACGCCCGGTGCACCGCGTGCGCGGTCAACACCGGCGTCGTACCGGTCAGGTGGCCCGCAATCCGCGACGCCATGTCAACATCCTCCTCTCCAGCACCCGCAACGCAAGGTCGGATATCAGCCCGAGCAGGGCGTAGACGAGCAGGCCGAGCACCACCACGTCGGTCTGGCTGAACTCCCGCGCCTCCATCATCAGAAAGCCGATGCCGGTCTGGGCGTTTACCTGTTCGCCGACGACCAGGCTGAGCCAGGCCGCGCCGATCGCCAGGCGCAGGCCGAGGAACAGCGACGGCAGCGCGCCGGGCAACACCACGTGCCGCAGTCGGGCGGCCTGGCCCAGCCCACAGGTACGGGCGGCCTCCACCAGCCGCTCGTCGATGTCCCGGATGCCGGCGTAGGTGTTGAAGTAGATGGGGAAGAACGCGCCCAGGGCCACCAGGCTGATCTTGAGTGACTCGCCGATCCCCACCCAGATGATCAGCAACGGGACCAGGCCCAGGTGCGGCAGCATCCGGGCCATCTGCACCGGTGGGTCGACCAGGTCGTCGCCGAGGCGCAGCAGCCCCGCCACCGTGCCCAGGACCAGCGCCAGGACGCCGCCGATCAGCAGCCCCGCCCCGGCGCGGGTGAGGGAGTCCAGCAGGTGCACGAGGAGCGTCCCGTCCCGGGTCAGCCGCCAGCCGGTGGCGAGGACGTCGCTGGGCGCGGGCAGCTTCTCCGGTGCCAGCAACCCGGTCCGGGCAGCCAACTCCCAGCCCAGCACCAGCGCCACCGGGCTGATCAGCCGCCGGTAGCGCCGGGTCGGCCGGGGACGCCGAGGCAAAGCGGGCGCGGCGGTCACGACCTCGTCGGGTGCCTCGGCGAGCGTGGTCCGGCTCACTGGAAGACCGCGCTGAACCGGTCGTCGACCCGGGACCGCAGGTCGACCGGCCCGGGAATGAGCTCCAGGGCGATGAAGCTGTCGGTGATCGCCTGGAGTTCGTCGCCGATGGCCGGGCTGACCGGGGCCAGCGGCCGGGCGCTGCGGGCCAGGGCGCGGCTGGTGACGTCCTGCGGGATCTTCAGTTCCGGCGCGAGGGTGCTGGCCCGCTCCTCGGGATGGGCGATGCCCCAGTCGGTCACCTCCCGGTAGCGCTGGAGGAACTCCTTGACGTCGTCCGACCGCTTCGTGACGGCGTCCGGGGCCGCCAGGACGTACTCCCGGTTGCTGGCCAGACCCGTCGCGTCCGCGAGCACCTGGACCCCCGGTTGCTCGGCCAGCGCGAAGTACGGGTCCCAGATCACCCAGGCGTCGACCTGGCCGCCGTCGAACGCGGGTCGCCCCTCGGCGGGCTTGAGGTACTTGACCTGGATGTCCTTCAGGGTCATGTTGTTCGCCTTGAGGAGCTGGACCAGCAGCCAGTGCACGTTGGACCCCTTGTTCAGCGCCACCGTCCTGCCCTTGAGGTCGGCGAAGCTGCGGTAACCCCGGTCGGCCTTGACGAGCACCGCCTCACCCTGCGGAATCGGCGCCGAGGTCCCGATGATGGAGAACGGGATCTTCCCGGCGGCGGCGAAGACGGGTGGGGCCTCGCCGACCTGTCCGATGTCGATCGAGCCGGCCTTGAGGGCCTCGGTGAGCGCCGGGCCGCTCTCGAACAGCGACCACTCCACGTCCGGCGCGGCGCCGCGCGCCTTGACCAGGCTGAGGCCGCCGAAGCGCTGGTACCCGATCCGGAGCTTGCCCCCGCCCTCCCCGGCGTCGGCCGAGCCGCCACAGGCGCTCAGGACGGCCGTGGCGAGTAGGGCCACGGTCGTCAGCGCGGCGGTGGCCAGGCGACTGTGGTGCGGGGGACGGCGGACCGAGGGGGTACGCATGGCGGCTCCTTGGGTGGTCAGGTGTGCCGGGCCGCGTCGACCGGCGTGAGTGCGTGGGCGGTAGCCTACTAACCCGATAGGTTTTATGGGTAGGCTGTCGGCGCGATCGTCCCACCCCTCAGGAGGTGCCCGCCGCACCGCGTGCGCCGCCCGTCCCCGCTGGAGGAAAGAGCCGCGATGACCCTCACCTTCCACTGGTTCCTGCCCACCAACGGCGACAGCCGGGACATCGTCGGCGGCGGACACGGCGTACCGACAGGCGCCGCCGGAGGAGCCCGCCCGGCCAGCGTGGCGTACCTGGGACAGATCGCCCGCACCGCCGAGCAGCTCGGCTTCGTCGGCGCGCTCACCCCGACGGGCGCCTGGTGCGAGGACGCCTGGCTGAGCACGGCGATGCTGACCGAGGTGACCGAGCGCCTCAAGTTCCTGGTCGCCTTCCGACCCGGGCTGACCTCACCCACCCTGGCCGCCCAGATGGCCTCGACCTTCCAACGGCTGTCCCGGGGCCGGCTGCTGCTCAACGTGGTCACCGGCGGCGAGTCGTCGGAGCAGCGGGCCTACGGTGACTTCCTGGACAAGGACGCCCGGTACGCGCGGGCCGACGAGTTCCTGCACGTGGCGCACGCGCTCTGGCGCGGCGAGACGGTCGACCACGCCGGCACCCACGTACGCGTCGAGCAGGCGAGGCTGCACCGGCTACCCGACCCGGTCCCACCCGTCTACTTCGGTGGGTCGTCGGCCGCCGCCCTGCCGGTGGCGGTACGGCACAGCGACGTCTACCTGACCTGGGGCGAACCCCCGGCGCTTGTCGCCGCCAAACTGGCCCGGGTCCGGGCGCTGGCCGCCGACGCCGGGCGCGAGCTGCGGTTCGGCATCCGGTTGCACGTCATCGCCCGGGACACCGCCGAGCAGGCCTGGGCGCAGGCCCACCGGCTGCTCGACGGGATCGCCGAGGCCGACATCCGGGCCGTGCAGGACGGGCTGCGCCGCAGCGAGTCCGAGGGGCAGCGCCGGATGCTCGACCTGCACGGCGGCTCCCGCGACGGCCTGGAGGTCGCACCCAACCTGTGGGCCGGGGTCGGGCTGGTCCGCGGCGGGGCCGGCACCGCGCTCGTGGGCAGCCACACCGAGGTCGCCGACCGGATCGCCGAGTACCACGCGCTCGGGATCGACGAGTTCATCCTCTCCGGCTATCCGCACCTGGAGGAGGCGTACTGGTTCGGCGAGGGCGTGCTGCCGATCCTGCGCGACCGCGGACTGTGGCGGCACCCCGACGGACCGCCCGGCGTGGCGGAGAACATCGATGTGCCGTTCGCCGCGATGCCCACGCCGCAGCCGGCCGCGGCCCACTGACCGACCGGCCCGGCTGGGTTCTGGCTCGCCGATCATGAAGGTCGCTCGTCATCCACGCCCGGATCGGGCCCGAGCGGGAGTGGCGGCTCACGGTACGAGATTGATCGTGTGCTTGTCGCTGGGTATGTAGACCTCGCGGAGCCCGACGACCCGCGCGTTGGTACTGCCGGTATTCGAGCACCAGCTGAAGGCGGTCTGCGGGACGTAGATGGGTCCGTACGGGCCGGTCCACACCGTGCCATCGGCGGCCTCGGCATAGTAGTAGGCGTAGCGATTGTTCGTGTTCAGCACGTACGCTTGGCCGCCGTTGTCGATGGTCCACCAGCCCCGGGTTGCCCACGAGGAACCGTCGGAGTTGCAGCCGGTGTCGTAGTACATGATCGCGACCCAGATCCGAGGGCCGTAGCTGTTGCGGAAATGCAGCTGCATCGCTCAGCCCTCCACGGTCCACGGCGCCGGGCGGCGGCTCAGCGGGGTGTTGATGATGCGGCTGTGGTTGGGGGCGAGACGGGCCCCGGAGGCGGTGCCGGGCGCGGGCCCCGTCGCCTGGCCCGGCCGGACGTCGGTAATGCTCCCGGTGTGGGCCCGGTTCGCCTGCTGGGGGGCGATCCCCGGTGCCGGCGGGGCGCCGAATCCGCCCGGCGCGTCCGGGACAGCCGGCGCGCCGGTGCCATTCGCTGACGCGCCGGCACCGACCGCGGCGATGCCGGCGGCAGTCAGGCCGAGCACGCCGCCGATGCGGAGGAGTACGCGCCTGGTGAACGACGCGTCGGCGGGATCGGGTGGATTTGGGTACGGGGAATCAGGCATAACTCGGTCCCTTTCCGATTGCCTTCTCCGGCGGGGCGGATCTGGCCGTTTCGGCCGGTCGCTCATCCGACAGGCGATAAGGATATTGGCGCTCCCGCATCGAAGGTATGACGCCTGTTATCAACCGGTCCAGGGTTTGGAAGAAAGGGCACAACCCGAAAAATCCCGAATGACCACGCTGAATGCCTCGGCCAATTCTCCAACTGTCCGAAATTGGCCTCTCGCATCGTGCGCGCGCTCGTCGATCAAGGGCAAGCGCGCATGCTTTGATCTCCGATCCGCGCGCTCTAGTCCCCGGTGCGCCGCCGGCGTTTCGGGCCGAACGGCCTGTGTGTCAACCGCCCGGACGGCAAACCGGCCGAGCCGCTTCCCGTCCGGGAAGAGGCGGGTTACCTCTGGCTGCTGCCCCCGGGCCGGGCCGCTGACTCCGGCGCGGGTGTTCCGGCCTGATCAGCCGGACTCGCCCCCGGGAGCGGCGAGGACGCAGAGCTCATGTCCGTCAGGGTCGGTCAGGCAGATCCAGGAGACGTCGCCGCCCTGGCCCACGTCGAGATCGGCGGCACCGAGCGCGCGCAGGCGGACGGCCTGGGCGGCCTGGTCGTCGCCGGTGTCGGGCCGCAGGTCGAGGTGCAGCCGGTCGAGTGTGGGCGTGGTGCCGGGGACGCGGACGAAGGTGAGGTCCGGTCCGGTGCCGCGGCCGGACCGCAGGGTGGCCCGCTCGCCGGTGACGGCAACCACGGGCCAGTCGATCGCCGCGCCCCAGAAGCGAGCCATGGCGGGCGGGTCGGTGCAGTCCATGACCACCGCGGAAATGGGGCCGGTGTCCCGGCCGGTCTCCTGCGGTCCTGGTACGCAGAACTCGTTGCCCTCCGGATCGGCCAGCAGGGCGCAGGACGCGCCGAGCCGATCGGCGCCGGCGGGTTTCGCGCCAAGCCTCTCCAACCGGGCCAGCAGCTCGGCCCGGTGTCCGGGCGAGCTGCTGGCGAGTTCGAGACGCATGCGGCTCGTTGTCGCTGTCTTCGGCTCGGGGACCGGGACGATGTCGATGCCCAGGAAGTCCGGGTCCGGCCAGACCAGCTCGGCTCGGGGCCCGACGTACGTGGTGACGCCGGGGTGGAACGCGTTCCAGCCGAGCGCCTGAGCCCAGAACTCGCCGACCGCGACGGGATCGACTGCCTTGATGTTCACATGAGCCGGTCGCAGGGCCATGCCCCGATTCTACGGGCCGCTGGTCGCGCCGGTCTGCTCGTCGACCCGTGTACCGGGTGTCCCAGCCCAGCCAGAGGATCCACCGCCTACAGGTCCATCGCGTAGACCCGGACCCGGCGGCCGGTGTCCGGCTGCACCGTCTCGCGCTCCAGCGACATGCCCAGCTTGACCATCACCCGCGCCGACGCCTCGTTGCCGACGACGTGGATGCTGACCAACCGCCGCAGGGCGAGCGCGGCACGGGTGTGGGCGACAACGGCCTGGGCCGCCTCGGTGGCCAGGCCCCGACCCCAGTACGCGCGGCCGAGCCGCCAGCCGATCTCCACGGCCGGCATGATCTCGGGCAGGAAGGTCGGCGTCGCCAGTCCGGTGAAACCGGCCAGCTCGCCGGTCTCTCTGACCTCCACCCCGTACAGGCCGAAACCGTGCTCGTCCCAGTGCCGCTGGTAGGTGGCCAGACGCTCCGCGGTCGCGGCCCGGTCCAGGGTGCGGCCGTCATGGATGTAGCGCATCACCTCGGGCTGCGCGTTGACCGCGGCGAACGCGTCCAGATCATCGCCCCGCAAGGGGCGCAACAGCAGTCGCGGAGTCGTGAGGGACGAGGCGGCAGGGAAACCAGTCAGGTCAGGCACGTCCCCTTCGTAGCATTTCGGCGTCCACCGGGTTGTCCCCGAACGGTCCGGTACGGCGAACGCCCGCACCGGAACAGCCGTCCCGCGCGCCGACCTCAGACGCCGGTGGCGTCCCAGACCACGACGCGGACGACGAACACCTGATCCCTGCCGGGCGGGGCGATGGTCGCGAACCCCACGCGCCCCTCCGAGGTGCGGAAGCAGAAGTCCGCCCCCGGCGTGAACGACGCCCGCGCCGACCCGGAGCCGCCCTGGGCGCAGTCCTGGTACGCCCGGCGGGGGTCGCCGCCGGAGTACTGGTAGACGTTCGGCGGGTTGGCCACCTGGATGTTGTCCGACCGGAGGTCCGCCCAGTCGTGGTACAGGTCGAGCCCGTCGGTGGCCCCGCCGGCGTGTTTCACGACGACCTGCTGATTCGGCTTATCCACGTCGATCGCGGCAGCGCGGGGCAGCACCACGTTGCGCTCCACGAGGACGCGCGGCGTGTCCGGGTCGACCACGGCCGTACCGTTGGCGCTCGGGGTGGCTGGCGTCGGAGAGGCCCCCACGGTCGGGGTGGCGGCGGTGGCCGGCGGGGAAGCGCCGCCCGCTGCCGACGGTGTGGGCGTCGAGGTGTCACCGGCGACGGGTGGTGGCGCCGACGAGCGGCCGAGTTGTGTCGCCGCGACACCGCCGAGCAGCACACAGCCGAGCGCGAGCAGCGTGATCGCCAACCTGGTCCGTCGGTACCAGAACCAGAACCCTCCGAGCAGCAACACGGCGGTGAGGGCGAGGGCGATCAGCAGCGCGTCCCGGCGCAGCACGCTCTCCACCGCCGTGACCACGCCGAGGACGTTGGCGGCCACCCCGACCACGGTGAGCGTCCGCAGCCGCCGCTCGCCGTCACCGTTCGCCGCGGGCGCTGACTCCTGCATCGGGTGCCTCCCCAGTGGCCGGTGCCCGATCGCGCCGCAGCCCGACCGGGACGGCGGAAAGCCCGCCCAGGTCATGCTCTCACCGGACCGCACGCCGCCGCGGACCAGGACACGCGGGTGCCCGACCCATCCGTGGTCGACTGTTGCCTTGGTCGGTGGCGATCCTCTACGGTCTGCTCAGCGGTGGGCGGTGCGGTCCGCATCCGACCGGACACCGCCGGTTGCCCGTCGTTCGGGCCGGGATGGTGGAGTCCCGGGTCGACCCGTCGGCGGCGGCTCGGCGGTCGTGTGACTCCAGCTCGTACTCCCGGGTGTGTTGCTGCCCGGCGCGCGGCTCAGTGCGGAGCCGACGACGAGCGGGGCACGCTTACCCCACCGGGAGAGCCCCGTGTTTCTCAGCCCGCACGAGCAGGACCGCCTGCTCGTCCATGTCGCGGCCGATGTCGCCCGCCGCCGCCGTGAACGCGGCCTGCGCCTCAACTATCCCGAAGCGGTCGCGCTGATCACCGCGTTCCTGCTGGAGGGGGCCCGCGACGGCCAGTCGGTGGTCGATCTCATGTCGACGGGCCGGACCGTGCTCAGCCGCGACGACGTCCAGGACGGCATCCCCGAGCTGCTGAGGGAGGTGCAGGTGGAGGCAACGTTCCCGGACGGCACCAAGCTGGTGACGGTGCACCACCCGATCCCGTGATCCCGGGGGAGATCCTGCCGGCCGCCGGCCCGGTCGAGATCAACGTGGGCCGTCCGGTGACCACAGTGCTCGTGGTGAACACCGCCGACCGGCCGGTACAGGTGGGTTCGCACTACCACTTCGCCGAGTCCAACCCGGCGCTGGCGTTCGACCGGGACGCCGCCTGGGGGCAACGGCTCGCGGTGCCGGCGGGCACCTCGGTTCGGTTCGAGCCGGGCATCAGCCGCAGCGTCGACCTCGTCCCGTTCGGGGGAGCGCGCGTCGTGCCCGGACTGCGGGGCGAGTGCGCCGGTCCGCTGGACGCGCCGGACGCCGGCGGGTCGTCGCGGTGAGCGCCGTGCGGCGGGACCGCTACATCGACCTGTACGGGCCGACCACCGGTGACCGGATCCGGCTGGCCGACACCAATCTGCTGATCGAGGTGGAGACCGACCACTGCGTCGGCGGCGACGAGGCGGTCTTCGGCGGTGGGAAGGTCATCCGCGAGTCCATGGGGCAGTCCCGAGCGACCCGTGCCGAAGGGGCGCTGGACACCGTCATCACCGGCGCCGTGGTCCTCGACCACTGGGGTGTGGTCAAGGCCGACGTGGGGCTGCGCGACGGGCGGATCGTGGCACTCGGCCGGGCCGGCAACCCGGACACCATGCCCGGCGTCCACCCCGACCTGGTCATCGGCCCGGCCACCGAGGTGATCGCCGGCAACGGTCGGATCCTCACCGCCGGCGCGGTGGACACCCACGTGCACTTCATCTGCCCGCAGATCGTCACCGAGGCGTTGGCCAGCGGCATCACCACGATGGTCGGCGGCGGCACCGGACCGGCCGAGGGGACCCGGGCCACCACCGTCACCCCGAACGCCTGGCACCTGGCCCGGATGCACGAGGCCCTGGACACGCTGCCGGTGAACGTGCTGCTGCTCGGCAAGGGCAACACCGTCTCCACCGAGGCGCTCTGGGAGCAGTTGCGGGCCGGCGCGGGCGGGTTCAAGCTGCACGAGGACTGGGGCACCACACCGGCGGCGATCGACGCCTGCCTGCGGGTGGCGGACGCGTCCGGAGTCCAGGTGTCGATCCACACCGACACGCTCAACGAGGCCGGTTTCGTCGCCGACACCCTGCGGGCGATCGGCGGCCGGGCCATCCACTCGTACCACACCGAGGGCGCCGGGGGCGGGCACGCACCGGACATCATCACGGTGGCCAGTGAGCCGAACGTGTTGCCGTCGTCGACAAACCCGACCCGGCCGTACACCGCGAACACGCTCGCCGAGCACCTGGACATGTTGATGGTCTGCCATCACCTCAACCCGTCGGTGCCGGAGGATCTGGCCTTCGCCGAGAGCCGGATCCGGCCGTCCACGATGGCCGCCGAGGACCTGCTGCACGACCTGGGCGCGATCTCCATCATCGGCTCGGACGCGCAGGCGATGGGCCGGGTCGGTGAGGTGATCATGCGAACCTGGCAGAGCGCGCACGTCATGAAGGACCGGGTCGGCGCGCTGCCGGGCGACGGCGCCGCCGACAACCACCGGGCCCGACGGTACGTCGCGAAGTACACCATCTGCGCGGCCATGGCCAACGGGTTGGAGGACGAGGTCGGCTCGGTCGAGCCGGGCAAGCTCGCCGACCTGGTGCTCTGGGACCCGGCGTTCTTCGGCGTACGACCACACCTGGTCATCAAGGGCGGCATGATCGCGTACGCCCAGATGGGTGACGCCAACGCGTCGATCCCCACGCCGCAGCCGATGTTGCCGCGGCCGATGTTCGGGGCGTACGGCGCGGCGGCGGCCGCCACCAGCCTGGCCTTCGTGGCGCCGGCGGCCCTGGACGCGGGACTCCGTCTGGACGTCCGACGCCGGGTGGTGCCGGTGCGCGACGTGCGGTCGCGGGGCAAGGCCGACCTGCCGGAGAACAACGCGATGCCCCGCATCGAGGTGGACCCGGACACGTTCACGGTCCGCATCGACGGGGTGGTGGTGGAGCCCGACCCGGTGACCCGGCTGCCGATGGCCCAGCGGTACTTCCTGTTCTGATGGCGACATCGAGCCTGCTGTTGCTGTTGGCCGACGGGCGCTTCCCGGCCGGGGCGCACGCGCACTCCGGCGGTCTGGAAGCGGCCGTCGCCGCGGGCCGGGTCACCGACCTGGCCTCGTTGGAGGCGTTCCTGGTCGGACGGTTGGCCACCGCCGGCCTGGTCGGCGCGGCCTTCGCGGCGGCCGCGCACCGAGCGGTGGAGCCCGGGTCCGTCGCCCGGTCGGCCCTACTGGCCCAGCTCGACGTGGAGCTGGACGCGCGTACCGCGTCGCCGACCCTGCGGACGATCTCCCGCCGGCAGGGTCGAGCGCTGCTGCGCGCCGGCCGGGCCATCTGGCCGGACGCGCCGTTCGGTGACCTACCCGCGACGTCCTGCGGCGTGCACCAACCGCTGGTGCTGGGGCTGCTCTGTGCCGCGGCCGGGCTGTCCCGCGTCGAGACCGCCACGGTCGCCGCGTACGGGACGCTGACCGGTGCGGCCAGCGCCGGCGTACGCCTGCTCGGCCTCGACCCGTACCAGGTCCAGGCCCTGCTCGTCGGTCTTGCCGACGCCTGCGACGGCACGGCCGCCGACGCGGCGCGGGCCGCCGACGATCCACCGGAGCGGCTGCCGGCCGCGGCCGCTCCACTCGCCGACATCCATGCCGAAAACCATGCCACCTGGGAGGTGCGTCTCTTTGCGTCCTGACACTGTTGTGCCGAGCGCTGGGCCCGCTGTCGAACCGATCACCCCGTCACCGAACGGCCAACCGCACGACGAGAGCGTCCCGCACACCCATCCGGAACCGGGGGTCGACCCGCATCCGCCGCTGGCGCAGGCGGACCGTGCCCTGCGGGTCGGCATCGGTGGCCCGGTCGGGTCCGGAAAGACGGCGCTGGTGGCCGCGCTCTGCCGTGCCTTCGCCGACGAGTTGCGGCTCGGTGTGGTGACGAACGACATCTACACGACCGAGGACGCCGACTTCCTCAGGCGGGCCGGAGTGCTGGACCCGGCGCGCATCCGCGCGGTGGAGACCGGCTGCTGCCCGCACACCGCGATCCGCGACGACATCGGCGCCAACCTGGACGCCGTGGACGAGTTGGCCGAGGCGGTCGGCCCGCTGGACCTGGTCCTGGTGGAGAGCGGTGGGGACAACCTGACCGCGACCTTCAGCCGGGGCCTGGTCGATCGGCAGATCTTCGTGGTCGACGTGGCGGGAGGGGACAAGGTGCCGCGCAAGGGCGGACCCGGCGTCACCGCCGCCGATCTCCTCGTGATCAACAAGACCGACCTGGCGCCGATGGTGGGCGCGGACCTCGCCGTGATGGACCGCGACGCGCGGGCCCGACGTGGCGACCTGCCGACCATCTTCCTGTCCATCGTGGGCGACCCGACGGCGAGCACGGTCGCCGACTGGATCCGGCACGAGTTGGCCCACCACGCCACCGCCCACCCCCTCGCCGTGCCGGTCGGCCCGCTCTGATGCGGGCGTCCGCCCGGATTGTCGCTCGGGCCGACGGTCGGGGTGGGACGGTCCTGGTCGAGTTGCACGGCGAGACGCCACTGCTGCTGCGCCAGACCCCGGCCGACGGCGGTGTCGCCACCGTGCACCTCGTCGGCGGGGCGGCCGGGCCGATCGCCGGTGACGATCTGCGCCTGGACATCGAGGTGGGACCGGGCGCGGCGGTCCGGGTGCACACCGTCGCCGCGTCGATCGCCCTACCGGGCCGACCGGGCGCGGTGTCCCGGATGGCGGTGCGGGCTGTCGTGCGGGCCGGGGCCACGCTGCACTGGCTTCCGGAACAGTTGGTCGCGGCGGCCGGCTGCGCGCATCTCGCCGAATCCAGGATCGACCTGGCGGACGGGGCGAGCCTGCGCTGGCGCGACGAGCTGATCTGCGGCCGGTACGGCGAGACGCCCGGCGGGGCCGTCGTGCACACCCAGGTCGACTACGCGGGCCGGCCGCTGCTGCGGCAGTCCCTGGCCGTGGGCCCACAGGCACCGGGGTGGGCCGGGCCGGCGGTGCTCGACGGCGCGCCGGCCACCGGCTCGCTGCTGGTGGTCGACCCGTCGCGACCCGCCGAGCCGCCGCACGTCCGGCCCGACGCGGCCGTCGCCCGACTGCCGCTGGCCGGCGGCCCGGCAACACTGTGGACCGCCACCGCCCCGGACGCCCACACCCTGCGGGCCCACCTCACGAACTAGAAGAGGATGCCGGCAAGATAGAGGATCGTTAGGCCATCCAAACCAGGAGACACTCGATCAGCGGCAAAGCCGGATGTGCCCACCGGCAGGGGGCCCCGCTGCAGATGGTGATCGGCGCGAGGCCGCGCCCGGTCGGCGGCTACTTCTGATCTTGGTCGAGGTTGGCCTCGTGCGCCGGCGCCGCCTCCCAACCAATACGGTTCGCCAGCGACGCGCTCAGAAAGCCGGAGAAAATTGAGGCGAAGATTGCCAGCACGACCACGCCAAGCGGTTCTGCCATGATCGAGCAGGCCCCGGGCTGACCGCCGGAGGGCATGACGAGGAGCGAAGGTGGGCGTTGCGTGAGTGACTACGACGTGTTTCTCGCTGATTGCCCTGCCCGTACGACGCTGGAACTGGTGGCTGACACCTGGTCGGTGGTCGTGGTGTTCGGGCTGGGACGTGGTCCGCACCGCTATAGCGATCTTCGCGATCGAATCGGCGGGATCAGCAAGAAGATGCTCACTCAGACACTGCGCAAGCTGGAGAGCAACAACCTCGTGGAGCGACGAGTCCTGGCTACCGCGCCCGCGGGCGTGGAGTACCGATTGACCCACCTCGGGCAGAGCCTGCTCGGGCCGGTGTCGGTCCTCGCTCGGTGGGCCGAGGACCATGCCGACGACCTCGCCGTCGACGACGGCAGCTGACCAGACGGGGAACCGGATGGTGCCCCACGGCTGCCTAACGTCGCTGTCATGAAGATAGGTGTTCTTGGTGCCGGAGTGATGGCCGATGCGCTCGGCACCCGATGGGCGGCGGCCGGCCACGAGTTGATGATCGCAGGCCGGACGGCAGTCAAGGCCGACGCGTTGGCCCGCAAGTGGGGCGCCCGCGCCGGCAGCTTCGAGGAGGTGGCCGAGTTCGGCGACATCGCGCTGATCGCGGTCCTCTACCAAGGCATGCCGGCAACCTTGGCCGAGATCGGTGACGGGTTGCGCGGCAAACCGATCGTCGACTGCAACAACCCAGTCGAGATCGAACACTTCACACTGGTCACCGAACCCGGGTTGTCGATGGCACAGCAGATCGAGTCGGCCACCGGCGGTCACGTCGTCAAGGCGTTCAACCTCTGCGAGGCGCACGTGTGGCAGATGGAACCGCCGGTATTCGACAATCGCCGTCTCGTGGTTCCCTACTGCGGTGAACATTCGGCCGCACTGGACATGACCCGGCAGCTCATCACCGACCTTGGCGGCGAACCACTGCTGATCGGCGACCTCCGACACGCGCACCACCTCGAGGCCATGGCAGCAATCGTGATCTCGCTGTTGTTCGGCGGACGTGATCCGTACACGGTCTTCAACCTCGTGGATCGGGCCACCCACAGCATCGATGCGTAGCTGAATCGCCGGCACATCGTTAGCTAGCACTGTCGGGCGCCGGGCGGTGTCGGCGGCCGAGAGCTGGACGGGGAGGGTCAGCGGTGCGGGCTGCCGGCCCGGCCGGCGTTGGCGTGGTCGCGGTGGCGGTGGCGGGCCGGGTCGAGGCGGCTGATCAGGTCGTCGAGCGCGCCGACCAGGTCGCCGGCCGGCGCCCCATCCGGCTCGGCGGCCTGGGTGATGCCCAGCTCGGCGAGGCTGGCGCGGACCCGCTGGTCGAGGCGGTCGTGCTCGCGTCGGCCGCGGGCCGTGAGGTAGGCGCGGATCCGCCGGCGGTCGATCGGATCGATCCGGCGGAAGACGAGGTTACGGTCGACAAGCTGGTCGACAAGCTTGGTGAGGGTGCCGGGAGGCAGTGACGCCTCGGCGGAAACCTCTGTCATCGGGTGGCCCTGGCCGTCGGCGAGCAGGCAGAGCACCCGCCACGCCTCGATGGTCAGCGCGTCGTCGGCCAGGACGGCGCCCAGTCGGCGGGAGAGCAGCCGCTCGGCGCGGGTGAGCGAGCGCAGCAGGTCCGCTGGCGCCCCGGGCACGTCTGACATGAAACTCCCTGGTCCGGTGGCCCTGTCATGCTACCGAGTCGTCCCGGTCCGTGGTGAGCTCTGGCCTTCCGTCGTGGACCGGGCAATCATGTGCACATGTCCGCGCCGGCACCGCCGTGGCTGACCGTCGACCGTGCCGTGGTCAGCATCGCCCTGGTCTATCCGATGCGCGGGCCGGCCGGCATGTTCGGCCCCACCTGCGAGCTGTGTGCGCAACTCGCGGTCGAGGAGATCAACAGGTGTGGCGGGGTGCTGGGTCGGGAAGTGCGGCTGGTGTTCGTCGACGGTGGCGCACCGCCGGCCGAGGTGGCTGCCGAGGTCGAGGCGTTGGTGTCGGTGGGGGCCGTGCAGGGGGTGACGGGGTGGCACATCTCCTCGGTGCGCCAGGCGTTGGCACCGCGCGTCGCGCACCGGGTGCCGTACGTCTACACCGCACTCTACGAGGGCGGTGAGCGTACCGAAGGGGTCTTCCTGACCAGCGAGACGCCGGACGCCCAGCTGTGGCCCGCGATGCGGCTGCTCGCCGGCGAGCAGGGGGCGCGTCGCTGGTTCGTGGTCGGCAACGACTACGTGTGGCCGCGGCGTACCGCGCGCGCCGCCCAGTCGTACGCGCTGCGCAGCGGTGGACAGGTGGTGGGCCAGCACTTCCTGCCGTTGGACGCGCACCGGTTCGACGAGGTGCTGCGCCGCATCGAGCACAGCGACGCCGACGCGGTGCTGATGCTGCTCGTGGGTGCGGACGCGGTGCGGTTCAACCGGGCGTTCGCCCGCTCCGGGCTGGACCAGCGCTGTCTGCGGCTGAGCACCCTGATGGACGAGAACATGCTGCTGGCCAGCGGTGCCGGCGCGACCCGCCGGCTGTACAGCACCGCGGGTTTCTTCGCCGGGCTGGTGACCCAGGAGAACCTCGACTTCCACGGCGAGTTCGCCCGTCGGTTCGGGATCGAGGCGCCGCCGCTGGGCAGCCTGGGGGAGTCCTGTTACGAGGGTGTGATGCTGCTGGCCGCGCTGATCGGCCAGGCCCGCACCCTCGACGTGCGCGCCATCGAGACGGCCGCCGACACCGTCGCGTACCACGGGCCGCGCGGGCGGTTGCGGTTGCGCCGGCGGCACGTGCGTCAGCGCATCTACCTCGCCGAGGCCGACGGGCTCGACTTCACGGTGCTCGCCCAGCTCTGACCGGCGGCCGGGTCGACGCAACCCTTGACAGCCGTACCCGACGCGGCCCTAAGATACTTCCTGCGTGAAGGATCTGCCCTCTGCGGGCAGCTGCCACCAATGTGTGTCCACGATCGGCGACATCATTCGCCGACCATTGTGCTGGCAATTTTCCCGAGCATTCCAGCGGCCGACACCGTCTTTCCCCGACGGTGTCGGCCATCTTTTTGGCGACCGTGCCGCGCGGTTGGCGGGAAACACTCAATTAAGGGCCGGGAAACACGATCGCAATGATGCCGGTCGACGCTTTCCCTGCCCGCATCCGCTGCGGTGCCCCGGTGACGTCCACCCGTCGACCCCGGCATCGCCCACCTGAGATCCACCGGACCGCACCGACCGTCCATTCGCCACGTGAGTGCACCGCAGGGGAGAATTGATGTCATTATTCCGGGGCCGCCGCATCCTGGCGGGTGCCATGACCCTGGTCGCCGCGGCAGCGTTGACCGCGTGCGGCAGCAAGACCACCGACAAGACAAGTGCGGCAGGCGTCGCCGCCGACGTCTCCGGCGACACCGTCAAGGTCGGCCTGCTCAACTCGCTCTCCGGCACCATGGCGATCAGCGAGGTCACCGTCCGCGACTCCATCATGCTCGCCGTCGAGGAGATCAACGCGGCCGGCGGCGTCCTCGGTAAGAAGATCCAGCCCGTCGGCGAGGACGGCGCCTCGGACTGGCCCACCTTCGCCGAGAAGGCGGAGAAGCTCATCTCCGAGGACCGGGTCGCGGCCGTCTTCGGCTGCTGGACGTCGGCCAGCCGCAAGGCGGTCAAGCCGGTGTTCGAGAAGAACAAGGCGCTGCTGTTCTATCCCGTGCAGTACGAGGGTCTGGAACAGTCGCCCTACATCTTCTACACCGGTGCGACGACAAACCAGCAGATCGTTCCCGGGCTCGACTATCTCAAGGCGCAGGGCGCGAAATCGGTCTATCTGGTCGGCAGTGACTACGTCTTTCCCCGTACCGCCAACAAAATCATCAAGGCCTACGCGGCCGCCAACGGGATGACCGTGTCCGGCGAGGACTACGCGCCGCTCGGGTCCACCGAGTTCGGCACGATCGTCAACAAGGTCAAGTCGGCCGGGGCCGACGCCGTGTTCAACACCCTCAACGGTGACAGCAATGTGGCCTTCTTCAAGGAGTACAAGTCGGCCGGGCTGACCGCCGCGGCGATGCCCGTGGTGTCGGTGTCGATCGCCGAGGAGGAGGTCAAGGGGATCGGCACCCAGTACCTGGAGGGCCAGCTGACCGCCTGGAACTACTACCAGACCACCCCGGGGGCGGCGAACTCGAAGTTCGTGGCCGCGTACAAGGCCAAGTTCGGGGCGGACAAGCCGACGAGCGACCCGATGGAGGCCGCGTACGTGGCGGTGCACCTGTGGAAGGCGATGGTCGAGAAGGCCGGCGCCTTCGACGTGGAGAAGGTCCGCACCGCATCCGGGGGGATCACCCTCGACGCGCCGGAGGGCATGGTCACTGTCGACGGCCCGACCCAGCACATCGCCAAGACCGCCCGAATCGGCAAGATCGGCGCGGACGGCCTGATCAGCGAGGTGTGGAACTCCGGCAAGCCGGTGCAGCCGGACCCGTACCTCAAGACCTACCCCTGGGCGAGTGGCCTGAGCTGACGATGCCGGCCCGGGCGGAGCGCGTTGCCGCGCGGTCTGCCCGGGCCCCCCGACCAGCAGTACGGAGTACCCACCGTGACAGTCCTCTTCGGTCAACTCTTCACCGGCATCAGCATCGGCGCGGTGCTGCTGCTCATCGCTCTCGGCCTCGCGCTGACCTTCGGCCAGATGAACGTGATCAACATGGCGCACGGTGAGTTCATCATGGCCGGCGCGTACACCACATACGTCCTGCAACAGAGCATCACCGGGGCCGGCCTGTCACTTGTGGTCGCGCTGCCGGTGGCGTTCGTGGTCGCCGGCACGATGGGCGTCCTGCTGGAGATGCTGCTCATCCGCCGGCTCTACGCCCGACCGTTGGACACCCTGCTGGTCACCTGGGGGGTGTCGCTGATGCTGCAACAGTTGGCCCGCGACGTGTTCGGCAGCCCGAACGTGCAGACCCGCGCCCCGGAACTGTTGACCGGCAACGTGGCGCTGCCCGGCGGGCTGACCATCGCCAACAACCGGCTGTTCATCCTGGCCCTGGCGTTGGCCGCCGTCGCGGCGCTCACCCTGGCGCTGCGGCTCACCCCGCTGGGGCGCCGGATCCGCGCGGTGGTGCAGAACCGCGACCTCGCCGCGGTGTCCGGCATCCCGACCGCCCGGGTCGACCGGACCACCTTCTTCGTCGGCTCCGGCCTGGCCGGGTTGGCCGGGGTGGCGCTGACCCTGCTCGGCCCGATCGGCCCGACCATGGGCACCAACCTGATCATCGACGCCTTCCTGGTCGTCGTGGTCGGCGGGATCGGCCAGCTCAAGGGCAGCGTGATCGTCGCCTTCGCCCTCGGCGTGCTCCAGGCCACCGGGGAGTACCTGACCACCCTCAGCGTCGCCAAGGTGATCGTGTTCGTGGCGATCGTCGCGTTCCTTCAGTGGCGGCCACAGGGCCTGTTCACCCTGCGGACCAGGAGCCTCGCATGACCGCCGTCACCCCCGCGCCCCCCGGCGCCGCCACCGGACCGGCGCCCACCAGCCCCGCACCTCCGGCCCGCACCGGCGGTCGTACCCGGCTCCGGACCGCCGCCGGCTTCGCGTTCGGCGCGGCACTGCTGTTCGCCGTGGCGCCGCTGGCGCTGTCGGACTTCCGGCTGGCGCTGCTCGCCAAGTATCTCTGCGTCGCCATGGTGGCGGTCGGCATCGGGATCGCCTGGGGCCGGGGCGGGATGCTGACCCTCGGCCAGGGCGTCTTCTTCGGCCTCGGCGGCTACGCGATGGCCATGCACCTCAAGCTCGCCGACGCGGGTCCCGGTGGGATGCCCGACTTCATGCAGCTGTACGGGCAGCTCGACGAACTGCCACTGTGGTGGCGGCCGTTCGCCAGCCCGTGGTTCGCGCTGCCCGCGACGGTGCTGCTGCCGATGGCTGTCGCCTTCGGGCTCGGCTCGCTGGTGTTCCGTCGCCGCGTCCGGGGCGCGTACTTCGCCATCCTCAGCCAGGCGCTCGCGGCGGCCATGGTGATCCTGCTGATCGGGCAGCAGGGCACCACCGGAGGCACCAACGGGCTGACCGACATCAAGGGCTTCTTCGGCTACGACCTGGACGACCCGGTCAACCAGCGGATGGTCTACTTCATCATCGCCGCCACGCTGCTGGCGTTGCTCGCGCTGACCCGCCAACTCATCCAGAGCCGCTACGGGGAGCTGCTGGTGGCGGTCCGCGACGGCGAGGAGCGGGTCCGCTTCCTCGGCTACGACCCGGCATCGGTCAAGCTCGTCGCGTACGTCGTGGCGGCGGGCATGGCGGGGCTGGCCGGGGCGCTGTTCGTGCCGGCGGTGGGCATCATCTCGCCCGCGTTGATCGGCATCGTCCCGTCGATCGAGTTCGTCATCGGGGTCGCGGTGGGCGGCCGGGCCACCCTGCTCGGTCCGGTGCTCGGCGCGGTGGCGGTGGCCTGGGCGCGTACCGCCCTGTCGGAGCGTTTTCCCGGCACCTGGACGTACCTGCAGGGTCTGCTCTTCGTGGTGGTGGTGGCGTTCCTTCCCGGTGGCCTGGCGTCGCTGTGGGCGCTGGCCCGCCGCCGGGAGGACGGCGTGGCAGCGCGTCGACGTCTGTGGTTACCAACGACTCGGCGACGCGCCGAGCGGGCGGAGGTGCCGGCGGCATGAGCGAGGAGCGGCTGGACGGGTTGTCCGTCCGTGACGTGCGGGTCAGCTTCGACGGGTTCACCGCCGTCGACGGTGTCTCGTTGGAGGTGCCCGCCGGTGACATCCGGTTCCTGATCGGGCCGAACGGTGCCGGCAAGACCACACTCGTCGACGCGATCACCGGCCTGGTCCGGGCCACCGGTTCGGTCCGCTTCGGCGAGCACGAGCTGCTGGGCCGCCCGGTGCACCGGATCAGCCGGTTGGGCATCGGGCGCACGTTCCAGACCTCGACGGTCTTCGAGGAGCTGTCGGTGTTGCAGAACCTCGACATCGCGGCGGGCGCCCGCCGCGGCTGGGCGACCCTGGCCCGTCGTCGGCGCTTCATTCCCGACGAGGTGGCCGCGGCCCTGGAGACCATCGGGCTGACCGGGCGCGCCGGGCACCTCGCCGGGACGCTCGCGCACGGCCAGAAACAGTGGCTGGAGATCGGCATGCTGCTGGTGCAGGACGTCCGGCTGCTGCTGCTCGACGAGCCGGTCGCCGGGATGAGCCACGAGGAACGCGACGCCACCGGCGCCCTGCTGGAGACGGTGAGCCGGGACCGCACGGTGGTGGTGATCGAGCACGACATGGACTTCCTGCGCCGGTTCGCGCGCACCGTCACCGTGTTGCACGCCGGTCGGGTGCTCAGCGAGGGCACCGTGGCGCAGGTCCAGGCGGACCCGCGCGTCCAGGAGGTCTACCTTGGCCACCCGGTCGACGCCGGGGCAGGCTCCACAGTTCGGGAGGCATGATGCTGACGCTGCGTGGGGTGCACGCCGGGTACGGGCGCTCGCGGGTGCTGCACGGGGTGGACCTCGCCGTCCCGCCCGACGGGGTGGCCGCCGTGCTCGGGCACAACGGCGCCGGCAAGAGCACCCTGCTGCGGGTCGCGGCCGGGCTGCTGCGCCCGAGCGCCGGCACCGTCGAGTTGGACGGCGAGAACGTCACCCGTCTCGGGCCGCACGAGCGGGTGGCGCGGGGCATGGCGTACGTCCCACAGGGCCAGCAGAGCTTTCCGCACCTGACCGCCGCGGAGAATCTGCGGCTCGTCGCCGACGGCCGCCGCGACGGCGCGGTGGCCACCGCCGAGGTGCTGGACCTCTTCCCGGCGTTGCGCCCGTTGCTGCGGCGGTGCGCCGGGTTGCTCTCCGGCGGTCAGCGCCAGCAACTGGCCATCGCCCGGGCGTTGATCACCCGGCCGCGGTTGCTGATGCTCGACGAGCCGACCGAGGGCATCCAGCCGTCGGTGGTCGCCGAGATCCAGGAACGGATCGTCGAGTTGACCCGGCAGTCCGGGTTCAGCGTGCTGCTCGTCGAGCAGCACCTGGGCTTCGCGTTGCGGGTGGCGAATCGCTATCACGTGCTGGAGTCCGGCCGGGTCACCTCGCACGGCGACGGGGGTGTCACGGCGGAACGGGAGGTCCGGGCGGCCCTGGCGGTCTGAGCCTCGCGCGCGCTCCGCCGACCTGGCCCGGCGAGTGCCCTCCGGTTCGTAGAATCCGTGCCATGCCGGAGATCATCGAGTTGCTGGCCTCGCCCGTGCACCGCTTCCTGGGCCGGCCCGCCGACGGCCCGGCGCCGGCCCCACCCGGTGAGCTTGTCGACGCCGTCCGGATCCGGGCCCACCTCGGCATCGTCGGCGACCGCTACTTCGGCCAGCAGGCGCACCGCGACGCCAGCGTCACGGTCATCGCCCAGGAGTCACTGCCGGTCGGCATCGGCCTGGCCGAGGTGCGGCGCAACATCCTCACCACCGGGATCGCGGTGGACGAGCTGATCGGCAGGGTGCTGGTCCTGGATTCCGGCGACGGCCCGGTCAGCCTGCGGGTCAACCGGGCGGCCCGGCCGTGTGCCTGGATGGACGTCACCGTCGGCCCGGGGGCCTGGAAGGCGTTACGCACCACCGGCGGCATCCGCTGCACGCCACTCACCGACGGGACCCTGCGCGTCGGGCCGATCGACGCCGTGGTGAGCTGACGGCACGGCTCGACCAGGCGCAGTCGCCCGCGCCAACTGCCGGGGCGGCTGCGCTCAACGACCTCGTGGTGGCGGCCAGGCTTGCCGATTCGGCGAGGTGACGTCGCCGTACGCCGATGCGTGGTAGAACCAACACGCGCACCGGTTCGCGGAGCTGAGGGCAGATCCGGGCCGACCGGACGGACCTGAGGCGAACAGAGGTGGTGGATTGATCCCCGAGCTGCGGCAGCTCATCGAGGAGCTGCGGGTGGACCTGGCCGACCAGCCGGCGAGCGTGGCGTTCGCCGAGTTCGGCGAGGGCGCCGCCATCGACGCCGTCCCGGTGGGTGTGCCGGACGACCTGCGGGACCTGCTGCTGGTCGCCGACGGGCTGCGCGCCGGTCGGGTCGAGCTGGCGTCCACGGCGACCCTCACGGGGATCCAGTACCACCTCGACTACGCGCCGGACTTCTCGTCGATCCCCGAGGACCGGGCGGGCTGGCTGGTGATCGGCACCCGCAGCGACGAGCCGATCTTCATGGACCGCGGCACGGGCGCCATCTGGTATTTCCCACCCAACGGCACCGAGTGGTTCATGGCCGACGCGTTCGAGGAACTCGCCCCCGACCTCGGCTCCTTCGTGGACTACTACCTGCTCGGCCCGGGTTACGCCGAGCTGACCCCCGGCGACGACAGGTGGTTCGCGTTCCTCGACGAGCAGGGCCTGCTCGACACCGACGACGACATTTGAGCCGGGTCAGACGGGGCTGATGTGTGCGGCGAGGACCCGCCAGCCGTGCGGGTCGTCGTGGACCCAGGTCCGGGTGTAGCGCAGGCGCGCCGCGAACGCCGCCCCCTCGTACACCCCGGCCACCCGGCCCAGGAAGAACGTCACCCCGGTCTTGCCGACGACGAGCAGGTCCAACTCCTCCTCGACCAACTCCTCCACCACCGAACGGCGGTCCCGGTGGGCGGCCAGGTCATCCTGCTTGGTGTGCGTCCGGCCGTCCGGGCCGATGGCGATGAGCTGGTCGACGAGCAGTTGGTCGAGGGCGGTCACGTCGCCGGCCCGCTGGGCGGCCTGCAGGGTCCGCTCGGCATCGAGCAGCTCTGCCTCGCGTGCGCTGTCCGGCATCGTGGCGTCCTCCCGATCGGTGTCGGCCCGGTGTCACCGTCGGCCCGGGCTGTCCGCATTGTGGCAGCCGGCGGGGCCCGCGGCGGGTGGATCGCCAGTGGCGGTCACAGGCTCAGGCGAATCCGTACGACTGTCTCGCCGGGGCTGGTGAGCACGGCGACCTCGTCGCAGATCTGCTCCACGATCGCCAGCCCTCGACCCCGTATCGCGTCGGCGGCCGGCATGCGCCGGCCCAACGCCCGGGTCGGCCCCCGGTCGACGACGTCGCAGAACAGCTGACCCGACTCGGCCCAGAGCCGGACCCAGCCGCCGCCGGTGGTGTGCTGCAACGTGTTGGTGGCCAGCTCGCTGACCGCGAGGGTCAGCAGCTCCACCCGATCGGGCGGCAGGCCCCGGGTCAGCGCCCCGACGCTGACGAACGCGCGCAGCGCTCGTACGTCCGTCGCGACCCGGTACGACATGGTGTCCGCGAGATGGGCGGGGACGCTCTGGTCGGCCACGGCCTCCGGTCGCTCGGCCGGCATCAGCCCGCCATCCGCGGGTTGCCGGCGAGCGTCACCACGACAGGCCCGGGTGTGGGGAACGTGCGAGCCGCGAAGTGCGCCATCGGGCAGCAGCAACCCTTCTCCTAGCGACAGCTGGTTGTCGCCACATCATGTCACCTGTTGGCCCGGTGGCTGTGCCACCCGTTCGGAGGCCGATCCGGCGACGCGCGGTCATGCCGGCCACACCTCCGTCCGGTGGCCGCGTCGGCCGGGGCCGGGTCGGTCAGGGAGGCCGCCTCGGTCGGTCGGGGGAGCCGGGTCGTTCAGGGGGCCGGGTCGAAGGCGATGGACTCGCTCAGCTCGCGCCAGCGCGCGTCGGACGCGGCCAGGGCCTCGGCGGCGGCCGAGGCGCCCGCCACGGCATCGGCGCCGAGCAGCAGCCGCAGGGGCGGGTCGTCGACCCGGGTGATCTGGATGATCGCCTGGGCGGCGCGGGCCGGGTCGCCCGGCTGGTTGCCGCTGGCCTGGCGCAGCCGCTGCACGGCCGGATCGATGACCAACCGGTACGGGTCGCTGATCGGCAGCATGCTCATCGACGAGCCGGCCCAGTCGGTCCGCAACGCGCCCGGCTCGACGCTTGTGACCCGGATCCCGAAACCCTCGACCTCCTTGGCGAGCACCCCGGAGAAGCCGCTGACCGCCCACTTGGCGGACTGGTACGCGCCCAGCCCGGTGCTGGCGACCCGGCTGCCGACGCTGGAGATCTGGAGGATGTGCCCGCGCCCCTGGGCGCGCATCGCCGGCAGGGCCGCGCGGGAGAGATTGACCACCCCGTAGAAGTTGGCCTCGATCTGGGCCCGGAGGTTGTCCTCCGGCATGTCCTCGATCGCGGCGACGTCGGCGTACCCGGCGTTGTTGACGAGGATGTCGAGGCTGCCGAACGTGTCCACGGTGGTGCGGGCGACGGTGTGCGCGGCGGCGGGGTCGGTGACGTCGAGAGCCACCGTCCGGACCCGCTCGCCGTACCTGTCGCTCAGGGCGTCGAGCTGGGCCGGGTTGCGGGCGGTGGCGACCAGGTGGTCGCCGTCGGCCAGCACGGCCTCGGCGAGCGCCCGACCGAGACCCCGGGAACAACCGGTGATGAGCCAGACTCGCGGCACGTGGTCTCCTCCGGGCGGGTGGGCGGCTGCTAGGGGCGGATGTCCAGCGCGCCGACCAGGTCGTCGCGCAGGGTGAACCGGTAGCGCAGGTCGATCGGACTGCCGGGGAAGTCGCCGGACACCCGGGTGCGGACCAGGTACGAATCGCCGGCCTGCGGGGTGACACCGACCGGCTCGGCCGTGTACGAGTAGGCATCCATCGTCTTCTGCCGCCAGGCGCGGATCGAGGCCCGACCGTCGTAGAGCCGGTCCTCGTCGGCGACGCTCGCGGTGTCCGCGAAGCAGGCGACGAAGGCATCGAGGTCCCGGTCGTTGACGGCCCGGAAGTACCTGTCGATCACGTCGGGCAGGTCCACCGCCATCTGCTCCTCCTGCGACACGGGCCGCCGTCGGGCAGCCGTCGGGTTCCCGGTCCGACCTCACCGTACGAGAAGCGGGCGGCGCCGCGCGGAGCAACGAACAGAACGGCCGGGCGCGCGACCGGAGCGTGCCCGTGGTGGCCGTCCGGGCCGGTGGGCGGGTTTGCTACCGGTGGGCCCGGGTAGGCACGCCTTTCCGGAGCGAAGGGCGGGGGCATGGCCGAGCTGAGGTTCGTCGACAAGGTCGCGGCGCGGGCGGGCATTCCGCCGGAGCAGGCGTACGCGCTGACCGAGGCTGTCCTGCGGACCCTCACCGAGCGCCTCAGCGGCGGTGAGGCGGGCGCGTTGGCCCCGCACCTGGCCGAGGAGTTGAGCCCGCTGCTGGTCAAGGCCGCGGAGCCGCCCGAGGCGTTCGGCTCCGACGAGTTCCTGCGCCGGGTGGCCGACCGCGCGGGGATCGACAGGCCCGCCGCCGAGCGGGGTACCCGCGCCGTCCTGCAGACGATGCACCGGGTGGTCGGGCACCGGGAGTTCGAGGATGCCCTGGCCCAACTCCCGTCGGAGCTGCGGGCGTTGGCGCAGCCACTGCCGCACGGCCCCTGACCGACGCGGGGGTACCGCCGGACGCCCAGGTATCGATGACCGTTCGGTCCCTGGCGTGCCGGGGGCGACGCCAGCTCTACTGTGCGTGACCAATCGAACGCGCAGTGGTGTTGCCCGGCCGCTTCCCACGCCGGTCATGCGCTGCTCCGATGCGAGGAGCGTCCCCTTGACGTCCGTGGTGTCCCCGCGTTCCCTGTTGACCATCGCGACGACGACAGTCGTCGCCCTGACCACCGTCGCCCCCGCTCCCGCCGCCGCCTCCCCGCGCACCTACCGGGTCGTCGACCTCGGCACCCTGAGCGGAGGCGACGGCGCCGCGACGGCGATGAACGACCGCGGCGACATCGTCGGCTGGAGCACCGTCGCGAGCGGCGCCCGGCACGCCGTGCTGTGGCGGCACGGCGTCATCACCGACCTCGGCGTCCTGCCGGGCGACACGGATTCCGAGGCCGTGGACGTCAACGAGTTCGGCGACGTGGCGATCACCTCGTTCGGCGCCGACTACCTGACCCGCGCCGTGCTCTGGCGCAACGGTCACCTCGTCGACCTGGGCACCCTGGGCGGGGAGAACAGCGTGGCGATCGGCGTCAACGACCGGGGACAGGTGCTCGGCACCAGTGATCCCGCAGCCGAGATGTCGCACCGGGTCCTGTGGCGGAACGGCTCCGTCACCGACCTGGGTCTGCAGTACTTCTACGAGTACACCGCCGACGTCAACAACGCCGGTGACGTGGTGGGCGGGTGGAACGTGCCGCCGCGGGACTCTCCGTGCACCTGCGTCGGCGGCTTGTTGCACAGGGGTGTGCTCACCCAGATCGGCAGCGAGGCGATCGGGATCAACAACCGGGGCCAGGTGGTGGGCGCGGCCAACGGGCGGGCCTTCCGCTGGCAGAACGGGACGCTCACCGACCTGGGTACGCTCGGCGGCGGTTGGAGCCGGGCCACCGCGATCAACGACCGGGGCGACGTGGTGGGCGAGAGCACCACCACCGCGCAGTGGCGGCCGTTCCTCTGGCGCGACGGGGTGCTGATCGACCTGACCACGCGGGGCGTGCTGGAGACCGACGTGATCGAGGACATCAACGTCCGGGGTCGGCTGGTCGGCGCCCGGGTGAACCGGCCGGTCCTGTTCCGCTGAGCGTCGGTCCGGTTCCGGGCGGGGGCGTCCGGGGCGTGACCCGACCCGTCGGTCGGGCCACGCCCTCGCCGAGGTCAGCCGGTTACCCCGCTACCGACGACCCACTTCTGGTGTGCGCCGCCCGAGTACGTGCCGAGCTGGATCTGGGTGCCGTTGGCGGTGCTGCCGCCGGCGGCCTCCAGGATCTTGCCCGACTGCGGATTGCGGATCGACCCGTCGGACTGCGGCTGCCAGACCTGCGCGCCGGTGCCGTTGCAGGTCCAGAGCTGGACCTTCGTTCCGTTCGCGGTGCCGGCGTTGTCCACGTCCAGGCACTTGCCGAGCACCCGGTACGTGTCGTCGACACGTGTCCAGGACTGCGCCGCGGTGCCGTTGCAGGTGTAGAGCTGGATCTTGGTGCCGTCGGCCAGGCCGGAGTTGTCGACGTCCAGGCACTTGCCGCCGGCGCCGGTGATGGTGCCGCCGGTCGGCGGCGGAGGACTACCCGGGATGGAGTTCAGCGTGTACCACGCCTCGGTGCTCCACAGTGACTGACCGCTGGTGGAGGTGAACGGGCGCGGCGAGCGCAGGTGCACCACCCGGCCGGCCTTGCGACCGGGCACCGTGAGGCTCACCTTCTTCCCGTCCGAGGAGAGGGTGGCCGAGGTGACGGTGAGCGTCTCCTCGTCGATCTTCGGCCCGCCGTAGTTCGACGTCGCCACGTACCGCCACTGCTTGATCTTGTAACGTGCGGCCAGCTCGGCGGCGGTCTCCGTCGAGACGGGCTGGGTGTACTCCACCTCGAAACCGGTGGTGGTGGCCCGCATGGCGAGCATCTCGAACGTGGTGGTGCTGGTCGGGGTGAGCTTCTGCAGGCCGTACGACAGCTTGCCGGTCTGCCCCCAGTTGCCGCCCGCGCCGAGCCCGCCGACGTAGATCGCGCCGTCCGGGCCGACGTTGACCTCCGAGACGCCCGCCTCCAGGCCCTGGGTGAGCCGGAACAGCGCGCCCTGGTACTCGCCGTTGACCTTCTCCACATTGGCCCGCTGAAGGCCGCCGTACGTCACGTCGCCGATGACGAACTGGCCCGCGTAGCGGCCGCTGGTCAGGTAGAACGGCGTGCTGGGCGAGTTGGCGATCTCGTTCTGCGGCATCCAGAGCACCGGAGACGTCACCTGGGCGGTGTCGAAGGGGCCGGCCGGGTTCGTGTAGTGGTTGAAGAATCGGCCCTGCTTGACGTGCAGCAGCTTCGACGAGGGCAGCCAGCCGCCCTGGTTGTCGGTGACGAAGATGCCGCCCTCCGGGCCCCACCCGATGCCGTGCGGCGTACGCAGGCCGCCGGCGACGTAGCTGACCGCGCCGGTGTCCTTGTTGACCTTGAGGGTGGTGCCCCGGTTGGCGGCGGGCTGCGGGTTCGTGGTGGCGCCGCCGGAGTTGATCGACACCGACAGGTTCAGGTAGAAGAACCCGTCCTGGTAGAGCAGCCCGAACGCGAACTCGTGGAAGTTGCCGCCGTACGGCCAGGTGGCGACGGTGTCCAGCCGCTCGGCCACCTCGTCGCCGCCGGTGTTGACCAGCCGGGTCAGCCGCTGCTTCTCCGAGACGTAGACCACCCCGTCGACGACCTTGAGCCCCTGCGGCTCCTTCAGCCCACTGGCGATCTTCTTGGTGGTGACGGCGCCCGGAGTGGTCGCGCCGCCGGTGTTGCCGAGGATCCAGACCTCACCGTCCTGGGAGGTGCCGGACTGGTCGGTGCCGCCCCAGGTCGAGATGACCAGCCGGCCGTCGGCCAGCCAGTCCATCCCGGTGACCTTCGGCTGGAAGCCGCTGGGCCGCAGGTTGGTGAGCGTGTAGCCGGGGTGCACGCCGGTCAGCGGCAGGCCGTCGCCGGGGGTGTCGGCGATGCCCTCGCACTCCTTGCGGCCCGGCGCGGTCACCCGGACCACGCCGGCGTCGGTGCTCAGGGCCGAGTTGGGTACGACCACGAAGGACGACGAGCCGGGTGTCTTCCATTCCAGGGTGATCTGCTGCCCGCCCCCACGCTCGAAGTGGTCGATGCGCAGCGGGTGCAGGCCGGCGGTGAGGGCGACGGTGCCCTCCTTCGGCGGGGTCGCGCCGTGCAGGCCGTCATGGTTGATCACGACCGTGTTGTCGATGGCCAGCTTGGATCCGTCGTCGCTGCTGAGCCGGAACGTGTAGCTGCCGGCCTGGGTGGTGGTGATGTTGCCGAGCACCTGCGAGACGAAGTTGTCCTCGAAGCCGAAGTCGGACGCCGAGGTCCAGTTGATCGTGGACATGAGCTTGTCCACGTTGGGGGTCTGCGCCGGCTTGAGGGTGCAGAGTTCGGAGAGCGGCACCTGCACGTCGAAGACGCGCAGCGTGACACCCGGTTCCTGTGCGGGGGCGGCGCTGGCCGGAGCGGCCCAGAGACCGGTGGTGAGGACGAGTGCGAGCGCACCCAGGACGGGATGGGGGAGTCGGCGTTGCGGGCGTGGGCCCATCGTTCCTCCAGGAGGCAGTGGAGTGTCCGACGGCCGGTGCGAGGCAGCGGTGAGGATGGCCGTCGGGCCCGGCTCCGTAACGTCCTCGACGCCGACGAGTGACAGTGCGGAAACACCGGGTTGATGGGTCGAGACATTAAGGTGCTTCGATAGAACTGTCCATGGCTTCGCGTCGATACATCAAAAGTTCCTCATGTCCGTGCGAAAGTTCGCGCTGCTACGCGACGAATGTCGGATCCGCCCGGGTGCCTGGGGCGGCGCCGGCGGGCGGGCCACCGGCCTTCGACAAGGCGGGCCGCCGGCCCACAGCCGGCCTGCCCCGCGCCCCAGACCGCCCGCCACTGGCCGGCTGGCCTATCGCCGTCCGCGTCGGGCCCGGCCGCCGGACCGATTGCCGGGTCCGCGGGTCGGGGTGGCGGGCTTGCGGGTCGGGGTGCCGCCCTTGCCGGCGGGCCGACGCCTCGGCGTGGTGGCACCGCGTGTGGCGGGTCGACGGCGGGCCGCCACCAGCACGAGCACGGCGACCGTGACGACGATCAGTGCGGGGACCAGCCAGGACGGGAACCCGCCGTCCCGTTGCTCGTCGGCGGCGCCGGCCGGATCGCTCGCCGGGGCGCCGGTCGCGTCCGCCGGGCCGCCGGTCGCCCCGGGGCTCGCCGACCCCTCGCCCTCGGCCTGGGCGAGCAGTGCCGCGTCCGGCCCCGCCGTGGGCGCCACCCAACCGGCCGGCGCCGGCGTACTGGGACCTTGGTAGTCGAAGGTGACGGTGCCGCGCACCGCCTCACCGTCCGAGGCGACGGACAGGTAGCTCGCGGTGTAGCGACCCTTCGCCGGCCAGTGCGCGACGCTCACCATGGCCGGGAAACCCTCGTGGTAGAGCCGGGGCTCGAACACACCGTTGACCATGAAGTATTCGGTGACCGGCTTGTCCAGTCGCTTGGGCTCGCCTAAGGACCAGCCATTGTCCACGCGCGAGCCGTTCGGCCCGCTGACGGCGAAGTGCGCGTTGGCGGCCGGCTTCTCGGTGAAGTACAGGGCCAACCGGGTAAGCGGCTCGCGCACGACGGTGCCGGTCAACGGGGTGGAGGTCGCCAACTGCCCGTGCGCGGACGCCGGAGCGGCGGGCAGCAGCAGCGACACCACAAGCACCGCGGCCAACGCCGCCGCCGTACGGCTCAGGGCGTTACGCGCAGTGACCAACCTCGATCGCATCCGTTCATCATGGTCATTTCCCCTCCGCCGAACAAGACGTAGAGTTCTCCTCCCCGACGATCACTCGACACCCGTCCCCTCGCGTCGTTCGGAGTCCGCCCGTGTTCCTCCGTACCCCCGCCACCCGCACCTCTGTCGCCCTCGCCGCAAGCGTCCTCACCGCCCTGCTCGCCGCTGGTTGTGGGCACGACGACGACCCCTCCGTGGCCACCCCCTCCGCGCCGGCCACGTCCGCCGCCCCGCCGAGCGCCGCCACCACCGCGCCGAGCCCGACGGCCAGCCCCACCCCCAGCGCACCGGCGGCGGACCGCGAGATCGTCGTGACGATCGCGAAGCGGCGGATCAGTCCGCCGACCGGACGGGTCACCGTGGCCAAGGGACAGCTGGTCCGGATCACCGTCACCTCGGACGTGTCGGACGAGCTACACGTGCACGGCTACGACCGGGGCGCTCGACTGCCGGCCGGCACGCCCGGATCGGTGGAGTTCCGGGCCGACAAGACCGGTCTGTTCGAGGTGGAGACGCACGAGACCGAGCTGGTGCTGTTCCAACTCGTCGTCCGCTGAACGAGATGACCACCCCCGCAACGGTGCTGGCGCACGGCGTCGGCGGCCGCCAGGACCTGCCGATCACACTGCCGCAGCTCGTCGTCGCCGCCGCCCTGACCCTCGTCGTCACGTTCCTCGCGCTGGGCCTGCTCTGGCGTGAACCCCGACTCGACCGGGACGCGGCAGGTGGACGCCCGCTGGCCCGCTGGCTCGCCCGGCTCGTCGACGCGCCCACGTTCCGGTGGACGCTGCGCGGGCTCGGCCTGCTCGCCGCCGCCTGGTTCTGCCTGGGTCTGCTGGGCGGGCCGGACACCCCGGACAACCCGACGGCCGGCGCGCTCTACGTGCTGCTCTGGGTGGGGCTGGCGCCCCTGTCACTGCTGCTCGGCCCGGTCTGGCGGGCGCTCAACCCGCTGCGTACCGTGCACCTCCTCGCCGCGCTGGCGTTGCGCCGCGACCCGGAGCGTGGGGTTCGTGAGCTGCCGTCGGGTGTGGGCCTGTGGCCGGCCGCCGCCACACTGTTCGGGTTCGTCTGGCTGGAGCTTGTCGCACCCGACCGGGCCACCCTGCCGGTCATCACCGCCTGGCTCGCCACGTACGCGGTGGTCATGCTGGTCGGGGCGGCGCTGTTCGGGGCCGGCTGGTTCGACCGCGCCGACCC
This sequence comes from Micromonospora sp. DT231, assembly GCF_049847025.1. Taxonomy (NCBI): domain Bacteria; kingdom Bacillati; phylum Actinomycetota; class Actinomycetes; order Micromonosporales; family Micromonosporaceae; genus Micromonospora; species Micromonospora sp. DT231. Next base: position 266,673 of record NZ_JBNCNO010000007.1, on the reverse strand, counting down.
GTTCGAGGCGTACAGCGCCCTGGTCGGTCAGCTCGCCCCGATCGGCCGTGCCGCGGACGGCGTGCTGGTCTGGCGCAACCCGCTCGACGGGATCGCCGGGCTGCGGCCCCGCCCCGGACTTGTCGCCGTGGTGGTCGTGCTGCTCGGCTCGACAATGTACGACAGCCTCTCCAACGCGCCGGGCTGGCTGCGCTTCGGCCAGGAGAACGGCCTGCACCCGGCGATCACCGGCACCGGTGGACTGGTCCTGGTCAGCGCCGCCGTCGCGGTGGCGTACCTGCTCGCCACCGCGGCCGCGGCCCGCGTCGGCCGGGCCGACCCGGCCGACGCCCGAGCGGTGCCGGGCGAGATCGCCCACTCGATCGTGCCGATCGCGGTGGGCTACGTGGTGGCGCACTACTACTCGCTGCTGATCCTGGAAGGCCAACGCACCGTCGCGCTGCTCTCCGATCCGCTGGGCACCGGCGCCAACTGGCTCGGCACCGCCGACTGGGAGCCGCACACCGGGCTGGTCACGCCCTCCGGGGTGGCCACCCTCCAGATCACCGTCATCATCCTGGGACACCTGGTCGGCACGCTGCTCGCCCACGACCGGGCCCTGTACCTGTTCCCCCGGGCTCGGGCGGTGGCCGGTCAACTCCCGCTGCTGGCGCTGATGGTCGCGTACACCATCGCCGGTCTGCTGCTGCTCTACGCGGGGTAGCCAGGCCCGGCGCCGACCCGTGCGTCATGATGGCCCGTGGACTCCGCTCTTCGGCACTACCTCGACGACCTGGTCGCCGCCGCCCGCGACGTGCTCGGGGCCGACCTGGTCGGCGCGTACGCGGCCGGCTCGGTGGGGCTCGGCGCGTACCAGGCCGGCCGCAGCGACGTGGACGTGGCGCTGGTCAGCGCCGGGCCGCTCACCGACGCCGCCAAACGGGCGCTTGTGGCCCGGCTGCGGCACGAGGCCCTGCCCTGCCCGGCGCGCGGGCTGGAACTGGTCGCCTACCGGCGTGCGGTGGCCGCCTCCGGGAACCCCGAGCCGGGCTTCGAGGTCGAGCTGAACACCGGCTCCGGCATGCCGTTCCGGTGCACCCTCGACCCCGCTGACCGGCCGGCCGCCGACGGCCGCTTCTGGTACGGGCTGGACCGCAGCATCCTGCACCAGAGCGGGCTGCCGCTGCTCGGCCCGCCGGCGCACGAGGTCTTCGCCGACCTCGCCCCCGCCGACCTGCGCCGCCTGCTCATCGACGCGCTGTCCTGGTGGCTGTCCCTGCCGACACCGCCGGACGACACGCCCGCACCCGGCACGGAGGACGCGGTCCTCGGTGCGTGCCGGTCTCTGGTGCGCCACCGCGACGGCGTCTGGCTGGCCAAGGTCGCGGCCGGCCAGCGGCTGATCGACGCCGACGACCCGGCCGAGGTGATCCGGCAGGCGATCACCGCCCGGCACGGCGGACCGCCACCCACCGGCGCGCAGGCCCGCGCCTTCCAACAACGGGTACGCGACGAGATCGCCGCCACGTAGGCACGGGCCGGCAGCGGTCAGCGGATCGGCTCCAGGCCGAGATCGAGGACCAGCAGGTCCATGGGCGGCCCCCACGGCAGGACCGACGTACCGACCTGCCGCCACCCGTTGCGCGCGTAGATCTCCCGTGCCCGGGAGCGGGAGTCGGAGGCGAGGGTGGCGTACCGCTCCGGTCGCCCGGTGAGAAGCCGGCGCATCAGCTCCGCGCCGACTCCCTCGCCACGGCGCAGCGGGTGGACGATCCACTCCATGACCGCCAGCTTCGACGCCGCACGGATCCGCGCGGGCGGTTCGGCGTCGGCTCGCGACCACCAGTTCCCGGCCGACATGGTCCATCCGTAGGTCGCGCCGACCAGGGAGGAGCCCTCGGTGACGGTGACGAGGGTGAAACCGGGCCGGACGGCCTCACCGGGCAGCCCGTCGCGGAAACGGGACACCTGGTCGGGGCCCTCCTCGTACGGCGGCTCGGCGTAGACGCACTCGTACAGGTCGACAAGCGGCCCGAAGAATCGGGTCGCGTCGTGGCCGTGGCTTGTCGCGTAGGTCGGGGCCATGCCCGGATGCTAGACGCGTACCCGCTCCATCAGTTCGCCGTACACCGGGCGGTGCCGCTCGGTGTCGGGGACGGCATCGGCAACCTGTCGTGCGACTGCCCGGACGATTTCGTTGTGCTGTTCGGCGGGTAGGTGGTCGAGCAGGTCCGCCGCGAGGCGCAGCCCGTCGGGGATGGACCCGCTGCGGCACAACGCCGCCGCCTGGTGCAGTTGCACCTGCGTGCGTAGCCGACGCTGCGACGGCGGGTACAGCTCCAGGGCGCGCTGCTGTGCGGCCGCAGCCGCTCGCTGCTCGCCGGCGTGGGTGTACACCCACGACTCGGTATGCCGCAGCCGGTGCTCCGGCCACCCCCACAGCGACTCCACCTCGGCGGTGACGGCGGCGGGCAGAGCGTCCACCTGCTCGGCGAGGGACCGCACGGAGGCCACCGCGTCCGCATGTCGACCAGCCAGCGAGAGTGCCTGCGCCCGGCCGGCGAGCAGCCCGCAGATGGCTGCCGAAGACCTGCCGTCGATCAGTGGTAGGACCTGATCGGCCAGCGCCACCACGCTGGCCGGCGTCCGACCGTCGTAACAACCGTTCACCACGTCCCAGGCCCGAGTGAGGACCCGGGTCTCCACGTCGCCGGACGCGTCGGCGAAGCGGTGCGCGCTCGTCCGCCACCTGCCGGCGAGCACGGCCTGCCCCGACGCGTTCAGGCGGAGCGCCACGATGACCGCCAGGCGGGCAGCGGCGCGGAGCAGCAGTGGCCGGCGGTGTCCACGATCGGCGGCGATCTGGTGCCGCAACACGGTCAGATCCCGGCCAAGTTGGGTCACAAGCTCGTCGTGCGGACGACGGTAGTAGCCGTGGCCGTAGTCTGCGACGATCTCAGTCCACTCATCGAAGTCGAGACCAGCGGCGGCGCCAAGCCCCTGCCGCAGTCTTTCCCAGTCGACGAGCCGATCCACGGCGGGCGCCGCAGCGAGCGCGCCCATCGCCTGGAGGATCGTCCTTCTGCCCATGTCCCGGTCGGCTGGCGGCCTCGTCGCGTATTCCTCTTCCAGCGCACCGCCAGCCGACAACGCGCGGTCGTAGGCGGCCACCACCACGGCGTTGGCGGGTCGGTCGCCGCGTTCGATCTGGCCAAGGTAGCCGAAGTCGTACGCCGTCAGCCCGGCGAACTTCCGTAGCGACCAGCCGGCAGCCTTGCGGCGCTGCCTGAGGGTGTCGCCGAAACCGTCCATGTCGCCCTCCGGCGTGTGTGCTGCAGTGTGGGCCCACTGCTCACGGCTGCCGCAACGCTCAGCGTAGCGGCCACGCTACCCAAGTCGGCCGATCTTCGGTCGGCACGAATGGGCGCGGCGGATCGCTGCCGGACGGGGCGTGATCTGTCGTAGCCGCTGGTTGTGGTGGCCGGCGGGGTGCTGTTCTTGTCGGCCACCGCGCAACCCTTGGGGTGGACGCATGTGCCGATCAAGCGAGGTTCCCGCCGGAACGAAGCTGTTCTTGCTGGCCGGAGAGTGGTTCCCCGAGCCCACCGCGCCCGCAAGGCGGGACGAGATGGTGACCGTCGTGGCCACTTGTCCGGACGAGATCAGCGGCCGGGTGTGGGTCCAGGGCCACGCGTGCGTGCGGCACGACCCACCTGACTGCGGCACCGGATCCTGCTTCGAGCACCAGGTGCTCGCCTCGGCCATCCGGGCGAACCTCGCCGGTCAACGGTGAGCGCTCGACCCGTACCCCCGTCCGGTCGGCAGGCCGATGGTCCGGCGGCGGACGGCGAAACGCCGCACACCCCGCTGCGCCCCCTGTGGTCTTGCCGGACAGACGGACAAAATTGGCCCTGCCGCGAGGCGCGGCTGCGGCTCACGACCGAGTTCGACGGCAACCCCTCGGGGTTGACTATCTATCTGGCCAGCATGTTCTGCGAGGCCGCCCAGGACATCCACCATCTGGGCCCGTCGAACGGACCCAGCCCGCGCGAGTTGTTCGACCGTTTCGTGGGCTGGGCGCGAAGGGGCGAGCCGCCGGATAGGTGAGCTGTGTGAGCCTTCGACGACGGGCGCGGCGCTCAGCGGACCGGGCGGGACTTGAGCGAGGCGAAGAGCAGGTTGAGACCCTCGGTCATGGTCGGGTGGGTGATGATCGCGTCGCGCAGGGCGGTCCACGGCATTCCGGCGAGCATGGCCAACTGCACCGAGGTGATCACCTCACCGGACTCGGCCCCGAGCAGCGCCGCGCCGAGGATCCGGTCGGTGGTGGTGTCGATGACCGCCTTCCACATGCCCTCGGTCTGGCGCAGGGTGCGTGCCCGGGGGATCGCGGCGACCGGCAGGCGGGCGACCTGGATGTCGTACCCGGCGCGGCGCGCCTCGGTCTCGGTGAGTCCGACCCGGGCCAGCTCCGGGGTGGTGAAGACGGTGTACGGGATCAGCCGGTCGGTGGTGCTGCGTTGCCCGCCCGCGAGGTTGGCGCGGATGATCCGGAAGTCGTCCAGCGAGACGTGGGTGAACTGCGGGCTGCCGGCGACGTCGCCGGCCGCCCAGGTCCGCTCGGCGCTGGTGAGCAGGTGCTCGTCGACACGCACGAAGCCCCGCTCGTTGAGGCGTACGCCGGCCACGTCCAGACCGAGCCCGTCGGTGACGGGTTCTCGGCCGGCCGCCACCAGCACGTCATCCCCGGTCACCAGGCTGCCGTCGTCGAGCGTCACCCGGAGCGTGCCGTCGACGTCCCGGTCGACCCGGGCGACGGCGATGCCGACGCGTACGTCGATGCCGTCGTCGAGGAACACGCGCAGCACCGCGTCGCTCATATCGGGATCCTCCCGGGGGAGCAGCCGCGGGCCGCCCTCGACGAGCGTCACCGCGCTGCCGAACGACGCGAACATCTGCGCGAACTCCACCCCGACGGTGCCGCCGCCGAGCACCACCAGCCGGGCCGGCAGCCGATCCAGGCGCAGCAGCTCGTCGCTTGTCAGCACCCCGGCCTCGGCCATCCCGGGCACCGAGGGCAGATGCGGACGCGTACCCGTGTTGATCACCACGTCGTCGCCGCGCAGCAGCCGCTCACCGCCGTCGGCGAGGGACACCCGTACGGTCCGGGGGCCGACGAAACGGGCCTCGCCGATCACCAGGTGCAGACCGGAGTCGAGGAACTGCTGGCGGTTGGCCGCCACCATCCCCTCGACGACGTCCTGCTTGTGCGCCCGCAACAGGTCCACGTCGACCCGGCCGCCCTCGACCGCCAGGCCGAGCGCGGACGCGTCCCGCAGGTGACGTGCCGCCCGTGCGCTTGTCACCAGGGCCTTCGTCGGGATGCACGCGACGTTAATGCAACTGCCGCCGATCATGCCGCGTTCGACCATGGCGACCCGTTGCCCGGAGCGGGCGACGTCCATGCTCAACGTCTTCCCGGCCTTGCCACCGCCCACGACGAGCAGGTCGAACTCCTCCGGTTGGTCGGTCACCGGGCGCTCCTCTCGGTCGCCGGGCGGGCCGGCGGCCACCGCTGGTGCGCGGCGGCCAGCCCAGCCTGCCAGTTCCGGGGAGGTCGGCGGCCCCGTTCCGCGCAGAACCGTCCCAGGTCAGCCCGTGCCGATGGGCAGGTCGACCCGACTTCGGGAAAGCGGAAGCCACGCCGGCCGCCATAGGGTGTCGCCCATGGGCCTGGTCGTGCGCACCGACGACAACTGCCGCCTGTGGGCCGAGCAGTCCGGCACCGGGCCGCCGCTTGTGCTCTGTCACGGTGGTCCGGGCCTGTGGGACTACCTCGGCCCGGTCGCCGGGCTGCTCGACGACCGTGCCCGCACCGTTCGATGGGACCAGCGCGGGTGTGGACGCTCGCAGCGACGCGGGCCCTACCGCGTCGGCCGCTTCGTGGCCGACCTCGACGCGGTACGCGACCAACTTGTCGGACCACGAATGGCCCTGCTCGGCCACTCGTGGGGAGCGCACCTGGCGCTGCGGTACGCCATCGCACATCCCGAACGGGTCAGCCATCTGATCTACGTGTCCGGGACCGGCATCGACCCCGATCGCGGCTGGCACCCGCACTACGAGCGGAACCTGAGGCTGCGGATCGGGCAGCATCTGGGCCGGTGGGAAACGCTCGGCGCCCGCAGCCGCACGCCTGCGGAGGAGCGCGAACGGGCGGTCCTGCAATGGTCGGCCGACTTCGCCGACCACGCCGACGCGCTGCGGCACGCCGAACGGATGGCCACCCCGTGGCTGGGCATCAACGACGACTGCAACCAGTCCATCAACGCGGAGGTCAAGCAGGAACTCCGCCACGACGGTCTGGTGGCGCGGTGCCGTGCGCTCGACCTGCCCGTGCTGATCATCGACGGCACCGAGGACATCCGTCCCCGCTGGGCAGTCGACTCGCTGCACCAGGCGTTTACCGACAGCCAACGCGTGAGCCTCGCCGGATCCGGTCACCTGCCCTGGGTCGAGAACCCTGACGGTTTCCGCGAGGCGGTGACCGCCTTCCTGGCGTACCGCGGTCGCCCGATCCCTGACGCCCCGGTGCGGTTCCGGGCACGGGTCCGCCACGAGCCGGACCGCTCCTACGCGGTGCTTGTCGAAGGACCCGAAGCAGAGGTGTACGTCGGCACCACGCGCAGCACGAGGGAGGTGCGCACGGTGGCCCGCGAGGGCGCGGCGCACCTGTTCGGCGTGCCGACGGATCGGATCGCCGAGCAGCACCTGGACGTGGAGATCCCGCAGCCGCCGTACGGGCGCGACGGGCAGTGGGTGCGGGTCGTCTCGACCGGTGGATCCATCGCCGCGGAGGACGTCGCCGATCTCGGCGCGGCCGGGCAGGCGCACTGGTTCGGCCGCGAGGGCGCCTGGTTCGTCACGGTGGCCGGCTCCGGCACCGCCGTCCACCCCAGCGAGCACCTCGACTTCACCCCCGTCCTCACCGCCGTGGAGGTCGCCGAGCTGCGGAGCTATCTGGCGCGGTCCGCCCAACCTCCCTCCTGAGGCGCGCGTCGGGGGTGCGGCTCAGCGGAGCACCAGCAGGTCCAGCGCATCGACGACCGGGCCGGACGGCGTCCGTGCGGCATCGTTCAACCGGGCGACGCCTGCCGCGTACGCCTCGTCGCTGATCAGTTGCAGAGGGGTGTGCGCTTCGCGGCGAAGTCCGGCGGCGGCGTCGGCGATCGAGGGGGCGGTCACCTGCGGAACCGGTTCGCAGCCCGTGACCGTGAACCCGGCGGTGGCGAACGCGGCCTCGACGTCGGCGATGCTCGGGTACCGGTCCAGCACGGCGACGGCCTCCGGGAACCAGTGGAACAGGCTGATCGCCTCGTGCCGACCGGCGAACGCGGACCGGATCAGCACCGGCGCGCCCGGTTTCAGCACCCGCCGGATCTCGCGGGCGGCCGCAGCGAGGTCGGCAACATGGTGAATCACCGTGGAGAGCCAGACCCCGTCGAGGCTCCCGTCCCGCAGCGGCATGTCGTCGGCGGCTCCCGGCACGACCGGCTGGAACACCGCACGCTCGCGCATGGCCGCCGAGGGGTCCACCGCCACGACACCGATCTCCGGCCACCAGGTGCGGAACGCGTGCGCCCAACTGCCGGTGCCGCAGCCGAGGTCGAGCAGGCGCATCCCGGGCCGGGCCTCGAAGTGCCGGCTGATCGCCGTACGCCAGGTCGCGAGATCGTCGTCCCGCAGGTGTCGGGTCGCGTGGAAGGCGGCCGCGTCCACGCTGTCGTAGGCGATCAGAGCCATGCGCCCATCCAACCCGGCAAACCGTGCGGTGGCCAAGAGGGCGAGGGCCGATTCACACGGGCGGTGACGTCCGGGTACGCGATCTGATCCGGTCGTCCCCGTCGTCCCGGGCCCGTGCGGGTGCGCCCCGGGCCCGGGACGACGGTGGTCGAGGTCAGTGCCGGGCGGCGCCGTTCTCGCTGACCGGCTGCCCGAAGGCGAGGAACGGCACGGGCGTCGGGGCGTCCGGCCGGGTGAAGATCCGCTCGGGCTCCTGGATGTGCCCGTCGGGGCCGGCCGCACGGTCGGCGGACGCGGCCACCGGCTCGTCCACTGTGGTCGGTCTGTCGGAGCGCTCACCCTCGGTCGGGTCGGCACCGGGCCGGTCGGCCGTCGACTGATCAGTAACGGACTGGTCGTCTGCGGGTTGGTCGCCCTCGGCCCGCCCGGCGCCGGCCCGCTCGACGTAGGGCCGGTCGACGCTCGGCCGGTCGAGGTGGGACCGGCTGCCCACCATCGGGTACTCGGCGGTCTCCGGACCACCGGCTGCCGCCGCCATGACCGCGGCGGCGGCGAGGTCGGCGACCCGCTTCGCCTCGCGCTGCACCCGGGCGCGTACCTCCTTGGCGTGCCGCTCGGCGGAGTCTCCGGCCCGCCGGGCCTCCTCCAGTCGGGCGTTCTCGGCGGTGAGGTCCCGGCGGACCTCGCCGAGCCGCTGCTGCATGCGCGACAGCTCGTTCTCCAGCGTCTCGCCCTCCTGCTGGATCTCGGCGAGCTGCTGGCGGGCGGTGTCCAGCTCGGTGTGCAGCTCCTCGGCCTCCTGCCGGCGCTCCGCGATCTCCTGCTGGAGGGCGGTGAGTTGCTCCTGGTGACTGGCCGCCTGCTCGTCGGCCCGGTTACGCAGCTCGGTCACGTGCTGCTGGGCCTCGGCCAGCAGGGCGGCGATCTGCTGCTCGGTCGCGTCGCGCTGCTCGGCGAGCTCCTGCTCGGCCGTGGCCTGCTGCTCGGCGATGTCCTGCTCGGCGGCGGTACGCCGCTCGTTGACCTCTCGCTCCACGTTGGCCTGCCACTGGGCCATCTCCTGCTGGTTCTTGGCGCGGGCCGACTGGAGTTCCTGCTGGATCTGGGTGCGGGCCGACTTCATCAGCGCGTCGGCGGCGACGCGGGTCTGGTTGAGCTGCTGGGCGCTCTGCTCGGTGATTCGCTTCGCCTCGTGCTGGGCGCGCTCGTGGGCGGCCTCCCCGTCGGCGCGTAACTGCTCGGCGTGCTCGCGGATCGCGGTCAACTCGGCCTCGGCCAGGGTGCGCCGCTCCTCGTGCGCCTGCTCCTGTTCGGAACGCCGGGTCGCCAACTCCTCGGACAGGTCCTGCCGTGCCTGCGCGGCCCGCTCCCGGGTGTCGGTGAGGATCCGCTCCGACTCGCTGCGCAGCTCGTTGGCCCGGTCGGTGGCCGACTCGATGATCATCGCGGCCTGCTTGTCGGCGAGGGTCATGATCTCGGCGACCATCGGGCCCAGGTCGTGGATCGAGGCGCGGTCCACCTGCACCGGTTGCTCCCGCATCTCGGCCAGTTCGGTGCGCAACCGCTGCACCTCGGCGGTCAGCTCCCGGACCCGGACCGCGGAGCGGCCGTGCTCGCCGCTGAGCATCGTGATCTGACCGTCGAGCTGCTCCAGGTGCCGGTCCACCTGGCGTTTGTCGTAGCCGCGCAGGGCGAGCTCGAAGCTCGGCCGTGAGGCCGCATCGTCGCGTGTTGCGTGCGGCTCAGCGCCGATGGACATGCGCCATCCTCCGTACGATCGGGGGCGTGAGGGTCGGCGGTCGCCTGCCCCGCGGGCCGTCAGTGTGGCGCAACGCTACCGCCGAGCCGACCGCATGCGAAGTCCCGCCCCACCACGTCTCACCCCGCCGCCCCGCCCCCGCCCCACTCCCGCGCCCCTCCCGCCCTCCTTCCGCGTCGACCATGGAGTTGTGGCGGCCGACATAGGTCGTGGACCACCATCATTCCGGCACCACAACTGCACGATCGACGGGGTTAGCGGCGGCGGGCCAGGAGGACCGCGTCGTGCAGGGTCAGGGGCTGGCCGTCCGGGTCGGTGGCGGGGCGGGGGCGGGCCTCGGCGGTCAGTAGCTCCCACTGGGACTGGTCCAGGGTGGCGGCCACGTCCTCCGCGGTGAACATCATGTCCGGCATGTGCATGCGGCGCGCCGACGTCCACAGATCCGACGGGTGGTGCCCGACGATCAGCAGGACGCCGCCGGGCGCCACCGCCTCGGCCAGCCGGGCGAACAACTCCCGCCGCTGCACCGGAGGCAGGTGCATGAACTGCGCGGACACCAGGTCGTACGCCTGCTCGGCGGGCGGCTTGTCGCGCAGGTCGGCGTGGGTGAACTCGATCCGGTCGCCGACGCCGACGGTGTCGGCGTGCGCGGCGGCCCGACTCAACGCGGTGGTGGAGATGTCCACAGCCGTCACCCGCCAGCCCCGCTCGGCCAGCCACACCGCGTCGGCGCCCTCACCGCTGCCCACGTCCAGCGCGCGCCCCGGGGCCAGGTCCGCGGCCTCGGCGACCAGTTGCGGGTTCGGTCGGCCGCTCCACACCGAGGGCCGGGACCGGTAGCGCTCCTCCCACGCCGGCTCCTCGAACGCCGTGGCCACCACCTGCCGGTACTCGGCCACCGCCACGCGGGTGTCCTCGTCGATGAGGTCGGCGTTGATGGCGGCTGCGGCGGTGAGGCCGGCCGCGGCGGACGTGATGACCTGACCACGGATGTCGGCCACGTTGCCGGCCACCCAGACGCCCGGGACGCTCGTCGCGCCGGTGGGGTCGGCCGGGACCTGGGCGCCGATCACGTGCTCACCCATCGTCACCTCTTCCGGGGCGAGGCCCAGCCCCACCAACAGGCCGGCACGGGGAGTCAGCCGCGTCGCGACCACCACCGCGTCCAGTGCCACCACCCGGCCGTCGGCCAGCCGTACGCCGGTCAGCGCGTCGTCGGTCACCTCCAGCTCGGCGACCGGACCCGGCACCACGGCGATGCTCCGGGCGGCGAGCCGCTCGGCGGCCTCCGCGTCCGGCGCCGGGACGTCGTGCAGCAGGAGCAGGACGCTGGGGCTCCACTGTCGCCACATCTCGGCCTGGTGCACGGCCAGCGGCCCGGTCGCCAGCACGCCGATGCGCCGGTCCCGGACCTCCCAGCCGTGGCAGTACGGGCAGTGCAGCACGTCGCGCCCCCACCGCTGGGCCAGGCCGGGCACGTCGGGCAGCTCGTCGGTCAGCCCGGTGGTCACCAGCAGCCGACGGGCCCGCACTGCGCTCCCGTCGTCGAGGTCGAGCCGGAACCCGTCGTCCTCGCGGATCGCGGCCTCCACCCGTCCGGCGCGGAACTGCCCGCCGTACCCGGAGACCTCGGCCCGCCCGACCGCGAGCAGCTCGCCCGGCGGCGTCCCCTCCCGTCCCAGGTAGTTGTGCACATGGCCGGCCGGCGCGTTGCGCGGCTCGCCGGCGTCGACCACCAGCACCGACCGTCGCGCCCGGCTCAGCGCCAGGGCTCCGCTGAGCCCCGCGGCGCCGCCGCCCACCACCACCACGTCGTATGTCTCGTCCACCGGTTCTCCCTCTTCCCTCGTCGGCTGAGCCCACCATCCGTCGTCACCGGAAGACCGGCAACTATTCTTGCCGTTATGGCAAACGAGGACACTGCCGCGCTGGCGGCCGTCGGCCCACGGCTGCGTGCCCTGCGCCACCAGCGCGGGACCACGCTGACCCAGCTCGCCGACCTGACCGGCATCTCCGTGAGCACCCTGTCCCGGCTGGAGTCCGGCAGTCGCCGGCCCACCCTGGAGCTGCTGCTCCCGCTGGCCCGTGCCTACCAGGTGGCGTTGGACGAGCTGGTGGACGCGCCGGCCACCGGCGACCCCCGGGTACGTCCCAAGCCGATCGTCATCCACGGCATCACGTTCCTGCCGCTGACCCGCCGGCCGGGTGGCCTGCGGGCGTTCAAACAGATCTTCCCTCCGGATCCGACGGCCGGGGAGCGGACCCCGCAGACCCACGAGGGGTACGAGTGGCTCTACGTGCTCTCCGGCCGGCTGCGCCTGCTGCTCGGCGACCGCGATCTGACCCTGCTCCCGGGCGAGGTGGCCGAGTTCGACACGCGGATCCCGCACCTCGTCCTCAACCCCGGGCCGGGCACCGCCGAGGCCCTCAGTCTCTTCGGGCCGCAGGGGGAGCGGCTGCACGTCCGGGCCCGACCCGCCTGATCAAGCGATGGTGGTGGTGACATGGCGCGAGGGCCGGACCGGTTCCCCTCCGGTCCGACCCTCGCGATCATTCCGCGCTAGGCGCGGGCCCTACGCTGCCGTACGACAAGCAGCAGAGTGGCGCCGAGGAGCACCGCCAGCACGCCGGCAGCCATCCAACCGCCCATCGGGAACGACGCGCCGGTCACCGGGAGCTTTCCCTTCACCGGGATGGTGATGGTGGACTCGGGGGAGAGCGGCGCCGGACCGTCCGGCGGGGTGCCGGTGGCCGTCGCGGTGTTGCGCAGCGAGCCGTGGTGGTAGTCGGCCTTGCTGACCGTGTACGTCGCCGTGCAGGTCACGGCAGCGCCGGCGGCCAGCGTTACGGAACCGTTCGGGGTCCGTTCCGGACCGCAGGTGATCGGCCCCAGGTTGGCCGCAGCGGCCGGGGCGGTCAGCGTGTCGGTGACCGTCACACCGGTCAGCGCCACCTGGCCGGTGTTCGTCACCACGAACCGGAACGGCACGTGCTGGCCCGGTCGGCTGATCTTGTCGGTGCTGCTCGACTTCACCACCGTGATCGCCGCACCCCGAGTGGCCGTCACCTCGGCGGTGGCCGGTCCGGAGCGTACCGGGGTCGGCGGTTGCTGACCGGGAATGGTCGGCGGCGTGCCGGCGGCGACGGCGGTGTTGGTGACCCTGCCGGCCTCGATGTCCGCCGCAGTCACGGTGTAGGTCGACGTGCAGGTGGTGCTTCCCCCGGCCGGCAGGGTGACGTCGCCGTTGGCCACCGGCGGCGTGCCGCAGGTGATCGTCCCGGGTGTGCCGGTGCCGGAGAACGCGGTCTCGTCGACCGTCACCGCGCTGAGCGAGGTGTTGCCGGTGTTGGTCACCACGAACTGGTACGTGACCGTGTCACCGGCCGCGGAGACCACCGTGGGCGTGACCGCCTTGGTGATGGCGATCTCCGGGTGCGGGATCGGAATGTCCAGCGACGACGGCGGGGAGACCGGCGGCGGTCCGGTCGGTGGTGTGCCGGTGGCCGTGGCGACGTTGACAAGCGCCGTGCCGGCGAAGTCCTCCGCGGTCACCGTGTAGGTCGCCCGGCACTGGATGTCGGCGCCCGGCGCCAGGGTCACCTCGCCGTTCGGGATGTTCTGCGGACCGCAGGTGATCGGCCCGAGCCCGTTGCCCACCGACGGCGGCAGCACGGTGTCGGTGACGCTCACGCCGGTGAGCGTGAGGCCACCGGTGTTGACCACCAGGAAGGTGAACGGCACCTGCTGCCCCGCCGCGGTGATCGCCGCAGTCGTCGACGACTTGATCACGTCGATGGCGGCGACGAGCCCCGCCTCGGGGATGGTCAGCGTCGAGGGCGGCGAGTTCACCGGCGTCCCGCCGGGCGGCGTCCCGTGTGCGGTGGCGGTGTCGGTGACGCCGCCGTTGTCGAGGTCGGCCTGCGTGACGGTGTACGTCGCGGTGCAGCCGGTGGCCTCACCCGGCGCGAGCGTGGTCGTCGCGCAGGTGATCGGCCCGAGGTTGGCGTTCGACGACGGTGGTGTCTGGACGTCGGTCACGTTGACGGTGGTCAGGGTGAGACCGCCGGTGTTGACCACGTGGAACCGGTAGGGCACCTGCTGCCCGACGGTGGTGATCGCGGTGGTTTCGGAGACCTTGATGACCGAGATCGCGGCGACCAGTCCGGTCTCCGGGATGGTCAGCGTGGACGGCGGCGAGTCGATGGGAGTGTCACTGCCCGGCGGGTTGCCGTGCGCGGTGGCGACGTCGACGACCGCGTTGTTGTCCAGGTCGGCCTGGGTGACGGTGTAGGTGGCGGTGCAGGCGGTCACCGCACCGGGCGCGAGCGTGGTCTGCGGGCAGGTGATCGGCCCGAGGTTCGCGTTCGACGAGGGTGGGGTCTGCGCGTCGGTGACGGTGACGTTCGTCAGCGTGACGCCGCCGTTGTTGATCGCGAGGAACTGGTAGGGCACCTGCTGCCCGACCGTCGTGATCGACGTGGTGGTGGACGACTTGACCACCGCGATCGACGGGGTGACGTCGGCCGCCGGAATGGTCAGCACCGACTGGTCCGAGTCGACCGGCTCCTCCGTGCCCGTCGGAGTGCCGTGCGCGGTGGCGATGTCGGTCACCTCGTCGTGGTCCAGGTCGGCCTGGGTCACGGTGTAGGTGGCGGTGCACGTCGTGGTCTGGCCGGGCCCGAGCGTGGTCTGCGGGCAGGTGATCGGCCCGAGGTTCGCGTTCGACGACGGGGGATCCTGCACGTCCGTGACGTTGACGCCGTTCAGGGTCAGGCCGCCGCTGTTCGCCACGAGGAACTGGTAGAGCACCTGTTGACCCACCGAGCTGATCGCCGCGGTGGTGGAGAACTTCACAAGCGCGATGGCCGGGGCCACCTCACCGTTCGGGATGATCAGCGTCGACGGCGGCGACTGCACGGGTGGGCCGCTGGGCGGGGTGCCGTGCGCGGTGGCGGTGTCGCGTACCGCGCCGAAGTCCAGGTCGGCCTGGGTGACCAGGTACGTGGCGGTGCACGCGGTCCGCGCGCCGGGGGCGAGGGTGGTGGCGGCGCAGGTGATCGGGCCGAGGTTCGCGTTGGACGACGGCGGCGTCTGCACGTCGGTGACGCCGACGTTGGTCAGGGTGAACCCGCCGGTGTTGACCACGTGGAACGAGTACGGCACCTGCTGCCCGATGGTGGTGATCGTGGTGGTGGTGGACGTCTTCAGCACCGCGATCGAGGCGACCAGGCCGGTCTCCGGCAGGGTGAGCGTCGAGGGCGGCGAGTCCACCGGCGTGCCGCCGCCGGGCGGGGTGCCATGGGCGGTGGCGGTGTTGGTGACCTGGTCGTTGTCGAGGTCGGCCTGCGTGACGGTGTAGGTGGCGGTGCACCCGGTCCGTGCGCCGGGCGCGAGGGTGGTGACGGGACAGGTGATCGGGCCGAGGTTGGCGTTCGACGACGGCGGCGCCTGTACGTCCGTGACGTTGATGTTGGTCAGGGTGAGACCGCCGGTGTTGACCACGTGGAACGAGTACGGCACCTGCTGTCCGACGGTGGTGATCGACGCGGTGGTGGAGGTCTTCGTCACCGTGATCGACGGGATGAGCCCCGACTGGGGAATGGTGAGTGTCGAGGGTGGTGAGGTGGCCGTCGGGCCGCTGGGCGGCGTACCCCGGGCGGTGGCGGTGTCGGTGACCCCGCCGTGGTCGAGGTCGGCCTGGGTGACCGTGTAGGTCGCGGTGCAGGTGGTGGTCTGGCCGGGAGTCAGGGTGGTGAGCGGGCAGGTGATCGGGCCGAGGTTGGCGTTCGACGACGGCGGTGCCTGCACGTCGGTGATGCCGACGTTGGTGAGGGTCACGCCGCCGGTGTTGAGGACCAGGTACCGGTAGGGCACCTGCTGCCCGACCGTGGTGATCGACGTGGTGGTGGACGACTTCACCACGGCGATGGAGACGGTGGCCGGCGCGGGCGCCGGGATGGTCAGGGTGTCCGGTTCGGAGACCACCGGGGGCCCACTGGGTGGGGTGCCCTGGGCGGTGGCGACGTTCGTGACACCGCCGTTGTCCAGGTCGGCCTGGGTGACGGTGTAGGTGGCGGTGCACGCGGTCCGCGCGCCGGGGGCGAGTGTGGTGGCGAGGCAGGTGATCGGCCCGAGGTTGGCGTTCGACGACGGCGGGGTCTGCGTGTCGGTGACCGAGATGGTGGTGAGCGGGACGCCGCCGGTGTTGACCACGTGGAACGAGTACGGGACCTGCTGACCGACGCTCGTGATCACCGTGGTGGTCGACGACTTGATCAGGTCGATGCCCGCCGGCGTGCCGCCCGCGCAGGAGAGCGTGGTGCTGAACGGGAAGTAGTGGATCTCGCCGCCGCGGTGCTCCAGCGTACGGGTGATGACGCTGCCCTCGGTGTTGCTGGCCGAGAGGTCGGTGAGGCTGGCGTTGGGGGCGTAGATGGTGCCCTCGACCGTGGCCGCACCCGGGGTGAGGGTGAGCGCGGTGGCGGTCGGGAAGTTGAACAGGATGTAGCGCGCCTGCGGGCCGCCGATGCCGGCGAAGTTCGGGGCGGTCCAGGCGAAGTCGTTGCCGACGCCGCTGGTGTCCACGTTAACCAGCAGCGGGGTGTCCGCGGTGGGCTGGCTGGCGAAGGTAAGCGTCTGGATGTTGTTCAGGTCGTTCGCGCTGAGGTTGAGCACGTTCGTCACGCCGGGGGTCAGGGTGACCACGGCGTTGCTGCCCGCCGGGATCGGCCGGGGCAGCACGTCACCGTTCGGTGTGCGCAGCACCACCGTGTTGTCGCAGGTGGCCAGCCCGGCGGTGGTGTCGCGGAAACTCGCGAAGGCGCCGACGAAGTTGATCGGGGAGGCGGGTCCGACGCTGGCGACCGGCTGCCGGGTGACCAACTCGACCCGCGGCGCGGCGTCGTAGTTGTCCGACGGCAGGATCCGGGTGTTGACCTGGGCGCCGTTGTTGTCGGTGTCGCGGACGAACGTGCCGGTCAGGTCGCCGACCTTCGCGTATCCGCTGCTGAGCACCTGGAGGCGGCTGCCGCCGACGCTGCCGGCGAAGTTCACCCGTCCACCCACGACGAGAGCGGTCGGGTTGGCGTCACCGGGTACGACGAACGACCCCGCGGTCGCGCCGGCCACCTGGTAGGTGCCGAAGGTGAGGTCGCCGCCGACGGCGAGGGTGCCCTCGTTCTCGTTGTCGAACACACCTGCGTTGCCCTCGGTCATCACCCCGAAGCTCAGCGCCTCGGCGACCGGGTTGACCGGCCCGATGGCCTCGGCCGCGACAAGTCGTTGGTTCGGCGGGGGTTCGGCCGGCGTCGGGGCCAGCAAACCGTTGACCGCGAGCACGCCCGCCACGGCGACCATGGCCGCCGCCTGTGACCTGCGGCTACCCCACCACGAAATCCTCATCACGCCCCCGTTGGTTCGAATGTGCCAGGGGAGCGTATAGGGGCAAAAGAGCATTTGATGGGCTTTTGTCCGCTTTGCGGGTCGAGCGGCCGCAGACGAGATCGGGCCGCGCGGGCCGGACCGGTTTCACCTCCGGTCCGGCCCGCACGCGTTTCACACCAGCCCAGGTGTCAGCCCTTGTGCTTCTCCTGGCACGGCACGCAGAAGCGGACATGCGGGAGGACTTCGAGGCGTTCGGCCGGGATGCCCTTGCGGCACCTCTCGCAGGCGCCGTAGGTACCATCCGCGATCCGGCCCAGCGCGCCGGTGATCTGCTCGAGGTGGCGGCGGGTGGCCACCAGCAGAGCGGCCTGGTTGTGGGCCTCGCCCGGGTCGCCGGTGTCCGCGTTGAGTTCGGTCAGTTCCCGTAGCCGAGCCGTCTGCGTCGCGAACTCGTCCGCCAGGGACGCTCGTAGATCAGCCAACCAGCCGTGCTCGACAGCGCGTTGATCGATGCTCATGGTCTGCCCTTCAGAAGAACGAGGAAAAAGAAAAAGGGCCGAAGCTTGAGTAGCTTCGCCCTGCGGTCGTTTCGGGATGCAACGATTCCGCGGGAGGGCCTCGGCCGGTGCGCGCCAGGCTCGACGCCCCGCGCGTGGGCACGATGTACAGGGCGCCGACGACCGGCACTCCCATGCAGGCCTTGCCGCGCGGAACTGTCACGACGCGGGCAGCACTGCCAGCCGTCACGTCAGTGACGGCTGGCGAGCGGAAGGTCACCCACGGCATGCCCCCACCATAGGGCGGCGGATGCCCTAAAGCCAACGTCCCTTGATCCATGATCGACGCATCGGGACAGGCGATGGCACCCCGGGCGGGATCGGACTTCTGAGCACGGTCGAGGCACGACACCGGTGACGCGTCACCAGCACGGCGAGCAGCGTCCTCGGCCGATCACCGGAGAACGTCGAACTGTGGACGCGGTACCTCCGTGTTTATGATCGACGACCCCGACCGGGGACGGCCGCGCTGTTCGGCCGGGAGTAAGAGGTGAGGTGCGCGACGGTGATCCGCGAGGCGTACGCCTGCTGGGTGCGCGAGCCCGGCACGGCGGAGATCCGGCCGGTGTCGCTCCCGACGCCAGGCCCCGACGAGGTGCTGGTCCGGGCCCGCTACTCCGGGGTCAGCCGGGGCACCGAGACGCTTGTCTTCGCCGGCCGGGTGCCCACCGACCAGTACGCGGCGATGCGCGCGCCCTTTCAGGAGGGTGACTTCCCCGGCCCGGTGAAGTACGGCTACCTCAGCGTCGGCGAGGTCGAGCACGGCCCGCCGGAACTGCTCGGCCGCACGGTGTTCTGCCTGCACCCGCACCAGAGCGCGTACGTCGTGCCGGCCACCGCGGTGGTGCCCGTACCGGACGGGGTGCCACCCGCCCGCGCGGTGCTCGCCGGCACGGTGGAGACCGCGATCAACGCGCTCTGGGACGCCGCGCCCCTGGTCGGCGACCGGGTCACCGTGATCGGCGCGGGCATGGTGGGCTGCTGCGTCGCCGCCCTGCTCGCCCGGTTTCCCGGTGTGCAGGTCGAACTCGTCGACACCGATGCCCGCCGGGCCGGGGTGGCCGGCGCGCTCGGCGTCGAGTTCGCCCAACCGGCCGACGCGAGCGGCGACCGGGACCTCGTCGTGCACGCCAGCGCCACCGGCGCCGGCCTGCAACAGGCCCTGGACCTGCTCGCGCCGGAGGGCACTGTCATCGAGCTGAGCTGGTACGGCGACCGCCCGGTGCAGGTGTCGCTGGGCGGGTCGTTCCACTCCGGTCGGCTCACCGTACGCAGCAGTCAGGTCGGCATGGTCGCTCCCGCCCGGCGGGGACGGCGCAGTTACGCCGACCGGCTGGCGCTCGCCCTGGACCTGCTCGACGATCCGGCCTTCGACGCGCTGATCACCGGCGCGTCCCGGTTCGCGGAGCTGCCCGACGTGCTCGCCAGCCTGAGCGCGGGCGACCTGCCCGCGCTCTGCCACCTCATCACCTACGACGACGGGGAGTGACCGTGTTCAGCGTGACCGTTCGGGATCACATGATGATCGCCCACAGTTTCCAGGGCGAGGTGTTCGGTCCCGCCCAACGCCTGCACGGGGCGACGTTCGTGGTGGACGCGACGTTCCGCCGCACCGACCTGGACGCCGACGGCATCGTGGTCGACATCGGCCTGGCCACCGAGCAGCTGCGGGCCGTACTCGGCGAGCTGACCTACCGCAACCTCGACGACGAGCCCGCCTTCGCGGGGGTGAACACCACCACCGAGGTGCTGGCCCGTACGGTCGCGGATCGGCTGGCCGAGCGGGTGCACGCCGGCCAACTGGGCGCCGGCGCCCGCGAGCTGGCGGGCATCACCGTCACCCTGCACGAGTCGCACGTCGCCTGGGCCAGCTACGAGCGGTCACTGTGACAGACGCGGGCCGGACGACGCCCGCCACCGGCTCGGGTAGCACCGGCCGTACGGTGCACGTCGTCCTGCCCGGCGACATCGACGACCCGGCCACACCCAGTGGCGGCAACACCTACGACAGGCGCGTCTGCGCGGGGCTCACCGACCGAGGCTGGGCGGTGCACGAGCACGCGGTGCCCGGGGCCTGGCCGAGCCCCGGGCCGGCCGACCGGGCGGCACTGGCCGCGGTGCTCACCGCCGCCCCGGACGACGCCGTGGTGCTGCTCGACGGTCTGGTCGCCTCGACCGTGCCGGACCTGCTCGCCCCGCACGCCGACCGGTTGCGCCTGGTCGTCCTCGTGCACATGCCGTTCGACGACGAGGCGGAGGGCCGGGCGCTGGCCGCCGCGCGGGCCGTCGTCACCACCAGCGAGTGGACCCGCCGCCGCCTGCTGCTGCGCCACCCGCTGCGCCGCGACCGGATCCGGGTCGTGCCACCGGGCGTCACGGCCGCTCCGCTGGCGCCCCCCGGCTCGACCGCCGGGGACCGGTTGCTCTGCGTGGCCCCGGTTACCCGGCACAAGGGCCACGACGTGCTTGTCGACGCGTTGACGGTGCTGGCCGAGGTGCCCTGGACGCTCGTCTGCGCCGGCGCGCTGACCCGGGAGCCCGATCTGGTGCGCCGGCTGCGCGACCAGCTCGCCGACGTGGGCCTCGCCGACCGGGTGCGGTTGGCCGGGCCGCTGACCGGGGCGGCACTCGACGCCGCGTACGCCGCGGCCGACCTGCTGGTGCTGCCCTCGCGGGGCGAGACGTACGGCATGGTCGTCACCGAGGCGCTGGCCCGGGGCCTGCCCGTGCTGACCACCCGCGTGGGTGGCCTGCCCGAGGCGCTCGGCCGGACCGCAGACGGTGACCTGCCGGGACTGCTGGTGCCCCCTGACGATCCGGCCGCCCTGGCCGGCGCGCTGAGCTGGTGGTTGGGCGACGACCTGCTGCGGGCCAAGCTGCGGTCGGCGGCTGTCGGCCGGCGGCACACCCTGACCGACTGGTCGGTGACGACCGCGTCGCTGGCCGCCGTGCTGGAGGAGGTGGCGGGATGACCGTCGAGGAGACCCTGCCGTTCGCCGACTGGTTGCGCCTGCGGGAACCGGCCGACGCGGCGGCGCGCGCCGAGGACCTGCTGGACGTCGTACGCCCCCGGCTGACGGGTGCCACGCCGACGGTGATCCACGACCTGGGCAGCGGCACCGGTTCGATGAGTCGCTGGCTGGCCACCCGGCTGCCCGGCCCGCAGCACTGGGTGCTGCACGACCGCGACGCCGACCTGCTGGCCCGCGCCGCCGAGGGCATGACCGGCGTGGTCGCCGCCGACGGCGCGCCGGTCACCGTACGCACCCGGTGCGGCGACCTCACCCGGCTCGGCGCCGCCGATCTGGCCGACGGTTCCCTGGTCACCGCGTCCGCACTGCTGGACATGCTGACCGCCGAGGAGATCGAACGCGTGGTGGCCGCCTGCGTCGGCCGACCCACCCTGTTCGCCGTCTCGGTGACCGGGCGGGTTCGACTCACCCCGGCCGACCCGCTGGACGCGGCGGTCGAGGCCGCGTTCAACGACCACCAACGACGTACCGTCGACGGCCGACGACTGCTCGGCCCGGACGCCGCCGCCGCCACCGCCGCCGCGTTCGCCCGACGCGGCGTCGACGTGCGGGAACGGCCCAGCCCGTGGCGGCTCGGCCCGGAGCAGGCCGACCTGGCCGCCGAGTGGTTCCGGGGTTGGCTGGCCGCGGCCCGCGCGCAGCGTCCCGACCTGGCCGGCCCGACCGAGGAGTACGCCCGGCGTCGGCTGGCCGACGCGGCGGCCGGCCGGCTCACCGTCCAGGTCGAACACACCGACCTCCTCGCGGGCGGATGAACCGTTCACACCCTGGGTACGTGGACTGGTACAGGTGAACGATCTTCAAGGGGAGGGCCGGCGTCGATGTTCTGGGCCTGGGCACGAGTGGTCGGCGGGGTGGGTCTGCTCGCCGTCCTGCTGTGGCAGGTGGGCAGCGGCCCGTTCCTCGCCGGGGTGCGGCTGATCGACGTGCCGGCGTTGGCCGCCGCGCTTGTCATCGGGGTGCTCACCACGGTCTGCGCGGCGTGGCGGTGGAGCCTGGTCGCCGGCGGATTGGGCGTACGGCTGCCGCTGGCGACCGCGGTGGCGCACTGCTACCGGGCGGTCTTCCTCAACGCCACCCTGCCCGGCGGGGTGCTCGGCGACGTGCACCGGGCGGTCCGCCACGGCCGGGACGCCGGTGACGTCAGCCGGGGCATCCGCGCGGTGGTCTGGGAACGTACCGCCGGGCAGGTGGTGCTCGTCGGCGTCGCGCTCGTGGTGCTCGCCGCCTTCCCGTCCCCGGTGCGGTCGTATCTGCCGGTCGCCGCCGCGCTGCTGGTCGCGGCCGGGCTGGTCGCCGTGCTGCTGGCTCGGACCGTGCCGAACGCCGGCCCCTCGCGCTGGGCGCGGGCGCTGCGCACCGCGGGGGCGGACGTGCGATCCGGGCTGCTGTCCCGGCGCACCTGGCTCGGCGTGCTGATCGCCTCCGCGGTGATGGTCGCCGGTCACCTGGCCACCTTCCTGGTGGCGGCCCGCACCGCCGGCTCCGACGCCCCGCTGTCGCGGCTGCTGCCGCTGACGCTGCTCGCCCTGCTCGCCATGGGCCTACCGCTGAACGTCGCCGGCTTCGGCCCCCGGGAGGGGGTGGCCGCCTGGGTGTTCGGCGCGGCCGGCCTCAGCGCGGCCGAGGGCGTCGCCACCGCCACCGTCTACGGTGCCCTGATCCTCGTCGCCAGCCTGCCCGGAGCAGCGGTGCTGCTGGTGCGACGGAACCGACACCCGGTCGCCGCCCGGGAAGCCGCCCCCGTCGGCGGCTGTTGAGTCGGTGGTGAGGAACACGCGTCGCCGCGCGTCGGTGGCGCCGGACAGAGGAGTCCCATGCCCGAATCATTGCCGGTCGCCACGATCCGTACGCAGGTCACGGTGCCGTTGACGTTTCCCGACGGCTACGCCACGACGGTCCGGGTGTTCTCGTTCAAGGGCCTGGTCGACGGCCGGGAGCACCTCGCGCTCGGCCTGGGTGACTGGGCGGGCGCGCTGGACCGGCTCGCCGCCGGGGGAGAGCCGCCGCTGGTCCGCCCGCACAGCGAGTGCCTGACCGGCGACGTGTTCGGCAGCCAACGCTGCGACTGCGGGCCGCAACTGCGCGAGGCGGTGCAGCGGATCGCCGAGGCCGGTGGTTTCCTGCTCTACCTGCGGCAGGAGGGGCGGGGCATCGGCCTGTACGCCAAGCTCGACGCGTACGCGTTGCAGGACGCCGGGCTGGACACCTACCAGGCGAACGTCGCGCTGGGCCGTGGTGAGGACGAGCGGGACTACAGCGCCGCCGCGCAGATGCTCACCGCGTTGGGGGTGCCGCGGATCCGACTGCTGAGCAGCAACCCGGACAAGGCCGTGCAGCTGACCCGCCTCGGCGTGGACGTCGTCGAACAGGTGCCCACGAGCGTCTTCCTCTCGCCGGCCAACGCCGACTACCTGGCGGCGAAGGCCGCCAAGGCGGCGGAGATCGTCTCGGCCGCGCCCGACCTGCCTGTCGACAAGTGAGCGGCACACCGGCGCCGACGCGGCCGTACGTGCTGCTCAGCTGCGCCACCTCGATCGACGGGTACATCGACGACGCGTCCGACAAGCGGTTGCTGCTGTCCAACGACGACGACCTGGACCGGGTCGACGCGGTCCGGGCCAGCTGCGACGCGATACTTGTCGGCGCCGGCACCGTCCGCCGCGACGATCCCCGGCTGCTGGTGCGTTCGGCGAGCCGTCGGGCCGAACGGGTGGCGTGCGGGCGGCCCGCCTCGCCCACGAAGGTCACCCTGACCGCCCATGGTGACCTCGACCCGACCGCCCGGTTCTTCACCGCCGGTGACCCCACCCGGCTCGTCTACTGCGCCACGAGCGTGCGGGAGAAGACCGAGGAACGCATCGGTCGACTGGCCACGGTGGTGGACGCGGGGGAGCCGGTCGACCCGGCCTGGCTGCTGACCGACCTGTACGCGCGGGGCGTACGGCGGCTGATGGTGGAGGGCGGCGGGACGGTGCACGCCCAGTTCCTCGCCGCCGGTCTCGCCGACGAGCTGCACCTGGTGGTCGCCCCGCTCTTCGTCGGCGATGGCCGGGCGCCCCGGTTCGTCGGCGAGGGGCGCTTCCCCTGGCACCCGGGCCGGCGCGCCCGGCTGGCCGAGGCCCGCCAGATCGGCGACGTGGTGCTGCTGCGCTACGCCCTGTCCGACCGCTGCACCGAGGGCTGACACCGTCTGCCCGTGCCGGAGGCGCGTCACCGCGGCGTCGGCAGGCGGCGGGCGCCGGGGCCCTCGCGGCCCAACACGTCGCGGGGGTTTGTCAGGTGGCAGGCCCGCAGGGACAGGCAGCCGCACCCGATGCACGCGCTGAGGTCGTCCCGAAGTGCCCGCAGGTGCGCGATCCGCTCGTCGAGGACGCCGCGCCAGTCGGCGGACAGGCGAGCCCAGTCGTCGCGGGTCGGGGTGCGCTCGCTCGGCAGCCGGTCGAGGGCCTCCCGGATCACCGTGAGCGAGATGCCGACGTGTTGGGAGGCCCGGATGAACGCCACCC
Organism: Micromonospora sp. DT231; assembly: GCF_049847025.1. Classification (NCBI taxonomy): domain Bacteria; kingdom Bacillati; phylum Actinomycetota; class Actinomycetes; order Micromonosporales; family Micromonosporaceae; genus Micromonospora; species Micromonospora sp. DT231. The sequence goes on along the minus strand of NZ_JBNCNO010000007.1, from coordinate 242,650 downwards.
GGCGCAACGTGTCGCGGCTGTACCTGCGCTGGTTGCTCGCCGTCCGGCTGCTGCGGATCAGGCCCTTGCGCTCGTAGAAGTGCAGCGCGGAGATCGCGACGCCGCTGCGGTCGGCGACCTGGCCGACGGTGAGTTCGTGAAACGTGGTGCGAGCCCTGGGCATGGGACCAAGCCTAGGGCTTGACCTCAATCGAGGTTGAGGCCAGAGAATCGGCGGCGTCCAGAACCGCGAATCAGGGGAGCACCCTCATGGCACACGTTCTCGTCATCGGCGCCACCGGCAAACAGGGCGGTGCCGTCGCCGACCTGCTGCTCGAGCACGGCCACGACGTCGTCGCCTACGTGCGGTCGCCCGAGTCGCCCGCCGCGGTGACGCTGTCCACCGCCGGAGTCCGGCTGGTCACCGGCGACCTGGCCCACCCCGAGGGCCTGGCCGACGCCGCCAAGGGCGTCGACGCGATCTTCGGTCTGTCCGTGCCGTTCGGGGCCGGCGGTAGGGACGAGGAGGTCGCCCAGGGCCGCCACCTGGTCGACGTCGCGGCCCGCGCCGACGCGCACCTCGTCTACTCGTCCGTCCGCGGCGCCGGCCGGTCGACGCCTACCGACCTCGACCACGCCGACAGCAAGCAGCTCGTCGAGGCGTACCTGCGGGACCAGCGGGTCCGGGCGACGGTCCTCGGGCCGGTGTACTTCATGGAGAACGCGCTCAACGTCGGGTTCAGCCGCCTGACCGACGGTGTCCTGGCCAACCCACTCACCGCCGGCAAGCCCCTGGACCAGGTGACCGTCCGCGACATCGCCGGCCTCGCGGTGCACGCCGTCGAGCACCCGGACCTGTTCGTCGGCGAACGGATCGACGTCGCCTCCGACCGGGTCACCGGCGACGAGGCCGCCCGCATCCTCGGCGACGTGCTCGGCCGCGAGATCCCGTACCAGCAGATGCCGTTGGACCAGGTCCGGCAGTGGGCCGGCGACGAGATCGCCGACATGTTCCAGCGGTTCGAGGAGAACACCGACTTCGTCGACATCGACGGGCTGCGCGCCAGGTACCCGGAGGTGACCTGGCACCGCTACGCCGAGTGGGCCCGGACCGTCGACTGGGACCGCGTCCTGGCCGCCCGGCCGAGCTGGCAGTAGTCCGCCCGGCCGAGCTGGCAGTAGTCCGCCCGGCCCGGCCACGACCGATAGGGTGGCCGGCGTGCCGCGACTCGTGCAGATCACCCCGGACAACGTGGAATCCGCCTGCCGCGTGAGCGTGCGACCGGACCAGGAGAAGTTCTCGTCCCCGGTCGCCTGGTCCCTTGCCGAGGCGTACGCGCAGCCCGACGTCGCGTGGCCACGGCTGATCGTCGAGGGTGACGACATCGTCGGCTTCCTGATGGGTTTCTTCGACATCGTGTGGAACCCGGACAGCCCGGACGACAGGCGCTCGGGCCTGTGGCGGCTGAACATCGCCGCCGAGCACCAGGGTCGCGGGTACGGCCGCTTCGCGGTGCGGGCCGTCTGCGCCGAGGCGCGCGAACGCGGGCACGACCGCGTGTTCACGACGTGGGAACCGGGGGCGGACGGCCCGGAGCGGTTCTACCTCAAGCTCGGCTTCCGCCCCACCGGGGAGACCAGCGGCGGGGAGGTCGTCGGGGTACGGCACCTGACCGACTGATCAGCGGTGCGGCGTTGCCTGCGTACGATGCGGGGTCGAGTTCCCCTCGTCACGGCGGAGGTATCGGGCAGATGGCAGGCCAGCACGAGGGTTTCGCCCTCGGCGTCGACCTCGGTACGTCCAACACGGTCGCGGTGCTGCGCTGGCCCGACGGGCGGACCCGACCGCTGCTGATGGACGGTCAACCGCTCAGCCCCTCCGCCGTGTACGCCGACCCGGACGGCACCCTGCACACCGGGTGGGACGCCCGGCGGTTGGCGCAGACGGACCCGGCCCGGTTCGAGGCGAACCCGAAGCGTCGGGTGGACGAGCCGACGGTGGTGCTCGGCGACCGCTCGTACCCGCCGGCCGACCTGCTCGCCGCGGTGCTGGCGGCGGTCGCGCGGGCCGCGGTGGGCGCCGTGGGGTTTCTGCCTCCGGCCGTGCTGACCTGCCCGGCCGCCTGGGACGAGACGCGGCGGCAGGTGCTCGCCGACGCCCTGCTGCTGGCGGGCTGGCCGCAGGTGGCCGAGCACACCCTGGCCGGGCCGACGCCGCCGGGCACCCGGCTGCTGCGCGAACCGGTGGCCGCCGCCCGTTACTACACGCAGGTGCTGCATCGTCCGGTGCCGGTCGGCGACGCGATAGCGGTGTTCGACTTCGGCGGCGGGACGCTCGACGTGGCGGTGCTGCGCAACGAGGGCGCGGACCCGTGGGGTGACTCCGGCTTCAGCGTGGTCGCCGACGGTGGCCTGCCGGACCTGGGCGGCCTGGACCTCGACGCCGCGTTGGTGCAGCGGGTCGGCGAGCTGCTCGGGGAACGGCACGCCGCGCAGTGGGCCCGGCTGATCCGGCCGGAGGACCCGGCGCAGCGCCGTGACCAGGTGCGGCTCTGGGACGAGGTACGAGGTGCGAAGGAGACGCTGTCCCGCTCGACGGTGGCGCCCGTCGCGGTGCCGGGGGTGGCCGAAGCCGTCCAGCTCACCCGGGCCGACGTCGAGCGGGTGGCCACTCCGCTGCTGCGCCGCGCCGTGGAGCGGGCCCGGGAGGTGATCGCCGCGGCCGGGCTCAGCCCCGACCAACTCGCCGGGCTGTTCCTCGTCGGTGGCTCGTCGCGGATCCCGCTGGTGGCCCGGATGCTGCACACCGAACTGGGGGTCGCGCCGACGGTGCTCGACCAGCCCGAGCTGCCGGTGGCCGAGGGCGCGCTGACCGACCTGCCGCTGCGCCGACCGCTGCCGGCGTACGCCGGGCCGCAGCTCGCCCCGCCCGCACCGGCTCCGGTGAGTCCGCCCGCGCCGTCGCCCGGGCCGGCCGTACCGTCGCAGCCCTGGCCAGGCTCGGCCGCGCCGGCGGGTCCGGGTTGGGCCGGTCCCCCCGCGCCGCCGGCGGGTCCGCCCGCACCGGGAGGGGCGGGTGCCGCGCCGGCGGGTTCGCCCGGCGCGGCGCGCTGGCGGCGGGCGCGCTGGGTGGTGCTGGGCGCGGTGCTGGCCCTGCTCGGGGTGGGCGCCGCCGTCACGCTGTACCTGACCCGGGACCGCTACCCCGATCTGGAGTTCGCGGCGCTGCGCGAACTGTCCCGGCCGAAGGCCGGCGGCGAGCGACCGGCCGACATGTGGACGGCCGTGCTCGACGACCAGGCCTACCTCGGGTTCCCCCTGCCGGACGACCGGCTGGAGGTGGTGGCCGTCGACACCGGCACCGGCGACGAGCTGTGGCGCAGGGCGACCGACGTGCGGGCCGACGACTGGGAGGCGATCATCGCCGTCCCCGGGGCGGTCATGGTCCTCGCCGACGCACCCGGGGACAGCACGCCGCGCCCACTGGCCGTCCTGGACGGTCGTTCGGGCGCCCAGCGCTGGCAGCGCACGGTCCGCGGTGACGACGACATCTACGTCGCCGACGACACGGCGGTGCTCGTGGATCGTGGCGCGGCCCAACTGGTCGGCCTGCGCCTGAGCGACGGCACCCAGAAGTGGACCAAGCCGAACCCCCGCGACCAGTACGACGGCAGCCGCACAGTGGTCCGGCCGGTGGGCAGCGACGAGGCGGCGGGCGGACCGGCCTTCCTCGACGGCGCGCCCCGCAACCCGTGGACGGGCAAGGGGCGGCGACTCATCCAGGTGGGTGCGGACCGGTCCGTGCGGCTGCTCGACCTGGCATCCGGCGCCGTGCTGCGCCAGTGGGGCAACGTCGCCGACCTCGACGATCTGGTGGTCGCCCACGAGGACCGCCTGTTCGTGGCCGCCAGCGAGGGCGGGTACCAGCTGCTGGCGTACGACCTGGGGTCCGACGCGGAACCTGTGGTGCTCTACCGCTCCGGGAACGACGAGCAGCGCGCGAAGGCACTCGTGGCGTGCGGTGAGCGGCGGGCCTGCCTGTTGCAGGTGCCGAACAACGACGCCCAGCGCACCGAGGTGGTGGCGGCCACCGAGGGCGAACAGGCGGCGCACTGGCCCGCGCCGGGCGTGACCGACCTGGTGCCGGTGGGGGAGCAGGTGCTCGCCCAGCGGGAGTACCCGGAGCCGGCGGTCACCCTCTTCGACGCCGCCGGCGAGCCGGTGTTGCGGAACCGGGGCGGTGTGGGGGTCCGGCTGGACGAGGGCAACCTGCTGGTCTTCGCCAAGGCGCCCAGCACGTTCGCCGACAACCGCGTGCTCGCCGGGGTGTGGACCGAATCCGGTGAGGTCGACGAGTTGGGCGAGCTGAAGGACGTCCGCAGCGCGTCCTGCTCGTGGAACACCCACGTGATCGCCTGCGGGGCGGAGAAGGACTTCGTCCTCTACCGCTTCACCAAGGACTGAACCCACCCCTGCGGAGCTGACCTCGTACGATGCTCCGGTGAATCTTCGGGGTACGGTCCGCGCCGATCGTCCGCTCGTGGTGCTCGCCGTCGGGGAGGAGGCCCGTTACCTCCCTCCCGAGCTGCCGGTGCTGCTGACCGGCATGGGCAAGGTGAACGCCGCCAGCGCGGTGGCCGCGGTGCTGGCCGCCGGGCCGCGCCCCGCCCTGCTGCTCAACCTGGGTACGGCGGGCGCGTTGCGCCCCGGGTGGGCCGGCATCCACGAGGTCGCCACCGTGCTCCAGCACGACCTGGACACCGACCTGCTGCGCACGCTCACCGGCGAGACCTACGGGGCGCCGCTGACCCTGGCCGCCGAGGGCGCGGTGCTGGCCACCGGTGACACGTTCGTGGCCGACGACGCGGCGCGGGACCGGTTGGCGCGGCGCGCCGACCTGGTCGACATGGAGGGGTACGCGGTGGCGTGGGCCGCCGCGCAGGCGGGTGTGCCCTGCCGACTCGTCAAGCAGGTGAGCGACGAGGCGGGAGACGGCGCGGCGCGCACGTGGCGGGAGTCGGTGGACGCGTGTGCCCGGGACCTCGCCGAGTGGGCCGGCCAGCGCTTCGGCTGACCGTCAGTCGTCGGGTTGCCGCACCCGCAGACCGGGCGTCGTCTCCCGGGCCGCTCCCGGTATCAGGATGTGCGCCGCCAGCCCGAGCGCCACGAACGTGGTGACGAGCAGCGGCGGCCACTGGCCGGCCCAGGGCAGGGTCAGCAGCGGCACCGGCAGGCAGAGCATTCGCCGCCACGGCACGATCATCGACACCAGCAGGGTGAACAGGACGCGACCAATCACGAACAGCGCCGGGCCACCCAGGATCAGGAGGAGCCACCCCACCGGTGTCCGGCCGGTCGGCCGGGTGACGACCAGGTCGAACGAGGCCGCAGTGGCGACCACGCCGGCCAGCATCACCAGATGGGTGTACGGAGCCGCCCGCGCCGGACGGCCCGCCCGCGCCCCGGCCTCCAGCAACTCGCCGGCCCGGAACACGTAGACCTGCCACAGCAGCAGCATGATGGCGAACGCGCAGAACAGCGCGGCGACCCGGAGTCCGGCGAACTCGCCCCGGCTGACCTGCAGGGTGGGCACCAGGATGATGTCGCCGAGGGCCAGGATGACGAACTGTTGATACCGCTCGCCCAGGTGCGCCGTGGTCCGCTCGTACTGGTCGAAGGGCACCCGGCCCAGCCCGGGCGTGGGATAGCGGGCCGCCGCGGAGACCAGGTCGATCGTGACGGCGACGACCCAGAGGGTCCAGTTCACCTCGCCGGACAGCGCACCGGTGATCCAGAAGACGCCGGACACCAGGAACCAGAACAGGAACCGGGTCGCGCGGATCATGGCCGACCGGTGTCGCTGCTGGTACAACCTCGTGATCAGGATGATGCCGCGAATCACGTGCGTGCCGACGTACGCCATGGCGAAGACCAGCGCGTGCCCACTGGTGATCTTCGGCAGCGACGCGCCCATCCCCACCGCCCCGACCATGGCGACCATCAGGATGACCTGGATCGGGCGCTGCTGCGGGTCGTAGAACTCGGTGGTGGTGGAGGTGACCGACCAGGTCCACCAGATCGCCGTCAGCATCAGCAGCACCGTCGCCGCGCCGGACCAGGTGTGGCGTCCCGCGAGCAGCGTCGAGGTCAGCGCGAGGGAAGCCACGAAGACCACGTCGAACAGCAATTCCAGCAGCGTGGCCCGGGTCGACCCGTCCGGCCGGCGTACCAGTGCCGCGGTGCCTCCGGTGGTCATGCCCGGCCTCCCGCCGTGTCTTCGGAGAATTATCGGTGGCCCCGGCGCGGACGTCCCCGGATCGGCGATTCCCGCCGGTCGGGGGAGGAGGGCGGCCTGGTGGGCTCGCGCACCTCGCCCGAGGTCAGGCGTCCTCGGCCCGCCGGACGTTCAACCCGGGCGCGGTCTCCCGGTCTCCGGCGGGGACGAAGATGTGACCGGCCAGCGCGAGCGCCACGACGGCGGCGACCAGCAGCGGCGGCCAACCGCCGGCCCACGGCAGCACGAGCAGTGGCGTGAGCTGCCAGGCCACTCGCCGCCACGGCACGCTCCAGCCCACCAGCAGGGCGAGCAGGACGCGGCCGAGCACGAACAGCGTCGGACCGCCGAGGATCAACACGAGCCACCGCACAGGTGTCGTCCCGGTCGGATGGTGAACGACCATCTCGAACGAGGCCGCCGTGGCGACCACACCGCCCAGCAGCACCAGATGGGTGTACGGAGCCAGCCGCACCGGTCGGTGCGCCCTGGCCTCGGCCGCCACCATCAACTCGCTGGCGCGGAAGACGTAGATCTGCCAGAGCAGCAGCATGGTGGCGAACGCGCAGAGCAGGGCGAGGACCCGGAAGAACTCGAGGTCGCCCCGGCTGACCTGCAGGGTCGGCAACAGCACGATGTCGCCGAGGGCCAGGATGACGAACTGCTGGTACCTCTCGCCCAGGTGCCCGGTGATCCGCTTGTACTGGTCGATGGGCACCATGCCCAGCCGGGGCGTGGGGTAGCGGGCCGCCGAGGCGACCAGGTCGATCGTGATGGCGATGGTCCAGAGCCCCCAGTTCGGACTGTGCGACAGCGCGCCGGTGACCCAGAAGACACCGGACACCGTGAACCAGAAGAGAAACCGGGTGGCCCGCTCCCTGGCCGTCTGGTGTCCCTGCCGGTGCAGGGCGACGACCAGGATGACGCAGCGACTCACGTGCGTGCCGACGTACGAGATCACGAAGAGCAGCAGGTGCGCGACGCTGACCATCGGCAGCGCCACCGCCATCCCCACCGAACCGACCATGGCGATCATCAGGACGGCCTGGATCGGGCGCTGCCGCGGGTTGTAGAACTCGGTGGTGGTCGCGGTGAGCGACCAGGTCCACCAGATGGCCGTCAGCATCAGCAGCACCTTGGCGCTGCCGGACCAGGTGTGCTCCTCGGTCAACAGTGTCGACAGCAGCGCGAGGGCGGCCACGAAGACCACGTCGAAGAGCAACTCCAGCAGCGTGGCCCGGGTCGACCCCTCCATCCGGCGTACCAGCGCCGCATCTTCTCCGGTGGTCATGCCCGGCCTCCCGCCGTGTTCCCGAGGATTATCGGCGGCGTCGGCGGGGCCCGTCCGCGGATCGGCGATTCCGCACCGGCCGGTGCGGGGACGGCCCGAGGTTGCCACGGCGTCGGACCCGGGGCGATGCTTGAGGACATCCATCATGCTCGATCCTCGCGGAGGTTCGGATGCGCCGCTCCCCGCTCGTCGCCCTCGTCCTGACCACCCTCCTGCTCGTCGCGCCCAGCACGGCGCGCGCCGCCGCCCCCGACCGGGCCGCCGACGCGGCGGCCACACTCGCCGGGGTACGCACCGCGGGCACCGCCTGGGGCCTCGACCCCGCCACCGGCCGGATGACCCTCACCGTCGACGACACCGTGGCCCCCGCCGAGCTGGCGACGCTGCGGGCGACCGCCGACCGGGCCGGCGTGCTGCTGCGCCGCGAACCCGGAACGTTGCGCCCGCTGATCGCCGCCGGCCAGGGCATCTACGGCGGTGGGGCGCGCTGCTCGCTCGGCGCGAACGCGCGCAGCGGCAGCACCTACTACGTGATCACCGCCGGGCACTGCACCACCGCCGCCGCCACCTGGTACGCCGACAGTGCCCAGACCACGGTGCTCGGCACCCGGACCGCCACCAGCTATCCCACGAACGACTACGGGCTGATCCGCTACACCGGCCGGATCGCCCATCCCAGCGCGGTCTACACCTACCCCGGTCTGCTGACCATCCAACGGCCCGGCACCGCGTACGTCGGTCAGGCGGTCTGTCGCAGTGGCGTCACCACAGGCGTGCGGTGCGGCACCGTCACCGGCCTCAACCAGACGGTCAACTACGCCACCGGCGTGATCTACGGCCTGATCCGCACCAACATCTGCGCCGAGCCGGGCGACAGCGGCGGACCGCTCTACGTGGCATCGACAGGCACCATTCTCGGCATCCTCTCCGGTGGCAGCGGCAACTGCACCGCCGGCGGCACCACCTACTACCAGCCGATCGGGGAGGTGCTGGCCGCGTACGGGTTGACGGTGCCCTGATCATCGAGGTGTGACGTATGACGGGTTGCCCGTCTCGCGCCGGAACACCTAGGCTCGGCGGCGCCCAGGATCCCCGCCGCGAGGACGTGTGCCCCGATGCCGACCGACTCCCCACCCGACGACGCGACCGTCCCGGCGGGCCCCGCGCCGATCGAGGTGGCCGCGGTCGGGGAGACGATGGTGGTGCTCTGCCCCGCGCCCGGCGAGCCGTTGGAACACGCCGGACAGGTCGCCGTCTCGGTCGGCGGCGCCGAGTCCAACGTGGCCGGCTACCTGGCCCGGCTGGGGCACCGGGCGGCCTGGGTGAGCCGGGTCGGCGACGACCCCTTCGGTCGGGCCGTCGTCCGGCACGTCGCCGCGACAGGCGTCCGCGTCGACCACGTCAGCGTGGACCCGACCGCCCCCACCGGCCTCTACGTCAAGGACCCCGGCCCCGAGGGCACCGCCGTGCACTACTACCGGGCGGGTTCGGCGGCCTCCCGGATGGACCCCGGCACGCTGGCCGCGCCGGGTCTGGCCGGCGCCCGTGTGCTGCACCTGTCCGGGATCACGCCGGTGCTCTCCGCCTCCTGCCGGGAGCTTGTCGAGCACGCCGTGGCGGACCGGCCACTGGCCGGTGCGCTTGTCAGCTTCGACGTCAACCACCGGGGTCGGTTGTGGCCCGCCGAGCAGGCCGCCGAGGTGCTGCGCGACCTGGCCGACCGCAGCGACCTGGTCTTCGTCGGTCAGGACGAGGCGGAGACGCTGTGGGGCACCGCCGACCCGGCGGCCGTACGCCGGCTGTTGCCCGGCCCGGAGACGGTGGTGGTCAAGGACGGCGCGGTGGGTGCCACCGCGCTGCGCCGGGACGCCGAGCCGGTCTTCGTCCGCGCGCCCCTGGTGGCGGTTGTGGAACCGGTCGGCGCCGGAGACGCGTTCGCGGCCGGCTACCTGGCGGGGCTGCTGCGCGGCCTCGACCCCGTGCGCCGCCTGCGCCTCGGTCACCTCGTCGCCGCGCAGGCGTTGACCAGCAGCGGCGACAACGCCCCGGTCCCGCCGTGGGCCTGGTTCGAGCGGCTGATCGACGCCCCCGTCGAGGCCTGGTCGCCACTCGACCTGACCGGCGCGCTGGCGGCGGCCTGAGGAGCGCCCTCGGCTCCCGACCGGGCCAGGTCGGCGTTCGACCGGGCCAGGTCGGCGTTCGACCGGGCCAGCAGGCAACAGATTCACCGCGATCTCGGATGGAGTGCACCATGACCACAGCGGATTTCGAGCACATCTTCGGCGGCGCCCGGGTGATGGCGATCCTGCGCGGCCTGCCGGTCGCCGAGACCGTTCGGCTCGCCGAGCGCGCCTGGGACCTCGGCATCGACGTGGTGGAGGTCCCGGTGGCCACCCCGGACGCCGTACCGTCGCTGCGCGCCGCCGTCGAGGCGGGCGCCGAGCGGGGCCGGATCGTCGGCGCGGGCACCGTGCTCGACGCCGAGCAGGTCGCCGCGGCCGCCGACGCGGGCGCCAGGTTCACCGTGGCGCCCGGCCTCGACCTCACGATCGCCGACGCGGCCGCCGCGCGTGGCCTGCCGCACCTGCCCGGCGTGGCCACTCCCACCGAGGCCCAGCAGGCGCTGCGGCACGGCCTCACCTGGCTCAAGGCGTTTCCCGCGATCACGCTCGGGCCGGCCTGGTTCAAGGCGATGGCCGGCCCGCTGCCGCAGTTGCGCTTCGTCGCGACCGGCGGCCTGGACGCCAGCAACGCCGGCGCGTTCCTCCAGGCCGGCGTACGGGTGGCAGCCGTCGGTTCGGCCCTCTCCGACCCCACCCAACTCGACGCCCTCGCCAAGCTGACCAGCCCCTCCCTCTAACCCTCCCGCCCACCCCCGCCCCCCGCCCCCGCCGTCCCGCCCCCGCCCCGCCGCCCCGCCGCTGGGCGGCGGGGCGGTTGATCATGAGGTTGTTGTCACGACACGCCGCGACGGTCGGCTATAACTCCATGATCAACGGTGCGCTGAGGGCGGGGAGGGCGGGACGCGGGCGGGGGAGTGGGGGCGGGGGGGAGTGGGTGGGTTGGTGGCGGGGTTGTGACATGGCGTATGTGCGTCGGGGTGTGGGGCGCGGTGGGGGTGGGTGATGCGTCGATGCTGTGCTGCGTACCACTTCTCGACGCAAAGAGGTCATCTTGGCTCTGTCTCGCCGGCGTCGCCGATCCGGGCTGATCGCCCTCGGCACCGCCCTCACCCTGGCGGCCGGGTTTACCCCACCCGCCGCGGGGGCGTCCGCCGCCCCGCCGACCATCCCCGACCACCCGACCGGCCTTCCCCCGGCCGCTGCCGGACGGGCGTCCACCGTCACGTTGATCACCGGTGACACGGTCACGGTGACGACCGCCGCGGACGGCAGCACCGTGTCGACAGTGCGCCGCCCGGACGGCAGCACGCCGACCTTCCACCGCACCGTGCTCGACGGCGACACGTACGTCTACCCGGACGCCGCGCTGCCGTACGTCACAAGCGGCGTGCTGGACCGCCAACTGTTCAACGTCACCGAGCTGATCGCCGACGGCTACGACGACGCGCACACGGACAAGCTGCCGCTGATCGTCACCATGACCGACGCGGCGGCCCGCGCCCGCACCCGCCCCACAGTGGACGGTGGCGAGCTGGTCCGTCCGCTCGACAGCGTTCGGGGCGCCGCGCTGACTCGCCAGCGCGCCACCGCCGACCGGTTCTGGACCGCCCTCACCGCCGGCGCGGCCCGGCGTACGGGTGCCGCGCCGACCCTCGCCAACGGCATCGCCAAGGTCTGGCTGGACGGACGGGTGCGCGCCGACCTGGCCGACTCCACCGCGCAGATCGGCGCCCCGGACGTCTGGGCCGGGGGCAACACCGCCGCCGGTGTCGACGTCGCGGTCCTCGACTCCGGTGCCGACGCCGAGCACCCGGACCTCGCCGGTCAGATCGCCGAGTCCAGCAGCTTCGTGCCCACGGAGCCGGACATCCTCGACTACAAGGGCCACGGGACGCACGTCGCCTCGACGATCGCCGGCAGCGGCGCCGCGTCCGGCGGAGTCGAACGGGGTGTTGCCCCCGGCGCCCGCCTGCACATCGGCAAGGTGCTCAACAGCGAGGGCAGCGGGCAGGACTCCTGGATCATCGCCGGCATGGAGTGGGCGGCCCGCGAGCAGAAGGCCCGGGTCGTCAGCATGAGCCTGGGCGGTGAGGCCACCGACGGCAGTGACCCGATGAGCCAGGCCGTCGAGCGGCTCAGCGCCGAGACCGGCGCCCTGTTCGTGATCGCCGCCGGCAACGGCGGGCCGAACAGCATCGGCAGCCCCGGTGCGGCGAACTCCGCGCTCACGGTGGGCGCCGTCGACTCGACCGACCACCTCGCCGAGTTCTCCAGTCAGGGGCCCCGGGCCGGCGACGGTGGGCTCAAGCCCGAGATCACCGCGCCGGGCGTGGACATCCTCGCGGCCCGCTCCCACTACGTACGCGGTGGGTCGGGGGACTACACGCTGATGAGCGGCACCTCGATGGCCACCCCGCACGTGGCCGGCACGGCGGCGCTTGTCGCCGCCGCGCACCCGGACTGGACCGGTCAGCGCATCAAGGAGGCGCTTGTCAGCACGGTCAAGGCCACCCCCGGGTACACCCCGTACCAGGCGGGTGCCGGCCGGGTCGACGCGGTTGCCGCCACCCGGGCCACCGTCTTCGCCACCCCGAGCGCCTACTCCGGCTTCCAGGCCTGGCCGCAAGAGCCGGGGATGACCGTCGACCGGACGGTCACCTACACGAACCTCGGCAGCGCCCCGATCACGTTGAAGCTGGCTCTCGACGCGGCCGCCGCGCCGGCCGGCCTCTTCGCCCTCTCCGCCGACACGGTCACCGTGCCCGCCGGCGGCACCGCCACGGTGAAGCTGACCGCGGCGTACGACAAGCTGCCGGTGGAGAAGCAGGTCAGCGGCATGATCGTCGCCACCGACGACGCTGGCACGGTCCGTGGTCGGACGCTGATCGGCGCCGGCAAGGAGGGCCAGCGGCAGAACCTGACGCTCGTCGCCAAGGACCGGGACGGCAAACCGCTCGTCGGCAAGGTCATCCTCACCACCGACGGGCTGTTCACCGCCGTGGACCTGCCCGAGAGCGGCACCGCCACGCTGCGGCTGCCGGTGGCGAGTTGGACCGGCTGGATCACGGCGGACGTGCGCGGCGTGAACGGCCCGCGCTCCCGGGGCATGGCGATGCTCAGCTTCACCGACGTCAACCTGGACCGCGACCGCACCGTCACCCTGGACGCGCGGGCCGCCCGGCAGGTACGGGCCATGGTGCCGCAGCAGGTCACCGCCACCTCGCTGCGGATGGACATCCACCGGTCCACCGCGAACGGTCTCACCGAGAGTCAGGTGCTGCCCAACGACTCGTACGACAGCATGTGGGCGTTGCCGACGAGCCGCAAGGTCACCGACGGCGAGTTCGAGTTCGGCGCCCGGTGGCGGCTCGAACAGCCGGCGTTGACGATCTCCGCCGCCGGCCGCTCGTACGACGATCTGCTGGTGAAGCGGGCGACCCCCGCGCTGCCGGCCGGTCGTCGCCAGGTGGACGCGGTCTACGTCGCCGACGCGACGGCGGCCGGGCTGGCCAAGCGTCCGGTCCGGGACCGGGCGGTGGTGGTGCGGCGCAGTGACACCGTGGACATCGCCACCCAGGCGCGGCTCGTCGCGGCGGCCGGCGCGACGCTGCTGCTGGTGGTCAACGACGGCGTCGGTCGGCTCGACCCGTGGGACGAGACGCCGTGGAGTCCGCAGAGCCCGGCCCCGGTGACCGTGGCGACGCTGACCGCCGACGAGGGTGACCAGCTCATCGCGGCGCTGGGCCACGGCCCGGTGCGGCTGGCCGCCGAGTCGCACCCGGAGACCACCTACCTGTACGACGTGGCGCACCACTGGACGGGCACCGTGCCGGCCGACCCGACCTACCGGCCCGCCAAGCGGGAGTTGGCCCGGGTCGACGTGGAGTTCCGCAACTACCGGCCGGGCAAGGCGCTGGAGTTCCGCACCGACGTCTGGAAGGGCCTGGCCTCGGGCAACCAGGAGACCGTCCCGGCCCAGGGCCGGCGCACCGACTGGGTGACCGCCGGCGAGCGGTGGATCGACGACGCGTACATCGTCGGCGAGACCGGACAGCACCTGATGGAGGTGGCCACCTACCCGGCCGGTCGGCCGAGCGCCGTCGAGTGGTTCGGGCCGATCCAGCGACCCCGGATGGGTGGGGGTTACGTGCCGGTGCGCTACCTGGACACCGTCTACCTGCCCGCGCCCGGCTGGGGCGACGGGGGTGGGCACATCGGTGAGGCGCGGGCCAACTACGACATGGTCAACCGGACCACCCTGTACCAGGGGGACCGGGAGCTGAACTGGGGCAACGCCGAGTATCTCCAGGTCTCCGGTCTGGCCGCGCAGCGTCTGCCGTACCGGCTGGTGGTGGAGAACGACAGGGCCGCCTGGACCAACCCGTACTCCCGGCAGACCCGCACCGAGTGGGGCTTCACCTCGGCCGCCACCGGGGAGGAGTCGTCGTCGGTGCTGCCGATGATCCAGCTGGACTACCGGGTGGCCCTCGACTCCGCCGGGACGGCGTCGCGGCGCGCGCCGCTGACGGTGGTCGCCGGCCACCTGCCCGGCGTCTCGGGCACGGTCGGCGCGGTGACCGTCGAGGTGTCCTACGACGACGGGGCGACCTGGCGCAAGCAGCGCCTGAGCCGGCACGGGGACGCCTGGCGTACCTCGTTGGCGGCGCCGGCCGGCGCCGGTTTCGTGAGCCTGCGCACCACCGCGCGGGACGCTGCCGGCAACACCGTGAGCCAGCGCATCACGCGGGCGTTCGGCCTGCGCTGACGGTGCGGTCGGCCGTCGGTCGGGGTGCCTCGCGCAGCCCGACCGGCGGCCGGTCCGCGCGGGTCGCGGTTTCTCGGCGTACCGGTCGAGTCGGTGCCGGGGCCCGCGTCTGGTCAGGACGCGCGCCAGCGGGTGCAATGGGGCGCATGGGATTCCTGAGTACCGCGAGTCTGTTCGTCGCCACGGTGACCACCGGTCTGACCGCCGGGCTGTTCGCCGCCTTCGCGTACGCGGTCATGCCGGGCCTGGGCCGCACCGACGACCGGACGCTCGTGCTCGCCATGCGACGGATCAACGAGTCCATCCTCAACGTGTGGTTCGCCGCCTGTTTCGGCGGCGCGCTCGTGTGCACGGTGCTGGCGGCGGCGCTGCACCTGGACGCGGGGCGCCGGGCGGTGCTGCCGTGGATCGTGGCCGGGCTGCTGCTCTACCTGGTGGTGCTCGGTGTGACGGCCGCGGTGAACGTGCCGCTCAACAACGTGCTGGCCCGGGCCGGTGACACCGACACCGACCTCGCGGCTCTGCGGCACCGCTTCGAGGCGAGTTGGGTACGCGCCAACGTGGTCCGCGCGGTCGCGTCGACAGGCGCGTTCGGGCTGCTGGCGTGGGCGCTTGTCGAGGCGGGGCGGCTGCCCGGTTGAGTCGCCGGTAACCGACCGCGGCGGTTCCGGGCTCAGTCGGTCGTCTCGGCGTTCTCGGCGGTGCCGGCCCGCTGGAAGGCGCGGGCCAACTCGGCGAGGTCGTAGCCCTCGAAGTGCTGCAGGAAGCGGCGGCGTACGGCGGCCAGGTGGCTGGGCCAGGACTCCGTCAGGCGGGCGAATCCCGCGTCGGTGAGGACGGCGTTCCAGCCGCGCGCGTCCTCCTCGCAGCGCTCCCGCGTGACCAGGCCCTGCGTCTCCAGCCGGATGATGGTGCGGGTCATGCCGCTCAGCGAGAGGTAGCAGGCCGAGGCGAGCTCGTTCATCCGCATCCGCCGGCCCGGTGCCTCGGATAGGTTCATCAGGGCGGTGTATTCCGTGAGCGGTAGCTGACGGTCACCGACCATGTCGGCGTCGATCGCGCGGGGCAGCACGTGCATCACCTGGCCCAGGGCACGGACCAGGGCCTCCTCGTCGGGGTTGAGGGGTTGCCGAGGTTCTGCGGCGGGGTTGGACATTCTCACAGCGTACTTGCTTGATTGAGCAATTGCTTACTCAGCGTGTGATCGCGACCATAGGGGCAACATTTGCTTGACCAAGCAATCACCGGCTAGCGTCGGGCCGTCAGCGCAAGTACCGAGGAAAGGCGCCACCATGACCAGGATCGGGATCATTCTCGGCAGTACCCGCCCGGGGCGTAACGGTGAAGCCGTTGCCCGCTGGGTGCTCGAGATCGCCAAGCAGCGCACCGACGCGGAGTACGAGCTGGTCGACCTGCTCGACTACCAGCTGCCGCACCTCGACGAGGCGTACCCGCCGTCGATGGGCCAGTACTCCCAGCCGCACACGCTGCGGTGGGCCGAGACGATCGCCTCCTACGACGGGTTCATCATCGTCACCCCCGAGTACAACCACTCGACCTCCGGTGCCCTGAAGAACGCGATCGACTTCCTGTACGCCGAGTGGAACAACAAGGCCGTGGGCTTCGTCAGCTACGGCTCGGTCGGCGGCGCGCGGGCCGTGGAGCACCTGCGGTTGATCTCCGGTGAGCTGCAGATGGCCGACGTGCGGTCGCAGGTCGCGCTGTCGCTCTTCACCGACTTCGAGAACTTCAGCGTCTTCAAGCCCAACGAGTTCCAGCGGGACGCGCTGACCACCACCCTCGACCAGGTGGTCGCCTGGAGCACCGCGCTCGCGCCGCTGCGCCAGGCCTGATCGTTTCGCGCACGTCCGCAGACGGCCGCGGGGGATCCTCCCGCGGCCGTCCGCGTCTGTCCGTCTCCCGGGCGGTCAGGCCCGCCGGCCGTCGGCGAGCAGGTCGAGCGAGACCTGCCACAGCCGCTCCGCCGCCGCGGGATCGGTCGCATGGTCGGCGACGCCCTGCAGCGGCGTCTCCGGGCGGTGGCGCGCGGCCTGGTCGCAGTCCTCGAAGTAGCGGCCGCCGACGCCGTCGAGCTGCGGCCAGGCGGCGAGCAGCACCGACGTCGCCGCCCCCTGCTCCGGAGTCTTGAAGTCGTACGCCGGCAGCCCCGCGTAGTCCTCCTCGGTGAGGTGCCGTCCCAGGTTCGTGGCGACCGCGCCCGGGTTGGCCGCGTTGACAGTGATGCCGTCGTCGGCCCAGCGCCGGTCCGCCTCGACCGCGAACAGCGCGGTGGCGGTCTTCGACTCGCCGTAGGCGAGCAACCGGTCATAGGGGCGGGCGCGGAAGGTGACGTCCTCGAAGACCATCGGCGCCTGCACGTGGGCGATCGAGCTGAGCGACACCACGCGGGCCCGACCGGCCGCCGCGAGCGCCCGGTGCAGCCCGGTGGTGAGCGTGAAGTGGCCGAGGTGGTTCGTGGCGAACTGCAACTCCCAGCCCTCCGGCGTGCGCGTCTCGGGGGTCGCCGACACCCCGGCGTTGTTGACCAGGATGTGCAGGGGACCCGCCCAGGCCGCGACGAAGGCCGCGACCGACGTCTGGTCGGAAAGATCCAACGGTACGACCCGAATCGACGGGTTTGCCGTGCTGTCCCGGATGTCCCGCGCTGTCCGCTCCCCGGCACGTACGTCCCGTACCGCCAGGGTCACCTCGGCGCCTGCGGTGGCGAGGGCCCGGGCCGTCTCCACGCCGATGCCCGACGAGGCGCCGGTGACGATGGCGCGCTGCCCGCCGAGGTCGACACCGGCCACCACCTCACTGGCGGTGGACCGGCCGTCGAACGGCGTGGTGACACGTGTTGCAGTCATGATCGGCTTCCTTCGGTGGGTGTCGTCGGGAGGCCGCTACCGCCTCCCGGACGATCGTGCGCGGAGGTCCGGCGAGACGGCCAACACACGCTTCCTGACCTGGCTACAGTCTGTCTCTGTGGCCACCCCTGAGCTGCGGCAACTGCGCTACTTCCGGGTCCTCGCGGAGGAGCTGAGCTACACCCGTGCCGCCGCCCGGCTGATGATCGCCCAGCAGTCGCTGTCCCAACAGATCACCGCACTCGAACGCACCCTCGGGGCGAAGCTCTTCGACCGCGACTCCCGCGGCACCACCCTGACCGACATCGGCGTCCTGTTCCTGCCCGAGGCGCGCGCCGTGATCGACCGCGCCGACGAGGCCGTGGCCGTCGTGGGGCGGGCCCTGCGGGGCGAGGTCGGCAGCCTTCGACTCGCCTTCCTGACCACCGTCGCCAACCACCTCCTGCCCCCGGTGGTCCGGGCCGTGCACCAGCAACTTCCCGATCTCCACCTGGCCACCGAGTCCACCGGCATCACGCCGCTGGTGCGGGGCGTGCTCGACGGTCACTACGACGTCGCCTTCACCCGGACCCCGCTGGTCCCCGGCCTGGCGTCCAGGAGGCTGACGACCGAACCGGTGTGCGCGGTGCTGCCCGAGGGCCACCCGCTCGCCGACCGCGCCGAGTTGACGCTCGCCGACCTGGCGGACGAACCGTGGGTGACGACGCCGCGCAGTTCCTGGGAACCCTGGCACCGCACCTTCGACGAGCAGTTCCGGGAGGCGGGGTTCGTGCCGCACGTCGTCCAGGAGGAGGCCAGCGTGCAGAGTCTCCTCGGCCTGGTCGCCGCCGGAGTCGGCGTCACCAGGCTCGCCAGCTCGGCGGCCAGCCTTCGCCGCACCGGCGTGGTGTTCGTCCCGCTGACCGGCGCCTACACCCACACCGAGATGGTCTGGCTGCCGGGCAGCACCGCGCCCGCCCTGCGCCGGCTCCTGGACGTGGTAGCCGACCTCGCGGCCACGACCGACCTCACCAGGACCGGCTGACGCCCCGCCCGCCGGCGGGGTCGACTCAGCTCGTCCGAAGGTGGTGGGTGGCGCCGTCGGCGACCGCGCCGAGCTTGTCGGGGTTGGCCACGTTGTGGATCGCGGCGACGCGTCCGCCGGCATCGAGGTCGAGACAGATGGTGGCGACCACCCGGCCCCCACCGCTGAACACCAGGCCCGGACCTCCGTTGATCTCGACCAGGGCGGCGTGCATGTCGTGCGGCTCGACGCCCTGGTAGGTGACGGTGCCGATGGCCGCGAACCAGGCGGCGACCGACGCCGCGCCTCGGACCGGACGCCGGGCCTGGCGGACCTTACCGCCACCGTCGGTCCACAGCGTGACGTCCGGGGACAACAGCTCCAGCAGGGTGTTGATGTCACCGCCGGTCGCGGCGGCGAGGAACCGCTCGGTCACACCGCGCTGCTGCGAGCGGTCCACAGTGAAGCGTGGTCGCTGGGCCCGCACGTGCTCGCGAGCCCGGTGCGCGGTCTGGCGGACCGCGGCCTCGGAGCGTTCCACCGCGACCGCGATCTCCGCGTGACTGAACTCGAACACCTCCCGCAGGACGAACACCGCACGTTCCAGCGGGCTGAGCGTCTCCAGCACCACGAGCATCGCCATCGACACCGACTCGGCGTCGGTGACGGCGTCGGCGGTGTCCCCACCGGTCAGGACTGGTTCGGGCAGCCACGGTCCCGGATAGGTCTCGCGTTGCCATCGGGACGAGCGCAGACGGTGCATCGCGAGGTTCGCCACGATGCGGGCCAGGTACGCCTTGGGGTCGGCGACCTGGGCGCGGTCGGCCGAGGACCACCTGATCCAGGCGTCCTGCACCGCGTCCTCGGCGTCGGCCGCGGTGCCGAGGATGCGGTAGGCCACCGAGAACAACAGGTTGCGATGACGATGGAAGACCTGCTCGTCCGGGTCGGGCGGGTGCGTCACCGCGCGTCGTCCCGCCGACGGGTGCGGCGGCCGCCGCGCGGCCAGAAGACGCCGGAGGAGGGCATCGTCGTCATGCGGCGGTACGTCGGCCAGGGTGAGGCGCTCACGGTCTCCTTGTACCAGACCGCCGGACGCCCGGTCAGGCAGCCACGGCGAGGGCTGTCGTCGGGACGGGTGAACTGCACGACCGCATCGTTTCGGCCCAGGCTCACGGGCGTGTGGTAGTAACCGAAGCGGAACCGCCTGGGTTGCCTGCCCCGCAACGTCCGGGCGATCGACACCGCCGCGTGCACTCCGGTCGGCATGCCGCTCTGGCAGGTCCCGTGCAGCACGCCGTAGCCCTGCCGGATCGCCGCCGCGTCGCCGATCGCGTACACGTCGGGGTGCGACACCGACCGCAACGTGGCATCGGTGACGACGCGCCCGCGCTCGTCCACCGTCAGCCCCGCGGCGGCGGCCAGCGGCGACACCCGCGTACCGGCCGTCCAGAGGACGACGTCGGCCGCCACCGTCCGCGCGCCGGCCAGTTCGACCCCGTCGGGCTGCACCTTCGTGACCGTGGTCCCGCTGATCACCTGGACACCGAGGCGGGCGAGCGCGGCCCGCAGGTGTGACCGGGCCCTCGCGGACATCCTCGCCCCGGGATCCTGCCGACCCACAAGCACGACGTCGAGATCCGGGCGCTGTTCGGCGATCTCCGCGGCCGTCTCGACGCCGGTCAGCCCGCTGCCGACCACGACGACGGTGCCGCCGCCGAGCCGCGCCAGCCGGTCCGCAAGCGCCGTCGCCTCGCCCGCACCGTCCAGGGTGTACGCGTGCTCCTCGACACCCGGCACCGCCGCCGTGTCGGTCACGCTGCCCAACCCGTACACCAGGGTGTCGTAGCGCAGCACCCGACTGTCGTCGATCCGGACGGTCTTCGCGTCGGCGTCGACCGCCGTCACCCAGCCGCGGACGAAGTGCGCGCCGGTGTTCGCCAGCAGCGTCGGGATGTCCAACTCGGCGACGCGTTGCCCGGTCGCCGTCAGGTGCAGCCGGAGGCGCTCGGTGAACCGCTCCTGCGCGTTCACCACCGTCACCCGCACGTCGGCCTTCCTGGTCCGGGCCGCGAGCTGGGTCGCCGCGGCCATGCCGGCGTAGCCCGCGCCGAGGATCAGGACGTGGTGCGGGCCCGCCGGGCCGGTGGAATGCGCTGTGCTCATCGTGTGCCTCCGTGCTCGGATTGACGCCCACGAGATGCGCGGCGCCCGCCGCTTCGTGACATCGGGCCGCTGTGACGCCCGCCACGGTCAGCCCCGGGTGGCCGCGCCCACTACCCTCGTCGCGATGAGCCGATCTGCCGCCGCCACCCGGCCTCCGCTGTGGCGGGACCGCACCTTCGGCACCTACTGGGTCGCCCAGTCGCTCTCCGCGGCCGGTGACTCGTTCGCCTACCTGGCGGTGCCGCTGTTGGTGCTCCAGGCGACCGGGTCGGTGGCGCGGATGGGCCTGCTCACCGCCGTCGCGGGGGCGGCGTCCGTCGGCGCCGGGATCTTCGGCGGGGTGCTTGTCGACAGGTACGATCGCCGCACCCTGATGATCGTGGCGGACCTGGCCCGGTTGGTGCTCTACGGCCTGGTGCCACTGGCCTGGCTCGCCGGCCCACAGGTCTGGCTGCTCTTCGTCGTGCTGCCGATCTGCGAGGCGGCCGGCATGGTGTTCCAGGTCGCCGCGGTGACCGCGGTCCGCAACCTCGTCGACGCCGACCGGATCACCGAGGCCAACGGCCGGTTGCAGGCGACGTACGCGGCGGCGGCCGTCCTGGGGCCGCTGCTCGCCGGTGTGGTGTCGGCCCGCTTCGGCCCGGCGCTCGCCATCGCCGTCAACGCGGCGAGCTTCGCCCTCTCGGCAACCGGTCTGTGGCTGATCCGGCTGCGACCCGCGCGGGCCGACGCCACCGCACCGGCGACCCGGGAGCGGCCGGTTGCCGAGTTCCTGGCCGGTGCGCGGTTCCTGTGGCGGCAGCCCGTGCTGCGCGCGCTGACCGTGCTGCTGTCGGTGTTCATCTTCCTGACCTACGGCTTCACCGACGTGCTCATCTACCACATCACCCACGACCTCGGCGGCTCCGAGGGCACCGTCGGCACGGTGCTCGGCCTGGCCGCGCTGGGCACGGTCGCCGGCGCGTTGCTGGTGGCCCCGCTGCGCCGCCGCCGTGGCTTCGGCGCGACCTGGATCGGCGCGCACTCGGTCTGCGGTTTCGCCGTGGCGGGCGTCGGCCTCGCGACGAGCGTGCCGGCGGTCACCGCGCTGACCGCCGTGTACCTGTGCTGCCTGAGCGTCGGCGGGATCTGCTCGATGTCGCTGCGTCAGGAGATCACCCCCGATCGCCTGCTCGGCCGGGTCACCTCGGCGTTCTGGAGCACGCACTACGCCCTCGGGCCGATCGGCGCCGCCACGCTGACCTGGGCCGCCGGCCGGTACGGCGTCCAGGCGGTCACGCTCGCTGCCGGAGCGGGATGCCTGCTGGTCGCGATCGGCGGCCTCTTCACCCCGGTCCGCCGCGCCGGCTCCGAAGAGCGTCGTCCGCCGGCCACAGTCGTGCCGGGCACGGCCGGTCAGCCACCGGCGGACCAGCACTCGACGGCGTGAGCTGGAGGGGCACGGTGGCTTGTCGCGTGCCGTGCTCGGTCAGCCGCGGTGCGGGCGTCGGCGAGACGCCGCCGGTCAGAACTCCTGGTACATGACGTGCAGACCGACCCGGCCGAGGGTGGGGTGGCGGAACGCGCCGGGCACCGTGCCGACCACCGCGAAGCCCTCCCGCCGGTACAGCCCGACCGCCGAGCTGTTGCTCTCCACCACGGCGTTGAACTGCATGCCGTCGTACCCCCGCTGGCGGGCCCACCGCAGGGCGTCGCGGCACAGCGCGGTGCCCACACCCCGGCCCCGCGCCTCGGCGGCGACCATGAAGCTCGCGGTGGACACGTGCGCGCCCGGTCCGGGCCGATTCGTGCCCATCTTCGCGGTGCCGAGCACCCGCCCGCCGTCGACCGCGACGACGGTCCGGCCCGGCGGCGCCTCCGCCCACATGCCGTACGCCTGCTCGGCGGTCATCGCCGGATCGTAGGGGAACGTCTCCCGGGCCCGGATCACCTCCTCGACGATCGGCCACACCTGGGACCAGTCCTCCGCCACGAACTCCCGAATCCGCACGCCGAGCAGGGTACGAGCGGCGAACCGTCCGGACAACGGGAAATCGGGTCAGGCCGCGAGCGCGTCGAGTTCCGCGGCCAGCAGTGCCGCGAGCCGGGCGTGCCGCTGCGGGTGGCTGCGCGGAGTCATGCCACGGCTGGGCATCTCCACGGTCATCAGCAGGTACAGGTGCAGTCGGTAGAGACCGAGTCGGCGGCGCGCCGAGCCGTCCAGCACCAGGGGAGCGCCGACGGCGCTGCGATAGCCGCGCAGCAGCGGATGCTCCGGCTCGTCCTCGACGCGCCGGAAGAGCAGCGGCGAGACCAGGTCCAGCAGCGGGTCGCCGTAGAGGAACCGTTCGCCGTCGACCAGGCCGCGCAGCCGAAGCCGACCCTCCGGATCGGGCGCGGCCAGCACGTTGCCGTCCCAGCAGTCGAAGTGCAGCAGCGCCGGCCGGCGTACCTCGTCCAGCGTGTCGGCGTGCCGTTCCACGAGCGTGTGCAGGCGATCCGGGGTCACCGGCAGCGGCACGTGCCAGTCGGTCGCGTCGGCGAGCAGCGCGTCGAGCATCGCCGTGAACGCCACCCGCCAGGTCGGCCCGCCGGCCCGGTCGCCGTCGTACCCGAACCGGTCGCCGGTGACCCGGTGCAACGCGGCGAGGGCGACGCCGAGGTCGTGGCGCGCCGGGCCGTCGTCGACCGCGACGCCGGCCCCGGCCAGCTCGGACAGGGACCGGCCGGGCAGCATCGTGGTGACCAACCACTCGCCGTACGCGGGGTCGGTGCCGTGTCGCAACACCTGGGGTACGGGCACCTGCGGGGCGTGTGCGGCGACGAGGCGGAAGTATCGCGCCTCGGCGGCGCAGATTCCGCGTTCGTAGCGCAGCAGCGGCGTCCCGGCCGGCGGGGCGAGTTTCAGCACCACCCGGCGGTCGTCGTCGAGGCGTGCCCACCAGACCGTCGCGTATCCGCCGCCGGCCAGCGGCCCGGCGTCCCGGACCCGGGTGTGCGGGCCGAACGACGCGCGGACCAGGTACGCGACGTCGTCGCCGGTGAGCGGACGCTGCGTCGGGCTGACGCCGGTCACGAGGCCGCGTCGCCCCGTCGGGCGCGCGGCGCGGAGCCGGCGGTCACGGGGTCGGCGCTCGGAACGGGACCGGCGGTGTCCCTGCGGACCAGCTCGGCGGGGATCACCTCGACCCGCGTGACGGGGACCTCCGCGCCGAGCACCAGGGACATCGCCCGGACTCCCAGGTGGACGAGCGGCAGCCGCACCGTGGTCAGCGCCGGGGTCACGTCCCGGGCGATCGGCATGTCGTCGAACCCCACCACGGAGATCCGCTGCGGCACGGCCATCCCACGGGCCCGCAGGGTGGCGAGCGCCCCGATGGCCATCGAGTCGTTGAGGGCCACGATCGCGGTCAGCTCCGGGTCGGTGTCGAGCAGTCGCCCGGCCGCCTCGGCACCGCCGTCGCGGTCGAACTCGGCGTAGCGGATGAGCCGTTCCGGCAGGTCCCGGCCCTGCTCGGTGAGGGCCTGCCGCAGGCCGGCCAGGCGGTCGGTCGTGGTGGTCAGGATGCGCGGGCCGGCGATCACACCGATCACCCGGTGTCCCAGCCCGCACAGCTCCCGTCCGGCGAGGTAGCCGCCGGCCCGGTTGTCCGGCATCACCGCGTCGCCGGAGTGTTCGTGGCGACCGATCACCGCCACCCGCCCGCCGGTGGCCTCGTACGCGGCGAGCTTCTCGTTGAGCTGCCGGGTGAACGCCTGGTCGTGGTAACCGGACCCGGCCAGGATCAGCGCCGCCACCTGGTGGCCGCGCAGCAGCTCCACGTACTCCAACTCGCGGTCCGGGTCCCGATAGCTGTTGCAGATCATCAGCAGCCGGCCCTGGTCCGAGGCGACGCGTTGCAGGCCCCGGGTGATCTCGGCGAAGTACGGGTCGGAGACGTCGTGCACGATCACGCCCACCGCGCTGCGGTGCGAGCGGGCCAACAGTTGGGCGTGGGCGTTCGGCACGTACTGCAACTCGGCGACGGCGGCGCGGACCCGCTCACGTAGCTCGTCGGTCACCGGCTTGCTGCTGCCGTTGATCACTCGGGAGGCGGTGGCGGGTGAGACGCCCGCTCGGCGGGCCACATCGGACAGGGTCGCCATGGCCCGCCCTCTCGGTCTGTTGACGGCGTTTCACCGTGCCGGCTAGCGTCACGGTACCGCAGAGAAAGCCCTTTCCCGCAGGGAGGCCCGGCCAGCACGACGGAAGGAACTCCATGACCCACAGGTCGATCGGCATCATCGTCAACGGCGTCACCGGCCGGATGGGCTACCGACAACACCTCGTCCGCTCGCTGCTGGCCATCCGCGAGGCCGGTGGTGTGACGGTGGCCGACGGCACGACCATCTGGCCGGAACCGATCCTGGTCGGGCGTACCGAGACGAAGCTCCGGGACCTCGCCGCACGGCACGGGCTGACCGACTGGACGACCGACCTGGCCTCGGCGCTGGCCCGCGACGACGTCGAGATCTACTTCGACGCCCAGGTCACCCAGCAGCGGGAGAAGGCGATCCGGCAGGCCATCGAGGCCGGCAAGCACATCTACACGGAGAAGCCCCTCGCCGAGGACACCGCCGCCGCACTCGACCTGGCGCGGGCCGCGGACGCCGCCGGCGTCCGCACCGGGGTCGTACAGGACAAGCTCTTCCTGCCCGGTCTGCGCAAGCTCAAGCGCCTGGTCGACGGCGGCTTCTTCGGCCGGATCCTCTCGGTGCGTGGCGAGTTCGGCTACTGGGTCTTCGAGGGTGACTGGCAGCCCGCCCAGCGTCCGTCGTGGAACTACCGGGCCGAGGACGGCGGGGGCATCACCTCCGACATGTTCCCGCACTGGCACTACGTGTTGGAGGAGCTGTTCGGTCGGATCGCCGCCGTGACCTGCGTGACCGCCACCCACGTTCCCGAGCGCGTCGACGAGGCCGGCCGCCCGTACCAGGCCACCGCCGACGACGCCGCCTACGCCGTCTTCGAACTCGACGGCGGGATCATCGCGCAGATCAACTCGTCCTGGGGCGTGCGGGTGTACCGCGACGAGCTGGTGGAGTTCCAGGTCGACGGCACCGAGGGCAGCGCGGTGGCCGGGTTGCGCACCTGCCGGGTGCAGCACCGGGCGGTCACGCCGAAGCCGGTGTGGAACCCGGACCTGCCGGCCACCGAGGACTTCCGGGCCCAGTGGGCCGAGGTGCCCGACAACGAGGAGTTCGACAACGGGTTCAAGGCGCAGTGGGAGGCGTACCTGCGGCACGTCGTGGCCGGTGAGCCGTTCCGGTGGGACTTCCTGGCCGGCGCGCGCGGCGTCCAACTCGCCGAGCTGGGGCTGCGCTCGGCCCGCGAGGGCCGCCGCGTCGAGGTCCCGGAGCTGGTGGCTCGGTGAGTGTCGAGGTGGAGCTGCCGGGCGGGCGACGGCACCGGCTGGCCGGGGGGAGTGGCTTCGCCCGGCCGGCCGCGCCGGCGAACACCCGGATCGCGTACGCCGCCGCCCACGTGGTCGCCGACCCGAACGCGGAGAACGTGCCGGGCGCCCCGGCCGCTGTGGACTGGCACACCACGCTCGCGTTCCGGCGGCACCTCTGGTCGTACGGGCTGGGGGTCGCCGAGGCGATGGACACCGCCCAGCGGGGGATGGGGCTGGACTATCCGGCCACCCGGGAGCTGATCCGTCGCAGCGCCGCCGAGGCCCGCGCGGTGGGCGGGCGGATCGTCGCCGGCGTCGGCACGGATCAGCTGCCACCCGGGCCGGCCACCCTGGCGGCGGTCACCGCCGCGTACATCGAACAGCTCGGCGACGTCCGCGCGGCCGGCGCCCGGCCGGTGTTGATGTGCAGCCGGCACCTGGCCGCCGCCGCCCGCGGCCCGCAGGACTACCTCCGGGTGTACGACGAGCTGCTGACCGTCGCCGACGGGCCGGTGGTGCTGCACTGGCTGGGCCCGATGTTCGACCCGGCGTTGACCGGCTACTGGGGTGCGGTCGACCTGGACGTGGCCGCCGACACGGTCACCGAGCTGATCAAAGCACACGCGTCCAAGGTGGACGGCATCAAGGTGTCACTGCTGGACGCCGGCCGGGAGATCGCGCTGCGCCGCAGGTTGCCGGCCGGGGTGCGCCTCTACACAGGTGACGACTTCCACTATCCGGAGCTGATCCGGGGTGACGAGCAGGGCCACTCCGACGCGCTGCTCGGGGTGTTCGCGGCCATCGCGCCGGCCGCCGCCGCCGCGTTGGCCGCACTGGACCGGGGGGACCTGGCGGCGTACGCCGAGATCTTCGCGCCGACGGTGCCGCTGGCCCGGCACCTGTTCGCGGCGCCGACCTGGCACTACAAGACCGGGATCGTGTTCCTGGCCTGGCTGGCCGGGCACCAGGACCACTTCACGATGGTCGGTGGCGCGCAGTCCGGCCGGTCCGCCGCGCACCTGGCGACCCTGCTCGTCCTGGCCGACCGGGCCGGGTTGCTGCCGGACGCCGACCTGGCCGCCGCCCGGGCGCGCGCGTTCTTCACGGTGGCGGGCGTGGTGCGGTGAGCCTCGCGCGGTTCTCGTTCAACCAGGCCACCGCCCAGCGCTGGCCGCTGCCCGACGTCGTGGCCGGCTGCGTCACCGCCGGGGTTCCGGGCATCGGGCTGTGGCGGGAGCCGGTGGCGGAGTACGGGCTGGCCCGCTCGGCGAAGCTGGTCCGCGGCGCCGGTCTGGCCGTCACGTCGCTGTGCCGGGGCGGCTTCTTCGCCTCCGACGACTGGCGGACGGACAACCTGCGGGCCATCGAGGAGGCGGCCACCCTCGGCGCCCCCGAGTTGGTGCTGGTCTCCGGCGGGTTGCCGGCCGGCGGCCGGGACCTCGACGGCGCGCGTCGTCGGGTCGCCGACGCGATCGGGGAGCTGGCCCCACACGCGGCGGCGGCCGGGGTGCGGCTGGCGATCGAGCCGCTGCACCCGATGTTCGCCGCCGACCGCTGCGTGGTCACCACCCTCGGCCAGGCGCTGGACATCGCCGAGCGGTTCGCGCCGACGGTGGTCGGCGTGGTCGTCGACGCGTACCACGTCTGGTGGGACGACACGGTGTACGCGCAGATCGAGCGGGCCGGAGCACGGATCGCCGCGTTCCAGGTCTGCGACTGGGTGACACCGCTGCCGGCGGGGGTGCTGCTCGGTCGGGCGCTGCCCGGCGACGGCTGCATCGAGTTGCGGCGGCTGCGCGAGGCGGTGGACGCGGCCGGTTACACCGGCCCGATCGAGGTGGAGGTCTTCTCCGCGGAGGTGTGGGCGCGACCGGGCGCGGAGGTGCTGGACGCGGCGATCACCGGCTACCTGGGTCATGTCGTCTGAACCGCTCGAACGGCGGTGGACGCCACCGCGCCACTCGACGACGGGTCGGGGCGGACCGGCGACCTAGGCGGCGGGCGGGATGCTGGCGTCGATGAGGTGGGGGCCGGTCCGGGTCAGGGCCTGGGAGAACTGCTCCGCGAGCTGCTCGGCGGTGGTGGCGCGGGTGGCGGGCATCCCGAACGCGTTCGCCAGCCCGACGAAGTCGATCTGAGGATTGGTCAGGTCGAACATCGGGTTGGTGTCAGGATCGGCGCGGCCCGGACGGTCGCTGAAGTATCCCCACTCCTGGCGCAGGATGGCGTACGCCTGGTTGTTGAGGATCACGTTCGTGATGTTCAACTGCTCGCGGACCTGGGTCCAGAGCGCCGTGGCGGTGTACATGACGCAGCCGTCGGCCACAAGCGCCACCACCGGCCGGTCGGGCGCGGCCACGGCGGCGCCGACGGCCAGGGGCAGGCCGTCGCCCATGGCGCCCCCGGTCTGCATGAGCACGTCGTGGCGGGGAGCGCCGGCGGTGGCGGCGGCGAGGGCGATGCCCGAGCTGACCGACTCGTCGATGACGATGGCCCGCTCGGGCAGCAGCGCCGCGATGACCTCGACCCAGTTCTGCAGGGTGAGCGCGCCCGTGGGCAGCGCCGGTCGGTGCGGGTCGGTGACCTGGGCGGCGGTGTCCGGGGCCACCAGGTCGGCGAGTCGGACCAGCG
This sequence comes from Micromonospora sp. DT231, assembly GCF_049847025.1. Taxonomy (NCBI): domain Bacteria; kingdom Bacillati; phylum Actinomycetota; class Actinomycetes; order Micromonosporales; family Micromonosporaceae; genus Micromonospora; species Micromonospora sp. DT231. The sequence continues at coordinate 214,137 of NZ_JBNCNO010000007.1, read as the reverse complement.
CGGCGACGGCGTCCTGACCGACCTCGGCCAGCACGTGCGTCTGGGCGCCCTCGGGCACGAGGAGACTCGGCTGGTCGGGATAGGCGAAGAACGACACCGGGGCCTTGGTGCCCGCGACGACGAGGTGCCGCGCCCCGTGCAGTTGGTCGAGCACCTGGTCGGGATAGAAGCCGAGCCGGGGGAACGCGGGTAGGCCCGCTCCGCGTTCGACCCGGTTGGAGTAGAGCTCCGAGAAGACCCGGGCACCGGTCGCGGCGGCGATGCGCCCGGCGGCCAGCAGGCCCGCCTCTCGCAGCGCGGCTCCACCGATCACCAGCGCGGTCGGTTCGCCGCCGCGAAGAGCCGCCGCGACCTGCGTGATCACCTCCTGGTCGACGGTCGGTGCCGGCCGAGCCCGCACGGGCGCACCGGCCGCCCCTCCGTCGGACCAGGACACGTCCGCCGGCATGATCACGGTGGCGATCTGCCCCGGTGGCTCCAGGACGGCGGCAAGGGCGGCCGCGGCGTCTGGGCCGGCGCCGGCCGCGTCCTCGGGGCGGCGGACGGGACCGCGTAACCATCCCGCCAACGCGGCGATGTCCGAGTTCAACGGTGGGTCGAAGGCGGTGTGGAACGTCGCGTGGTCGCCGACGATGTTCACCACCGGCGAGTTGGCGCGTCGGCTGTTGTGCAGGTTCGTCAGGCCGTACGCGAGCCCGGGCCCGAGATGCAGCAGCGTCGCGGCGGGCTTGCCCGCGATCCGGGCGTAACCGTCGGCCGCACCGCTGACCACACCCTCGAAGAGAGCGAGGACGCCGCGCAGCTCGGGGACGGATTCCAGCGCTCCGACCAGGTGCAGTTCGGTGGTGCCGGGATTCGTGAAGAGCACCTCGACCCCGCCGTCGACAAGCGTCCGCAGCAGTGCTTCTGCGCCGTTCACACGTCACCCCAACGCCGGTCGGATCATCAGTGCTCAGATACTAAGCTCGCATTTCGGACTATTACTGCTAGGTTCCAGTAGATAGCCCAGGAGGTGAAGGGGGTCCGATGGGGCAGGGATGGACCGAACGTGGCTACCAGGCCCGGTGCCTGGATATCACCATCGATGCGTCCTTCGAGGACTTCCGGCGGACGTACGAGCAGGCCGTCCCGCCCTACGACGCGGCAGCGTTCAACGCGCTGGTGACCCGCGACGCGCCCTGGGGCGATGTGCTCGCCCTCATGCGTGACCGGGCGCCACACGACTTCCTCATCTACTGGAGCAGCGGCGACCTGCGACCGATGATGAATCTCGCGGGCGACCCCAGGCACTGCGTCGAATACCTGATGGGCAACCACACCACGGCTGAGCGGATGTTCCGCCACGACCCGGCGGCCATGCTGTACGCGCCACTGCGCACGTTGATCAGCGACAGACCCGACGGCGGAGCGCGGTTCGTCATCGAGCAACCCAGTCGCGCGTTCGGCTCGTTGGGAGTGGACGCGATCCACGAGGTGGGCCGGGAACTCGACAGTGAGGTCGCCGCCCTCCTGACGCACCTCAAGGTGCCCGTGCCGGCGGGCCTGTCCGACTAGCTGTCCTGTCCGGCGCGTCCCCTGGCGGGACGCGACCTCGGTTGTCCTACTCGGCTCGCCGATCCGGGGCGCGCGAGCCGTACGCCGGGCCGAACACCACGAGCAGCGCCAGGTCCTCGGTCACCTCGTCGAAGCGGTGCTCCTCGCCGGCCGGCACGAAGATCACCGAACCCGGGCCCACCTCGGCCGCGCCGTCCGGCGTCACGATCCGGGCCCGCCCCGTCGTGACCACGTAGATCTCGTCCTCGGTGTGTGGGCTCTGGTCGTCGCGACCGCCGACCGGGATGCAGTACGTCCCCACCGACAGGTCCGGCACTCTCAGCTGTTCGACCCAGTCGTTACCAGCCCCGGCGGGTGCGGTCCACCGGCCCGCGCCTTCGATGATCAGCATGGCGGAAGCCTAGTAGCTGCCGCCGAATTCGAGGGGTCCTGGACTCACTGGATCGGCTCGACGAGCTAATAGCGGACTGATCCGGGTGTCGATGTCACGTCAACGACGATGACGGTGACGTTGTCGTGCCCACCCTGCTCGATCGCCAAGGCCACGAGTTGGTCGGCGATGTCCCCTGGGCTTGCGTCGGAGTCGAGCGTGGTTCGTATCTGCTCGTGTGCCACGTACGAACTCAGCCCGTCAGAGCACAACAGGAATCGGTCGCCGGGACGGAGGTGGAGAGGCGTCAGGTCGGCCGACCGGCCGTCGTCACGTCCGTCGAGGAACCGGGCCAGCCTCTCGGGGAGGTTCGGCACCTCCTGCGCGCCGGCCACGAGGTGTTCGTAGGTGTGATCCTCACTGACCTGGACCATGGCGTTGTCGTGGGACCCGCCGCGTCGAATCAGGTAGGCGCGGGAGTCCCCGACGTTCGCCACGACCGCATGACTGCCGGACCGCAGCAACGCGACGAACGTGGTTCCCATCCCCGCCAGCTTCGGGTCCTCGCGGACTTTGCGGCGTAACGCCTCGCTCGCTTCGTTGACGGCCCGTCCCAGGACGTCAGCAAGATCCTCCGGATCCACCGGGCGGTCGTACGGCTGCACGGCAGCGATGGCTGTGCTGCTCGCGATGTCACCGGCGACGTGGCCGCCGAGACCGTCGGCAACGACGTAGAGCCATTGCCCTTGGCTGTGGGAGTCCTCGTTACGTTTGCGGACGAGGCCCTGGTGGGTCCGGCCGGCGGCTTCGATGGTGAAGGCCACGGTCATCACCCCTGCCTCGGTCCGGCGTCCGGCCACGGCTCCTTGGCGTTCGCGTCGCGGTGCAGGACGTGGACCGTCTCGACACGGTCGCTCGCCACGACGTACTCGGTCACCTCGACCGGTTTCTGGTCGCCTCCCGAGGTGCCGACCCGCACGATCTCCAGCACGGGCAGGTTGGTGGGAATCTCCAGGAGGGCTGCTTCGTCTTTGCTGGGCATCCGGGCGCGGTGAATCTCCATCCAACTGATGGGCCAGTGTCCGGCGTTCTCGATGTGGTGCAGCCACTCGCCCGCTGCCGGGTTCGCGTCCAGGTCGGCGACGACGTCGGCGACGCGTGGGTGAATCCACGAGATGTTGATCTGGAATGGGGCTTCGGACGTTGGTCCGGTAACCCGAAACCGGCGAAGCACTTCGGTGCCGGGCTCCACACGAAGAAGCTTGGCGATGCGGGGATCGTCAAGTGGGGCTGGCGCGCTGACGGCCTTGCCGTGACGAACCCATAGCTCCTGGCTGCTCGCTGACGGGAACGAGTAGCCGGTTGCTTGCTCGTTGCGCTTGACCAAATCGCCGCGGGGTCGACGTGGGCGCATCGTGCCGTAGCGAACGGCAATGCCGCGTCCCTGGACAGCCCACACGTAGCCCTCCGTCTCCAGCAGGGCGATGGCCCGCCCGATGGTGTCGCGGTTGGCGTCGTACTCGGCGGCGAGATCGTTGAGGGTCGGAAGGCGCGCACCCGGCTCCCACTCTCCGGCTTCGATCCGCTCTCGGATCCTGGACGCGATGTTCAGGTAACGCGAGTGCACCGGCACGTCCACACCTCCCCGCTTGTCCCGTGACGATCCTTGACTCTGGGCCAGATTGTCCCCAGACTATCTCGTATCAATTGTCCCAAGACAATCCGATGTCGAAGGGTCGCCCCACGGGGCCGGCGCACCGGGGTGCCTCAGGAGGCGGGTGGACGTGACTGAGAAACGTGGCGAGCCTGAAGAGCTGCGGCCCGCGAGCAAGCCGCCGATGCCCGAGATCCCGACGGTTGTCGTGGCGGAAGTGCCGCAGGTCTTCCTCCTCATCAGGGAGGAGGAGGTTGTCGGCTACCTCTTCGACCTTCCATCCGGAGTAGTTGCCATCCTCGATGGCGCGCGGGAGATCTTCCGATCGGACTGTCTGGAGGACTTCACGAGGTTCTTCGGCCCCCGACTGGATCTGGACATCGCGAAGGTTCGACAGGATCCCTGAACGCGTGTCTCCGGCCCTCGGGCGGGCCGAGCTGTCCACTGCGTACCGTCGGATCCCGTTTCCGGTGTTGCCCCTCGCCCCTCGGCCCCTCGCACCACCGCGCCGACGAGAGCTTGCCGGGGTGTTCACCCTGCTCCGACGGCATCGGGAAAACTTGATCTAGGCGCGGCCGGCGGAACGTGATCTTATACGCACCGGCGATCCGTAACACCGCGCAAACCGACGATTAACCGTCGGCGGCTTAGGTGGGGGAGCGCTCCCATGAGCGGATCGTGATCGAGGAACAGCTCCACAAGGGAGCCATCGAAAGGAGCCTCGTGGCTACAGGCACGAGCGGAAACAGGCTGCGACGACTAGCGATACCGACGCTTGTCGTCGCCCTGATCACCGGCACCACCGGGGTTGCGGGATCGGCGTCGGCGGCCCCCGGAGGGGCCTCGGGCAGCGGCACCACCAGCTACTTCACCGCCGGGCAGGACAAGAAGGTCACCCTGACCGACGGGGCCGACCGTCGACCCGACGGCCGCATCGAGGCCACCCGGCGTGCCGCGACGGACGCCGGTTCGGGCAGGTACGTCGTCGAGTTGGCCGAGGACCCGCTGACCGCGTACGCCGGAGGTGTGTCCGGGCTGGCGCGGACCCGTCCGGAGGCGGGCAGCCGACTGGACGTGACGTCGGCACCGTCGCGGGCGTACCGGGGACACCTCGACGCGCAGCGTAGCGCCATCGTCGCCGCCGCCGGGGTCACCGTCGACGCGGCCTACACCGCCGCCTTCAACGGGTTCTCCGCCAAGCTGACCGCCCAGCAGGTGACCACTTTGCGGGCGGACAAGCGCGTCCGCGCGGTGACCGCCTCGCGGGCCCTCGGCACCCCGACGCCGCCGCCCACCGCGCCGTCACCGGCGACCCCGGCCCCCGGCGCTCCGCCGGTCACGGCCCCGGCCACGCCGGCGCAACCCCCGGCGGGAGGCCCCGCCGGCAAGCCGGTCAAGCCCGGCCCCGGCACGGGCGCTGGCATGGTCATCGGCGTTCTGGACACCGGTATCTGGCCGGAGAGCGCGTCGTTCGCCAAGAAGATGACGGCCCCCTCGACCTGGCACGGCACCTGCCAAACCGGTGTGGCCTTCGTGGCCGAGCACTGCAATGGCAAGATCGTCGGCGCCCGGTACTTCGCCGACTCGTGGCTCGCGGACGGCGGCTCGTTGCCCGAGGGCGAGGTGCTGTCTCCCCGCGACATGAACGGGCACGGCACGCACACCGCGTCCACGGCGGCCGGTCTGCCGATCCCCGACGTCACCATCGACGGTCGGCACTTCGGTCCCGTCTCCGGGGTGGCGCCGGACGCCCAGATCGCCGTTTACAAGGTGCTCTGGAACGGCATGGGCTACGACGCCGACATCATCGCCGGCATCGACGCCGCCGTCGCCGACGGCGTGCAGGTCCTGAACTTCTCCATCGGCAGCGACCTCGGCGACTGGGAGGCCAACACCCCCATCGGCACCGCCTTCCTCAACGCCACGCTGGCCGGAGTCTTCGTGGCGGCCTCGGCCGGCAACACCGGCATCGTGAGCGGGGCGATCAGCAACGCGGCACCGTGGGTGACCACTGTCGGCGCGGCGGTGACGAAACTCGACGAGGCGACCGTCAGGCTGGGCGACGGCACGAAGCTCGTGGGCGGCTCGCTGGACGCGCTGCCCGCCGGCGACGCGCCGATGGTCTTCGGCGACCAGGCCGGTACGCCCGATCTCGGTGCGGTCTACTGCGAACCGGGCAGCCTCGACCCCGCCAAGATCAAGGGCAAGGTGGTCGCCTGCGCGCTGTCCAACATGTTCGCCTCGGCTGCCGAGATCAAGGCCAAGGGCGGCGCGGCGATGGTGGTGTTCGACCCGGTCGGCAACTACCGGATCAACTCGATCTTCAACTTCCCGGTCGTCTACCTGCCGACCGAGAAGCAGGCCGGCACGCTGTTCAACTACCTGATGCGCCACCCGACCGACGCGAAGGCGTTCCTGCGCAGCGGCGGTGACGGCTCCAGCGTCCCCGGCCTGCCCAGCGTCGCGGACTTCTCCTCCACCGGCCCGTCCAGTGTGGCCGTCGGCGTCCTCAAGCCGGACCTGGTCGCGCCGGGTTCGGACATCATCGCCGCGGTCTCGCCGGCGGGCAACTTCGGGCGCGCGTACGACGCGTACTCGGGCACCTCGATGGCCTCGCCGTACGTGGCCGGCGCGGCCGCGGTGTTGCGTGCCGCGCATCCGACCTGGTCACCGGGCCGGGTCGCCTCCGCGCTGCGGACCACCGCCACCGACACGGTCGGCACCAGCAGTCCCCTCGACCAGGGCAGTGGCTTCGTCAACCTGGCCGGGGCCACCGACCCCGGACTGGTCATCGAGCCCACCGCGGCGGACCTGATCGCCTTCAGCGAGACGGCCGCGCCGGACGGCAAGGAACTCAACCTGCCGGCCATCTCGTTGCGCGAGTACGACGGGACCCGTCCGGTGACACTCACCCGCACCCTGACCAACGTGGGCAAGGCGCGGGAGACCTACCGCTCGTCGGTGTCCGGGTTGGCCGGCATGAAGGTCACCGTGACGCCGTCGTCGGTGACGCTGGCGCCGGGCAAGTCCGCGACGGTGACCATCACGCTGCGCCGGGGCAGCGCGCCCTGGGACCGGTACGTGACCGGGTCGATCGGCTGGCGCGGCAAGGCCCACAGCGCCCGGATCCCGGTCACCGCCCGTCCGTGGGGCATCATGCCCCGTCCGTACGCTGACGACGGCGAGGAATTCGGCCGGATGACCAGCGGCTCGTTCGGCTTCGTCCAGCCCGGCTTCACCGGACCGCTCGCCGGTCGCAGCACCGGCTACACGCCGATGCAGCGTGCGTCGTACTCGATCCCGGCGGGTGTCTACGGCGGCGTGTTCGACCCGAAGGCCGCCGGCGTGAAGAAGTTCGACTTCACCGTGCCGGCGAACACCGCGGGCATCATGGTCGAGACCAACACCGACGACCCGAACACGAACCTGGACCTCTACCTGTACAAGGGCGACGAACTGATCTACAGCAGTGACAGGTACTGGACCAGCACCGAGCAGGCGTACAAGTTCCTGCCCGAGCCGGGGCGCTACACGGCGTACGTGTTCGCACAGTTCCCCGGCAACCCGGTCGTCGACTTCCAGTTCGGCCACGCCATCATCGGCCGCAACGCGAAGTACACGGGCGCCACGCTGACGCTTCCCCGGACGGTGGAGCGCGGTTCGTCGCAGCAGTTCACGCTGAAGCCGAACAAGCCGCTGCCCGCTGGCGACTTCTGGGCGTACACCGAGTACAGCACCAACGGCACCACCATCCCCGGCAACCTCGTCTACACCCAGCAGAGTGCCTGGGAGCAGTAGCCGGTAGTAGACGGTGGGGCGGTGCCGATGTGCGCCGCCCCACCGTCGCTCCGCCAGCTGCGGCTATCTGTCGTACCTGCCACCGTCCATCCGGAGGGTGGCGCCGGTCAGGTAGCCGGAGACCGGGCTTGCGAGGTACGCGACGAGATCGGCGTACTCGCGGGGATTTCCGATGCGGCCGACGTCGGTGCCAGCGCGAATCGGGGCGGCGTTGCGCTCGACCTCCTCCCACGTCTCACCCCACCCGTTCTCGCGGCCGAGTTCCATGAGGTACTTGCGGGTGGCGGGGACCAGGATGGCCCCGGCCGCGATGGCGTTGGAGGTCACTCCGGTGTGCTTGAGGTCACGGGACAACGACCGGGCGAGGTTGAGCCGGGCGGCGTTGCTGGCCGCGTAGTGCGGCTGCCCCGCCGACGGCGTCTCACCTGTCACACTGCCGATCTGGATGACACGGCCCCATCCCTTGGCCCGCATCGCGGGGACCAGGTGTCGGATGAGACGGACCGAGCTGAGCACGTTGAGGTTGTACATGTCGGCCCACGCGTCCGCGTCCAGGTCGGACCACAGTGATTCGGGGTCGTAGCTGCCGGCGTTGTTGACCAGGATGTCCACCTCTCCGGCCTGGGTAGCCACGGCCTCGGCGCCGACATCAGTGGCGAGGTCTCCGATCACGGCCTGACCGCCTACCTTCTGGGCGATCTGCTCGGTACGGGTCCGGTCTCGGCCGTGAACGACCACGGCAACGCCCTCGGCGGCCAGGACCGCCGCGATCTCCGCGCCGAGGCCGCTGCTCGCGCCGGTCACCAGAGCGCGCTTGCCGGCTAGCTGCAAATCCATCGTCTTCCCCCGTTGCCTCCGAAACGGCCGGGCCAGTGCTCGGCGCCGTATCGGACTGTGACTCGCAGATAATGGACCCGCAAGTCCAGAATCGGGATCGACAATCCACGCGACCGAGGGCCCCGCCGGTCTGCACCCCTCGGCCGAGCCTGGTCGAACGGTGGGGCGATTCGTGGCGATATCGACCGATTGGGGCGGGCGGAAGTTGTCCCGATCGTCCAGGGCAGCGTTGCAGCTCGTGGTCCCGCCTTCAGCGCAGCGGGTACGCGGTGAGGCGGTCGGCGAGTTGCTTCGGGTGGCTGAGCGGCACGCAGTGGCCGCCGTCGATTTCATCCGGGACGACGCCGAGTCGGTCGGCGGCCACCCGGCGCTGGAAGTCCGCCGGGAAAAACTGGTCCTCGCGTGCGAGGAGCACAGTCGTCGGCACATCAGGCCAGGAGTCCAGGGGCCACGGCTCGTTCCCCTCCGCGCTGACCTGGTCCCGGCCGTGTGCCGCTGCCTCCGCGATGACCTCGGCCGGGACACCGTTGTAGAACTGCTCCTCCGCACTGAGCCCTTCGGCGCTGCGGTAACCGGTGTTGGCCCACCAGTCACCGGGTTTCTCACCGGGCTTGGGGATCATCGGTGTGAGCAGGACGAGCAGCCGCACCGGCAGCTTGTCGGCGATGAGCGGCGCGGTGAACGCACCGTACGAGTGCCCGACGACCACGAGGTCGCTCCGGTCGCCGACCGCGTCGACGACCGTCTGGCCGAACTCGGCGAACCCGGCGGACCTGTCCTCGATCGGCAGCTCTGGTGTCACCACGTCGTGGCCGCGGCTGGTCAGCTCGGGAACAAGGAGATGCCAGTCCCAGGCGCTGCCCCCGCCGCCGTGGATCAGAACGAAAGTCGCCATGCCCCGAAGCCTCACACGCGTGTGTGACAGCCACCGCTTGAACCACCCGCGCGTCTGGTCGAGAATCGGCGCGGTGGATGACGGGGACTTCTCTCAGGACTGGGTCCGGTTGCTGGGCCACCTCGACCGGCAGGTGTCGTCCGGGCTGCTGTCGCCGGACACGGCGACGTTGCCCGACCTGATGAGCAGCTACCAGGTGCCGGGGGTCGGCATCGCCGTCGGGCACCTGGGCGGGCAGGTGTGGGCGGCGGGGTACGGCGTCACGGGTGGCGAGACGTCGACGCCGGTGACCGAGCGCACGACGTTCGCGGCCTGTTCGATAAGCAAGCACGTGGCCGCGTTCGGCGCACTGCGACTGGTCCAGGACGGTGTCCTGGACCTGGACACCGACATCCGTGAGTACCTCACCTCGTGGCAACTGCTCGACCGCGCCGGCCGGCAACCGACGGTCACCGTACGACAGCTCCTGGCGCACACGGCGGGCCTGTCCGACACCTGGTACCGGGGCTATCCCGCGGACCGCGTCCCCTCGCTGTCGCAGGTCCTGGACGGTAGCGGCCCGACGACCACCGCGCCGGTACGGGCGACCCTGTTGCCGGGCAGCCGTTTCCGATACTCGGGCAGCCACTACTGCGTGCTCCAGCAGTTGCTCGTGGATGCGACAGGTACGCCGTTCGAGGAGCTGATGCGCGCATCGGTGCTGGACCCGGTGGCGATGGTCGACAGCAGCTTCGACGAGCGGTTTCCGCACCAGCGGTCGCATCTGGTGGCGCGGGGCCACCACCTGGGCGGCACCGCGATCCCCGGCGGGTGGCGTACGCAACCGGAGCTGGCCGCGGCTGGACTGTGGAGCACCCCGACCGACCTGCTCCGGCTCGACCTGGAGATCGCCCGAGCGGCCTCGGGGCATTCGGAGCTGCTCGGCCGCGACCTGGCCACCGAGATGTGGACGCCGCAGATTCCGGGCGGCTCCTACGGGCTCGGCACCGAGATCGGCGACCGCGCCGGGTGTCGACGTTTCGGGCACACCGGGTTGAACGTCGGCTATACCTGCTTCTCGTACGTGTGGCCCGACAGCGGCTTCGCCGTCGCGGCGATGACCAACTCCGAGGACGGCTGGGAGCTGCTGGCCAGCCTCCGCGCCGCGGCGGACCGCCGGTACGCCACACGTGTCACCACCGCACCGCTTGGCGACGTGTCGGGCCGCTACGTTCTGCGCGACGACTATCCGATCGACATCGCGGTCACCGACGGTCACCTGACCTTCTCCGCTGGCGGCCAGCAACCGGTGGTGCTGCGGGCAGACCAGGACGGTCGCTACCTCCACCCGGGACTCGATCTGGAGATCCGGTTCCTACCGGCCAACGGCCGGCCCGACATCGTGGAACTGCGGCAGGAAGGAGTGACCCAGACCGCGAGACGGTCGTGATGGCGACGGGCACCGAAAGGATCTTGGTTGTACTAGTCTTCCCGCCATGGCTTTGCGACCCGACCAGTTCTACGACCACGCGATGGCCGTCGCCGACGGCGAGCGGCGGCTACCGCTGGCAGACATGACCGGATGGGACATCAGCCCGTTCGACCAGGATGGGCTACGCGTCGCGCCGCTGCGCCCTCCGGTGGTGCCCGACCCCCCTCGACACGGCGAGGACCCGGCCGAGTGCCGCAACTGCCAGGAGCGCGACGAGGGAATCTGGTTCAACGATCACTGGCGGCTGGCCCGGGTCACGGGTGTGGGCGTGCCGTTGGCGCTGATGCTGTACCCGCGCGACCACTACGACATGGCCGACCTCCCCGACGATCTCGCCGCGGAGTTGGGGTTGCTGACCACGCGAGTCGTCCGCCACGTGCAGGCCCTGCCGCACATCTCGCGCGCCCACGTCTACCGCATCGGTGACGGTGCCGCCCACCTGCACGTCTGGTTCTTCGCGCGGCCCGAGGGCCAGGCGCAGCTCTTCGGATCGTGGCTGGTCGTCTGGGACGACCTCCTGCCGGAGTACCCCGCCGACATCGCCGAGGCCGACGCCGCGATCGTGGCCGACGCCCTGGTCGCCTCGCACGGGGGCCGCCGAACGGCCGCCTCCTGATCGGCTGGTCGGACCGGAGAGGCACCGCAGGGTCCTTACTGCCGATCAGGCACGTCCGCGGCGGCGACGTGCGGGCCGACGAGCAGACCTGCGGCGAGCTGCACCGGCAGCGGGTAGACCTGCTCGGTCGGAAGGTGGGCCGCGGCGGCCGCTTCGTCGCCGTCACGCAGCAGGTCTTTGACGCGGTGAACGGTGGGGGTGATGTCCGTGACGGCAACCGTCCATTCGTCGACGTACCTGTCGACAGCCTCGTGGGACAACCCGACCTGCAGCGACCGGTACGGCAGCGCCTTCAGGTGCAGTGACCGTTCCGGATCCCACTGCACACGTACCGGGCTGGTCTTCAGTTGCCGGGCCCAGGTCGCCCTGTCACCGTGCACGTCTCGGTCATAGTGGCTCAGGCAGGCTCGTGCCAGCGCCCACTCGAACCCCTCCCTCGTGATGTCGATGGACAACACACGTTCCTGCCCTGGCTTGGTGGCCCAGCCGCAGCGGTACATCATCCACAGGAACGAGGGCTTGATCCACGTCATCCGGTCTCGGGCGAAGGGGGTCACGAGGCGGCCGGCTGCCACCGCCGGCAGCGCGATCTGCGGAGGGTACGCCTGGTACACGGTGATGGTGTCGGCCGAGTAGCGTGCGCGAATCTGCCGGGCGGGAACTGACACGGCCCGATCGTCACCGACCGAGAGTCGACCGCGCAACCGAGATGGCTACCCGCGCCGTCAGGTGGCCGGCGCCCAGGATGGGCGCCAGGTCGGCGTGGGGAGCGGCGCCAGGCTTGCGACGTGGTCGAGGACCGCCCGCAGGCCCGGGTGCGGGTTCGCCCGGGGGAGCAGGAGCGACAGCGGGTACGCGAGCGTCGGCCGCACGATCGGGATGCGGCGTAGGTCGTGGTTCGCCGGCCAGAGGTACCTGTCGCGCGAGCCGACCACTGTTGCCACGTCGGCGGAGTCCGCGAGGATGTCCAGGAGGACCTCGTCGCCGAAGTGCGGGCCCGCCGCGTCGATGCGCAGGTCGAAGTCGGTCGCGAGCTGGTCGTAGAAGTCCGCCCACTCGCTGCGTGGCGCGATGCCCGGCACCCAGATCCGGTGACCGCGCAGCCGCGCCGGGGTCAGTGTTCGGGCGGCGGCGAGCGGGTGCCTCGGGCCGACGAGGAGTTCCAGCGGGGAGTCGAACGCGTGGATCATCCGCACGTCGCGCGGCAGCGTGGTCGGGTCGGTGACCGAGCGGAACGAGGCGTCGACGTCGCCGGCCTGGACGGCGGCGACCGCCGCACGCGGATCGTCGACCCGCAGGGTCACCACGTCGAGGGTGATCTCCGGATGCGACCGCCAGTAGTCGTGCAGGACCACGGCCTGCGCGGAGCGCAGGCCGAGCACGTCGATCCGCAGGGCCCGCGAGCCCGGCCTGATCGCGGCGACGGCACGGTCGACACCGGCCACGACGTCCCGGGCGTGCGGGAGGAAGGCCTGGCCGTCGAGCGTCAGCTCGACCCCTCGGGCGGTACGGGTGAACAACCGCACGTCGAGGTCACGTTCGAGAGCCGCGATCCGCTTCGACACGGCCTGTTGCGTCACGCCGAGCTCGTCGGCCGCCTGTTGCAGTTGGCCGAGCTCCGCCGCTCGGACGAACGATCGCACCGCCTCGGTATCCACTGACGAATTATGCCTGCCCACAACCAGTGGTTGTGGCTCGCCCGGAAGGTGGTTGTTTGATTCCGCAGCGCCCTGTGCGGTGGGATGCCCGGACCGGAACGTCTGGTGTCACGGGGGTCGCATGCGTACGCGGTTGGGGCCGAACGTCGGTTGGCTGTGGTCGGCCTACGGGGTCAGCACGTACGGCACGTGGCTCGCCTTCGGCGCGTTTCCGCTGCTCGCGGTGCGGGTGCTGGACTCGTCGGCATTCGCCGTGTCGCTGCTGGAGGCGGCGGGGCTCGCCGTCGCGGCGATCGTCGCCCTCGCGCTCGGGCCGTGGGTCGAGCACCGGGCCAAGCGTCCCGTGATGATCGCGATGGACCTGGTCCGGTTCGCCGCGATGGCAAGTGTCCCGGTCGCGTACCTTCTCGGCGTTCTGTCGTACGGCCAACTGTTGGTTGTCTCGGTGGTCAGCGGGACCGCGAGCATCGCGTTCACCGCCGCCTCCGGCGCGTACCTGAAATATCTGGTCCGTGGTGAGCACCTCCTGGTGGCGAACGGGCGGTTCGAGGGCACGACCTGGACGGCGGTCGCGGTGGGCCCGCCCCTCGGTGGTGCGCTCGTCGGGTTGCTCGGCCCGGTCGTCACGATCCTGGCCGACGCTCTCAGCTACCTGCTGTCCGCGTTCGCGGTCCTGCGCATCCGGGGCGGCGACGTCGCGGCGCGCCGCGACAGGGCCACCCGGCTGCGTCCGGCCGACCTGCCGCACGGCTGGCGACTCATCCTCGGCGACCGCGTCCTGCGGGCTCTGTTCCTCAACTCGGTGCTGGTCGGCGGCCTCATCATGGCCACCGCCCCGCTGCTGGCCGTTCTCCTGCTGGGCGAGTACCACATGCCGGCCTGGCAGTACGGTCTCGCGTTCGGCATCCCGGCGCTCGGCGGGTTCGTGGGCGCCCGCCTGTCCGCGCGTCTCGTGCACCGCCACGGCCGGTACCGGGTCATGGTCGTCTCCGGGTGGCTGCGGTCGGTGTTCCCACTCGGTCTCGCGTTCGTCCAGCCCGGCATCCCCGGGCTGGTCACCGTGATCGTGGTCGAGGGCCTGCTGATCACCTGCATGGGCGTCTTCAACCCGATCTACGCGACCGAACGCCTGCGACGGACTCCGGTGTCGCACACCGCCCGGGTGCTCAGCACCTGGACCGCCAGCAGCAGACTCCTCCAGGCCGTCCTGATGGTGATCTGGGGTGTGCTCGCCACTCTCACCAGCCCGCTCGCCGCGATCGCCGTCTCCGGCGTCCTCCTGCTCGCCACCCCGCTGCTGCTGCCCCAGCGGGAAGACCTCTCGGCCCCGGAGCCGGTCCGGCCGGCCGAAGACGTCCGGGTGGCGTGACCACTGCGCGCTTCGACCCAGGATCACCGGTCCTTGCGGAGCAGGACTGTCACCGCCTGTCCGTCGGCCGTGCCAAAGGTGCCGTCGGTGGGATGGCCCAGCGTGGCGCCGAGGGTGCGTACGTGCAGATCGACAACCGACTCCACCAGGTCGGCCAGCACGGACACCGTGGCGCGGCCGTGTCGCCACCCCGCCACGCACAGCCCGAGGCCGATGAGCGCCGCGGGCCACCACAGCAGGCCGAGCGCCAGATACAGCAGCCCCCAGCCCACCCGCCGGGCGGCGGCGGTGAAGTCGGCCTGCGCGAGGGCGAGCGGAGTCCGGCTCTCCTCGGGTAGCAGCAACCACAGTCGGGGCCAGGCCGCGGCCAGGTCCAGGCCGTAGCAGTCCCGCACCCGTACCGCCGTGGCGAGCATGCGGTCACCGATCCAGGTCGGCCGGTCCGGCTCGGTCACCGCGATCCGGTCACAGGCGCGGGCGAGCGCCTGGGTGTCCGGCAGCGGTCCGGTGGCACCGTCGCGAGACCGCAACCGGCGTGCCTTGTCCCGCAGCGCGTTCTCGTAGCTGTCCACGGCGGCGTGCCACCGGCGTCGCCGCCGACGGGTCAAGGCCTCGCCGGCCCGGCCCCAGCCCTGCGTCCACAGGGCCACGACCAGGCGTTCCAGACTCTGGGCGACAGTCGCGGCGACGACGCTGGCCAGCACGACACCGAGGACGATCAGCAGCGCGGAGCCGGTGCTCCGGGCCGGTGACCCGAGGGCGAGCCGGTCCACCTCCTGCCGCAGCAACCCCAGGTCCCACCAGTGGGCGTGGCCGAGCCGCACCGCCGCGGCGCACACCGCCACGAACACCACACCGGGCAGCGCCAGACCGGCGAGCCACCGCTCGGCCAGCTTCCCGCCGAGCGAGGCGATGACCGCGTTCACCGGTCCATCCGAAACGCCGGCAGCGGGCAGTCCCACACGGCGCAGCGCGGCGGCGGGTCGGCGTACGGCCGGGGGATCTCCACCCGGTCGCACAGGTCACCGGGGCACACCTGGACGACCTCCGGGCGGCGGCCGTGGATGCCGGCCAGGGGCAGATAGCGCTCTCCCCGGACCGTCGTGTCACCACCGACCAACCCGCCGCGACGCATCAACTCGGTCACCTCGGCCAACACCGCGTCCCTGCCCTCGTCGGACAGTGACAGGTCCCGCAGCCGTGCCAGGGCCTGGGCCGGTGCCGGCCCGAGCAGGTCGCCCACCTGCGCGATGTCGGCGCAGATCCGGGCCAGCCGGGCCGCCCGGTCGTCGTCGAGTCGCCTGTCCGGCGCCGATTGACTCATCGGCTGATTATCTCCTGTCGATGTCGGCGCGCGGCTGGCAGGCTGGGGGGCAACCGCGACGGGGAGGTGCGCCGGTGGGTAACTACGCGAGGGACGTCGTCGACCACTGGCGTCGTGCCGCCGCCAGGCAGCCGCGCGGCGACCGGCGGTGGACCCAGGCCCAGGTGGAGCTGGGGGCCGCGCTGCTCGACAGGTACGCCGAGGACCACGCGCGGGAGGACCTGATCGAGGCCACCGTCGTGCTGGAGGCCGCGATCCGCACGATGGCCGACTCCTTTCTGGCCGAGGAGTTGGGGACCGCGCACGGTGTCCGCGCGTTGGCCACGTACACCGATGTGCTGCTTGCCAGAGCCCAGGTCGAGAGTGATCCGCAGCTACTGGACATCGCCGAGCAATATCTGCAGTTCGCCGAGGACTCCTCCGCGGACCTTGGCAACAGCGCGGTGCTGATGCTCAAGACCTGTCAGGTCTATCGGGCCCGGCACACCTTCGACGGCTCGGTCGACACGCTCTACCGGGTGACGTTCCAGGCCAAGATGGCCGAGCGGTGGATCAGCGAGGAGCATCGGCCCACGCTGCGGGGCATCCACGCCGAGGCGCTGCTGCGCGCCTACCAGCTCACCGGGGTGGAAGACTACGTCGACGAGGCGTTGGAGCTGGTGTCCTCGGTGGACACGACCGGGCCCAACCAGGACCAGATCGTCATGCTGCGAGCCCGGTGCCTGCTGGCCAGGGCCGCCGGGACCACCCACACCGCCGATGCCGAACGGGCCGTCGCGTTGCTGCGGGCACACACCCCGCAGAGCAACGCCCCGCGTTTCCTGGCCGGGCAGACGTTGCTCACCCTGGTCGACCGCACCGGCCGCGTCGAGTTGCTCGGCCAGGCGTGGGAGGAGTTCCTGGCCGCGCTGAACACCGTTTCCGAGCGGCATCCGGACCACCGGACGGCGCTCGCCAGCCTCTCCGGCGTCGGCATGAAGACGCACCAGCTGACCGGCGACATCTCCCCGCTGGAGACGGCGATCGGCCTGCTGCGCCGGGCGCTCGCGCTCTCCGTACGAGGCGAGGCCAACCACGCGTCGTACCTGGACCAGTTGGGCTACAGCCTCCGGTTGCTCTACGACGCCACCGGGGAGCCCGCCTACCTGGAGGAGGCGCTCGTCCTGCTGCGGAAGGCGCTGGACGCCCTACCCGCGCGTGATCCGCAGCGTGTCGAAACCGGGCTGTCCATCGCCCAGGCGTTGCGGGCGACCTACCTGCGTACCGGTGAGGCGGCCCTGCTCACCGAGGCCGCCGAGCGGGCCCGCGTCGCCGGCCGCATCGACTCCGGCGCCGTGCCGGTGCGGATCCAGGCCTTCGACAAGGCGGCCTACACGCTTACCGCGCTGGGCCGGTGGGAGGAGGCGACGGAGGCCTTCGACGAGGCCATCACGCTGCTGCCACGGCTGGCCTCCCGGGGACGTACCCGACATGACCAGTACGCCGACCTCGGCTCGACGGCCGGGTTGGCGGCGACGGCCGCCTCCTGCGCGATCGGCGCCGGGCAGCCCGAGCGGGCCCTGGAACTGCTGGAGCGTGGCCGGGGCCTGTTGCTGCACCAGCGGTTGACCGCCGACGGCGAGTGGGCGGCGCTCCAACGCGCCGACGGGCGCCTGGCCGCCGACTTCCAGCGGATGCGCCGGGACTTCGAAGCGCCCGTCCCCGAAGCGTCCCGACCCACCACCTTCGGGCGGGACCGGGAAACCGAGTGGAACGTGCTGCTGGCAACGATCCGGGAGCTGCCCGGCCTGGGCGACTTCCTGCGCCCGCCCAGCGCCGGGCAGGTGCTCGACCAGGTCGACGGGACCGTGATCGTGCCGATCGCGAGCGAGTTGCGCTGCGACGCGCTCATCCTGCGGCAGCACCGCGTGACGGTGCTGCCACTGCCGGATCTGTCGCTGACCGACGCCATGACGCAGCTGCGGCTGCTGCAGGAGGCCACCACCACGGCGTACGACCCGGCGGCGGACGCGCGGAGCCGGCTGCGTGCCCAGTCGGTGCTCACCGGCGTACTGCAATGGTTGTGGTCTGCCCTCGTCGGGCCGGTGCTGGACCGGATCGACGCGACCGGGGCGCCCGGCGAGCTGCCGCGCGTCTGGTGGTGCCCGGTCGGCCCGCTGGCGTTCTTTCCCCTGCACGCCGCCCAGGACGGCGCCGGCCGGTCCGCCCTCGACCGGGTGGTCTCCTCCTACACCCCGACCGTGACCGCGCTCGCCCGCAAGCGCACCGGCCCCCGCACGTCCCGGCCCGACGCCCGGTCCTGCGTCGTGGCGATGCGCGCCACCCCCGGCGGCCCGGGAGCGCTGCCCAGCGCCGAACGCGAGGCCGCGTCGGCGGCGCGGGCGCTGCCCGGAGCGTGGCTCGGGCTGGACGCGAGGGCCACCCGGGAACAGGTCCTAAAGCGGTTGGCCGACTCGGCCTACGCGCACTTCGCGTGCCACGCGGTGGCCGATCCGCACGACCCGGCGCAGGGCCGGCTGCTCGTGCACGACCACCAGGACAGCCCGCTCACCGTGGCCGACGTGTCCCGGCTCGACCTGGACGCGGAGTTCGCCTTCCTGTCGGCCTGTGCGACCGCCCAGGCCCCGCCGACCCTCGTCGACGAGGCGCTGCACATCACCGGCGCCTTCCAGCTCGCCGGGTTCCGGCACGTCATCGGCACCCTGTGGGAGGTCGACGACGCGGTCTCCCTCGCCCTGACCACCGCCTTCTACGAGCACACCGACGCGACCGGGGCGGCGGCGTACGCGCTGCACGCGGCCGTGCGGGGGCTGCGGGACCGCTACCCGCTGGCGCCGACGCTGTGGGCGGCGCACATCCACACCGGCGGCTGACCGCCGCCCGCCGGCCGACGCCGGTCGGTGTCAGCGGGTGACCCGGACCAGCGCCCGGGCCCTCTCCGTGTCGGGGTGACCCGGGCCGTGCACGCGTTCGCACCCGGCCAGCGCGGCCCGCGCCTCCGGGCCGGCCCGCCGGTCACCGGCCTCCACCAGCAGTTGGGCGAAGAGCGTCCGCATCTCCAGGGTCGCGGGATGGTCGACGCCTCGGCCCCGTTCACTGTCCGGCAGCGTGTCGGCCAGCAACCCGATCGCCTCGGCCCGCCGGTCCACTCCGGCCAGCGCTCTGGCCAGGGAGTGCCGGGCGTGCAGACGTACACCGTCGGTGTTGCTCAGGGCTCGCCCGGCGTCGTCCGCCAGCGACCGGGCCGCGTCGACCGCCTCGGCCGCCCGGCCGTTGTCGAGCAGGACGACGAGCAGGTTGCTGCGGGCCTGGAGCGTCACCGGGTTGGTGGGGCCCACCGTCCGGCTCAGCCGCGTGACCACGTCCCGAAGGGCCCGCTCGGCCTGCTGGCTGCGGCCCTGCAGGTGCTGGAGCCCGGCCAGCTTCATCTGGCAGGTCAGGGTGTCCGCGTCGTCGCGGCCCAGCGTCCGGGCCATGCCGTCGGCAACCTGCCGCAGCAGCGGCTCGGCCTCGTCCATCCGACGCAGCTCGATCAGCAACCAGCCCAGGTTGTTGCCGCTGCGCAACGTCTCGGCGTCGGAGTCGCCCAGCACCCGACGCCGCGCCTGGTAGACGTCCCGTTGCACCCGTTCCGCCTCGGCGTGGGCGCCGCGCTGCCAGAGCGCGAAGGCCAGGCTGTGCTTGCTGCGCAGGGTGTCCGGATGCTCCGGCCCCAGCGCGGAGCTGCGCAACCCGACGATCTCCTGATAGACGGCCACGGCTTCGTCGATGTCGTGGCCGCGCACCAACTCCTGCGCGTAACGGGACCCCGCCTCCAACGTCCGCGCGTCGGTCGCGCCGTACTGCTCGTGGTAGGCGTGGTACTGCAGCCCGAAGGCCACCGCACCACCGACGGTCTTGGTGGTCGAGCGGCCGCCCTGGGTCACGGTGATCTCGACGATCGGCCCGGATGAGGTCGACTCGCGCGGTGGCTCGTCGTCGCCCTTACGGTTGCGGTTGAACCATCTGCCCACCGCCCGCACCTCCCGCAGTGTCGACAACCACA
Source organism: Micromonospora sp. DT231 (assembly GCF_049847025.1). Lineage (NCBI taxonomy): Bacteria > Bacillati > Actinomycetota > Actinomycetes > Micromonosporales > Micromonosporaceae > Micromonospora > Micromonospora sp. DT231. Next base: position 194,546 of record NZ_JBNCNO010000007.1, on the reverse strand, counting down.
CGATCCGTCATCGACAGCAGCCTACGTGTCGACGTCAATCCATATCGGCGGCGGCGAGGGAGTATCGACGCTCGCACGTCGGGAGGTCGAGAGTGCACGTCAGTCTGGTGACCAGCGCCGGTAGGGCCGACCGGCGCAACGAGGACTTCGTCGGTGCGGTGCCCGGTGCTGTCGTCCTGCTGGACGGCGCTGGCATCCCGGGAGCGGAGTCGCTGTGCCGCCACGGGGTCGCCTGGTACACCCACCGTCTCGGCGGTGCGCTGCTCGGCCACCTGTCGGCCGACGACGGCCGCGACCTCCCGGCCGTCCTCGCCACCGCCATCGACGAGATCGCCGCCGCGCACCGCGACACCTGCGACATCGCGGACCCCAGCAGCCCGCAGGCGACAGTCGCGCTGGCCCGCGCCCACCGGGGCCGCCTGGACTATCTACTGCTCGCGGACTCCTTCCTCGTCCTCGACCAAGCCCACGGTGGCCCGCAGGTGATCACCGACGAGCGCGAGGTGACCGCCCGGCGCGACTGCTCCGCTCCGCTTGCCGGTATCGCCCGGGGCACACCCGAGTACGACCGTGTTCGCGCCTCCTGCGCCCGGGTGCTGCGGGCCCGGCGGAACCGGCCGGGCGGTTACTGGATCGCCAAGGACGATCCGCGCGCGGCGTGGGAGGCGGTGACCGGCAGCCGGTCCCTCGCCGACCTGAACGGCGTCGCGCTGCTCAGCAACGGTGCCAGTCGCATCGTCAGTCCGTACGGTCTGATCGACTGGCCCGGCGTGCGGGACGTGCTCGCCAGCCACGGCCCGTCCGAGGTCGTCCGCCGCGTCCGGCAGGCCGAGGCCGGCGGCGGCCCCGACGCGCAGTCCCCGGACGACGCCACGGTGGCGTACTGCAGGCACCTGTCGCGCTGAGCGTCAGCCGCGCGCAGCGGACCCGTCTACCCGTGGGGCGCGGGTGCGTTCAGCGGGCACTCGGGTTTGGTCTGGCTGACGTACGAACTGGTGGCCACCAACAGGCCCAGGCCCCACAGGGTGTAGGCCGGCAGCACGACGGCCAGGAACCATCCCGCCCCGTCCACGTTGTTGCCGGTGGCCCAGGCGGTCATGCCGCCGATGCCGAAGTAGGTGGTGAGGCCGGCGCCGAGGAAGAAGCCGGGGCCGGCCACCAGCCAGCGGGGGACACCCCGCCGAGGGCGGCCAGCGCCCATCGGCCCCGGCTGCTCCGGTCGCGTTCGGCACCCGACGCAACCAGCAGGATCGCCGCCGCCGACAGCACCGCGGGCACCACCGGAAGCCACCCTCCGGGAAAGAACGACTCACCCGGCTCCGCGAACCGTGGCGCGCTCCGGACGGCCCACCAGGCGTGCACGACCGCGTACGCCGTGACCCACGCAGCGGTGACCGCGGGAACCCACCTCCGCCCGTCGGCGGTCGTGCGCAGCTGTCGTTCTGTCCAGCGGATCATGGACCGATCATCGCTGGCGCCGGCCGGCCGCTCCTCACCGCCGAAGGGGAACGCCCTGCCCCCGTCGGGGGAACCGGGAAGGACGGGAACCGGGCAGGACCGGCACGGGGCCGACTCGTCGCGGAGCGCGCGCCGGGTGCGGTGCCCACCCACGTAAGCTCGGCAGGTTCTGGCGCGTCGTGGCTGGCCGCACGGCGTGCCGAACAGCGAACGGGCAGACGCGATGGAGGCGGGGTTGGTGGCGGTCCTACGGGTGACGACTCGCAATGCACGGTTCCAACAGTGGGAGGCGCTGCTGGGCAATCGCACGAAGCGCCAGCGCAGCGGCGAGTTCCTCGTTCAGGGCGTCCGACCCATCACGCTGGCGATCCAACTGGGGTGGCAGGTCCGCCAGCTTCTGTACAACGCGGACGCCCACCTGTCGACCTGGGCGCGCGAAACCCTCGACGCGGCCGGCGTGACCAGGGTCGCCGTCGCCGGCGAGTTGATGGTCGAGCTGGGCGGCAAGGTGGAGGGCGCACCGGAACTGCTCGCCGTGGTGGCGTTGCCCGACGACGACCTCGGTCGGATTCCGACGGGCCCCGGCCTGCTCCCGGTCGTCTTCGACCGGCCGACCAGCCCCGGCAACATCGGGACGCTGATCCGGTCGGCGGACGCCTTCGGCGCGAGCGGCGTCGTCATCACCGGCCATGCCGCCGACGTCTACGACCCCAAAGCGGTACGCGCCAGTACGGGTTCGCTGTTCTCCGTGCCCGTCGTGCGCGTGCCCGGACACCGGCCGGTCCTCGACTGGGTCGCGGCCATCCGCGCCGACGGCGTCGAGGTGCAGGTGGTGGGCACCGACGAGAGCGGGGCGGCCGAGGCGACCGAGTACGACTTCACCCGGCCGACCCTGCTGGTGGTCGGAAACGAGACCTCCGGGCTCAGCTCGGCGTGGCGCGATGCCTGCGACCACCTGATCCGGATCCCCATGGTGGGCATGGCCAGCTCCCTGAACGCCGCCACCGCCGGATCCGTCGTCCTGTACGAGGCGGCACGCCAACGGGCCGGCGGGGGGCGCGTCAGGCGATGAGTCGGTCGAGCAGGTCGAACTGCTCGTAGGGCTGGTCGTAGTCGCCGAAGTGCCCGTCGTCGCGCACGATCTGGGTGCCGCCGAGCCGCTCGAACATGGCACGTCCCTGGCTGTCGTCGCAGCCGTACGGATCCTTGCGCGAGTTGATGAAGGAGATGTCGTGCACGTGCGACCGGATCGCGGCCCAGTCGTAGCTCTGCTGCAGGACCGGCTCCTCGCTGGTGTTGGGCGGGGTGGAGTAGCCGGCGACCAGGATCGCCTGGGCAACTGTCACCTCGACGTGTTCGAGGAGCGCCAGGAGGAACGCCGCGCCGCCGGAATGGCCCACCAGGACCGTGTTCTCGTCGAAGCGGTGCGCGTCCAGCACCTTGGGCAGGAACGTGGCGATCGGCTCGACGTTGAGGTCGGGGAGGTGCGGCACCTCGACGGTGTAGCCCCGGGCCTCCAACCGCCCGGCCAGCCAGCGATACCAACAGACGTCCGGGTTGCCGCCGGTCCCGTGAAAGATGATTGCTCTGCGCCCCACTGTGCCCCCCTCGGATCGAGGGTCTGATCACACCACGCCCCGGTGACAGTCAGCCCAGCGGCACCTGTTCGGCCCGGTCGCCGTCGCCCCCGGAGTGGACTCCGACGGGCGCGGCGATCGGGGCGGCGACGATCCGGCTGGGCAGCACCGGCGCGTCCCGGCCCGTGCCGCGCCGGTCACCGCCGGCAGACTGCTCGTGGTAGTCCTGCTCGACGTTCACCGTCCAGACGTCATGCGTACTGCCGGTGGCGATGTTCTCGACGGTGAGCATCGCGGTCAGCATCGAGTGGTCCTGGTTGTTGTAGCGGTGCATGCCGTTGCGGCCCACCGGGTGCACGTTCGGCACCGCCTCGGCCAGCCACGCCCGGATCACGTCCACGTTGTGCTGGTAGCGCTCGTCGTACACCGGGTAGGCCTTCGGCATCCGCACGACGTGGCCGGCCTCCACCACACCGGGCCGCGCCAACCCCAGCCGCTCCAGCTCCGCCGTGGCCAGGGCCACGAGGTCGGCATCCGGGGTACGCCACATCTCGTCGTCCTCGAAGACGAAGTACTCCAGGCCCAGGCAGGTGCGGCCGTCCTTGACGAGGTACGGCGACCAGGAGCCGAAGTTCTGGATCCGGCCCACCCGTACCCCCGGATCGTGCACGTAGATCCAGTTGTCCGGGAACGAGAACTCCGCGGGCACCACGAGCGCCACCGTCAGGAAGTCGCGGTAGCGCAGGTCGGCGGCGCAGGCCAGCACCTCCGGTGGCGCCGCCGGACGCAGGACGGACACCAGCTCCGAGATCGGCATCGACGAGATCACGTGGTCGGCCGGTTCGGTACGCTGCCCGCCCGCCCCGTTGACAGTCACGCTTATCGCCCGCCGTCGCGTCGGGTCGCGGTGCACCGCGGTGACCCAGGCGCCCGTCGACACCTGCCCGCCCCGGTGGCACACCTGCTCGGCGCAGCGCTCCCACATCATCCCCGGCCCGTACTTCGGGTACTGGAACTGCTCGATCAGGCTTGTCACGTCCGTGCGGTACCGCTTGGGCAGCAGCGCGTTGCGGATCGCCGTGGCCAGGGACAGGTTCTTGATCCGCTGCGCGGCCCAGTCCGCCTGCAGCCGGTCCGCGGGCATCCCCCAGACCTTCTCGGTGTACGTCTTGAAGAAGATCGAATACAGCCGCCAGCCGAAGCGGGCCGACACCCATCCCTCGAAGTGCGTCTGGTCCCGGGGCGGCCGCAACCGGGCGTGGGCGTACGAGCCGAGGCAGCGGGCCGCCTCCGACAGCCCCAGGTTGCGCAGCGCGTTGACGGGGCTGAGCGGGTAGTTGAACAGCGCTCCCCGGTAGAAGATCCGGCTCATCCGGGGCCGCGTCAGGAAGTCCTCGTCCGGCAGGATCTCGTGCCAGAACGCCTCCACGCGAGGCACCTTCGTGAAGAACCGGTGCCCGCCGATGTCGAACCGCCACCCGTCGCGCTCCACGGTCCGGCTGATCCCGCCGACCACCTCGTCGGCCTCGAAGACCCGGACGGTCCGGCCGTGTCGGAGCAGTTCGTACGCCGCCGTGAGCCCCGCGGGCCCCGCGCCGATGACCACCGTGCCGTGCTGCTCGCCCATGCTGCCGCACTCCCTGCTCTGCGCCATCGTCCTGCTCTTCGCCATCGTCGGGGGCGCCGGTTCTACCCGAACCGCGCCGAATGTCACTCCCGGTCAACGATCGATTCCGCTCCGGAGTGGCGTCTGGCGGCGTACAACGGGTTGGACCACACTCCTGTGCGGCGGGTGGGCCGACGAACCGGGGGGCGGGGGCGGATGCACCGGTGGCGAAGCGGCGCGGTGGCGCTTGCCGTCCGACTGGACGCGGTCGGCCGTGCCGGAGCGCGCGTGGCCCGTCGGGTGCCGGCGCCCTGGGCGTACGTCATCGGCCTGTTCCTCGGCGCGAAGCTGCTGCTGACCCTGCTCGGGCTGCTGGTCCTGCACGCCTGGGACGGGGTGCCCGGGGCGCCGCCGCCCGACGAGGCACTGATGTGGGCGCAGCAGCGTGAGATCTCCGGCCACCGGTGGATCTCCTTCTGGTTCGCCTGGGACGGGCTGCTCTATCTGCGGCTGAGCGAGCTGCCCCTGACCGGGCCGTGGCGGGACTTCGGCTTCCCGCTGCTCTACCCGTTCCTGGCCCGGCCGGTCGGCGCGCTGCTCGGCGGGGACAACGCGCTGGCCCTGCTCGTGATCAGCAACGTCGCGTTCCTGCTCGCGCTCTGGTACGGCTACCGGCTGGCCGAGGTGCTGCTCGGCGACGCGCCCGCGGCCCGCCGCTTCACCAGGTACCTCGTGCTGCTGCCCACCGCGTTCCTGTTCCAGGCCGCGTTGACCGAGTCGCTCTTCGTCTGTCTCGCGTTGGCCGCGTTCTACCACGCCGAGCGACGCCAGTGGCTGCTCGTCGGTGTGCTCGGCTACTTCCTGGCGATGAGCCGCTCCGTTGGCCTGCTCGTCGCGCTGCCGCTGGCCCTGGTCCTGCTGCGCCAGCACGACTGGCGGCTCGGCCCCCGCGCCCTGCTCGGCTACCTGCGGATCGGCTGGCCGTTGCTGCTGCTGCCCGCCGGCTGGTTCACCTTCATGGCGTTCTGCCGGTGGCGGGGCGGGGACTGGTTCGCCTACCAGCACGCCCAGCAGGTCGGGTGGGGCATCGAGGTGCAGAACCCGGTGCCGGTGCTGTTCGCCGGGGAGCCCCGCGACGCCGGCCGGGTCCTCTTCGCCGTGGCCGTGCTGGCCGTGCTGGTCGCCGGGTTCCGCCGCCGGGAGCTGGCCTACCTGGTGTACGGCGTACTCATGGTGGTGGTGCCGCTGTCGATGGGCCCGGCGGTGTACCGGAGCCTGCTGCGGTATCTGCTGGCCGCGTTCCCGGTGGCCCTCGTGCTGGCCCGGTGGGCGCGCCACGCCGGCGTCGACGTGTGGTTGACCGCGACGCTCGCCGTCGTGCAGGGCACGCTGTTCGTGCTCTGGCTCACCTACTGGACCCACATGATCATCTGATGGGGCCGTTGCCCGGTGCGGGCGCACACGACAGGCCTGTGCGAGGCTGTTTCCCCGCACCCGACTGGAGGCCCGGTGTTCGCCCTGCCACTGACCGAGGAGGTCGAGCTGCGTCCGCTGGACCCGTGGCGGGCCGAGGAGTTCCTCGCCCACCTGGATCGGGCGCGGGAGCACATCCAGCCCTGGGTGTCGCCGTCGTTCGTCGCCACCGACCTGCCGTCGGCCCGCGCGGTGTTGCAGCGCTACGCCGACCGGTGGGCCAGCGACACCGGCGGCATCTGGGGGCTGTGGTGGCGCGGCACGCTCGTCGGCGGCGTCATGTTCGTGTCGTTCGACGTGACCCGGGGCGTCTGCGAGGCGGGTTGCTGGGTGGAGCCGGCCGCGCAGGGCAGGGGATTCGTCGCCCCGGCGATCCGCCGGATCGTCGACTGGGCCGTCCGCGAGCGCGGCATCCACCGGGTCGAGTGGCGTACCACCGCCGACAACACCCGCAGCAGGGCCCTCGCCCGACGGCTCGGCCTGCGCCTCGACGGCACCCTCCGCCAGGTCAGCCCGGGTCCGCACGGCCGCATCGACCTGGAGGTCTGGTCGGTCCTGGCCGACGAGTGGCTGGCCGGACCGGGTACGACGCCGACCACCGTCCACTGACGACAGCGTGTTTTGTCGTACCCCGGCGGCACCATGCATTCATGGCCGTCCCCGCGCTCACCCCCCACCCCGACCCGCCGCGTTCCGTGCCGCTGCGTGAGGCGCGCACCCGGTTCAGTCAGCTTGTCGCGCTCGCCGAGCTGACCGACACGGTCACCGTCGTCACCCGCGACGGCGATCCCCGCCCGGTCGCCGCGATCGTCCCCGCCGCGGCCGCCCGCAGCGGCGCCCAGGCCCGCGCCGACGCCGACCGGCTCTCCAGCGTCACCGCCGGCTGGGCCCGCCGCCTCGACGAGCAACACCGGCGCAGCACCCAGCGGCACGCCGCCGAGCTGGCCGCGATCCGCGCCGCGCTGGCCGAGGCGTGGGCCGAGCTGGACCGCCGGGTCGTCCCGGGCAGCGACCCCACGGTGGCCCGGCTGCGCGCGGCGCACAACGACCTGCTCGCCGGCTGACCGCCTGCGCGCAGCCGGTGCCGACCGGGTTGCCAGCGGTCAGCCGGTGGCCGGGTAGGCGTGCGTCTCGGCCGCCTTGACCGCCACCCAGACCCGCTGACCGGGAACCAGTCGCAGTTGGGCGGCGGCGGCCGGCGTGACGTCGGCGGCCACCCCGATCGGCCCGTCCACCTGCACCCGGAGGTTGTCGCCGTGCCGCTGGACGCCGGCCACCGTCCCCGCCCAGGTGTTGCGCGGGCTGCCCTCCGGCCGGGCCGGGTGCAGGGCCACCGCCGCCGGACGGAACGCCACGAAGGCCTCGCCGTCCAACCGGTCGGCGACGGTGAGGGTCAGTTCCGGCGCGACGCGTACCCCATGCCCTTCGGCCCTGCCCCGATAGAGGTTGAGCCCGACCAGCCGGGCGACGTAGTCGGTGCGCGGGCGGGCGGTGACGCTCGGCCCGTCGCCCTCCTGCACCACCCGGCCACCCTCGACGATGACAAGCCGGTCGGCGAGCGCGAGGGCGTCCAGCGGGTCGTGGGTGACCAGGACCGTCGCGCCCGGGTGCGCGGACAGGTGGCGGTGCAGCTCCGCGCGGGTGTTGAGTCGGGTGCGGGCGTCCAGCGCGGCGAGCGGCTCGTCCAGCAGCAGCAGCGACGGCGCGACGGCCAGCGCGCGAGCCAACGCCACCCGCTGCGCCTGACCACCGGAGAGCTGCCGGGGGCGGCGGTGCGCCTGGGCGTCCAGCCCCACCCGGTCGAGCCACTCCCGGGCCGTGGCACGGGCCGTCCTCCGGTCCACGCCGTGCCGGCGCGGCCCGAAGGCCACGTTGTCCAGGGCGTTGAGGTGCGGAAAGAGCAGGTAGTCCTGGAAGACCACACCTATCGGCCGACGCTCGGTGGGCACCCAGCCGCGCGTCGCCGGGCGGTCCAGGTCGACGTCGTCGAGCGTCACGTGGCCGGCGGTGAGCGGGTGCAGACCGGCCAGCGCGCGCAGCGCGGTGGTCTTGCCGGCGCCGTTCGGCCCGAGCAGCGCGACCACCTCGCCGGGCGCCACCCGCAGCGGCACGTCGAGCCGGAAGGCGCCCCGGTCGACGACGAGCCGGGCGTCCAGCAGCGCGTCGCTCACGCGCTTGTCATCCAGCGGTCCCGCAACGCCACCAGAATGCCCACCGACACGACGAGCAGCACGAGGCTGAGCACGATCGCGGACTCCAGGTCGGTCTCCAGGGCCAGGTAGACGGCGAGCGGCATGGTCTGTGTCCGACCGGGATAGTTGCCGGCGAAGGTGATGGTGGCACCGAACTCGCCCAACGCCCGCGCCCAGCAGAGCACCGCCCCGGCGGCCAGCCCGGGCGCCACAAGCGGCACCGTGACGTGGGTGAAGGTGGTCCACCGGCCGGCGCCCAGCGTGGCGGCGGCCTCCTCGTAGCGATGGTCCGCGGCGCGCAGCGCCCCCTCCACGGCGATGACCAGGAACGGCATGGCCACGAACGACTCGGCCAACACGACACCCGCCGTGGTGAACGGCAGGGTGACGCCGAACGTGGCGTCCAACCAGCCGCCGAGCAGCCCACGTCGGCCGAAGACCAGCAACAGCGCCACCCCGCCGACCACCGGCGGCAGCACCAGCGGCACGGTGACCAGCGCGCGCACCAGTCGGCGGCCGGGAAACTCGACCCGGGCCAGCACCCAGGCGAGCGGCACCCCGAGCAGCAGGCAGAGCACGGTGGCCAGGGTCGCGGTCTGTACCGACAGCCGCAGCGCGGTCAGCGCGCCCGGCTCGGTGAGCCGCTGCGGCAGCGTGGTCCACGGCGCCCGGATCACCAGCCCGGCCAACGGCAGGACGAGGAAGAGCAGCCCCAACCCGGCGGGGATCAACAGCGCCGCCGGCACCCGCCCCCGCCGTCGGGGCGCGGCGTGCTCGAGGACCCGGCTCATGGGGCCTGGAAACCGGCCTCGGCGAGGACCGCCTGCGCCGGCGCCGAGCGGACGTACGCGACGAAGGCCCGTGCTTCGGCTGGATTCGGCGCGTCCTTCAGCGCGACGATCGGGTAGTCGTTGACCGCCCGCGCCGACTCGGGAAACTCCACAGCGGTCACGTCGCCGCTCGCCGCTCGCACATCGGTGCGGTAGACCAGGGCCGCGTCGACCTCACCGAGCTTCACCTTTGCGAGCGCGCTCTTGACGTCCTGCTCCAGGGTGACAGGCGTCAGCGCGACGCCGGCCGCGTCCAGGGCGGTGCGGGCCGCCGCGCCGCACGGCACCTGAGTGGCGCAGAGCGCCACCTTCACGCCGGACCGGCTCAGGTCGGCCAGGCCGGTCACGCCTGCCGGGTTACCTCGGGGCACCGCGACGACCAACTGGTTGCGGGCGAAGACGGTCGGTGTGCCGTCGGCGTTGCCCGCCTCGGTGACAGTGGCCATGTTCGCGGGGGCGGCGGAGGCGAACACGTCCGCCGGCGCACCCTGGTTGATCTGGTTGGCCAGGGCCGAGCTGCCCGCGACGTTGAGGGTCACGGTGCTGCCGGGGTTGGCGGCCTCGAAGTCCTTGCCGATCCGGCGGAACGACTCGGTAAGCGAGGCGGCCGCGAACACCGTCACCGCGCCGGTGCCCCGGCCGTCCGAGGCCCGGCCGTCCGAGGCCCGGTCGTCGCCCGCGCCGCAGCCGGCGACCGTCAGCGCCAGGACCACGGCCATCGCCATACGCGTCGCGCGCGCGCTCATCCGCCCGACCTTCCCCGGCTCGGGGCGGGCGCGGCCCGCTCCACCACCACCGTGGTCGACTTGATCACCGCGACGGCCACCGACCCGACCCGCAGATCGAGCTCGTCGACCGCCTCCCGGCTCATCAGCGACACGACGCGGAACGGGCCGGCCTGGATGTCGACCTGGGCCATCACCGTGTCCTTGCGGACGTCCACGACGATGCCGCGCAGCCGGTTGCGGGCCGAGGAGAACTCCGCGCCCGCGTCCGGGTCGGCGGCCTGGGCGCGGGCGAAGGCGGCCAGATCGACCCCGTCGATCACCCGCTGGCCGTGCTCGTCGCGCCCGGCCGTCAGCCGCCCGGCATCGACCCAGCGGCGAATCGTGTCGCTGCTGACACCGAGCAGGTCGGCCGCCGCACCGATCCGGAACATCGTCACCGGCTCACCTTAACTGCCGCATCTGCGGGCAGGGAAGGCCGGATCGGGCCGTGTCTGCGTACTCCCGGGGGGTCTTCTGGCGGTATTTGCGCCACCGGGTGGTGCGTGGTGCCGTCGGGGGGAGGCCTCAGGCGACGTGGCTGTCGTACGTCGAGCGGTTGGCGAGCACGTCGTCCATGTGCGTCTCGGCCCAGCCCTTCAGGCCGCGAATCACCTCGTGCAGCGAGACGCCGAGGTCGGTCAGCTCGTAGGTGACGGTGACGGGCACGGTCGGCACCACGGTGCGGGTGATCAGGCCGTCGCGTTCCAGGGAGCGCAGCGTCTGGGTCAGCATCTTCTGACTGACCCCGGCCAGGAGGCGCGACAACTGCGAGTACCGCATCGGCCGGGGCTCGCCGGCGCAGTCGGCGCCGAACTGGTGCGAGCCGTCGCTGCGCAGCGCGGCCAGCACCAGTGTGACCCACTTGTCCGCGATGCGGTCGAGCAGTTTGCGGCTCGGACACTGCGCCAGGAAGGCGTCGTACTCCACCTTGGCCTGCGCCCTCTTCCCCGCCGCCGCCGTCGTCGTCATCGAACCGCTCCTCCCGCCGCTGGGGGCGTTACGCACCTTCAGGTGCCTACTTCCCATAGTGAAGTTACACCCCGATAGTGGAGCGGGTAGGCGGTGCACGGGCACGGCTCGGTACGACACGAAAGTCAGAGGTAAGAACATGGCCTCCACCTCCCTTCCCGGCGGCACCTGGACACTGGGAGACCTGACGGTCACCCGGTTCGGTTACGGCGCCATGCAGTTGGCCGGCCCCTGGGTCATGGGACCGCCGGCCGACCACGACGGCGCACTCGCCGTCCTCCGCGCGGCCGTCGAGCGTGGCATCACCCACATCGACACCTCCGCGGCCTACGGGCCGCATCTCACCAACCAGCTGATCCGGGAGGCGCTGCACCCGTACGCCGACTCGCTGCACATCGTCACAAAGGTCGGCGCGAACCGCGACCAGCAGGGCGGCTGGCCCCCGGCCCGCGACCCGGAAAGCCTGCGGCGGTCCGTGCACGAGAATCTCGAGACCCTCGATCTCGACGTGCTCGACCTTGTCAACCTCCGGCTCGGCGATGCCGCGGGTCCGCAGCCCGGTCCGATCGCCGAGGCGTTCGAGACACTCGTCGACCTTCAGCACGAAGGCCTCATCCGGCACCTCGGAGTGAGCAACGCGACGCCGGAACAGGTCGCCGAGGCGCAGGCCATCGCGCCGATCGTGTGCGTGCAGAACATGTACAACCTCGCGCACCGCCAGGACGACGAGCTGGTCGACGCGCTTGCCGAGCAGGGCATCGCCTACGTGCCGTTCTTTCCTCTCGGCGGCTTCAGCCCCCTGCAGTCCTCGGTGCTCGCCACCGTGGCCGCCCGGTTGGAGGCGGCACCGATGTCGGTCGCCCTGGCCTGGCTGCTGCGGCGTTCGCCGAACATCCTGCTGATCCCGGGGACCTCGTCGACGACACACCTGCGCGAGAACATCGCGGGCGCCGCCCTGCCCCTCTCCGACGACGACCTCGCCGAACTGGACAAGATCGGCGGCTAGGGAGAGATGGTGTCGGGGCAAGATCGTGCGCGAATCAGGAAGTAGTGGCATCGGTGCGGTGGTGACGCCACTACTTCCCGGATCGAGCGTGACCGTGCGGCTGGCGGCCCGAACCCCTGCTCCCGGCCGGCCGAGCGTGGTGCCCGTCGTCAAGATCCGCGCAACATCGGTGCTGGTGCTGTCTCCGGCGCGTCGGAGGCAGCACCATCGGGGATGTTGTGGCGCTGCGTGCGTGCGGGGTGCGGGGGTGCGCCTACGTGCGGGTCGGCGGCAGGGCCCCCAGGGGGAAGGCGGGCCGCAGGGGCCCGCCTTCCCCGAGCCCACCCTCAGCAGTTGCGCAGATCCGGTGACTGGTTGAGCAGTTGGCCGCGTGTCGACACGATGCGGCGACAGCGCTCCCCGTCGACGGGCGAACGAAGGCAGGTCAGGGCCTGCGGGGGTGCCCCTTGAGGTGCCGGCCCAGTTCGCGGGCGATCTCCCGGTTGGCGTCCCGCTCGGCCATCGTCTGCCGCTTGTCGTAGGAACGCTTGCCCTTGGCCAGCGCCAACTCGACCTTGGCGTAGCCGTTCTCGAAGTACATCGACAGCGGGACCAGGGTCACCCCGCCCTCGCGGACCTTGTCCAGGATCCGGTCGATCTCGGCCCGGTGCAGCAGCAGCTTGCGGTTGCGGCGCGGGGCGTGGTTGGTCCACGTGCCGTAGGCGTACTCGGCGATGTGCAGCCCGTACAGCACGATCTCACCGTCGCGTTCGTGGGCGAACGCGTCCACCAGCGAGGCCCGCCCCTCGCGCAGCGACTTCACCTCGGTGCCGACCAGCACGATGCCCGCCTCGTACGTGCGCAGCACGGTGTACTCGTGCCGAGCCTTCTTGTTCGAGGCGATCAACCGGCGTTCGGGCTGCTTGGACGGGCTCACCCCGCGACGATATCCGGCCGCTGCCTCAGCCGGGCCGGCCGGCTCCGCCGGTCGCCCGCCGCTCCGGGCTCAGCCGCCCGGTCAGTTCCCGCACCGCGTCGGCGAACTCGTCCTGCGACTCACACGGCCAGTGCCCGAGGATCGGTGGGGGGACGCTGTCGCTGGGCGCCGGCACCACATCATGCGGATCGACCAACCGGCGGTCCACCGTCGCCGCCGGCCCGGTCAGCGTCTCGGGCTCCCCGGGCCGCCGGGAGGAGAAGATCCAACCGCCGATCGGGTCGGTGTCGCGCCACAGGTTGATCCAGCGCCAGCCGACCCGCTCGCCGATCTCCCGCAGCGCGGGCTCGTCGGCGTAGGCCGGGAACAGCCGCGCGTACAACCGGCCCAGGGGCGATCCGTAGGTCAGCAGGGCGACCCGCTCGGTGATCCGGGTGGGTAGTTGCAGCACCGTGGCGGCGAGCAGCACCGAGCCGTGACTGTGCCCGGCCAGCAGCACGCCCTGTCCCTGTTCCACCAGGTAGGTGATCCGCTTGGCCAACTCCGGCACGGCCCGCTCCGCGTAGCAGGGCGGCGCGAACGGGTGTGCCGCCCGGGGCCAGAACGTGCCCAGGTCCCACAGCACGCCCACGTAGCGACGGAACTGTGCCGTCCGGTACGCGAAGATGCCGCCCACCACCAGGCCGAGCAGGATCACGGCGATCGCGTAGCTGCCCGACCCGATCAGGAAGTTGACCATGCTGTCCGGCACCCCGACGTAGCGCTGCGCCAGCTCGCCGGGCAGGAGTTGGAGCAGGCCGAGCACGCTTGTGGAGAGGCCGAGCGCCGCCAGCCCGGCGTACACCACGGACAGCGGTTCCAGCCGCTCGGTGAACCGGGCGCGGGCGATCGCCTGCTCGACCCGGCGCAGCCGGTCCGCCGCCGCCGGTGGCGCGTGCGGGAAGTCGGCGGCCACGATCGCCCGGGCGGCCCGCCGCCGCCCGCGCCGGGTCAGCCTGGTGACCACGGCGGCCACCAGCAGGGCGGTCACCACCGCCAGGAAAAACCCGAAGATCGCCCACTTGTACGCCAGCGGAGGGCTGGTCTCCAGGCCGTCCGCGGTCGTCCCCTGGCGATCGAGCAGGTCCGCCACCCGGTAGACCAACTCGGCGGAGAACGCCACGGCGAGGCCGGCCGCGATCGTGACGAAGACAGGCGCCCCCAACGCCCGCAGCGGCCCCCCGCGGTGCCGGCCGCCCCGCCGCCAGAGCACCAGCGCGGCGAGGGCGGTCACCAGCATCATCTGGCTGACGAACAGCCAGGCCACGATCGCTCCGTAGCCCGGCAACGCCCCGCCCCGGGGCCACGGGGCCGGGCTGATGACGACGTGCACGATCACCAGGATCGTCACGCCGCAGGCGATCGTGCGCAGCCCTCGGAAGAGGGCGTCCACCCGGGGCGCCGGGTCGGTCCGGTCGATGCTCGGCACCACGGTGAGCAGGACCAGGCAGGCCAGCAGCAGCGCCCCGGTGGCCGCCAGCAGGATCACCATCACCCCCGAGCGGTGTTGGCTGGCCCGGGCGGCCAGCAGGCTGCCGTCGAGGGTGGCGAATCCCGCCGCGACGTGGACCGAGCGCAGCCGACCCACGAGTGGCTCGCCGTCCCACTGGCCGACCGCGCTCAACTGGTGCTTCGAGGTCGGGGTCGACGGAGTCCGGAACGCGTCGAACGAGTGGCCCGGGCGGGCGCCCAGCCACCAGACCAGCCCGATGGCGGCGACCGGCACCAACGCCAGCACGCCCAGGCGCAGCCCGGGCGGGCGTCCGCCGAGCCAGGACAGCCAGCTCCGCCCGGCCAGGCAGGACGGGGTGTCCATGCAGCGCCAGGCGACCAGGTCCAACGCCACCCCGACGATGGAGAGCACGTAGAGGATGGTGAGGGTGAGGGCGAGCACCCGGCACAGCGCCATGAAGCCCAGCTTCGAAGCGGTGTTCGACGGGCGCATCCAGAGCGCCACGTTGCAGAGCATGAACGGCAACAGGAACACCAACGACAGCGTCCGGACCGCCGTGCCGGACGGCAGGTCACTCCACCGGTACGCCTCCAGCGTCACCCCGTCCGTCCCGGTCGAGTCCGGGTAGCCGGGGCGCGGTCGGTAGAACCCGCCGCTGCGGTCCCCGGCGACCTGCTGCACGTGCGGCCGGTCCAGCACCTGGTCCGCTCCTGCGCCGGAGACACCGTGCACCCGCAGTTCCACGATCCCGCCCGACGTGGTCGGTCCGGTCGGCGACACGTCCGCCATGGGCCCCCCGAGGTGTGCGCGGCAGCCGGGCGCGTCGTCGACGTACGACCACCCACGCGGCTCCCCGGCTTACCCATCCCGAACCCGGTCAACCATGCCGGCCACCCGGGCCATGGTGCGGCCGACCGCCAACAGGTGGTTTCATGGCGCCATGGCGAACCCGGTGATCCTGACCGTCGACGACGACCCCGTGGTGTCCCGTGCGGTGGCCCGGGACATCCGCCGCCGCTACGGCGACCGCTACCGGGTGCTGCGGGCCTCCTCCGGACCGGAGGCGCTGGACGCCCTGCGGGAGGTCAAACTGCGCGGCGAACAGGTGGCGCTGCTGCTGGCCGACCACCGGATGCCGGAGATGACGGGCGTGGAGTTCCTGGAATCGGCGATGGACATCTTCCCGGCCGCCCGCCGGGTGCTGCTCACCGCGTACGCGGACACCGACGCCGCGATCGAGGCGATAAACGTCGTCGACCTGGACCACTACCTGCTCAAGCCCTGGCATCCGCCGGAGGAGAAGCTGTACCCGGTGGTCGACGGGCTGCTGGAGGCGTGGTCGGTCACCCCGGACGCGGCGAGCGCGGAGATCCGCGTCGTCGGGCACCGCTGGTCGGCGCCGTCGTTCAAGGTCCGTGACTTCCTGGCGCGCAACCTGGTGCCGTACCGGTGGATGCTCTCCGACGACCCGGAGGGCGCCCGCCTGCTCGACGCGGCCGGGGCCACCGAGGCGGACGTACCGCTTGTGGTGACGGCCGACGGCAAGGCGCTGGTCGCCCCGAGCGAGGCCGAGTTGGCCGCGCTCGCCGGGCTGACGGTCGTGCCGGCGTGTGACTTCTACGACCTGGTGGTGATCGGCGGGGGTCCGGCCGGCCTCGGCTCGGCGGTGTACGGCGCGTCGGAGGGGCTGCGCACCGTGCTCGTGGAGCGGCGGGCGACCGGCGGGCAGGCCGGGCAGAGCAGCCGGATCGAGAACTACCTGGGCTTTCCCGACGGCGTCTCCGGCGCGCAGTTGACCGATCGGGCCCGCCGGCAGGCGGTCAAGTTCGGCGCCGAGCTGCTCAGCGCCCGGGAGGTGGTCGGTCTCAGTGAGGCCGGCGGCGCCCGGCTGTTGCGCTTCGGCGACGGTTCCGAGATCGCCGCGCACACGGTGGTGCTGGCCACCGGAGTGTCGTACCGGGTGCTCGACGCTCCCGGGCTGGCCGACTTCACCGGTCGGGGGGTTTTCTACGGCGCCGCCGCCACCGAGGCGCCGAGCTGCGTCGAGCAGGACGTCTACATCGTCGGCGGGGCCAACTCCGCCGGCCAGGCGGCGGTGCACTTCTCCCGGTACGCGTCGAGGGTGCACCTGCTGATCCGGGGCGCGGACCTGACCGCCTCGATGTCGCGTTACCTGATCGACCAGTTGGAGCGGATCGACCGGATCATTGTGCATCCGCACACGGCGGTGGTCGGCGGGGCGGGCGACGACCACCTGCAACGGCTCACCCTCTGCGACACCCGCACCGGGGAGGCCCGCTCGGTCGACACGTCCTGGTTGTTCATCTTCATCGGCGCGGAGCCCCGCACCGACTGGCTGGACGGTGTGCTGGTCCGGGACGGGCGCGGCTTCATCGTCACCGGCCCGGACCTGCTGGCCGGCGGGCGTCGGCCGGCGGGCTGGTCGCTGTCCCGCGACCCGTACCACCTGGAGACGAGCGTGCCGGGGGTGTTCGCGGCCGGTGACGTGCGGGCCGAGTCGGTCAAACGGGTCGCCTCGGCCGTCGGCGAGGGCGCGATGGCCGTCTCGCTCGTGCACCGCTACCTGGAGGCCCAATGACCACCGAGTCTGACCGACTGACACCTGCGGAGTTGCGCACCCTGTTCCTGTTCGAGTCCCTCGACGAGGGGCAACTCGAGTGGCTGGCCGAACGCGGCCGGGTCGAGCAGCGTGCCGGGGGCACCCTCGTGTACGCCGAGGGGGAGCCCGGGACCTGCTTCTTCGTGCTGGTGCGCGGCGCGGTGGCGCTGAGCCGCCAGGTGCGCGGCGACGACATCGAGGTCAGCCGCACCGACCAGCGCGGCGTGTACGGCGGGGCGGTCCAGGCTTACCTGGGTGACCAGGTCGACCAGATCTACCGCAACAGCATGCGGGCGGTGGTCGACTCGGACTTCTTCGTGCTGCCGGCGGAGGACTTCGCGTACGCCCTGCGGTCCTGGTTCCCGATGCCCATGCACCTGTTGGAGGGGCTGTTCCTCGGTCTGCGGAACAGTCAGGTCATCGTCGGCGAACGGGAGCGGTTGTTGGCGCTCGGTTCGCTCTCGGCGGGGCTGACCCACGAGCTGAACAATCCGGCCGCGGCGGCGGTGCGCGCGACCTCGGTGCTGCGGGACCGGGTCGCCGGGATGCGGCACAAGCTCGCGATGGTCGCCGACGGCCGGCTCGACGGCAGGGCGCTGCACGGCCTCGTCTCGTTGCAGGAGGACGCCGTCGCCCGGGTCGCCACCGCGCCGAAGCTGACCCCGATGGCCACGGCCGACGCCGAGGACACCCTCACCGACTGGCTGGAGGAGCACGGGGTCGGCGGCGCCTGGGACCTGGCGCCGATCCTGGTGGGTGGCGGTCTCGACGCGGCCTGGTTGGCGCAGGTGAAGACCGCGGTCGGTGCGGCGGACCTGGAGGCGGCGGTGCGCTGGCTCACCTACACGGTGGACACCGAGCTGCTGATGCGCGAGATCGGCGACGCGGTCACCCGGATCTCCGGTCTGGTGGATGCCGCCAAGCAGTACTCGCAGCTGGACCGCGCGCCGCACCGGGTGGTGGACGTGCACGACCTGCTCGACGCCACGCTCGTGATGTTCAAGGGCAAGATCCCCGCCGAGGTGAAGCTGGTTCGCGAGTACGACCGCGGCATCCCGCCCGTCCCGGCGTACGCGGCCGAGCTGAACCAGGTGTGGACCAACCTGATCGACAACGCGTTGGGCGCGATGGGGGAGAAGGGGGTGCTGACCATCCACACCGGACGGATCGGTGACCTGCTGGCGGTGGAGGTCACCGACACCGGCCCGGGTATCCCGCCCGAGGTGCGTCCGCGCATCTTCGAGCCGTTCTTCACCACCAAGCCGGTCGGCGCGGGCACCGGTCTGGGGCTGGACATCTCGTACCGGATTGTGGTGCACAAGCACCACGGCGACATCCGGGTGGAGACCGAGCCCGGACGGACCACGTTCCGGGTGCTGCTGCCGATCACCGAGGGCGCACCGGAGGTGCCCGTCAACGAGATTCAGTGAACGCGCGTCCGCCGCGCCGATCTTGCACTTTCGGTTGTCGATATGCGCCGTATGCACCTTTTATCGGGACAGAAAGTGCAAGATCGCGGGGGCGGGGCGGGGGCGGGGCGGGGCGGGTTCAGGTCAGGTCAGAGGGTGAGGAAGTCGGCCAGGACTTGGGTGTGGGTGGAGAACGCCAGCTCGACCGGGTCGGTGAGCACCAACCACTCGGTCGCCTCCTCCGTCGGCGCGGATGGTGGCAGGTCCTCGGCGGCGCGCTCGGGCAGCACCCCGAAGACCATCATCGTGCCGCCCGCCGGTGCGCCGTGCACCGCGAACAGGCTGACGTCCTCGGCGGCCGCGACCAGGCCGGTCTCCTCCCGCAGCTCACGGACGAGCGCTTCGGACCACTCCTCGCCGTACTCGACGAAGCCGCCGGGCAGCGCGAGCAGCCCGCGGGCCGGCTCGATGTCCCGGCGGACCACCACGACGCCCAGGCCATCGGCCGTGCGGACCGGCAGCACCGCGACCGCCACCGGCAGCGGATTGCGCCAGACGGTCTCACCGCAGGCCGCGCAGACCCGCGGCCACCCGGCGCCCGCCGGGTAAACGGCGCCGCAGAAAGAGCAGTGCGAGTACGGCGTACCTGTCATGCCGCAGCACGTTACCCCGTCGATCTAGGGAGAATCGTCGCGATCGTAGATCAACTAGCGGCGATACCCCCCCAGATCGACGAGGGCGAGGCGAGGGCGAGGGGGTCAGGCTTCGGGGGCACCGGTGTAGAAGGCGGTGGTACGCGCGGCGGCGGCGTTCGCCTCGTCGGGGTCGGTGCCGGCGGCGATGCTCGCCGCACCCCACAGGTGGCTGCTCAACTCCATGGCCCGTCGGCCCTCGGGTGAGGCGGTCCACTCGGCGCTCTGCTCCGGGGTGACCCCGCTGCCGTCGCCGGCCAGGTGGGTGGCGAGACCGAGCAGCCCGAGGTCCCAGCCGACGCCGACGGCGCCCGGCCCGAACTGGGCCCACCGGTCCTGGTCGACGTGGGCGATGTGGTCCAGGTCGAGGCGGGCACGCTCGTCGTCGACCGGGGTGACCCGCACCTCGATCCAGCTCACCTCGCCGCCCATCTCCCAGGTGGCGGTGAAGCGGTGCGGCGGCTCGCAGCTCTCGACGACACCGTGGGCGTTGCCCTGGAGCTCGTACTTGCCGTGCAGCCGCAGGTCGCCGGAGATCGGCAGGAACCAGCGGGGGATGCGCTCGGCGTTGGTGCAGGCGTCCCAGAGATCCTCGGCCGTCGCCTGGTAGGTCTGGCTGATCGTGGTCACCCGGGCCTCGCCGGCCTCCAGGGTGCGGCTGCCGACCGTGCGCCGTACGGCGTTGATCTGCTCGGTGGCGTCGAACATCAGGTGGTCCTCTCGTCGGGTGGGTCGGCCGGCTCGCGCAGCCGACGTTCGCGTCGGCCCCGAGCCAGCTCGGTGGCGAGTGCCGCCAGGGGTGGAGTCCAGAACCGGCGGAAGTGCTCCAGCCAGCCGTCGACCTCACGCAGTGGCCGGGGGTCGACCGCGTACAGCCGCCGGGCGCCCTCCGGCCGTACGGTGGCGAAACCGTTGTCCCGTAACACCTTGAGGTGCTGGGACACGGCGGGCTGGGAGATGCCGAACTCGTCGCGGATCACCGCGCTGACCGCGCCGGCGGTCTGCTCGCCGGTGGCGAGCAGCTCCAGGATGCGGCGCCGGACCGGATCGCCCAGCACGTCGAAGGCGTGCACGACCACAGTTATATCAGCAGTGGCTTATTTAAGCCAAGCGTGATGAACCGATCAGCTTGTCCAGCCGGATCGGCAGGTCCCGGACCCGTACGCCGGTGGCGTGGCGGACCGCGTTGGCGACCGCCGCCGCCGCGCCGACGATGCCGATCTCGCCCATGCCCTTGACCCCGGCCGGGTTCAGCTCGTCGTCCCGCTCGTCCAGCCAGTACGCCTCGATGGACTCCACGTCCGCGCAGCCGGTGATGTGGTAGGTGGCCAGGTCGTGGTTGACCCAGTCGCCGTACCGCTCGTCGAGCAGGCCCTCCTCGTGCAGGGCCATCGACAGTCCCATCGTCATGCCGCCGATGAGCTGGCTGCGGGCCGTCGTCGGGTTCACCACCCGTCCGGCCGCGAACACCCCGAGCATCCGGTTCAGCCGTACCTCGCCGGTGTCCGCGTCCACCCGCACCTCGACGAACTGCGCCCCGTACGCGTACCGGGGCAGGGCCGGCTGCCCGCCCACCTCGTCGGCGGTGTCGGCCTCGGCGGTCACGTCGGCGTCCGGCGGTACGCCCTCGCGGAGCTTCTCGCGCAGCGCCTGCGCGGCCCGGATCACCGCCCAGCTCCAACTGGCGGTGCCCATCGAGCCCCCGGCCAGCGGCGCGCTCGGCAGGGCGGTGTCACCGATGTGGATCTCCACCCGCTCCGGCGACACCCCGAGGGCGTCGGCGGCCACCTGCCAGATCGCCGTGCGGGCGCCGGTGCCGATGTCGGTGGCGTTGATCCGGACCACGAAGGTCCCGTCCGGTCGGGCGGTGGCCGTGGCCGACGACGGCCTGGCCCGAGCCGGGTAGCTCGACCCGGCCATCCCCGTGCCGATCAGCCAGCGCCCGTCGCGCCGGGCGCGGGGCGTCGGGTCCCGGTCGGTCCAGCCGAACCGCTGCGCGCCCTCGCGCAGGCAGGCCACCAGGTTGCGGCTGGTGAACGGCCGCCCCTGGTCCGGGTCGACCGCCGTGTCGTTGCGGATGCGCAGCTCCACCGGATCGACGCCGGCGGCGACGGCCAGCTCGTCCATCGCCGACTCCAGGGCGTACGCGCCGGGGCACTCGCCGGGCGCGCGCATCCAGAACGGCGTGGGCACGTCGAGGCGGACCAGCCGGTGCGTGGTGCGGCGGTGGGGCGCGGCGTACATGCTGCGGGTGTAGACGGCGGTCTGCTCGGCGAACTCCCGGATGGTCGAGGTCTGGCTGATCGCGTCGTGGCAGATCGCGGTGAGCCGCCCGTCGGCGTCCGCGGCGAGGCGGACCCGCTGGATGGTGGGCGTGCGGTAACCGACCGGCCCGAAGATCTGCTGACGGGTCAGCGCCAGCTTCACCGGTCGGTCCACGTGCCGGGCCGCGAGGGCGGCCAGCACCACCGACGCCTTGGCGTACCCCTTGCTGCCGAAGCCGCCGCCGACGTGCTCGGCGACCACCCGGATCGACTCCGGGGGCAGCCCGAACAGCTCGGCGAGGGTGGCCCGCACCGGTGACGCGCCCTGGGTGGAGTCGTGCACCAGCAGTTGGCCGTCGCGCCACTGTGCCGTCGTGGCGTGTGGCTCCATCGGGCTGTTGTGGTATGCCGGGGTGCGGTACGTGGCGTCCACCCGCACCGGTGCGGCCGCGTACCCGGCGTCGAAGTCACCCTCGGCGGTGTCGGTCGGATAGCTGGGGTTGACGTGGTCCGGCCGGTACAGGCCGGGGTGCTCGTCGGTGAGCACGGTGCTGTGCGGGCCGGCGTCGTAGTCGACGCGGACCAGCCGGGCGCCCTCCCGGGCCGCCTCCAGGCTGGTGGCCACCACCACGGCGACGTACTGCCCCCGGTAGTGCACCGCCGGCTCCTGCAACAGCCACAGCTCCGGCTCGGGGCCGGGCGCGAGGCGCGGCGCGTTGCCGTGGTGCAGGACGGCCAGCACGCCGGGCGACGCGAGCGCCTCGGTGGTGTCGACCCGGGTGATCCGGCCGCGCACCACGGCCGACGGCACCGCCCAGCCGTAGGTGACTCGGTCCACCTGGTACTCCACCGCGTACCGGGCCGTGCCGGTGACCTTCGCGCGGCCCTCCAACCGGGGGTACGCGCGGCCGACCGCGCCGGTGGTCACGACGACGCCAGCTCGCTGAGCGCCCGCACGGTGATGGCCCGGGTCAGCGGCACCTTGAAGCCGTTGTGCCGCAGCGGGCGGGCCTCGGCCAGCTCCGCGTCGGCGGCCCGCGCGGCCAGCTCCGGGCTGAACGGACGACCGCGCAGCTCCTCCTCGGCCCGGTACGCCCGCCACGGCCGGTGCGCCACCGCCCCGTACGCCAGCCGCACGTCACGGACCACGTCGCCGTCGAGGTCCAGCACCGCGGCCACCGAGCCGGCGGCGAAGGCGAACGACGCCCGGTCGCGCACCTTGAGGTACGTCGAGCGGCGCGCGGCCGGCAGCGGTGGCAACCGGACGGCGGTGATCAGCGCGCCCCGGGCCAGGGTGGTCTCCCGTTCCGGGTGCGTGCCGGGGGAGCGGTACAGGGCGGCGATCGGGATGTCGCGGGGGCCGTCGCTCTCGTGCACCTGCACCACCGTGTCGAGTGCGGTGAGCGCCACGGCCAGGTCGGACGGGTGGGTGGCCACGCACTGTTCGGACCAGTCCAGCACCGCCAGGTCGCGGTTCTGGCCGTGCAGCGCGGCGCAACCGCTGCCCGGCTCCCGCTTGTTGCACGCCTTGCCGGTGTCCTGGAAGTAGACGCAGCGGGTGCGCTGCAACAGGTTGCCGCCGGTAGTGGCCATGTTGCGCAGCTGTCCGGAGGCGGCGGCGAGCAGGGCGCGGGCCAGCACCGGGTAGTCCCGGCGGACCACCGGGTGGGCCGCGAGGTCGCTGTTGCGGACGGTCGCGCCGATCCGCAGCCCACCGTCGGGCAGCTCCTCGACGGTGTCCAACGGGAGCCCGGTCACGTCCACCAGCACGTCGGGGCGCTGCACCCCGAGTTTCATCAGGTCCACCAGGTTGGTGCCGCCGCCCAGGTACGCGGCGTGCGGTTCGGCGTCGAGCACGGCGACCGCGTCGGCCACGTCGGCCGGCCGGTGGTAGCGGAACGCCCTCATCGCGTCGCGGCCGCCTCGCGCACGGCAGCCACGATGTGCGGGTACGCGGCGCAGCGGCACAGGTTGCCGGCCATCCGTTCGCGGATCTCCGCGTCGGTCAGCTCGGCCGGGGCGTCCAGGTCGTCGGTGACCGCGCTGGGCCAGCCCCGGGCGACCTCGTCGAGCATGCCGCGGGCGGAGCAGAGCTGCCCCGGCGTGCAGTAGCCGCACTGGAACGCGTCGTGCGCGACGAACGCGGCCTGCAACGGGGACAGCTCGTCCGGCCCGGCCAGCCCCTCGACCGTCACCACCGACCGCCCGTCGAGCGTGACGGCGAGCACCAGACAGCTCTTCACCCGGCGACCGTCCAGCAGCACCGTGCAGGAGCCGCACTGGCCGTGGTCGCACCCCTTCTTCGCCCCGGTCAGGCCGAGGTGCTCACGCAGCGCGTCCAGCAGCGTGGTGCGGTTGTCGAGCGTGACCGCGTGGGCCGAGCCGTTGACCTCGACCGTCACCCGGGACGAGTGTCGCTCGTCGGTCGTCGTCGCGTTCCCTGCTCGGTCCGGCACCGGCCCAGACTAGCTTTACCGGTACGAACAGGGGCGAATAACGCGGGAGGTGGCCGGGTGGGAGACCTGCCCGTGATCGCCGGGCTGCTGCTCGCTGCCGGGGCCGGGCGGCGGTACGGCCGCCCCAAGGCGCTCGTCGAGTTGGAGGGCGAGCCGCTGGTGCGGCGCGGAGTCCGGCTGCTCGACGCCGGCGGCTGCGCGCCCGTGCACGTGGTGCTCGGCGCGGGCGCCGACGAGGTGCCCGACCTGCCCGGCGCGATGCCGGTCCGGCACGACAGGTGGTCCGAGGGGCTGGGGTCG
Source organism: Micromonospora sp. DT231 (assembly GCF_049847025.1). Lineage (NCBI taxonomy): Bacteria > Bacillati > Actinomycetota > Actinomycetes > Micromonosporales > Micromonosporaceae > Micromonospora > Micromonospora sp. DT231. Next base: position 170,519 of record NZ_JBNCNO010000007.1, on the reverse strand, counting down.
TCACTGCGCCGGGGCCTGGTCTCGCTGCCAGCCGACGTGTCGGCCGTCGTCGTGGTCCTCGTCGACCAGCCGCTGCTCAGCCCGGTCGCGGTCCACCGGGTGCGGGCGGCGTACGCCGGCGGCGCGCTGGTCGCGGTCGCCACCTACGCCGGCCGGCCGGGGCACCCGGTCCTGCTGGGTCGGGACACCTGGCCGCTGCTGGACGGCTACGCCGTCGGCGACCGGGGTGCCCGCGACCTGCTGCGCGAGCGGCCGGACCTGGTGGTCGAGGTGCCCTGCGACGACGTCGGCTCCCCGGTCGACGTGGACACCCCGGCCGACCTGCCCGGCCGCTGAGCGGCGCCGAACGGCCGCCCGGGGTGTCGACACCCCGGGCGGCCGTACCCCCGTTCTCAGGCCACCGGCGTCGCGGTGCCGGTGGCGCGGGCGAGACGCTGGTGGGCGCGGATCAGCTCGGCGTAGCGCAGGCCGCTCGCCTTCACCGTCCGGGCTTGCGTGGCGTAGTCGACGTGCACCAGCCCGAAACGCTTGTCGTAGCCGTACGCCCACTCGAAGTTGTCGAGCAGCGACCAGACGAAGTAGCCGTCCAGCGGCACCCCCCGGGCCACCGCCGACGCGCACGCCGCCAGGTGCTGCTCCAGGTGGTCGGTGCGCTCCTTGTCCTCCACGGTGCCGTCCGGGGTGACCTCGTCCGGCCAGGCCGAGCCGCTCTCGGTGACGATGATCCGGCCCGGCCGGTACTCCTCGTGCACGTCGACGAGCAGCCGCTCCAGGCCCGCCGGGTACATCTCCCAACCCATCGCGGTCTCCACCGAGCCGGGCACCGGCACCTGCCGGGCGTACGGCGCCGCGCCGGTCGGGTCGTCGACCACCAGTTGACGGAAGTAGTAGTTGACCCCGAGGAAGTCGGTGGGCGTGGCGATCACCGTGAGGTCGTCGCCGCGTACCGGTGGCTCGACACCGTAGGTGGCGATCATGTCGGCGGGGTAGCCGCGCCCGTGGATCGGGTCCAGCCACCACCTGTTGACGTGCCCGTCCGCCCGGCGGGCCGCCGCCACGTCCTCGGGTCGGTCGGTGGCCGCCTCGATCGGACTGAGGTTGACCACCAGACCCACCGAGGCCGGGCGGGCCGCGTTGGCGCGGATCGCCTGGGTGGCCAGCCCGTGCCCGAGCAGCACGTGGTGCGAGGCGTGCACCGCGCGGGTGAGGTCCCGCTCGCCGGGGGCCATGTTGCCGTCCAGGTGCCCGATCCAGCACACGCACAGCGGCTCGTTGACGGTGCACCAGTCGGCGACCCGGTCACCGAGGCGGGCGGCCACCACCGCCGCGTAGTCGGCGAACGCCTGGGCGGTGGCGCGCTCCGGCCAACCACCGGCGTCCTGCAACGCCTGCGGCAGATCCCAGTGGTAGAGCGTGACGAACGGCCGGATCCCGTCGGCGAGCAACGTGTCGACGAGCCGGTCGTAGAAGTCCAACCCGGCGGGATTGACCCGACCGACGCCGTCCGGCATCACCCGGGGCCAGGCCACCGAGAAACGGTACGCGTCCACGCCGAGCCGGCGCAGCAGCGCCAGGTCCTCCGGCCACCTGTGGTAGTGGTCGCAGGCCACCGCGCCGGTGTCGCCGTTGTCGACGTTGCCGGGGATCGCCGAGAAGGTGTCCCAGATGGACGGCGTCCGGCCGTCGACGTCGACGGCCCCCTCGATCTGGTACGCCGCCGTGGCGACACCCCAGAGGAAGTCGGGTGGCAGCTTGGACAGGTCGGGCACGGGACGGGTCTCCTCTGGGATTGACGTACTCACTTGACCGCGCCGGCGGTGAGGCCGGCGACGAAGTACCGCTGCAGGGCCAGGAACCCGACGACGACCGGGACGCTCACCACGAGTGAGGCGGCCATGATCTGGTTCCAGTAGACGTTGAACTGGGTGGAGTAGCCCTGGAGGCCGACGGCCAGGGTGCGGCTGCCCTCGTCGGTCATCACCGACGCGAAGAGCACCTCGCCCCAGGCGGTCATGAACGCGTACACGGTTACCGCGACGACGCCGGGCACGGCGGCCGGCAGGATCACCTGGAACAGGGTGCGCAGCGGCCCGGCCCCGTCGACCTGCGCCGCCTCGTCCAGCCCTCGCGGGATCGAGTCGAAGTAGCCGACGAGCATCCAGATCGAGAACGGCAGCGAGAAGGTCAGGTACGTGATCACCAGGCCGGTGCGGCTGGCGTACAACTCGATGCCCGTGGCGTTGCCCAGGTTCACGTAGATGAGGAACAGCGGCAGCAGGAACAGGATGCCGGGGAACATCTGGGTGGACAGCACCGTCACCGAGAAGAGGCCCCGGCCACGGAACCGGTACCGGCTGACCGCGAACGCCGCGAAGATGGCCACCGCGACCGAGCAGATCGCCGCGATGCTCGACACCACCAGGCTGTTCACCAGGTACCGGGCCAGGGGCACGGTGCTCCACATGTCCACGAACGGTTGCAGCGTGGGCCGGCTGGGCCACCAGGTGAAGCCGTTCTGCACGTCCTGCAACGGCTTCGCCGCCGAGGTGACCATCACGTAGAGCGGGATGACGACGAAGAGGGTGAGCAGGGTCAGCACGATGCGCCGGCCCCAGCGCTCACCGGCGGTCTCACGCATGGTCGTCCCTCCGACGGTTGGTGATCAGCAGGTACGCGGCCGAGACGATCATCAGGAACAGCAGCAGCGCCACCGACATCGCCGAGCCGGAGCCGAAGTCCCAGGTCTTGAAGGAACTGCGGTAGATGTGGATGGAGATGAGGTCGGCCTGCTCGGGGGCGGAGCCGCCGAAGAGCACGAACGGGGTGTTGAAGTCGTTGAACGTCCAGAGGAACAGCACCAGCAGCAGCACCAGGTTCACCGGCCGCAACATCGGCAGGGTGACCGAGCGCAGCCGACGCCAGAACCCGGCGCCGTCGATCGCGGCGGCCTCGTACAGCTCGCCGGGCACGTTCTGCAGGCCGGCCATCAGGCAGAGGAACGCGAACGGCCAGTTGCGCCAGACCGACACCACGAGCAGCGACCAGAAGCTGTTGTCACCGATCAGCCAGAACGGCCGCTCGTTCAGCAGCCCGAGCTGGTCGACCAGGACGTGGTTGACCAGGCCGGTGTCGCGTTGCAGCAGGAAGCTCCAGGTGATCACCGCGGCGTAGACCGGCAGGGCGTACGGGGTGAGGAAGAGCGCGCGCAGGATCGCCCGTCCGCGGAACGGCTTCTGCAACACGACAGCCGCCGCGATGCCGAGCAGCCAGGCGAACCCGACCGAGAGCAGGCTGTAGGCCAGGGTGATCCAGAACGAGTGCAGCAGTTCCTTGCCGGCCGCGCTGTTCAGGTCGAGCGTCGCCCGGTAGTTCTCGAACCCGATGAAGGGCGCGGTGGACCAGTCGCGGATGTGGAACTGGGTCAGCTCCAGCAGGCTCATCCAGACCCCGACCACCATCGGGATGACGTGGATGGCGAGTTCCAGCACGATGGCCGGGGCGAGCAGCAGATACGGCAGGAGGGAGCGGCGGGGGCCGCGGGGCCGGCGGGCCGGCTTCCGGGCCGGTGACCCGGCCCGGGGTTCGCGCCGGTCGGCGTCCGGCGCGGTGGTGCTGGTTGCCATCGGGGTCCTCTCGGAGGCGGTGGCCGTGGCCAGGCTCAGCGCCTGACCACGGCCACCGGTGACGCCTGGGTCAGCGCATCTTCTGCTGCGCGTCGGTCAGCTTCGCCTTCACCGAGGCCTCGGTGACCGGCTTGCCGCTTGCCGCGTCCGCGAACAGTTCCTTCATCGCGGTGCCGACCAGGGTCTCGAAGGTGCTCTCCTCGGGCACCTGCGGCAGCGGGGCCGCGGTGGTGACCAGGGTCTCCTGGATGGTCTTCTGCTCGGTGGCGCTGAACGCCGGGTCGGAGCCCGCGGTCTTGACCGCCGGCAGCGAGCCGTACGTCTTGTTGAGGATCGTCTGCTCCTCGTCGCTGGTCATGAACTTGACGAAGCTCAGCGCGCCGTCCTTGTTCTTGGTGTGCTTGAAGACCGCCATGTTGATGCCGGCGACCATGCTGTTGACCTTCTTGCCGCCGGCCGGCGGGCTGGCCAGGAACGGCACCGGGGCCACCCCGTACGCGTCGGCGGCCATGTTCTGCGTCTTCAGGTTCGAGCCGGCGGACTGCCACAGCAGCATGGCGGCCTTGCCGTTGGCGAAGTCGGAGACCGACTGGTTCTGCGCGTACTCCGCGTTGCTCGGGTTGGTGATCTTGTCGGCGGCCATGAAGTCGATGTACCGCTTGATCGCCGAGACGTTCTGCGGGGTGTCGAAGGTCGGCTTGCCGGCCGAGTCGAACCACTCGCCGCCGTACTGCTGGCTGAAGGTGAACGCGTGGTGGGCGTTCTCCGACGGGTTGGCCCCCTCGATCGCCAGGCCCCACTTGCCGCCGGTGCTCAGCTTCTTGCCGTACTCGGCGAGCTGTTCCCAGGTGGTCGGCGGTGCGGTGAGGCCGGCGTCGGCGAACGACTTCTTGTTGTAGTACAGGCTGTACGCCATGCTGTAGAGCGGCACGGCGGCCGGCGGCTTGCCGGGGGCGCCGGCGGCGGCGAGCGCGGCGGGCACGATCCGGTCCTTGCCGCCGACGGCCTGGAGGGTGGCGTCGTCGAACTCGACGAGCGCGCCGGTGGCCTGCAACGACGCCGACCAGGTGTTGCCGATGTTCACCACGTCCGGGCCCTTGCCCGAGGCGGCGGCGGCGAGCAGCCGGTTGAGCAGGTCCGACCACGGGACCACCTCGACGGTGACCTTGATCCCGGTCTGCTTCTCGAACTTGTCCAGCTCGGGCTGGAGGGTCGTCTTGTCGGCCTCCAGGCTGGCGCCCTGGTTGCTGGCCCAGTAGGTGAGCGTCTTGGGCGATGCGGCGGAGTCGTCGCCGGAGCCGCCGCAGGCGGTCAGCGAGGCGGCGGCCAGTACGGCGGCGGTGAATATCCCGAGGTGTCGTCTCGACACGGGTCAGCCCTTCCGGAGCGTGGTGGGGGTCCGCCGACCTCCGTCGCCGATAGGGGTCGAGACGACGGGCGGCCGGCTGCGGGACAGGGTTCGGGGGTGCGCCGTCGGAGTCCGTCGGCGTTTCCCGGGAGTTACATCACGGCTTAAATTATGTCGTCATTAAAGTGGCTGGCCGGTGGGTCGTCAAGCACGGTGCGGTTACAGTCGCCTCGAACGGCCAACCAGAACGGGGTGTCGAGTGGAGCTGGCGCGTGCCACCAACCGCAGCGTGCGGCTGCGCAACCGGTCCGCGCTGCTGACCAAGCTCTTCCTCGACGGCCCGCTCACCCGCCAGGACCTGGTGCGCAGCACCGGGCTGAGTCAACCGGCGGTCAGCAACGTGGTGGCCGACCTGATCGACGAGGGGCTGGTCGCCGAGGCCGGGGCCGCCGAGTCCGACGGCGGCCGGCCCAGCATGCTGCTGCGGATCGCGCCCCGCTTCGCCTTCGTGGTCGGCGTGGACGTCGGCGAGACCCGGGTCCGGGTGGAGCTGTTCGACTTCGCGATGACCCTGCTGGCCAGCGTCGAGTACCCGCTCGACCCGGCCCGGACCGAGCCCGACCTGGTGGCCGGGCACGTGCTGGCCGGCATCGACGCGGTGACCGGGCAGGCCCAGGTGGCCCCCGGCGACGTGCTCGGCGTCGGCATCGGCGTGTCGGGAGTGGTGGAGCAGGGCGTCGAGGCCGTCGTGCACGCCCAGGCCCTCGGTTGGGACCGGGTGCCGCTGGAGAGGCTGATCAGCGCGGGCACCGACCTGCCCCTGCACATCGACAACGGCGCGAAGACCCTCGGCCAGGCCGAGATGTGGTTCGGCGCCGGCCGGGGCGCCCGGCACGCCGTCTTCGCGCTTGTCGGCTCCGGCGTGGGCGCGTCCGTGGTGACCGGCGGCGCCACCTACCGGGGCGCGTCCAGCAGCGCGGGGGAGTGGGGGCACACCACCCTGGTGTACGGCGGCCGGGCCTGCCGGTGCGGCGCGCGCGGCTGCCTGGAGGCGTACGTGGGCGCGGAGGCGATCATCGAGCGCTACCGGGAGGCGCGCCGTGGTCGACCGGTGCCCGGCGAGGACGAGGAGTCCCAGCTCGCCGCCCTCGTCGCCGCCGCCGACACCTCGGTGACCGCCCGGCGGGTGCTGGACGAGACCGCCGGCTACCTCGGCGCGGGCGTGGCCAACCTGATCAACCTGTTCAACCCGGAGCGGGTGGTGCTCGGCGGCTGGGCGGCGATGGCGCTCGGCGACCTGCTGCCGGCCGTCCGCGAGGCCGCCGGCCGGCAGGCGCTGCGCCAGCCGTTCGAGCAGGCGTCGATCGAGCTGTGCCGCCTCGGCGTGGACGCGGTGGCGCTGGGCGCCGCCACGCTCCCGATCGCGCGCTTCCTCACCGAGGGCGGCGTCCGCCGCTGAGCCGGGACGACGGCAGCGGGGCACGGCGAATTACACAAAAAGAATCCTCGGGATAAATAACGAAGTTATAGATCGATGTCTTGACGCCGCCGCAATCTCGCCGCAACACTCCTACGAGAGCGCTCTCCGGCCCGCGGTGCCGTACCGGCGGCACCCAGAACTGTGGCGTCGCATCGGCGGCACCACCAACGGCACCACGGGGCGAGCCCGATCCCACCCTCGCGCAACCCGTAGCCCCCTATCGACAGGCGATGTCATGACATCTCGTGCAACATCCGTACGCCCGCGTCCCCGACGGGCCGTTCGGCACCTGCTCGTCGGACTCACCGTGGCCCTGGTCGCGGCGCTCACGCCGACCGGTGCCACCACCCCCGCGCAGGCCGCCCCCTCCCTGCTGTCCCAGGGCCGCACGGCGACCGCCTCGTCCACCGAGAACGGCGGAACGCCCGCCGCCGCCGCTGTCGACGGCAACACCGGCACCCGCTGGTCCAGCGCGTTCAGCGACCCGCAGTGGTTGCAGGTCGACCTGGGTGCCCGCGCCACCATCACCCAGGTCAACCTGCTGTGGGAGGCCGCCCACGGCCGGGCCTTCCAGCTCCAGACCTCCGACAACGGATCCACCTGGACCACGATCTACTCGACCACCACCGGCACCGGCGGCACCCAGAACCTCACCGTCTCCGGCGCCGGCCGCTACGTCCGCATGTACGGCACCGCCCGGGGCACCGGCTACGGCTACTCGCTCTGGGAGTTCCAGGTCTACGGCGAGACCGGCGGCGGCACCAACGAACCCCCGGTGACGCCCACCGACCCGTACAACCCCAACCTCGGTCCGAACACGTTCGTCTTCGGCCCGAGCACCCCGACGTCGACGATCCAGAGTCGACTGAACACCCTCTTCACCCAGCAGGAGACCAACCAGTTCGGCCCGCAGCGCTACGCCGTGCTGTTCAAGCCCGGCACCTACAGCGCCGACGTCAACCTCGGCTTCTTCACCCAGGTCGCCGGCCTCGGGATGAGCCCGGACGACGTCAACCTCAACGGTCACGTCCGCACCGAGGCGTTCTGGATGGGCGGCAACGCCACCCAGAACTTCTGGCGGGCCGCCGAGAACCTGTCGGTCACCCTGCCCGCCGGGCAGACCGTGGAACGGTGGGCGGTGTCCCAGGCCGCGCCGTACCGCCGGATGCACCTGCGCGGCGGGCAGAACCAGATCCAACTCTGGAACGGCGGCGACGGCTGGTCCAGCGGCGGCCTGCTGGCCGACACCCGCATCGACGGGCTTGTCGTCTCCGGCTCGCAGCAGCAGTGGTACTCCCGCAACAGCGAGTTCGGCAACGGCTGGACCGGCTCGGTGTGGAACATGGTCTTCCAGGGCGTCACCGGCGCGCCGGCGCCGAGCTTCCCCAACCCGTCGCACACAGTCATCGCGCAGACCCCACAGGTCCGCGAGAAGCCGTTCCTCTACGTCGACGGCACCGGCGAGTACCGGGTGTTCGTGCCGGCGCTGCGCACCAACTCGGCGGGCACCAGTTGGTACAACAAGACCCCGGCCGGCTCGTCGATCTCGCTGTCGCAGTTCTTCGTCGTGCAGACCGGCACCAGCGCCGCCACCATCAACGCGGCTCTCGCCCAGGGCAAGCACCTGCTCTTCACCCCGGGCGTGCACCACGTCACCGAGCCGATCCAGGTCAACCGGGCCGACACGGTCGTCCTCGGCCTCGGCCTGGCCACCATCCAGGCCGACAACGGCAGCGTCGGGATGCGGGTGGCCGATGTGGACGGCGTCAAGGTCGCCGGCCTGATGTTCGAGGCCGGCACGACCAACTCACCGGTGCTGATGGAGGTCGGGCCGTCCGGGTCGTCGGCGAGCCACGCCAGCAACCCGACCTCCCTGCACGACGTGTTCTTCCGCATCGGCGGGCCACACGTCGGCAAGGCCACCAACACGTTGACAGTCAACAGCGACAACGTGATCGGTGACCACATGTGGCTGTGGCGGGCCGACCACGCCGCCAGCGGCGTGCCGACCGGGTGGACGTTGAACACCGCCGACACCGGGCTCACGGTCAACGGCGACAACGTCACCATGTACGGCCTCTTCGTCGAGCACTACCAGAAGTACCAGACCATCTGGAACGGCAACGGCGGCCGGACGTACTTCTACCAGAACGAGCTGCCGTACGACGTGCCGAACCAGGCGGCCTGGATGAACGGCTCGACCCGGGGCTACGCCGCCTACAAGGTCGCCGACTCGGTGACCAGTCACCAGGCGTTCGGGCTGGGCAGCTACAGCTACTTCAACGTCAACCCCGCGGTGGTGGAGGAGCGGTCCTTCGAGGTGCCGGTCAACTCGAACGTGCGGTTCACCAACATGGTCACCGTCTCGCTCGGTGGCGTCGGCACCATCAACCGGGTGATCAACAACGCCGGTGGCACCGCGAACGCGGCCAACCAGACGGTGTACCTGACCACCTACCCCTGACCGGGGCGTCCGCGCCGGCCCGGTCCTTGCAGACCGGGTCGGCCGGGTAGCACCCAGGGCCGTCGCCGGCCCGGTCCCGCCGAGACCGGGCCGGCCCGGTCGTGTCCGCTCAACCCGCCAGCACCTCGGCCGCCGCCCGCTCACCAGCCCGCACCGCGCCCTCCAGGTAGCCGGTCCAGCGGGTCGCCGTCTCGGTGCCCGCCCAGTGCACCCGCCCCACCGGCGTCCGCAGGCGCGGGCCGTACGTCTGCCAGGTGCCCGGGGTGAGCGCGCCGCAGAAGCAGCCCCGGGTCCACTCGTCGGCCGACCAGTCGTACTCGACGAGGTCCACCGGGTTTCCGGCTGCCGGCCCGACAACTGTGGCGAACGCGTCCAGCAGGCATCGTCGACGCCGCTCGGGCGACATCTCCCGCAGCGCGGCGGCATCCGCGGCGTAGCTGAACCCGGTCAGCACCCCGAGCGGCGAGGTCGGGGTGGAGTTGTCGACCGTCTCGGTGAGCGGACCGGCGCTGCTGGTGGACACGCCGGACAGCCCGTCGGCACGCCAGAACGGCTCCCGGTAGACGGCGTGCACCTTCAACGCCGAACCCATCGGCATCCGCTGGGTGAGCCCGTCGCGCAGCGCGGGCAGCGGCGGGTCGTACCGGATCCGGCCGGCCAGTGCCGGGGCCAGCGCGACCACCACGGCGTCGCCGGCGACGCGCCCGGTGTCGGTACACGCCGTCACACCGTCGACGGTCTGCTCGATCGCCCGCACCGGCGTGGCAAGCGTCAGCGTTCCCGGGGGCAGGGCGGCGGCCATCCGTTCGGCGAGTGCCGGCGGCCCGCCCACGATCCGGTCCTGCTGCGCGCCGCCGGCCATCCCCAACAACGGACCGGTCCCGCCGGCGCTGCGCAGGTAGAACAGCAGGTGCAACAGGGACAGCTCGTCCGCGCCGGTGGCCAGCAGCCCGCCGGCGAGCAGCCGCCCCAGGTAGTCGGCGATGTCGTCGTCCCCGGCCGTCGCGCGCAGCCATTCGCCGAGGATCGTCCGGTCCCACCGTGCGGCCTCCGGCGTCTCCCAGGGCGCGGCCGGGTCCAGTCGGGCGGCGTACTCGTCGAGCAGGCCGAGCACCCGGCCGACCTGCGCCGGCGGCGCGGCCCGGCGCTGGCCGGCCCAGAGCAGGGTGGGCGCGCCGTCCGCAGCCGACGCGAAGGTGGCCAGCCCGTGCTCGGCGACCAGCGCGTACATCCGGTCCTGGGTCGGGCCGATCCACTGCGCCCCCAGGTCGAGTTGCGTGACCTCGGGCAGCCACCGGGTCAGCGCCCTCCCGCCCACCCGGTCGCGGGCCTCCAACACCCGCACCTGGGCGCCGGCGCGGCTCAGCGCCAGCGCGGCGGCGAGTCCGGAGAAGCCGGCGCCGACCACGACCACCCGGATGCCAACGGTCACGCCGGGACGCTTACCCACAACCGTCGCAGGCATGACTACCGGCCGGTCGCGGCGCTGGTGGGCCGTACCCCGTCCTTCGTCCTTTGCTCTGCACCCGCCGACGCGCCACCCGTGCCTGCGCACCCGTCGCATCCGCGGGTGCAGAGCAAAGGACGCCAGCACCGGGCCGGACCGGACGCCGAGAATTTTCCGGCGGCCTGTCGATCCGGGCGGCGGCCGATCGTGTGGAGGATGAGAGGTCGGCGACGGGCCGGCCCTCGCGAGGAGGAACCATGACGCTGTACCTGCTCAGCCTTCACCAGCCGCAGGGTGAGCTGCCGCCGGACCCGGAGTTCCTGGCCGGGGTGATGCGCCAGCTCGGTGAGTTTCGTGAGGAGTTGGCCTCCACCGGGTCGTGGGTCTTCGGGCAGGGCCTGCACGGCCCGGAGACCGCCACCGTGCTGCGCGCCCGCGACGGCGACGTCCTGGTCACCGACGGCCCGTTCGTGGAGGGCAAGGAGCACCTGGGCGGCATCACGATCATCGACGTGCCGGACCTGGACGCCGCCCTGCACTGGGGTCGCCGCTACGCGCTGGCCACCACCCTGCCGATCGAGGTGCGCCCCTTCCAGGGCGGGGCCGGCGACTGATCGTGCCCGACGTGGAGGCGGTGTTCCGCGCGGAGTACGGCCGCGCGGTCGCCGTCCTGGTGCGCCTCCTCGGCGACATCGAACTCGCCGAGGAGGCGGTCCAGGAGGCGTTCGCCGTCGCGGTGGCGCGCTGGCCGACGACCGGCCCGCCGCCCAGTCCGGCCGGCTGGATCATCACCACCGCCCGGAACCGGGCGATCGACCGGCTGCGCCGCGACGCGTCCCGGGTCGACAGGCACTCCCAGGCGGCCCTGTTGTTCGCCGCCGACCGACCCGTCGAGGAGGGACCGGTGCACGACGACCGGCTACGGCTGATCTTCACCTGCTGCCATCCGGCGCTCGCCCCGAGCACCCGGGTCGCCCTCACCCTGCGGCTGCTCGGTGGCCTGAGCACCGCCGAGATCGCCCGGGCCTTCCTGGTGCCGGAGCCGACCATGGCGCAGCGGCTGGTCCGGGCCAAGTCGAAGATCCGCAACGCGCGGATCCCGTACCGCGTGCCGCGTGCCGCCGACCTGCCCGACCGGCTGCACGCGGTGCTCGCGGTGCTCTACCTGATCTTCAACGAGGGGTACACGGCCAGCGCCGGACGACATCTGGTCCGCGCCGAGCTGTGCGTCGAGGCGATCCGGCTGACCCGGCTGCTGGTCGAGCTGATGCCGGACGAGCCGGAGGCGCTCGGTCTGCTCGCGTTGCTGCTGCTCACCGAGTCGCGCCGCGACGCGCGGACCACCGCCGAGGGTGAGCTGGTGGCGTTGCCGAGCCAGGACCGGGCCCGGTGGGACGCTCAGCTGATCACCGAGGGGCAGGCGCTGGTGCGCCGCTGCCTGCGCCGCGACCGGCCCGGCCCGTACCAGATCCAGGCCGCGATCGCCGCCGTGCACAGCGCCGCGCGGCGCGCCGCCGACACCGACTGGGCGCAGATCCTTGCGCTGTACGACCAGCTGACGGTGATCGCCCCCAGCCCGGTGGTGGCGCTGAACCGGGCCGTCGCGCTCGCCGAGCTGTCCGGACCGGCGGTCGCGCTGACCGAGGTGGACCGCCTCGACCTGGTCGGCTACCACGTCTACCACGTGGTCCGCGCCGATCTGCTGGCCCGGCTCGGCCGGGGCGGGGAGGCCGTCGAGGCGTACCGGATGGCTGTCGCCCGGACGGACAACGCGGCCGAACGGGCCTTTCTCACCGCACGCGCGGCGGCCCTGGCAATGCCCTGAGGGCGTGTTTGTCACCGGGGTAGCCCGGGAAACCGAGGCGCCGGCCGCAGCAGTGGGGGAGGCGCCATGGCGTACCGTTCGGCGACCGCCGGCATCGTGCCCGACCTGTCCACCCTCACCCTCGGCGTCGAGGAGGAGTTCCTGCTGCTCGACCCGGCCAGCGGGCGCAACCTGCCGGTGGCCGACCAGGTGCTGGCCGCGCTGCGCGGCCCCGCCCGGGACCAGAGCCGCCAGGAGTTCCGGCACAGCATGGTGGAGATGGTCACCCCGGTCTGCGCCGACCTCGACGAGCTGCGCGCGCACCTGGTGGCGCTGCGTCGCTGGGCCGCCGAGGCCGCCACGGCGGCCGGGGCCCGGCTCGTGGCGATCGGCGCCACCCCGGTGGCCGAGCCGCACCGGACGGTCCCCGACGAGCCGCGCTACCACGCGATGTCGCGCCGGTACGGCCCGGTGGCGCACGACCCGGCGGTGTGCGGCTGCCACATCCACGTCGGGCTCTCCGACCGGGAACTGGCCGTGCAGGTCTGCAACCACCTACGGGTCTGGCTGCCGGTGGTGCAGGCGATCACCACCAACTCGCCGCTACAGGACGGGCGCGACACCGGTCACGCCAGCTGGCGGTCGATGCAGCTGGAACGGTGGCCCAGCATCGGCCCGACGCCGTACTTCGACTCCGCGACCGACTACGACCGGACCGTGGAGGAGCTGATCGCCGCCGGCGTCATGCTGGACGCGGCGATGGTCTACTGGTACGCCCGACCGTCGTCGGCCTACCCGACCGTGGAGATCCGGGTGGGCGACGTCTGCCCGGACGTGGACGACGTGGTGCTTGTCGCCGCGCTGGTCCGGTCGCTCGTTGCCACCCTCGCCGACGACGTCCGCGCCGGGGTGACCGCGCCGCCCGTCCGCGACTGTCTGGTGGCCGCCGCGCACTGGCGGGCCGCCCACGACGGTCTCGACGGCGAGCTGATCGACCTTCGTGCCGGGGGCACCCGGCCGGCCTGGGCACTCGTCGACGAGCTGATGGCGGTGATCGCTCCGGCCCTGCTGCGTCACGGCGACCTGGGGTACGTGTTGGCACAACTGGCCCGGGTACGCCGCGACGGCACCGGGGCCACCCGGCAGCGCCGGGTGCTGGAGCGTACCGGTGACGTTCGCGCCGTCCTCGACGACCTGGCCGCCCGCACGACGGCCGGGTGACCGGCGGCGCTCAGCGGATGTCGTGGGTCTGTAGCCACAGCTCCAGCAGGCCGAGCTGCCACAGCTTGTTGCTGCCGGCCGCCGCCTCGGCCCGGTCCGGGTCGGCGAGCAGGCGTGCCACGTACTCCGGGCGGAACAGCCCTCGCTCGCGCGCGGCCGGCGCCTGCAACGCCTCGGCGACCAGCTCGCGCACCGGGCCGTCCACCCTGCGCAGCGCGGGCACCGGGAAGTAGCCCTTGGGACGGTCGATCACCTCGGCGGGCAGCACCTCCCGGGCGACCTCCTTGAGTACTCCCTTACCGCCCTGGGCGACCTTGTGCCGCGGGGGACAGTGCGCCGCCAGGGTGACCAGGTCCTGGTCGAGGAACGGCGTCCGCACCTCCAGGCCCCACGCCATGCTCATGCTGTCCACCCGCTTGACCGGGTCGTCCGGCAGCATCAGGTGGGTGTCCAGGCGCAGCACCGCGTCCAGCGCGGTCTGTGCCCCGGGCGCGGCGAGGTGCGCGGTGAGCAGGTCCCGGCTGGCGTCGTGCTCCAGCGCGTACGCCGGGCCGACGATGGCGCGCAACTCGTCGTGGTCGCGGTCGAAGAACGCGGCGGCGAACGTCTCGGCGGCGCTGTGCCGGGACGCCTCGGTGAGCGGTTGGTGATAGCCGTAGCCGGCGAACACCTCGTCCGCGCCCTGCCCGGACTGTGCCACCTTGACATGCCGCGCCACCTGCTCGGAGAGGAGATGGAACGCGACCACGTCGTGGCTGCCCATCGGCTCGGTCATCGCCAGCACGGCACGCCGGACCGCGGGCACCAGGTCGTCGTCGGCCAGCCGGATCCGGTGGTGGTCGGTGTCGTACGCGCGGGCCACCAGGTCGGAGTAGTGGAACTCGTCGCCGGACTCGCCGTCGCGGCCGTCGAAGCCGATGCTGAACGTACGCAGGTGCTGTTGACCGGCCTCGGCGAGCAGCGCCACGATGAGGCTGGAGTCCAGTCCACCGGAGAGCAGCACCCCGACCGGCACGTCGGCGACCAGCCGTCGGCGTACCGCCGTGCGCAGCGCGTCCCCGACGGCGGCCCGCCAGTCGGCGGCGTCCATCCCCGCGTCGGCGGGCTCCCGCACGTAGTCGGGCCGCCAGTACACCTCCTCGCGGCCGCGGCCGTCCGCCTCGATCACCCGCAGGGTGGCCGGCGGCAGCTTGCGCACCCCGCGCAGCACGGTCCGCGGCGCGGGAACGATGGAGTGCCAGGACAGGTAGTGGTGCAGCGCCACCGGGTCGATGCCGGTGTCGACGTCGCCGGCCCGCAACAGCGCGGGCAGGGTGGAGGCGAACCGCAGCCGCCCGGGGGTCTCGGCGAGGTAGAGCGGTTTGATGCCGAGCCGGTCGCGGGCCAGGACCAGCCGCCGCCGCGCCCGGTCGACAAGCCCGAGCGCGAACATGCCGACCAGGTGGTCGACGAAGCGTTCACCCCAGTGCGCGTACGCGACCAGGACCACCTCGGTGTCGCTCGTGGAGTGGAAGCCGTAGCCGGCGTTCTGCAACTCCTCGCGCAACTGCGGGTAGTTGTAGACGCAGCCGTTGAAGACCAGGGCCAGGCCCAGGTCGTCGCGGACCATCGGCTGCCCGCCCGCATCGGACAGGTCGATGATTGTGAGTCGGCGGTGCCCGAGGGTCACCCAGCCCTCGGCGCACAGGCCCTCGTCGTCCGGGCCGCGCGAGCGCATCGCCTCGGTCATCCGGGTCACCGCCGCCGCGTCGGGCGACCTACCGTCGAAGCGCGCCTCCCCGCTGATCCCGCACATCAGCCGGGGCGGTTGTTCGGGTGTGGCACCAGCGGCACGAGCGTCCTCCTGTCACCTCGCCCCGGCCGGTGACGGCCGGTCCCTCCGGCGGGGGCCGCTGGCTACCCGTGCGCGAGGTGGGCAAACCCGCTGCGTGTGCGGGGCGGGCGGACCGCCGTCCCCGCTGCGTGTGCGGGGCGGGCGGACCGCCGTCGGTCAGGCGCGCAGGGTCCGCAGGATGCGGGCCAACTCGGCGCGGTCGGTGTCGTTGAGGTGGCCGAAGAAGCGGTCCGCCTCGGCCCGCCGGGCGGTCCGGATGGCGGCGCCGAGGCGCTTGCCCTCCTCGGTGAGCGCGACAAGTGTCGCCCGCCGGTCGGCCGGGTCCGGTCGGCGTTCGACGAGCCCACGGGTCTGCAGGTCGTCGACGACCTCGGTGGCCGAGCGGGCCGCGATGCGCAGGTGCTCGGCGAGCGTGCCGGGACGTACCTCACCGTGGCGGCCCAGGACACCGAGGGCTCGGGACTGGCTGGGCGTGATGTCCCAGGGGGTCAGCGACTCCTTGGTCTGCCGGCGCAAACGGGACGCCACGGCCCAGAACGTCTCGGCCAGGCTGTCGTCGTCGCCGGTCCCGGTGGTGTCCTCGGTCACCGGAATACCGTAACAGCAAATGCGGTTGCTCCCTCATGTTGAGGTAACCTCAGCATATTCGACGGAAAGGCAGTCCCCCTTGGAACCCACCCCGAAGGGCCGCGACCGCGGCCACCGCACCCTCAGCGCCGAAGAGAAGGCGCAGGCCCGCCAGGTGTCACTGCGCCGCATCGGCCGCCTGTTCACCCCCCACCGGCCCGCGCTGGCCGTGGTCACCGCGATCATCGTGCTCTCCTCGATCATCGCGATGGCGACCCCCTTCCTCCTGCGTACCGTGATCGACCGCGCCCTGCCGCAGGGCGACGTGACCCTGCTGGTCTGGCTCGTCCTCGGCATGGTCGCCGTCGCGGCCGTGACCTCCGCCCTCGGCGTCGTGCAGACCTGGATCTCCACCCAGGTCGGGCAGCGGGTCATGCACCGGCTGCGCACCGACGTCTTCAGCCACCTCCAGCGCCAGTCGCTGGGCTTCTTCACCCGCACCCGCACCGGCGAGGTGCAGTCCCGGATCACCAACGACATCGGCGGCATGCAGTCGGTGGTCACCTCGACCGCCACCGCCGTCGCCGCCAACCTCACCACTGTCGTCGCCACCGCCGTGGCCATGGTCGCGCTCTCCTGGCAGCTCTCCCTCGTCTCGCTCGTGGTGCTGCCGCCGGCGATCTGGCTGACCCGCCGGGTCGCCCGGATGCGCCGCGAGATCACCGCCCAGCGGCAACGCGAACTCGCCGACCTCAACGTCACCGTCGAGGAAGGCCTGTCGATCAGCGGCGTGCAACTCGCCAAGACCCTCGGCACCGGCCCCGCGCTGATCGACAGGTTCACCGCCTCCTCGGAACGACTCGTCGACCTGGAACTGCGCAGCGAACTGGCCGGCCGCTGGCGGATGGCCTCGATGAGCATCATCTTCGCCGCCGTACCCGCGGTCATCTACCTCGCCGCCGGGCTGCCCAGCACCGCCGGCACGCTGAGCATCGGCACCCTCGTCGCGTTCACCGCGCTGCAGGGCGGCCTGTTCCGGCCACTGATGGGCCTGCTCAACGTGGGCGTCTCGCTCACCGCGTCGCTGGCGCTCTTCGCCCGGATCTTCGAGTACCTCGACCTGCCGGTCGACGTGGCCGACCCCGCCGAGCCGGTCCACCTCGACCCCACAGGCGTACGCGGACACCTGCGCCTGGAGGACGTCACCTTCGGCTACCCGGGCAGCGACACCGCAGCCCTCGCCGGGATCACCCTCGACGTGCCCGCCGGCACCAGCCTCGCCCTGGTCGGCGAGACCGGCTCCGGCAAGAGCACCCTGGCCGGCCTGGTCAGCCGCCTGCACGACCCGACCGCCGGCCGGCTCACCGTCGACGGCGTCGACCTGCGCGACCTGCGCCTCGCCGACCTCGCCGCGATCGTCGGCGTGGTCAGCCAGGAGACGTACCTCCTGCACACCACCGTCCGGGAGAACCTGCGCTACGCCCGGCCGGAGGCCACCGACACCGAGATCGAGGACGCCGCCCGCGCCGCCCAGATCCACGACCTGATCACCGGGCTGCCCGACGGGTACGACACCATGGTCGGCTCCCGCGGCCACCGGTTCTCCGGCGGCGAGAAGCAACGCCTCGCCATCGCCCGTACGCTGCTGCGCGACCCGCGCATCCTGGTCCTCGACGAGGCCACGAGCGCGCTGGACACCGAGACCGAACGGGCCGTGCAGCGGGCGTTCGACGTCCTCGCCGAGGGTCGTACCACGATCACCATCGCCCACCGGCTGTCCACGGTGCGTGACGCCGACCAGATCGCGGTGCTCGACCACGGCCGGATCGTCGAGGCCGGCACCCACGACAGCCTGCTGGACCGCAACGGTCGCTACGCCGCCCTGGCGGCCTGAGCCGGCGCCGGCTCCGGCTCCGGGGTTGCGCGAAAGCGGCATATAGCATGATTAGGGCGTGAACGCCCAGAGGGGTACGTCGCCGCTGACCCGTCAGCCGGGCCGGTTGGTGAGCTTCAGCGATGGAGTCTTCGCCATCGCCGTGACGCTGCTCGTGCTGGAGATCCAACCGCCACCGGACTTCGGGCACCTGCTGCGGGGCCTCGGGGCGCTCTGGCCGTCGTACCTGGCATACACGCTGAGCTTCCTGCTCATCGGGCAGGTGTGGGTCAACCACCACGTCATGTTCGACTACGTCCGACACGTCGACCGGGGAATCCTGTTCCTCAACACTCTGCTCCTGATGGTCATCGCGTTCCTGCCGTTCTCCACGTCGCTCCTCGCCGGCGCGCTCCGCGCGGAGCAGGGACTGCGGACCGCGATCCTCGTCTACGGCAGCACACTGTGGATGGCCGCGGCCCTGTTCAACATCATCTGGTCCTATCTCCGCCGCGCGAAGCTGCTGGCCCCCTCCCTCGGGGCCTTCGGCGTCCGGGCCATCGGCCGCCGATTCGCGCTCGCGCTGCTCTGGATCGGCTCCGGCATCCTCGTCGGCGCGTTCGTGCCGATCGCGGGCGTCGCCATCATCGCCGGCTTCCTCCCCGCCTACTACCTACCCATCCGCGGCGAGTACGGCGAGAACAATTCGGCGGCGCGATGACGGCCATCCCCCTGATCGTTGGCAGCTGAGCAACTCGACACGCCGGTGTCCGCCCTGCTGAGCTGCCAACGATCGGTGCGGCTAGCAGAAGTTGAACTGGGTGGGGCGTTGTCCACAGACAGTTGCGTTTCCACAGGGCAGCTGCGGGTGTGGTTGCCGAGGGTCGAGGTGGGGCCGCACGGTCGTCGCGTGCAGGTGGCGCTTCAGGAATTGGTTCGGCTCGGCGGAGGGCTGGTTACTCTCGGTGCCCTGCGGCAGGTGGTGCCGCAGTGGACGGTGCGGCAGGCCTGTCGTAGCGGCGAGCTGGTACGCGTACTGCCCGAGGTCTTCGTGGCAGCGGACCTGCTCGACGATCGACCCGGCGCCCCCGCCCTCAGTCGGCTCCGCCCTGCCCTGAGTCAACGGGCGGCTCTCGCCTGGGCAGACGACTGCGGCGCGCTCAGTCACCTCAGCGCGCTCGATCTCTGGGGGTTGCGCCCGTCGGCGCCCGGTGAGCCGGTGCACCTCAGCACACCGGCGAGCGCCAGCCTGCGCACCCGACCCGGACTTGTCGTACATCGACGCCTCGGCCTGAGCATGGGACCACCGCACGTCGTCGTCCGGCGGGACCTGCCGGTTACGCGCATCGAGCAGGCACTCGTCGACTCCTGGCCGATTCTGCCACCTGCCGAGCGGCGGGCGCCGGTGATCCGAGCGGTGAACGACTGGCTGACCACACCCGAACGGCTGACAGCGGCCCTGGACACCGTACCGAAGCTCGCCGACCGGGCGGTGCTCCGAACGTTGCTGGCCAAGCTCGCCGACGGCTGCCGCAGCCCGCTGGAGATCTGGGGACACGAACACGTCTTCACCGGCCCCGGGATGCCGGCGTTCCGCCGACAGGTGCCGATGAGCGTCGGGCGAACGATCTACCTCGACATGTTTGCCGAGCGGGAACGGGTCAACCTCGAACTCGACGGTGCGACCACCCACGGCGACCCGCGTCAGCGGGAGATCGACCTGCGCCGGGACGCGCTGCTCGCGACCATCGGAATCGTGGTGGTCCGGTTCGCCCACCGTCGTCTGGTACACGAGATCGACGAGGTACGCCGGGAAACCCTCGCCATCCTGGCGATCCGCAGGGATGTGAAGCGCTAGCGGGGATCACGGCTGGACGTCCCGCCATGCCAGACGCCGGTACACGACCGATTTCCTGACAGTGCCCGCTGTTCCAACGGCGTACCGTCCGGGTCAAACAAGGGGAGGAGTCGGATGAGTCTTCTGCGGCAGGCAGAGCAGTCGCCGGACACCGAGCGGATGTTCGAGACCGACACGAAGGCGATGGGCTACCTGCCCAACTACACCAGGTTGTTTGCGCACAGCCCGGCGGCGTACCTGGCATGGCAGCAGCTCAACGGTGCGGTGAAGGCCGAGATGGAGCTGCGCCGCTATGAGTTGGTGACCCTCGCCGCAGCCCGGGCCCTGAAATCCTCCTACTGCGGCCTGGCACACGGAAAGGTCCTCCGCGACAGGTTCTTCGACGCGCCGACCGTCGCCGCCATCGCCTCGGATCACGGCAGCGCCGGTCTCTCCGCGCAGGAGGTCGCAGTCGTCAACTTCGCCGGAAAGGTCGCGGCAGATGCGAACTCCGTCACCGAGGCCGACGTCGTGGGTCTGCGCGGTCACGGTCTCGACGACACGGACATCTTCCGCGTGATCCTCGCCGTTGGCGCCAGATGCTTCTTCAGCACTGTCCTGAGCGCTGCCGGGGCTGAGCCCGATCCGCAGTACGAGGAGAGTCTGGACGTGGATCTGCGGCAGGCGCTGAGCTTCGGCGGTTGAATGCCCGTGCCGAACAGTGAGCCGCTCGGACTGCAGCGGCACCTAAGTTGAACCATGACGGCGCCGCCCCACCCAACCTCCCGATTCCACCGGTACGCCAGATGACGAATGAGGAGTTGGCGGACCTGGCCGCGAGCGGGGCCGCGTACCGGGGCAAGGCGGTGTTCGAGTTGGTCGACCGAGCACCCTCCGACGACGATGCCGCCAACCGGCTCGATCAGCTGAGTCGGCTGCCGGTTCTGCGCGAAGACCGCGCATTTCACCTGGTGTCCCTCGCCTGGGCGGCGATCATCGGCCTACTGGCCGCGGAGACGGCGCACGCACGGGCGAAGGCGTACGCCGCGTTCGAGGCCCTCGATCAAACCGATCAGACGGAGTTCCTCGCGTACGTACGGGCCGAGCGAATCGAGGAAGCGCATCTCCACATGTGACCGCCGCACTTTCGAGTCGAAGCGGTCAGGTGACGCCGGTGCGGGCGGTGCAGCTCCGTAGCCCGGGTAAAGCACCATTGCCACTCCCGCGAAGCCACTGTCGGGCCCAACCCGCCGACGCTTCAGCAGCCGAGCAAGGATCTGAATTGCCGGCATATCACTGCGTACACCGCTCCGGTAGACGGTTCGGACGCCGTGCCACCTGTCCTGACGGCTCCGTAGCACAGTCGATGTCGCTTCGGACGGTTGTCCACAGGTGCCTCCGCTGTCCACAGCAGCCCTCAGGGAACAGTGCTCCGAGGCAGGGTGGGCGGGTGGACCCGAGGCTGCATGCTCTGCTCGTACGCCATGACGGCGTGGTCACCCGACGGGACGTGCTGCAAGTGGCGCCGGCCTGGACGATTCAGACTGCTTGGCGTGCGGGTCGGCTAATTCCGGTGCTGCCCGGGACCTACGTTGACGCCGCACTGGTCCGCAACCTGGACGCCGACCTGCCGGTGCTGGCCCGTGTCGAGCCCGAGCTGGCACGCCGGGCGGCTCTGGCATATGGCGGTGGGCGGGCGACGCTCAGTCGCCTCACCGCCCTCGACGTGTGGGGCCTCCGCCGCCAGCCCCCCGGAGAGCCGGTTCATCTCGACCTGCCCAGAGGGTCTGGCTTGCGGAACCGACCACACCTGGCGGTACGCCACCGCAACAACTTCGCGATCGCGCCGCCGCAGGTGGTGACACGTTCGGGAGTGCCGGTCACCCGGCTGGACCGGACTCTGCTGGACTGTTGGCCGCTGCTCCAACCGGTCGACCGACCTGGTCCGCTCATCCGTGCGGTCAATGACCGGCTGACCACCGCGCAGCGCCTCGTCGCCGCTCTCGGCGAGGTGCCGAGGATCGACGACCGCCTGGCGTTGCGGCGTCTGCTCGACCGGCTTGCCGCTGGTTGCCACAGCCCGCTGGAGATCTGGGGCCACGACCACGTCTTCACCGGGTCGGGTATGCCGACGTTCAGCCGGCAGGCACGGGTGCTGGTCGGGGCCCGGACCATCTATCTCGACATGTTCGCCGAGGCGGAGCGGGTCGACATCGAGCTGGACGGCGCTACCAGCCATGGCGATCCGGCCGAGCGGGAGATCGACCTTCGCCGTGACGCCCTCCTGGCGACCATCGGGATCCTCGTCGTCCGGTTCACGCATCGACGGCTCATCGCGGATCCGGTCCAGGTACGCCGGGAAACCATGGCCATCCTCGCCACACGCTCCCGTTTCCCATGATCAGGTGATGAAAAGTAGGTCTCAGGGGCGCTCCAGACCTGTTTCTCATCACCTGATCATGAAATGCGGTGGGGTGGGCGTGGGGTGGGCGTGGGGTGGGTCTGGGTGGGCAGGGCAGCTGGACGGGCGGGAGTCAGGTGGGGGTGGGGCGTTGGTGGGGTGGGGTTGGCGTTGGGGTCAGCGGGGCGCTCGGAGGGTCCGCGTGGTGGTGGAGGAGGTCGGTGATCCATCGCGCGGCTTCCCGTTGGGTGTCGAGCAGGTGGTCGCGGGCGTCGGCGATGTCCTGGTCCTCGCCGTGGGCGCTCAGGATCGTCGTCCACTGGCGGCTCAGTTCCTCGGCGTAGCGCGCCCTGCGTAGCTGCTCGTCGAACTGGTACTCCAACTTCAGCATCCGGTCCACGTGCGGCTGCAGCGCCGGCATGATCCGCTCGTCGAGGCGGACGGCGGCGTCGGGCCGGCAGGTGATGACGACGTCGCCGCGCTGGTAGGTCCACTCCGGATCGTCGGCGAGCGCCTGCTGCAACGCCACCTCCAGGTCACCGGCCCGATGCGGTGGCAGGTCCCGGGCGGCGTCGGCGGCGAGGCGGGTCAGGCGCTGCACGGCGGTGGGCTGGAAGTACTGCACGTACCAGCTGAGCACCTCGGAGCGGAGGCTCACCGGCGACGACCAGGCGAACGTGGCGCGGATGTGGAACGAGTACACGTAGCCGCGCGCGGGCACCGTGATCAGTCGTGGCGCGTCGCGTTGTTCGACGAGCGGGCCGGATGGCGACGGGTCGGCCGCGGAGCCGACAGGTGCCTCGTCCTGGAGGGCGGCGACCAGTCGATCCCAGGTCCGCGCCCACCACCGCCACCCACGGACACTCACGTCGCGGGCGACGGTCAGCCCGCGGATGCCCCGGTGTCGCCACTGGTCCGCGGGTCTCGGCCTCCCATCGGGGGCGTCCGGCATGGCACCCCTCCACGGTCACGGATCCGCGTCCCACGCTAACAACCGGTGCCCGAATCGCCTGCCGCCACGCCGACACCAACCGGACCTCATACCGGCACGAACCGGACCGTCGCGCTCCGCGCGCGGAGAGAGTTCACCGGGCATTGTGGAGCCGTTGGGGTGGCGAGGGGTGCCGCCGTCGGCCGGCAGCGGTGAGACTGGGTCCGATCCGACAGTTACGTCGATCGATGAAGTTGACGATCTGGAGGCAGCCCGTGTCCACCCCCGTGTCCCCGCTCGGCGCGATTCGCCGGCGTACCACCACCCTCGCCCTGCTCCTCGCCATTGTCGCCGCCGCGCTTGTCGGCCCGTCCGTGGTCTCCCCCCGGTTGACCGACTCTGCCTCGGCGGCGGTCTACAGCTCCTGCACCACGAGTCGCTGCGCGGACGCCCGCACCGCCCGCTCGGGCTGGTCGGCCAAGGGGTTCCCGACCAGTCGCGGCTGGTACTCCTGGAGCGGTGGGAAGTCCAATTTCGCCGGCGGGCAGTTCTACAACTACGAGGGTCAACTGCCCACCAACGCCACCTACCACGAGTACGACGTCTACCCGCGTACCCAGGGTGCCGCGCGGGACGCGTACCGGATCGTGGTGAACCGCAGCACCGGGGTCACCTGGTTCTCACCCAACCACTACACCGACTTCTACCGGCTCTGAACAACCTGGGGGCGTGATGGTCGACGAGGGCGCGGACCGCATGCCCGACTGGCTGGTCATCCGCCGCGACGGTGCCCCCGACGTGCCCGGCGCGGTGGTACTGCCCGGGGCGGCGAGTCGGACCAGGGCCGGCCTGGTCGTCGCGCTCGCCGCCGCGCTGGCCCTGCCGGCGTACCTGGGGAACACCTGGGATGCCCTCTCCGACGTGCTCCGGGACCGGCTCGACACCGGCCCGCTCACCGTGCTCGTCACCGACGCCGGGCAGTTGCTCGTCGACGAGCCGACCGATCAGTACGCTCTGCTGCTCACCGTGCTCGGCAACCTCGCCGCCAGCGCTCCGAATCCCTTCCGCCTCGTCCTGCACGACGCCGCGCCGGCCTGATCGGTGCTCCGGCCGTCCTCGACGCACGCTGCCCGGAATCTCACGGCGGGTGACGGCTACCGCTGGCTGTGCGGGTGCTCAGTTTCCGACAGTCCGGGCGGCGGCCGGCCACGGTGACGGTGGTGGTGACGGTCGGGTGACGGGCACCTGGCGATCATCGTGCCGAGCCGGGCATGGTGCACCGGCGCGGGGCAACGGGGAGGCCGTGCGGTGGACTTCGTCGACGGGGTGCTGGTGCGGTTGGCCGATCCGGGCACCCGTGCCGCGCTCTTCGACGACGCGTCGCTGACACATCTGGTCGAGGCCGCGTACGACACCGAGGCGATGCCTGTCGCGCCGCCGTACGCGGCGGTCTTCGACGAGCTGACCCTCGGTTTCGCCGCCGCACCCGTCACCGTGGCCGAGGGGGAGTTGCTGGCCTCCGGTGGCACCGTCCGCAGTGAGCTGCGGGTCCGCCTGCACGGGCTCGGCGGCTCGGCGCTGCGCATCGACGCGTTGTGGCGGGGAAGCCTGGTGGTGCGTACCAGTGCCGCCCGGGACCGGGTCGAGGACCTCGACGTGGCGGTGCCCGCCTTCGACGTCGACCCGCAGATCATCACCGACCTGGGTGCGTTGCCGGTGGACCCGGCGCAACTGGAGACCGAACGCCGGAGCCGGCTGGTGGCCCGACTGCGCGCCGGGCTGCACCAGCCGGCCGCGTTCACCGATGCGCACCTGGACCGGCTACTCGCGGGCGTCGGCGCCGCGAACGCCGGTGACCTCGTGACGCGGATGCGCGGGCAGGCGGCCGGAGCCACCGTGCGGTTGCGCTACGCCGCGCCGCCGGTCGCGCCGCCCACCCCGCGCCCGCTGCCGTTCGCCGCCGCCGTGCTGATCCGTGACCAGGGCTTCTCCCTGGCCGACCTGCTCGTCGAGACCCGCCTCGTGCGGGCCCGCGCCGAGGAGCTGGGGCTCGACGTGCCGGCACCGGACGACGTGCGGCGACGACACCGGGTGGTCGCCGTGTGGGTGGTCCCTGTCGAGACCTTCGACGACGACGGGTGGCCCGGCGGCGACACCGGCACCGACGCGCAGAAGCGGGCGGCCCGCTTCGCGCGGGCCGGCCAGTGGCTCGCCCGCAGTGGCATCGGACTGGCCGCCGTGACGACCTGAGACGGCCGGGTTGCCGCGCAACGACCGCAGCGGCGGGAGCCGCGCAAGGACGGGAGCGGCGCAACCCGCGCAAGGACCGGAGCGGCGCAGCACCCGACAACCGCAGCACCCGACAACCGCAGCACCCGACAACCGCAGCGGCGGGAGCCGCCCAACGACCAGCAGCAGCAACTTCGTCCGGGAGGACCCGTGGCACCGACAGCAGCATTCCCGTTCATCGAGGTCCGGATCGTGCCGCCACCGGCGCCGCTGGCCCAGCGTTCACCGGGCGTCATCGCCGTGGTGGGCAAGGCGCCGTCCACGGCCGACGGCGGTTCGGCGCCGGCGAACACGCCGGTGCGGATCGAGACCCTGGACGACGCGGTCACCAACTTCGCCCGCCGGCAGGCCGGCAACGTGGTCCGCAACGCCCTCTACAACTCCCTGGAGCTGGCGTTCCTGCAGGATCCGCGTCCGGCCAAGGTGTACGGGGTGAAGGTGGCAGGCGACGACTACGCGGCCGCGCTCGGTGGTCTGGAGGCCGCCGACGACGTGACGATGGTGTCGCTGGCCAACGAGTCGAGTGTCGGCAACCCGGCCGGTGCGGGCGCGCCCACCGGGCTGCACGCGCTCAAGGCGCACGTGGAGACGATGTCGGCGGCCGGCCAGCGGCGGATCGGCTTCGCGATGGTCAACCCGGCCACCGAGAAGGGCCCCACCTACGTCGCGGACATCACCACCGCCGCGAACCCGCTCAAGAGCAGCACCAGCCGGATGGTGATGATCGCCGCCAGAGGAGCGGACGGCGACGCCGCGACGGCCGCGATGGCCGCCGTGGCCGGGCTGCCGGTGCACCACAGCATCGTGCTCAAGAAGATCCGCGGCGTGGCCATCCCGGTGGCCAAGCAGTACAGCCCGGCGGAGATCAAGGGTCTCTCCGAGGCCAACCTCACGCCGATCATCGACCCGACGCTGATCACCGGGGAGAGTCTGCACTTCGCCGACGGGCGGCTCTTCACCTCCGACGCGAGCCTGCTGCACGTCGACCTGGTGCGCACCCTCGACCAGATCGAGTTCATGCTGCGCGCCGGCCTGATCGGTCTGGTCGGCGACGCCCGGATCACCAAGCCGGGGATGACGCTGCTGAAGACCCAGGTGGACGGCATCCTCGGCCCCCTCAAGCGGCAGACGGTGATCGACGACTACCGCGTCGAGATCCCGGTGCTGGACATCCTCACCATCCCCGAGGTCGCACGGACCGCCACCGACACCTCGATCGTCACCGCCGCCCGGGCCGACCGCACCGTCGACCTGGTCGTCACCGTCACGTACGGCCCTGCCGTGAGCCGCCTGCTGGTCACGCTCGTGGCCAAGTTCTGACCCGGAGGAACCAGACCATGGAGTGGAAGACCCGCCTCGCGGTGCAGTACACAAAGGGCACCGAGACGGTGCTGATCAGCCCCATCGACTCGTTCAGCCCATCCTTCTCGCTGAACGTCGAGGCGTTGCACTCGTGCGAGGTGACCCACCTGGGTGTCATCCACGCGCCGGTGTCGATGAACTTCACGATGACCGTCAAGGCGATCGGGGACGTCGCCGGCCGGCTCACCAAGCTGGCCCTCGACGGCGAACTGTTCGACATCGCCCTGCTGGAGCACACCGGGGACGACTGGGCGTTCTCGTCCTTCGTCCTGCGGGACTGCATGATCACCAGCGCCACGCCGACCACCGCCACCATCTCCGGCGCTCCCGCCGCGACCTTCAGTGGCTTCAGCCTGGCCGCCTCGGTCGACCCGAAGACCGGCGACCCGTCCGTACTGCCCTGACCGGGCCGGACGACAACCCGCAAACGATCAACCGGAGGTAGGAGATGGCGACCGGTGCTGGCCGCGCCGCCCGGGTCACCCGTACCGGGCTGGCCCTGGTGCACGCGGGTGAGCTGGTGCTGCCGGCGGCCGGCAGCGAGGCGGAGGCCGCGCAGGTGGCCGAGGACGATCGCGCGGTCATCGCGTACCACTTCCCGGTGGAGATCGAGGTGGTCGCGGCCGGCGGCGCGGTCGACGCCGACGCGCTCGCCGACCTCGCGCTGGCACGCCTCGCCGAGCACCTGGACGGGCGGGTCTGACGGTGGCCATCTCGGTGCACGTGCCGGTGCGGGTCCGGCTGGACGCCCGGTCGGTGACCGAACGTCCGGAGGCGGTGACCGAGGCGCTCGCCGCGGCCCTGGCCCGCGCTCTGGAGCACTCCCGCCGCGAGGTGGTCGCGCCCCGCGGCGGCTACCTGGAGGTACGCCCCGAAGCGCCGACCTTCCGCTGGACCGGCGCGGACGGTGCGCGGGTGTCCCCGGACGACAGGCGAGCCTTCGAGGCCCGGCTGCGCCGACGCATCGACGAGGTGATCGCCTCGGCGCGGCTGGATCCGGGGTTGCCCGCCGGGGTGGCCGTGCCGCTGAGCCGACCGGCGGCCGAGGTGTTCGATCCGCAGCGGATGCGTCACCTGCTGGCCGTCTACCGGGTGCCGTCCTACGACGACGGTGGTGACGCCGCCGAGGTGCCGGTGGACGGCGACGAGCCGCCCCCGGTCACCTACCAGTGGTTGCTGCGGCCGGTCACCTACCTGGTCGGTCACTTCGCCGAGCTGGCCCGCGAGGCGGTACGCCAGCACGGTGGCCTGCCGTCGGGTACTCCGCAGGGGGTCATCGCCCGGGTCATCGACCCCACCGGGCGGCAGGTGTGGCTGGTCATGGTGACCACCACCCCGCTGTCGTACCTGACCTTCGACACGTTCGGCGAGACGGTGTTCCGGGCCACCCCGCAGCCGCACTTCGAGGTGGAGGCGCGGGTGCCCAGCCCGCAGCCCGGCGCGGTGCGGCGTCGGCCGGTCGCCGACCGGGCCGGGCTGGTGGCCATGGTGGACGAGGAACTCAGCGCCGACATCCGGCAGCGGCTGCGGACCGCCCAGCCGCGCGGTGAGACCACGACCGCGGACGAGTACCAGGCGCAGATCGAGCGGGCCGTCGACGCCGAGGTGACCCGCCGGGTCGACGGGATCCTGACCTCGGTGGGCGGGGCGTTGCCGACCAGCCTGGTGACGATCAGCATCGGCGGGGTCTCCCTGCTGCTGGTGGGCACCGAGGAGACCGACGCCACCCTGCACTGGACGGGTACGGCAAACCTGTTGCCGATCAGCGTCGAGCAGCGCCCGACGACCCCACCGGACCCGAACGCCCCACGCGGCGGCAGCATCGGCGACGGGACGGGCAGCGGGTCCGGCGCGGGCAGCGGGTCGGGCGGTGGCACCGGCAGCGGACCGGGCGGCAGCGCGGGCACCCGGTCCGGCGCGGGCACCGGGTCCGGCGGCGGCACGGGCACCGGGTCCGGTGGCGGCACGGGCGGGGACGGCAGCGGCGACGCCCGGCGGGGTGGGTTCGTCTTCGACCCGAGCAGCCCCAGCGCCCCACCCGGCGTCGAGGGCCGACGGTTTCCGGCCGTCACCGGCGAGCACTCCGAGCTGCGTGCCTGCGCCCCGTTCAACGGTGAACCGGAGTTGGCCGCGCTCGGGCCGGACGGCGACGAGCTGCGCCGGTTGATGGACGACATCGCGTTCCGGTTGCAGATGGGCGAGCCGTGCCGCTACCCGGCGAACTTCTGCCTCCAGGCCGCCGCCATGCTGCGCGGCCGGGCCGCGGCGATCAGCCTGCTGGTCGGCGGGGCCGAGCGGGAGGCGTTCACCCGGCCCGTGCCGCAGGGCTCCGGAGGGCTCGGCCCGCTGGACTTCCGGCCGGTCGCCTCACCCGCCGTGCAGTTCCTGCGCCACCTCGCCGGGGTGGTGCCGCGCCTGGACCACCTGGCCGAACTGGTCATGGACCGCTACCGCAGGCCCGAGCACTTCGCCCGCATCCAGGGCGGCTGGATCGACTCGTCCGCGTCCTGGAACCTGCACTTCCTGCAGGCGTTCAGCCCCGCCGTCAAGAGCGCCGTCGGGCAGTTGTTCATGGTCGGCAACCAGGCCATGCTCGTACAACTGCTGCTCAGTTCGCGGACCGGCATCGACGCGCGGATCGCCACCTTCGACAGGTACGCGCCGATCTTCGAACGGTTGATCGTCTCCCAGCTCACCGACTACGCCGAGTTGCAGGGGCTGCGCGAGCGGCTGCGCCGACACGAGGCGGCCCGGTGGGTGTCCGCGCACACCGACGTCGGCGGCGGCACCCTCGCCACGGTCAGCGTGGCCAACCCGTCCACCGCGTGGTTCGGGGCCGCCCGCGCGATCTCCAGCGCGTTCCTCGCCACCGAGGCCGCGTTGGGCAGCCCCGGCGCGGCCGGCGAGATCGTCGAACGGGACGGCACCACCCGGATCCGCGACGCGCACGCGGTGCTCTGGACCCTCGCCGAGATCGAGCAGGCGCTCGTCATCCAGCGCGGCGAGGCCGAGGGCATCGACCCGCTGGTCAAGCAGATCACCGACGTGCCCGACGTGCTGGCCCGCTTCGCCGGCGACCGGTCGGCGATCCGCGACGAGCTGTGGCGGGTGTTGCAGGACATGCGGCACAACAACACCGAGATGCTCGGTCGGGCCCGCGCCGACGCCCGGTTCGCGTTCCGGTCCAGTCGGATCAGTGAGCACATCCCGTCGGCGACCATCCCCCGTGGACGCTTCGCCCTGCAGGGCATCCACCTGGTCACCCACCAGCAGATCGGGGAGTTCTTCGGCGGCAACCTCTACTACGCCACGGGCATCGACGAGCTGTTCGGCACCGAACTGGGCCGGGAGGCGCTCAACGCGTTCGCCACGATGGTCGGGATCATCGCCCTGTCACTGCTCTGCCCGCCGCTGGGCTTCGTGGTGGGGGTGGCCGTCGCCGCCGTCGACGTGGCACACGCCCGCCAGCGCGAGCGCCTCTACGCCTCGATGCTCGACCCGGAACTGGTGCTCACCCGCACCGAGGTCGAGGTCGAGCTGTTCGCCGCGTACCTCGGGATGGCGTTGTCGCTGATCCCGGAGGCCGGCACCATCGGCGGCGCGGCCGTGCGCGGCGGCCGGGTCGCCCTGCGCTTCGGCGTCCGCGCCGGGCTGCGTGCCGCCCGGGGGTACGTGGTGCGTCGGGTCACCCGGCAGATCATCGAAGCCGCGTCCCGGGACCTGCTCCAGGGGTTCCTCACCGAGATCCTGCTCAACGAGGTGCTGGAACGGGTGGTGCAGAAGCTGATGGAGCCGGTGCTCGCCTACGTGGAGCGCGAGGCGATGCTCAGCGGCGCGGTCGGCGGCCCGGAGGGCGCCCGGTTCATCCTCATGGTGCTGGACTCCCCGCCCGCCGCCGCCGGGCCGCACGTGCCGGTGGTGCGGCCGTGACCGGGCCGCGCCGGTTCCGCGCCGGCCGGTTCCTCGACGCCGCCGCCGTGCACGCCGCCGCCGACGCCAACCCCCGGCTGCGCCAGTTCATGCGGACCGTCGCCGCGCACAGCGAGGCCGGCGAGGTGCGCTCCCGGCGGCTGCTGGAACACCTCATCCGGCGCATCGTCGACGACGTCGGTGACCTGCACCTGGGCAACGCGCTCAACCGGCTGGAACGCATCGCCGTGCTGCGGGACAACATCGCCGCCATCCTCGACCACGTGTTGGAGGGCGGCACCCTGCCCGACGGGGTGCGGGTGGCCACCCTCGGCGAGTACTTCGACCAGCTCAACACGGAGATGCGCGAGCTGAGCCGGCCGCGCGACGGCATCGTCGGGGACGCCCCGCTGCGGCTGGCCGACGACTCCGCGGCGTACGCCGACTCGCTGTTGCGCGAGTTCGACGCCGCCGGCGGCGCGGCCGGCCGGCACACCGAGCCCGCCGCGATCGTCGGGGACGCGTTCCGGGCCATGCCGGCGGACCGGCAGGCCGCGCTGCGCCGCGCCGCCGAGGTGGAACCGGCCGCGCTGTGGCGCGCCGTGGCCGCCGAGAGCGAGGCCGGCAAGCGGGCCGCGGTCGCCGACCTGGAGACCCGTCTCGGCGGCCGGCTCACCCCCGACGAGCTGACCCGGCTGCGCGCCGCCGTCGACGACCTCGGCCGGGCCCGCTCGCGCGGCCTGCAGGTGAGCGAGGCCCGGCTCACCGAGGCGCTGGCCCGCATCGGCGACCCGGAGCTGCGGGCGGTGGTGGCCGGCGGCGACGTCTGGCTCACCCAGCAGCTCGCCCTGCACAACCCGGAGGCCCTGGCGACCCTGTGGCGGCGCTTCCGGGACCGGGGCGGCCGTGCCGACGACGGCCCCGGCTTCCGCGCCTACCTGCGCCACGACATGGTCACCTACGGTCGGGGCGTGCTCGGCGAGTACAGCGCGGCGTTCTCGCTGAGCAGCATCGAGCTGTTCCTCAAGGGGCCGGACGCCAACGTCAAGGTCGCCGGCACCGACCTGGTCGGCATCGGCCACGACGGCTGGGTGTGGCTGATCGACGACAAGTCGCACCGCGCGCCGAGCGTCGGCGGGGTCAGCGCGCTCACCGACAACCTCGTCACCAACCTGCGCCGCGACGCCGCCGACTTCCGCGCGGCCATCGCCCGGCTGGGCCGCGACGATCCCGGGTTCGCCGCCGACCCGCGGATCCTCGACGCGATCTCCCGGATGGAGGACGCCGCCGCCGAGATCGACCGGATCAACAGGCGCGGGTCGGCGGCCACCCGGCCGGCGCGGATCAGCGCGGCGCTTCAGGAACGCCGGTTGCGGCTGCGGGTCACCAGCGCCGCCGGTGAGGTCCGTGAGATCACCCAGGCGCTGCGCGACCTGGGCCTGGCCGTCGAACCCACCGGTCCGCCGGTGCCGCTGCCACCCACCGGAGGGCGCTGAGCATGGCCACCACCAGTTTCCTGCGGTACGGCACGGTGCCGTCCGCGATCATCAGCGACGGGATCCTGCCCATCCCGATCTGGGCCGTCACCGCCATCTCACTGGCCCAGACCTACCACCTGCCGCCGATCGGCTCCACCGCGCACAAGGCCATCGTGGCCACCCACGACGACACCATCACCCTGACCGGGGTGCTGGTCGGCCCGGAGCGCTACGCCTGGAAGTTCGCCCTGGAGACGATGGCCGAGGCCAGCAAACGCGGCACCGCACTCGCCGCGTACTCCGGGGGGAAGTTCGGCGGGCTGATCCTGGTCACCTCGATGACCATCCGCACCGACATGCAGGTGCAGTCGCTGACGTTCAACGCCTCCGCCGCCCGCCGCGACGTCCTGGACACCACGATCACCCTCGTCCACGTGCCCCGTCCCAGCCTGCTCGGCAAGCTGCTCGACGTGGCCAGCATCGGAGTCGGCGCGCTCGCCGACGGGTTGGGCAACTGATGCCACAGTTTCCGATCGACCGCTACCTGCTGCCGGAGACACCCGTCGAGGTGCCCGACGGGTTCACCGAGGTACGGCAGAGCCTCACCGCCGGCCTGCCGCACCGCGTCGAGCTGGGCGCCGGTGTGCACGCGGTGCTGATCCTGCCCACCGGGCTGGCCCGGCAGTGGCTGCACACCGACCCCCTCGCCGTGGTCAGCACCTCCGCCGACGACCTGGCCCCCCGACCCGCGCCCCCGGCCGTGCCCCCGCCCCCGGCGCTCGTCGGCCGGGTGCCGCTGCGCCTGGTGGTCCGTCAGGGCACCCGGATCCTCGGCTCGGTGCCGCTCGCCGCCGGGCTGCGCCGGGTCTGCCCCGACGCCGGCCCGGCGGTCGCCACCGGAGCCGCCCCGATCGCCGTCGAGGTGGTGGTGCTCGGCTGGCTGCTGCACGCCGGGACGGTACGCGGCTCCGGCGACTACGGCTCGTCCATCGCTCTGGCGTGGCGGCGCGCCGACCGCGCGACGGACCAGTTCGGGCCGCCGCCGATAAACGAGTTCGTCTGGCGTCGCCGCCCACCCGCGCAGCGCGTCGAGTCCGAGCTGGGCCCCGGCCGGCTGCGCTACCGCTATCTGCTCGACAAGAAGCTGCGGAGGGTGCTCCGATGACGCTCACGCCGTTCCAGACCGGTCAGGTCCGCCAGGGCGCGGTCGGCAACGACGCCGGTTGGACCCTGACGTTGCACCGCGAGGCCCCGACCGGGCTGAGCCCCGACGTGGTCCTCAGCCTGTCCAGCGCCGACTACTACGCGGCCATCGACGCGGCGCTGCCCGACGGGCTGGGCCCCGGCGCGTACACGGTCACCGTGCAGGGGCTGATCGACGAGCACTTCGCCGCGCTGCGCACCGCCGAGGGACAACCGC
Source organism: Micromonospora sp. DT231 (assembly GCF_049847025.1). Lineage (NCBI taxonomy): Bacteria > Bacillati > Actinomycetota > Actinomycetes > Micromonosporales > Micromonosporaceae > Micromonospora > Micromonospora sp. DT231. The sequence goes on along the minus strand of NZ_JBNCNO010000007.1, from coordinate 137,231 downwards.
CGCTGGTGGCGAAACTGCACCTGTACTGGCGGGACGCCAACACCTCCGTCGGCGCGTTCTTCACCAACCTGGTCGGCGTCAACGCCGGCCCGACCCCGGCCGAGCTGACTCAGGCGCTCGTCGCCGTGCTGCGGGTGACGAAGGTACGGCGGCTCACCGGCGACCGGACGTACGACACCGAGCTGACCCTCGTCGAGCAGGCGTACGCCCGGCTCGGTCAGCGGGTCGCCGAACGGTTCGAGGCGGCGACCTTCAGCGCGGCGATCCGGGCCGTCGCCGAGCGGACCAGAGTGGACATCGCCACCTGGGGCGCGAACCCGGACGGCACGATGACCTCCGGCGCCACCGAGGCGGCCGGCGACGAACGTGTCGCCTTCGGCGCCGGGCTGCTCTACCGCGCCGCGGTGGAACGGATCGGCGGCGCGTTGCAGCAGTCGCTCAACGCGTACGGGCGGGGAATGCTGCTGATCCGCGACGGCACCGTGCACGTCGGCAGGCGGCCGATCCCCTACCCGGAGGGGGAGCCGAAGCCGCTGACCCTCGCCACCGGCCTGCTGGAGTGCACCGAGAACGGCACCCAGGACACCGACCCGTATGCGGCCACCGAGGCAGGCGGCCCCGCCGCGCCGCGCCGTCGGGCGTGGACCCTGACGCTCAAGGGGCGGCCCGACCTGAAGCCCGGTGACCTGGTGTGCTTCGACCCGCCGGCGGTGGACGAGGCCACCACGCTGGGCAGCGTCGGCGCGGCGCTGCTCGGCTCGTTCGCCGCACCGTTCGTCCCGTCGACGGGGGAGTTGGGGGCGGGGGCGAAACTTCTCTACCTCAGCGCCGCGCGGCACACCCTCTCGCGTACCGCCGGTTTCGTCACGGTCGTGCAGGGCGTCGAGGTCACCTCGGGCGCGCAGGCGTGGGACAGCTGGAGCGACGCCTCCGGTGTGGGCACCGCCGAGCCGGCCGGCCCGGCGTCCTCGCCCGGCGTGGCCGCGGCGGAGGCGGTGCGCCGGGCGGCCCGCGCCGCCCGGGGCGAGACGCGCGGCCTGGAGATCGGCGAGGTACGCGCGGCGGCCACGAACGCCAGCGGCGCGGTCGAGCCACCGGCACAGACCGAGACGGTGTGGGAGGGGTTGGCCCGCCCGGACGGCCGACCCAACGCCGCCCGCCGCCTGCCGGTACGCCGGGAGCAGCCCGCGCCGCTGCCCGGGGTGACCTACCTGACCCCGTTCGCCTGGGGTGGTTGCGGGCTCATCCTGCCCCGCTACCCGGGCACCCGGGTGGCGCTCGCCTACCGCAACGGCTCACCCGACGACCCGGTGGAGGTGGGCGCGCTCTGGCCCACCGGGCACGCCCCGGTGTCGCAGCCGGGGGACTGGTGGCTGTCGCTGCCGGTGGGGGTGGCCAGCAACAGTCGCTCGTCGATCGGCGACACGGTGGTGCCCGCCGACCACGACGGGAAGGTGGCGCACGACCTGACCGACGGCGACGGCAACCGGGTCATCGAGCTGGGTGAGCTGACCGTGCGGGTGGGCCGGGCCCAACTCCAGGGGCGGGGCCAGCGCCCGGCGCGCGCCGACGAGGCCGACAGCATCACCATCGAGCACGCCGCCGGCGGGTCGTCGATCGTGCTGAAGCAGGACGGCTCGATCACCATCACCGGCACCCGGATCGACCTGGACGCGGGCAACGGCGCGGTGAACATCAGCGGCGGCACCGTCACCATCGCCGCCGACGACGTCGACGTGCAGGTCGACAACGCGATGAACGTCCACTGAGGAGATCGCTATGGCCTTCGTGCTCACCACGTCGAGCGACGTGCACTGCCCCAGCCAGGGGACTGTCACCCCGGCCGGGCAGAGCAAGCTGACCGTCGACCACGTCGCGGTGACCCGCCCGGACGGGATCAGCGGGAAATCGGTCGCCGGGTGCACCATCACCACGAGCAACTCCACGAAGCAGTGCAGCACGGTGACCGCGGCGACCGGTGCCGCCAGCAAGCTCAAGGTCGGCGGGGCCGGGGTGGCCCTGGACTCGCTCAGCGGCGCCACCGACGGCAGCACTCCCGGCCTGTCCGCGACTGCCGGGCAGAGCAAGCTGAAGGCGGTCTGAGGTGGACCGGACCGAGCGGGAACGCCAGGCCGCCCAGCGTCGCTACCTCGGCTGGGGCCTCGCCTTCGAACCCACGATGCCCGGCGTGGACCTGGCCCGCGACATCGTCTTCGACGACGGCCCGAACGGCCGGGTGCTGGCCCTCGTCGCCGGCACCGACAACGTGGCCCAGAGCCTCGCGGTGGCGCTGACCACGTTGCGCGGCTCGAACGTCTTCGACGCCACCTTCGGCTTCGACGGGCTCAACGCCCTCGCCGAGCAGATCGAGCCGAACCTGATCCGTGAGCAGGTACGCATCGGCATCATCACGCTGCTCGACCGCGACCCCCGCGTCCGGAAGATCGTCGACGTCAACCTCGACGACGGCCGGCTCGGCGCGGGCCGTGCCGACGACGCGGCGGCAGCCGCGCTGCGGTCCTCCCGCACCCTCCAGGTGCAGGTCCAGTTCGAAACCATCACCGACGACCGGCTCTCGGTGCATCTCGGGGAGCTGCCCAGTGTCTGATCCCACACTCCCGGCCGAACTGGCCGACGTCCTGGCCGTCGACGCCGCCGCGCTGCGGGCCACCGGCTCGACCGGCTTCGGCGTCGTCGAGAGCGGCTTCGTGCCGAAGTCCTTCGCCCGACTGCTCGCCGAGAAACTAGCCACCGCCCGGCTGCTCTTCGGCGACGACATCGACCTGACCAGCGGCGCCGTACTGCGTAAGGTCCTCGAACTGGCCGCGCTGGAGGACGCCCGACTGTGGGCGGCGCTCGGCGCCGTCTACGACAACTCGTACGTGGTGTCGGCCACCGCCGACGCGTTGACCCGCCTCGGCGAGGAACTCGGCATCGGGCGGCCGTACCTGCCGGCGAGGGGGACGGTGAAGCTGAAGCTGAAGGCCGCCCTGCCCACCGGCCGTACCCAGCTCACACTGCCTCGGGGCGCGCGTTTGTCCACACCCGGCGGGCACCACGTGGCCCTGGACGAGACGGTGGTGCTCTCCGCTGCCGTGGGCGAACGGACGCCGGCCGTCGCCGCGTTCTACCCCGGCCCGGCGCACAACCTCGACCCCGCCCAACCCAGCCAGAAGATCGACCGCTGGAACCGGGCCGACACCCTGCTCGCCGACCTGGACGACGCCGAGCAGGCTGCCGGCGCCGAACTGGTGGAGATCACCCACACCGTCGCGCTGACCGGTGGTGAACAGCAGGCGTCCGACGCCCGCTACCGGCAACTGCTGCTGGCCGCGCCCCGCTCCATCTGGACCGCCGAGGCGATCGGCCTGGCCGTGGCGACAGTGCCCGGCGTACGCCAGGTGCAGGTCTTCGACGGCCGGGGCGGGCTGGACCTCAACCAGTCCATCTTCGGCAACTTCAACTTCATCGAGCGGGTCTTCAGCACCGAACGCGACCTGGGCAACCCGTACTACGTCACGGTGCTCGTCGCGCCGACCGCCGCGGCCATCTGGGACGGGCCGGACGGGCTGCACGCCGCCGTCGAGTCGGTCATCGAGGATCTGCGCCCGGTGGGCATCTTCGCCTCGGTGGACCGGGCCGACGAGGTGGGCATCGGCGTCGAGGCCGACCTGGTGATCCGGGGCCTGCCCCTGCCCACCGGTTCGAAGGAGACGGTGAACGCGTCCACCGCCGCCACCGAGCTGCGCGCCCGCCTGCACGCCCGACTGCGCCGCTACGTCGACGAGCTGCCCTTCGGTGAGCCGGTCCGCGCCGCCGAGGTGATCTGGACGCTGATGAACGAGCCGGGCGTCGCCGACGTACGCGGGCTGCGGCTCGTGCGTTTTCCGGCCGACTCGGCGGTGGTGGTGACCGGCAGCGCGCCCACCGGCGACGGGGTGCAGCGCCTGCCGGTCGGCGACAACGCGGTGCTCGCCGCGAACCAGGTGCCCGTCTACGTCGACCGGGACGACCCCCGGCCGTTCCGGATCGTCTGAGCGGGGGACCGATGACCGACATCCGGGTGCCGGTGGACGGCGCCGACCCGTCCGTCGAACGCAACCTCGTCGACCAACTGGAGGGCCCGTACCCGGGCACCGTCCGGCGGGTGGTGGTGCCCCTGGCCGGCACCGGTACGGCGGTGGTGGACTGGACCAGCCGGCATCCGCTGCTCACCGTCGTGCTGCGCCGGGACCTCGTCGAGGAGACCGTGCGGGTGACCGTCACGGTGGACCCGGGCGGCGCCGACGAGCGGGTGCTGCCGCCGCTGGTCTTCGCGCCCTGGTCGGCCGCCGGCGCGTCGGTGCCCGCGTACGCCCCGGACACCGCCGACGAACCGCTTGTCGCGTCGTTCCCGGTCGCCGTGACCGTCGAGCGGGCCGTCGACGGAGGCGCCGCCACGGCGGTCACCGGTGCGGCGCTCCCCGGGCTGGTCGAGCTGGCGGTGGTCGAGGGCAACCTGGGCCGGCTGCTCTACCTGGTGTCGTACGAGAAGCACCGGCTGCGGCGCGCGGCCCGGGAGGTGCACGCGTACCGGACCCTGGCGCACGCCCGACGCGACGCGCTGGACCGGATCGGCGCGGACGTCGGGGTGGCCCGCTTCGTCGACGAGCTGGTGCACGAGCCGGCCAGCGGCGAGGTGTACGCCCGCCGGCTGGCCCCGCCGGCCCGCGAGCCGGACACCGCGTACGCCCACCGGCTCGGGCTCTACCGACGGTTCCTGCTGCCCACCCCGGGTGCGGTGCGCCGGCTGCTCAACGGGCCCGGCACGGACACCGACCCGAACGCCGGGCTCTTCGCCGACCTGCCCGGCGGCGCACGGTTCACCGTGCGCGAGGAGGACGACAGGTTCGCGGTGGCGATCCGACTGGTGGCCGCCGGGGATCCGCAGCACCGCACGAACTTCCTCGCCCAACTGCGCCGGGACCGCCTGGTGCTGCCGGCGAACACCCCGCCGAACAACACGGCGCACGCCGGCCGGGCCCTGCCGGGCAGCCGGCTGGCCGAGGTCACCGCGCTGCGGGCCAGCCTGCGCCAGTCGTACGCCTTCGACAGCGCGCACGGCGTCGCGCCGCCGCTGGCCGCCGCCCTGGACCGCGCGGGGCGGGTCTGCCGGGCGCTCGGCTCGACGATCGTGTGGCAGGTGACCCGGGCGCAGGACGACGGGGGTGGCAGCCGCTACGAGCTGGGCCTCGGGGTGGACGTGAGCTCGCCGACCCCCGCGCAGGCCAATGACCTGCGCGACCGGGTGCTGGACACCGGGCGGGCGGTCACCGCCGACCGGACCGCCGAGGCGCTGATCGCCGCCGCCCGCGCACGCGGTGTGCCCACCGTGGCGGCCGACGGCGAGCTGGCGTGGCTGTGGCAGGCCTGCGGGTTGCCCACCGCGCACCGGATCAGCACCACCAGGATGTACCTGTCCCACCTGCCCACCCGGGGGCTGGCGGTGACCGCGCCGCTGAGCGCCACGGTCGGTGCCGACGCGACGGTCGAGGCGCGGTTCCACGCGCCGGGCGACCCGGGCGGCAACGCGCTGCTGCTGGCCGGGTTGGTCGCCGCGGCGTCCGCCTGGACGGGTGCCGGGGAGCCGGCGTGGACACCGCTTACCGACGCGGCCGCCCGGACCCGGTGGGCGGCGGTGCCGACCCGGCCGGCGGGGCAGCCGGTGGACCAGGTACTGGCCGCGGCCGGCCTGCCGGCGGTGCGGGACCCGGCGTCGGTGGTGGCCGCGCTGAACCAGTTGCCGGACGAGTTGGTGGAGACCATCGAACTGCCGGCGGCGTTGGCCACCGCGCTGATCGCCGGCCAGCCGGCGGCCGGTGACCGGCTGGCCCGGCTGGTCGGGTTGCTGCGCGACCAGCACCTCGCCGCCGCGCTGCCGCTCGTCGAGACGGGCAACCGGGTGCTGCTGGTGTGCAGCGTGATCGGCCTGCCGCAGGCCGGGCTGAACCTGGCCGAGCGCCGGGCCACCGGGTTCCGCTGGTACACGGTGGGGCTCGGCGGCGGCACCGCGGAGATCAAGGCGGTCGGCGCGCGGACCGCGCTGCGGCCCACCCACGCCGGGCTGGTCGCCGTGGTGGCGCTCTCCTACGTGCGCACCGGCCGGACCGACCCGTACGAGTTCCGGGTGGAGCTGCCCGACGGGGTGACGGTGACCCTGGAGCAGTACGAGCGGCTGATGAACGCGCTGACGAGGGTCTGCCCGCTCGGCGTGGAGATCAACACGTTCGGTATCCGCCGCGACCACGTCGACCTCGACGCCGACGGCACCGCCGAGCCACTGCGACCGGCGGTGGCCCGGACCTTCCGCACCTTCCAGCAGCGCCGGCACCGCGGCGTGTACGACCAGCTCTGAGAGGGACACCACAATGGCGAGCGAGATCAATTACGACGGGGTGACAGTCACCGAGCTGTACGAGGCATTCACCCAGCACGGCATTCCGGCCTCGGACGCCAGTGTGCTTGTCTCGTCCTGGATCTACGAGAACGTGGGCACCGCGAAGCGGGTGTTCAGCTACGCCGAGTCGTTTCCCGCCGTGGAGCCGGGCTGCGCGCCGCCACCGTTCGCCCGGACCTTCGCGCACACCGACTGGGTCGACGGCGAGGACGTGGTGCAGGCCGGGCAGACCCCGGGGGAGCAGGGCTTCAACGAGCGGTTCCACCGCATCGAACACGACCTGGACCACCTCGGCACCGACGTGGCCAAGGCGTTCTCCTGCATGGCGGCGATGCGGGTGAGTCTGCGGCGGCTGCTCGACGAGATCCGCGCGGAGCTCAACCGGCTGCACTCGACGGTGCACGAGAACAAGGTCAGCCCCGGCCCGTACCAGCTCGAACAGATCCCCAACTACATCGGCACGCTGGACTTCGGCAGGTACATGGGCACCACGATGTTCATGGACAAAAAGGTCAGCATCTGGCAGACCAAGGCCGGCACCATCGTGCTGCCCGCCGTGGAGACCCTCGGCGTGGACGTGGTCGTCGGCCCGAAGGTCCGGGGGGCCGCCTACCTGGAACGCCACGCCGCCGAGAACGGCGACATCCGGCAGCGCTTCCCGCGCGAGGTGAAGCTGACCGAGTTCATCCGTTTCTTCGGCGAGGACGAGCTGGCCGACGGCCGGACGGTCCGCGACGTGCTCAAGGTGCTGCCGGCGGAGAGCGACTATCCGAGCCTGGACGCGATGTTCGGCGAGGTGAGCGAGCGGGAGGCGGCGATCGTCCGGACCACCGTCGGCGCCCAGTCGGCGGTCGCCGCGGCGCTGGGCATCGAGGCCGAGCTGGAGAACGTCGCCGACGCCGACATCGCCATGCTCGCCGGCGTGCCGACCAAGGCCCGGGCGGCGCTGACCCGCGCCGGGATCAGCACCCTCGGCAAGTTGGCCGACACGAAGCCCGAGCAGGTGCTCGCCATCATGAAGGAGGCCGGGGTCCGCGCCGAGGTCGGCGACGCCGCCGAGTGGGCCGGGTACGCCCGGACGCTGAACAAGCTGCGCTGAACGGTCGGGACCGAGTCCGGCGAACGGTTGATCCCCGCCGCTCGCCGGGTCGGTGTGACGACACAGCGCTGGCGCGCCGACAGTCCACACCCGAGCGTGGAACCCGCCACGGGGATCGGGTGCGAAAGGCGCGGGCATGGTTGTTCACGAGGTGACGTACGACCTGCACTCCGCGGTGTCCGAGGCCGCGGCGGGGCAGCCGTCCCGGTACGCGTTGCGGCTGCTCGGCGGGTTCGGGCTGGAACGCGACGGGCGGGTGGTGGTGGTGCCGCAGGGCGCCCGCCGGCTGCTGGCCTTTCTCGGCGTACGCCAGCGCTGTGCCCGCTCGGAGGCCGCCGGGACGCTCTGGCCCGGCTCCCACGAGGACCGGGCGAGGGCCAACCTGCGCACCATGCTGTGGCGGCTGCACCGGGTCACGCCGGAGCCCCTCGTCGAGGAGGACGACCGGCTGGCCCTGGCCGCCGTGGTGACAAGTGACGTGGCCGCCCTGGGCGCGGCGGCGGCCGTCCTGCTGGCCGACGGTTCGCCGGTGGGCGCCGTGCCGATGCTGGCGACGGGTGAGCTGCTGCCCGGCTGGTACGACGACTGGGTCCTGGCCGAGCGGGAACGGCTGCGCCAGACCCGGCTGTACGCGCTGGAAGCCCTCGCCGAGCGGCTCACCACCCAGGGCCGGTACGGCGAGGCGGTGCAGGTGGCGTTGACCGCCGTGCACCTGGAGCCGCTGCGGGAGAGCGCCACCCGCGCGTTGATCGCGGTGCACCTGGCCGAGCGCAACATCAACGAGGCGGTGCGGCGTTTCGAGCTGTTCCGCGCCGACCTGGGTCGGGAGTTGGGCGTGGCCCCGACGCCCTGGCTGGAGCGCCTGGTGCAGGCCGGCAGGTCCGGGGCCGTAGTCCCGTATCCCTGAGCGGCGGCGCCACTCACCCCGACGTCGCGTCCTGCCCCCGACTGCCCTGCCCCCGCCCGTCCGGCCCGCCTCGCCCCGTCCGGCCCGCCTCGCCTGGCCAGCTTGCCTCGCCCCGTTCGGCTCGCCCCGTTCGGCCCGCTTCGCCTTGTCCGGCCCGCTTCGCCCCGTCGACTTGCCCCGTGCAGCCGGCCCCACGGGCCAGGCGACCGTCGGCGGCCGCCCAAGGTGGGGTGGGGAGGGGCTGCCCAGAAGGTGGGTTGCGGCAAGGCAAGGCAAGGCAAGGCGGGGATGGGGTGGGGCCGCACGCAAGGTGGGGTGGGATGGGGTGGGGCCGCACGCACGGTGGGGTGGGTTGGGGTGGGGCCGTGCGCAAGCTGGGGTTGGGTTGGGGTGGGTTGCTGGGTGGGCGAGGTTGGTGGTGGCCGGCGGCGCGGTTCGTGTCACCCGCGCCGCCGGCCGCCGGGATCAGTGGGTCGCCGGCGGGATGCTCTGCTCGTACTGGAAGACGTTGTGCGGGTCGTACTTCGCCTTGATCTTGCGCAGCCGCGGGAAGTTGCGCCCCCAGTAGGCCTCCTCCCACTCCGCCATGCCGATGTTCGGCACGTTGACGTAGGCGCCGTCCACGTAGGGCCGCAGCGCCAGGCTGAACTCGGCGATCCAGGCCTGGGCGATCGGGGTGACGGCGTCGTCGCTGTCCGGTTCGCCGCGAGTGCCCCAGCCCGCGCCGGGCTCGGAGTAGAAGAGCGAGTCACGGTGCGGGAACGCCGCGCCGCCGAAGGGCTCCTGTCGTTGGGCTCCCCGGCCGAAGGCCTGGGCGAAGAAGTTGCTGTCCGGCGACGGGGCCTTCTCCATGAACCGGCGGACGATGCTGATCGCCTCTGCCGGGAAGGGCTCCCTGGTGAACTGGGAGTAGAACTTCCACTTCCCCGGATCTTCGTCGCTCGGGACCTGGAATCCGGCGTACGTCTCGCCCCAGCCGCCGACCTGCACGACGACCTCGGGGTTGCCGATCGAGAGGAGCGGCTCCAACAGCCTCCTCGCCTCGGCCTCCGAGCCCTCGGCGAGCACCGCGAAGAACAGGATCTTGTCCGGGTGGACCTCGACCTGGGTGCCGAGACGAGGGTCGGCGAACGGTCCGGTGTGCTGCCAGGTGTCGAAGACGTCGTGCAGGTTGTCGAGGCCCGGCCAGGTCGCCTGCAGGTAGGCGACGCTCTCCAGCGGAGCCACCTGGTAGGTCAGGGACGTGACGATCCCGAAGTTGCCGTTTCCGGCGCCGCGCAGCGCCCAGAGCAGGTCCGAGTGGTTCCACGGGTCCACCTGGAGCACCTTGGCGCCGTCGGCCCCCGCCGCGACGACGATCTCCACGCCGATCAGGTTGTCGCAGGCCATGCCGATGTAGCGGGTGAGGAAACCGAGACCGCCCCCGAGGGTCGCACCGGACAGGCCGACGGTCCCCTCGCCGCCGGTCGTCGCCGCGAGGTCGTACTCCCCGAGTGCGGCGACCGCCTCGGACTGGGTGAGCCCCGCGCCGAGCTTCGCCTTGCGGGCGGCGGGGTCGATGTGGACGTCCTTCAGCTCACTGACGTCGATCACGATGCCGTTGTCGACGTTCGACCAGCCTTCCAGGCTGTGCCGGCCGCTGCGTACCCGCAGCGCGACGTCGTGCTGCCGGGCCCAGGTGAGGGCGTTGACGACGTCCTGGGTCTCCTGGGCGAAGACGATCACCAGCGGGTAGCGCACGAACAGTTCGTCCCAGCCGAGGCTCGCCTCCGCGTAGTTCGGGCTCTGGGGACGGACGATCCGGCCGGTCAACGTGGCGGACGGGAACTTCTCACCATCCAGGGGCGGGCCGTCCGCCGCCACCGCCGAACCGCCGGCGATCACGCCGGGGAGGGCGACAGCTCCGGCGCCGACAGCCGTCGCCTTGAGCAGGTCGCGGCGAGTGAGGTCGCGCATGGTCGGAGTCCTCTCGATCGGGGTCGCGTCAGAACGTCGATGGAGAGGACTTCTGCCCCTCAACTGACGCAAAACCACCGTAATGCCGCAGGTGGCGGCAAAGATCCGAGAACTTGTCACGGAACCCTGTCGGGTGATGTGGCCGCAGGTCAGTTGGGGTGCGCGGGCTGGTCCAGGATGGCGCTGAACCGCTCCTCGGCGAGGTCGAGCTGGCCGAAGATGTGCCGCTTCACCACGGCCGACAACGGCGTGTCCGGCCGGCTGATCAGGTCGCGGAAGAGCGGCACCAGCGGCCGGTACTTCCGGGCCGACGAGACGACCTTCGGCCCGACCGTGTGGATCACCCCGACGCCGTTGTCGGTGAAGTCCGACACCTTGATCACCCGGGCCCAGGGCTCGCGGTCCAGGCTGACCGCCAGGTGCTCCCGGTACTGCGCGTTGCGGTCCCGCTCGGGGTCGTACACCGGGTTGGTGACGGCGGCGACGAGCGTCGCGACGCGCGTCCCGAACCGCGCGGCGAGCGCGGCCAGCGCGGCCCCGGTCGGGTCGGCGCCCCCGTCGCCGTCGGCCAGCTCGACCGGGTGGTCCTCGACCGCGTCGTGCAGCAGGCCGGCGACGATCACGTCCACGTCGCGCACCTGGTAGTGGTGCATCAACCGGATCGCCACCCGCAGCAGGTGGTTGAGGTACGGCTCGCGGACGCGCCGGTCGTCGCGGTGCAACTCGGCGGCGAGGTCCAGCGCGGCGGTCAACCGCTCGCGGGCCGCGTCGTCGAACTGCCGGACCTCCAACCGGAAGCGCTCCAGCAGGCCCGGTTCGCCGTGGATCTCGGTGATCGCGTGCATCGGCATGCTGCCCAGGTGCGGCGGGAAGTCCATGCGTCACTTATAGCCGATCTTCCCCACATCGATGAGCCCTTACGTCGCCGACCCGACCGGCGAGCCGGCGTCGGTCGGCTATCCCGCCAGGTCGGCGCGGTACGCGGCGGTCGCCCACGGCACCGCCAGCTCGCTCGGAAGCGCCCCCCGCTCGGCCGCGCGGCGCAACACGTCCACCACGCCCCGCAGGTGGCGCACCCGTTGCCCACCGTCCCCGACGACGCTCACCAGGTCGCCGTCGAGCAGGTGGGGCTCGGGGGCGGCCCGCAACGCGTCCAGCACGGCGGTGAACGGCGCGGTACGGGCCAGCGGGGCGATCAGCGGCACCCCCGACGGGTCGATCCGGTGCGCGAGCAGGTTCTCCAACAGCCCCCGCCGCCCCGGGACCTGGCGGGTGACCGCGTCCCCGGGCAGCCGCAGCCGGTCCGTCGGATACTCCAGCACCGCCTGTCCCGCCGTGCCGGTCACCGCCACCTCGCCCGCCACGAACTCGTCGGCGGCCAGGGTCGCCGCCACCAGCACGGGCGGGCCGGCGCGCAACCGGATCCGCAGGACGGCGGTGTCCTCCACCTCGATCGGCCGGACCCGGTAGCGCTCCACCTCGATCGTCACCGGCCACGGCGTCACCCCGCCCAGCGCCTCGGCGACCGCCAGGCACTGCATCACCGCGTGCGCGAGCGGGTTGACAAGCGCGCCGTCCAGCACCGGCCGGCCGTCCAGGCTCCGGCGACCGGCCCAGGGGGAGCGGACGTAGTAGGCGTCCGGCCGTTGCCAGGCGGCGACCGTGGACATGCCGGTGACCGTGCCCAGTCGGTCCCCGGCCAGCGCGTCGGTGAGCGCCGTGAGCGCCGCCGAGCCGAGCGCCTGGAAGCCGACCTGCGCCACCCGGCCGGCGGCGGCGAGCGCCCGGGTCAGCTCCTCGTGCTCGGCGAGCGACAGCACCGGCGGCTTCTCCAGCAGCAGGTCCGCGCCGCTGGCCACGACGTCCCGCGCGATCGCCAGGTGGGTGTGCGGCGGGGTGCAGATCACCACCACCTCCGGCCGGGTGGCGGCGAGCATCGCCCGGTGCTCGGTGAACACCTCGACCCCGGGCGGCACCGGCGCGGCCGGATCGTCCTGCACCGGCCGGACGTCGACGAGGGCGACAAGCCGCAACCGGCCGGTGGCGTGCAGGCCGGCGATCACCCGCCGGTGCGAGCGGCCGTGCCCGTTCGCCCCGACCACCGCCACCCGGGGTGGCGACGGCGTCGCCCGACCGCTCACCGCGTACCCACCGGCCAACTCACCGGGCACCGGCCAGGGTGGCCTCGACGCCGTGTCGTCCCAGCGCGGTCAGCCAGGCGATCACGTCGGCGCGGACCTCGTCGTCGCCGGCCACCTCCGCCGGGAAGATCTCGCGGAGCGCGAAGACGGCGTCCACCGCGCCGGCCGGGGTCTGCGCGCCGGCGTCCAGGGCGGCCCGGATCGGCCCGGCGAGGGGGTCCTGCAACGGCAACGCCCGGCCGTCGTCGGCGTACCCCAGCGCGAAGCGCAACCAGGACGCCACGACCAGCGCGCCCCAACGTGCGGACCGGCCACTCGCGCGCAGGTCGACGATTGTGTGCAGGACGCGTTGCGGCAGCTTCTGCGAGCCGTCCAGAGCGACCTGGAGGGTGCGGTGGTGGATCGCCGGGTTGCCGAACCGGGCGAGGACCTGCTCGCCGTAGTCGACCACCCGGACCCCGTCCGGCGGGGTGAAGCTGGCCGCGACATCCTCGGCGATCAGCCGGCGCAGCACGTCGGTCAGGTGCGGGATCTCCAGCGCGTCGGCGATCGTCTCCCGCCCGGCCAGCGCGCCCAGGTACGCCACGGCCGAGTGCACGCCGTTGAGGGCGCGCAGCTTCAACCGCTCCCACGGGCCCGCGTCACCGGTCAGCACCGCGCCGGCGTGCTCCCAGCCCGGCCGGCCCCCGGGGAAGTCGTCCTCGATCACCCACTGCGCGTACGGCTCGGCGGCGACCGCGGCCAGGTCGGTCACGCCGAGCGCCCGACGGGCCGCCTCGATCGTCGCCGGGGTGCTGGCCGGCACGATCCGGTCCACCATGGTCCCCGGGCAGGTGACGTTGCCGGCCACCCACTCGACCAGCCCGGCGGGCACCCCGTCGGCGCGGCCGACCGTCTGGTCGAGCATGCCGCGCAGCCGTCGGCCGTTGGCCGGCAGGTTGTCGCAGCTGACCAGGGCCACCGGTCCGGCGTCCGCGGCGGCCCGCGCGGCCAGCCCGCGCAGCAGCAACCCCGGCACGGTGGTCGGCGGCCGGCCGCCGGCCAGGTCGGCGGCGAGCGCCGCGTCCGGGGACAGTTGGCCGGTCACCGGGTCGAGCTGGTAGGCCTTCTCGGTGACGGTGAGCGTCACCACCCGCACCGCCGGGTCGGCGAGCAGCGCCACCACGGCGTCCGGGTCGTGGGGAGCGTGCCGTACGGCGCTGAGCGCGCCCACCACCCGGGTGCCGCTGCTGGCCGCGGAGAGGGTGCTGACACTGAACAGGTTGTCCTGGGCGGCGAGCGCCTCGACCACCGCGGCACTGCGCGGCGCGACGGCCACGATGCCCCAGTCGCCACCGGCCGCGCCGACCGCCGCCTCGGTGTAGACGGCCTGGTGCGCCCGGTGGAACGCGCCCAGCCCCAGATGGACGATGCCGGCCGGCACGGTGCCCGGCCGGACCAGGGGGCGGGCCTCGACGGGCAACCGGCGCAGCACGCCCAGGCCGAGTCGGGCGCCGACGGTCACCGCCATGCCGGACCGTCCGGGAAGCGGAACTCGGCGATCGACGCCGGCTTCATGGTGGCGCTGTAACCGGGCCGCTCGGGCAGCAGATAGCGGCCACCCCGGGTGCGGACCGGGTCGACGAAGTGCTCGTGCAGATGGTCGACGTACTCGATCATCCGCCCGTCCAGGCCGGTGCCCACCCGCAGGTAGTCGAAGATCGCCAGGTGTTGGACGTACTCGCAGAGGCCGACGCCACCGGCGTGCGGACAGACCGGCACCCCGAACTTCGCCGCCAGCAGCAGCTCGGCGAGGACCTCGTTGACGCCGCCGACCCGACAGGCGTCGATCTGCATCACGCCGATCGCCTCGGCCTGCAACAACTGCTTGAAGACCACCCGGTTGGCGGCCACCTCACCGGTGGCGACCCGGCACCGCCCACCGGTCAGCTCGTCGACCGCCCGGGCGATCCGGGCGTGGCCGAGGATGTCGTCGGCGTGGGTCGGCTCCTCGATCCAGTACGGATCCACCTCGGCCAGCGTCGCCATCGCGGTGATCGCCTCGTCCACGTCCCAGACCTGGTTGGCGTCCATCATCAGCAGCGCGTCCGGGCCGATCTCCTCCCGGATGATCCCGGCCCGACGCCTGTCGTCGGCGAGCGGGCCGCCGACCTTCATCTTCATCGCCCGCCAACCGTCGGCGTACGCCTGCCGGGTCAGCGCCCGCACCTTGTCGTCGGGGTAGCCGAGCCAGCCGACCGAGGTGGTGTACGACGGGAAACCGTCGCGTTCGAGGGTGGCCAACCGGTCGGCCAGGCCATCGCGTCCCTTGTCCAGGATGGCCGCCGCCTCGTCCGGGGTGAGCGCGTCGGTGATGTGCCGGAAGTCGACGCTGGCCACGAGGTCGTCGGTGGGCAGCTCGGCGAGGAACCGCCACATCGGCTTGCCGGCCAGGGTGGCCCGCAGGTCCCAGACCGCGTTGACCAGCGCGCCGGTCGCCATGTGGATGACGCCCTTCTCGGGGCCCAGCCAGCGCAGTTGCACGTCGGCGCTGAGCGATCGCCAGAACGCGACCGGCTCGGTGACGATCTCCTCGATCGTGCGTCCGCTGACGTGGTGGGCGAGCGCCCGGACCGCCGCGCAGGTGATCTCGTTGCCCCGGCCGTTGGTGAAGGTGAACCCCGCGCCGGTCGGGCCGGCGTCGGTGCCCAACTCCACGTACGTCGCCGAGTAGTCGCCGCGGTTGACCGCGTCGGAGCCGTCGCCCCGGGCGGCGGTCGGGAACCGCACGTCGTGTACCTCGACGGAGGTGATGGTGACGGTCACCGGTCCACCCTTCCGAAGTTGAAGGCCCGTTTGGGCAGCCGGTACGCCAGGTCGACGATGGTCTCGGCGGCCTCGTCCATCGGCAGCCGGTGCTCGGCGACCAGCCGGGCCAGGAAGCCGGCGTCCACCCGGCGGGCCACGTCGTGGCGTACCGGGATGGAGCAGAACGCCCGGGTGTCGTCGACGAAACCTGTGGTGTTGTAGAAACCGGCGGTCTCGGTGACCGTCTCCCGGAACCGGCGCAGCACCTCGGGGGAGTCCAGGAACCACCAGGGCGCGCCGAGCAGCACCGCGGCGTACCCGCCCGCGAGGGGCGCCAGCTCGCGGGTGAAGGTGTCCTCGTCGAGGGTGTAGAGCACCAACCGCAGCCGGGTGTCGTTGCCGTAGCGCTCCAGCAGCGGGGCGAGGGCGTGCACGTACTCGGTGGCCTGCGGGATGTCGCCGCCGACGTCGCGGCCGTGGCGGGCGTGCAGCCACCGGTTGTGGTTGCGGACCGCGCCGGGGTGCAGCTGCATGACCAGGCCGTCGTCGAGCGACATCCGGGCGAACTCCATCAGCATGTGCGCCCGGAACGCCTCCGCGTCGGCGGCGTCGGCCGCGCCGCGCCGCCCCCGGTCGTAGAGCCGCTCGGCCTCGGCCGGCGTCAGGTCCAGGGTGCGCGCGGTGGGGTGGCCGTGGTCGGTGGAGGTCGCGCCGGCGGCGACGAACGCGGCCCGCCGGGCCCGCAGCGCGGCCAGATAACCGGCGTACGTGCCGGTGTCCTCGCCGGCCCGCTCGCCGAGCCGGTCCACGTTCGTCGACCAGCCGTCGAACTCCATGTCCACCACGTCGTCCGGGCGGAACGTGGTGATGACCCGGCCGCCCGGCCCGCCCCACCCGTCGGCGGCGAGCTTGGCGTGCTGGCCCAGGTCGTCGAGCGGGGACTCGGTGGTGGCGAGGACCTCGATGCCGAACCGTTCGAACAGGGCCCGGGGCCGGAAGTCCGGCTCGGCGAGCCGGGCCGCGATCTCGTCGTAGAGGGCGTCGGCGGTGCTCGGGCCGAGCGCTGTGTGCACGCCGAACACGGTGCGGAAGGTCTGCTCCAGCCAGAGCCGCGACGGGGTGCCCCGGAACAGGTGCCAGTGCGCGGCGAAGCGTCGCCAGATCACCCGGCCGTCGGTCTCCACCGGGCTGCCGTCGCGGGTGGGCACCCCCAGGTCCGCCGGGGGTACGCCCTGGCTGAGCAGCATCCGGGTCAGGTAGTGGTCGGGCACGATGAGCAGCCGCGCCGGGTCGGGGAAGGGCTGGTCCTCGGCGAGCAGGGCCGGGTCGACGTGCCCGTGCGGCGAGATGATCGGTTGCTCCGCCGCGAGGGCGTACAGCTCCCGGGCCAGCGCGCGCTGGCCCGGTTCGGGCGGCAGGAGCAGGTCGGTGTGGTCGAACGTCGGCACGGAGATGGGCTCCTCGTCTCCTGGTCAGCGGGGGGTGAGCAGGTCGGCGACCCGGACCGGTCGACAGGTCTCGAAGGACCGGTTGGCGGCCAGGCCGGTGAGCAGGGCCGACGCGCCGTCGTCGGCGGTCGCGGCGCGGCCCATCGGGTCGGGTTGACCACCGAGGAGCACAGCGGTCATCCGGGCGTCCGCGCCACCGTGGCCGTGCCGGGTGCGACAGTCGACGGGGATCTGCCGGGGCGGGGCCCAGAACGGGCGCAGGGTGAGTGTCGCACCGCCGCCCTCGGCCGGCGCGTCGGTGCCGTGCAGGGCGGCGCCCTTGACCGCGCCGGCGGTGCCCCGGTCGACGAAGTCGTTCTCGGTGACCTCCAGCTCCAGCCGGCCCCGGCTGCCGTTGACCATCACCCGGTAACCCTCCCAGGGCGCGTAGGCGGTGAGGTGGTACGTCATCGTGGCGCCGGTGGAGTAGCGGGCGAGCACCGCCATGTCGTCCTCGATGGTGACGCCGGGGGCGAAGACGTTGCGGTCCCGCTGGTAGCCGTCCTCGGCCTCGGCGTCGAGGTACAGCTCGCGTAGCCGGGGGTGGGCGTCCAAGCGCAGCGCGAACGGGTCGTCGGCGGCGGCGGGGGAGCCGTGGGCCCGGTCGTAGTCGCGGGCGTAGCCGTGGCGCCGGCCGGCGTCGCCGTAGAAGAAGAGGCGACCGGCCGCGTACACCTCCACCGGTGTGGCTGCCAACCACCAGTTGACCAGGTCGAAGTGGTGGCTGGCCTTGTGCACCATCAGCCCGCCGGAGGTGGCCTTGTCGCGGTGCCAGCGGCGGAAGTAGTCCGCGCCGTGGCGGACGTCGAGCAGCCACTCGAAGTGCACCGAGCCGATCTCGCCGACCGCGCCGTCGGCGAGGAGCCGGCGGACCTGCTCGTGCAGGGGGTTGTAGCGGTAGTTGAACGCGACCGTCACCCGACCGCCGGTCTCCGCGACCGCGTCCAGGATGCGCCGGCAGCGCGGCGCGTCCACAGTCATCGGCTTCTCCGTGATCACCTCGCGGCCGGCGTGCAGCGCGGCCACCACGTACTCGTCGTGGGTGACGTCCACACTGGTGACCAGCACGACGTCCACGTGCTCGGCGTCCATCATCGTCGCGAAGTCACCGGCCGGGTAGGTCGGCACCCGACGGTGGCCCAGCTCGACCAGCCACCTGTTGTGCGTGTCCATCCGGGCCTGGTTGACGTCGGCGAAGGCGACCAGCTCGGCGGTGTCGGCGTGGTCGAGCACCAGGGCGCGGACGAACATCTCCGCGCGTGCGCCGGTGCCCACCACGGCGTACCGGACCCGGCCGCCGGTTCTCGGTGACATGGGGTCGCCTCCCGATGATCCTGCAAAGGTTTGCAGTGAAGTAACCACGATCAATGCAACTGCGTCAATGACGGAGACGTGAACGGCGGTGATTTTCCATCTTTTATGCGGCCCTGGGTCACCGCGAGGAGTGTGCCCGCAACAAAGACGCAACCATTGACCGTTGACACTGGCACAACCGTTTGCATTAATGGGCCACACCCCGCGTGACCGCCGCCACACGCAGACGAAGGGCCAGCCGTGCCAGTCACCATCCGGGACGTCGCCCGAGCCTCCGGTGTGCACATCTCCACCGTGTCCCGCACCTTCTCCGCCCCGCACCTGGTCAACCCGGACACCCGGGTCCGGGTGCTGGCCTGCGCGGAGGACCTGGGCTATCGGCCGAACCGGGCCGCCCGGGCCCTGATCACCGGCCGTACGCACAACATCGGCCTGATCATCGCGGACATCGCGAACCCGTTCTTCCCGCCGCTGATCAAGGCGGCGGAGAGTCAGGCCCGACACCGCGACTACCACGTCTTCGTGGCCGACACCAACGAGGACCCCGCCGCCGAGGAGGAGCTGGTCCACGCCCTGGCCAAGCAGGTGGACGGCGTGCTGCTGTGCAGCCCGCGGATGAGCAACAGCCTGATCGAGCAGCTCAGCCGCGAGGTCGCGCTCGTGGTGGTGAACCGCCAGGTGACCGGCCTGCCCTGCGTGCTGATGGACGTCGGGCGGGGCGCCCGGTCGGCGGTCGAGCACCTGGTCGGCCTGGGCCACCGCCACATCGCGCTGCTCGGCGGCCCGCGCAGCTCGTGGACCAACCGGGAGATGCGCCGCGCCGCGGGCACGGCCGCCCGCGCCGGTGGCGCGGAGCTGACCGTGCTCGGCCCGAACGCGCCCACCGAGACCGGCGGCGCCGCCGTCGCCGAGCAGGTACGACGCAGCGGTGTGTCGGCCGTGCTCGCCTACAACGACCTGATGGCGATCGGCCTCATCGAAGGGTTGGACGCCCTCGGGGTCCGGGTGCCGGGTGAGGTGAGCGTCGTCGGCGTCGACGACATCACCCTGAGCCGGCTCACCAGGCCAAAACTGACGACGGTGGCCACACCCGCCGGGGCCGCCGGCCGGACGGCCGTCGACATGCTGCTGCAACAGGACATCGAGTCACCGCGCGGCGCGCGGGGACCCGGTGCCGGCACGGCGCTCGGCGTCCGTCGTACCACCGCACAGGTAATGCTGCAGACCGACCTGGTCATCCGCGACTCGACCGGTCCGGGCCCGCACGCCCGACCGGTGCGTCCCCCGGCCGCGCCGAAGGGCCCGGACCCGCATTGCCCTGCGGGCCCGGGCGCCCCGACCACGGCCAGCGGTGACGCCGTCGCCTCCTCATGCCAAGGAGTGAGCGCACATGCACCCCGCAACGCCCCCCACCACTGACGCGCCCGTCGGGCGCGATGACCGTACCCCGCTGCCCCGCCGGCGCCTGCTGCGCGGCCTGCTCGCCCTGACGGTGGCCGCGCCGCTGATGCTCGGTGCCGCCGCCTGCGGCGACGACGGCGGCGGCTCCGCCGACCCGAACGCCCCGGTCAAGCTCTCCGTCTTCTGGTGGGGCGGCGACGCCCGGGCCAAGCTGACCGAGGACGCGCTGGCCCTCTACACCACGAAGCACCCGAACGTGACGTTCGAGACGACCTGGCAGGCCAACCAGGGCTACTTCGACAAGCTGGCCACGCTCACGGCCGGCGGCAACCCGCCGGACCTGTTCCAGATCGACGACAACTACCTGGCCGAGTACGCGGCCCGCAACACCACGCTCGACCTGACCTCCTACCAGAAGTCCGGGAAGCTGGACACCTCGAAGTTCCCGGAGAGCCTCTGGCAGTACGGCGTGGTCGACGGCAAGCTGGCCGGCCTGGCCGCCGGGGAGAACACCCAGGGCCTGGTCTACAACAAGACGCTGCTGACCAAGCACAACCTGCCCGAGCCCACCACCGGGATGTCGTGGGAGCAGCACATCGCGTGGGCCGAGCAGGTCACCGCCACGACAAAGGTGCCCGGCACGCAGGACCCGAGCGCCGACTACAAGGCGTTCTGGGTCTGGCTGCGCCAGCAGGGCAAGGACCTCTACAAGGGCAAGGAGGTGGGCTTCACCGCCGAGGACGTGACGAAGTGGTTCGACCTGTGGAAGGGCGCCCGCGACCGCAGGGCCACCCCGACCGCCGACGTCATCCACGAGGGCAACTCCAGCGACGTCACCAAGCAGTTGGTGGTCACCGGCAAGTCGGCGACCTCCTGGGTGTGGGCCAACCAGATGCCCGACCTGAAGAAGAACACGAAGGACGAGCTGGGCGTGATCGCCTATCCCGGTGACCCCAGCGCGCAGTGGGCCCGGGCCTCGATGTACTGGTCGGTCTTCAAGGGCAGCAAGAACAGGGACGTCGCGGTCGACGTGATCAACTTCCTGTACAACGACAAGGAGGCGGTCACGCTGCTCGGCACCGACCGGGGCCTGCCGTCCAACCTGGACCTGCGCCGGGTGGTCAGCGACGACGTCACCGACCCGGCCATGAAGCAGTCGATCGCCGTCGAGGCCGAGCTGACCCAGAAGTTCGGCCCGTCGCCACAGGTGCCGATCAAGGGACACAGCAAGGTCAAGTCCGAGCTGATCAAGGCCGCCGAGAACGCCCAGTACGGCCGGGCCACCACCGTCGAGGCCGCCACGCAGTTCGTCGAGGCCTGCAAATCCGCCATCGCCTGACGCCGTCCCGGTCGGTGTCGACGTCCTCGGCCCGACCGGGGACGTCGACACGGACCTCCTGCGAGGAGAGGAGCCGTTCGTGGCGTTGACCACGGCGCCCGGCCCGACCCGACGCGGCCCCGTCCGGACCCGCGCCGGGAGGCGTGGGCCCGGACGCGTGCGGCACAGCGAAGGTCTGGCGGGGTACGTCTTCCTGTCGCCGTGGCTCGTCGGCCTGATGGCCGTCACGGCGATCCCCATGCTGCTGTCGCTCTACCTGAGCTTCACCAACTACGACATCCTCACCCCGTTCTCCGAGGTGGAGTGGGTGGGGCTGGCCAACTACGAGCGGATGTTCACCGCCGACCCGTCGTACTGGCACGCGGTGCGGGTCACCCTGACCTTCGCGCTGATCGCCGTACCGCTGAAGCTGGCCGCGGCGCTCGGCGTGGCGCTGCTGCTCAACCGCGCCTGGCGCGGCGTCGGGTTGTTCCGTGGGCTGTTCTACCTGCCGTCGCTGCTCGGCGGCAGCGTCGCGCTGGCCATCGTCTGGGTCAACATGTTCAACCGCGACGGGGCGTTCAACTCGCTGCTGAGCCTCGTCGGCATCACGGGCAAGCCGTGGGTCAACGACCCGGACTGGGCCCTGGAGACCCTGATGGTGCTGGCCATCTGGCAGTTCGGCGCGCCGATGGTGATCTTCCTGGCCGGGCTCAAGCAGGTGCCCACCGAGCTGTACGAGGCCGCCGCGGTCGACGGCGCCGGCCGGTTCCGCCAGTTCCGCGACGTCACCCTGCCGATGCTCTCCCCGGTGATCTTCTTCAACCTGGTGCTGGAGACCATCAACGGCTTCCAGGGCTTCACCGCCGCGTTCGTGCTCAGCAACGGCACCGGCGGCCCGGTCGACTCCACCCTGATGTACACGCTGAACCTCTACATCACCGGGTTCACCGAACTCCAGATGGGCTACGCCTCGGCGATGGCCTGGGTGTTCCTGCTCGCCATCGGGGTCATCACCGCGATCTTCTTCAGCACCGGACGGTTCTGGGTGCACTACTCCGACGGGGAGGACCGGTGACGGTGACCATGACCCCGACGGCCGACGTGCCGACCGGACCGGCGACCGCCGCGCGCCGACGCACCGGCGGTCGATCGGTGCTGCGACTGCTCATCCTGGTGGCGATCGTCGCCGTGGTGCTCTACCCGCTGATCTGGATGGTCGGCACCTCGGTGAAGTCCCCGGAGGAGATCGTCAACAACGTCGGCCTGCTGCCGGAACGCTTCTCCCCGGGCAACTACACCGCCGGGTGGTCCAACTTCGACGTCAGCTTCGGCCGGTTCTTCCTCAACAGCGCGATGGTCAGCCTGCTCACCGTCGTCGGCAACGGGCTCTCCTGCCTGCTGGCCGCGTACGCCTTCGCCCGGCTGCGCTTCCGACTGCGCGGGGTGTGGTTCGCCGTCATGATCGGGACGCTGCTGCTGCCCCAGCACGTGCTGATCGTGCCGCAGTACATCCTGTTCCGGACGCTCGGGCTGGTCGGCGGCGAATGGCCGTACCTGCCGCTGCTCGTCCCGCAGTTCCTGGCCACCGAGGCGTTCTTCGTCTTCCTGATGGTGCAGTTCATGCGAGGCATCCCGCGCGAACTGGACGAGGCGGCCCGGATCGACGGCGCCGGCCCGTACGGCATCTTCCGGCACATCATCCTGCCGCTGAGCCGCCCCGCGCTCGTCACCACGGCGATCTTCTCGTTCATCTGGACCTGGAACGACTTCTTCCGCCAGCTCGTCTTCCTGTCCCAACTGGAGGACTACACGGTGCCGGTCGCGCTGACCCTGTTCATCGACTCGACCAGCCAGAGCGCGGTCGGGCCGATGTTCGCCATGTCGGTGCTGTCGCTACTGCCGGTCTTCCTGTTCTTCGTCGCGTTCCAGCGGATGCTCGTCGAGGGGATCAACACAAGTGGCATCAAGGGCTGAACCGGCGACCGAGGCCGCCGGCCGGCGGGACTGGCGTGACGTCGCCCGCGACGCCGCCGACCTGGCGCTGCTGGGCATCCTGCTGACCCTCGCCGCGGCGCCCCTGCTCACCGCGGCGGCGGCGTCCGGCGCCGCCAGCGCGGCGGTGCACGACTGGACGCGTACCGGCAGTTGGCCGTCGGCGCGGGCCACCGTGCGCCGGTTCGGCCGCCTGGTCCTGCCGGGCGTGCCGGTCAGCCTGCTCACGCTCGCCGTGGCCGGGCTGCTCGCCGTCGACCTGGCGTCGCTGGCCACCGGCCGGGTGCCGGGCGGGGCTCCGGCGCTGCTGGTGACCGCGCTTGTCGCGGCCGGCCTGGCCGGGTACGCCGGGCTGGTCGTCGTCGAGGTGGGCGGCAACGGGGGTGGGCGGTGGCGGGCCGCGGCCCGGTCCGCCGCCCGCGCCTGCCTCGACGCGCCCGCCCGCTGGGTCGCCCTCGCCGGGGTGACCGCGCTGGCCGCGCTGCTCGCCGTGCTTGTCACCCCGGTCGCGGTGCCGATCCTCGCCGGGTACACGGTGGCCGCCCTGCACGCCGTCGCGGGTCGGTGGCCGGCTCCCAGCGGCGCGGAGCTGCCGTGAGCACCGGGCGGGAGCCGGCGCGGCTGTGGGTGGGGGACACGGAGGTGGCCCGGTACGTGGTCGACCCGCCGCTGGACGCGCGGCACGGGCCGCGACCGTACCTGCATCCGGTCCGCACCCTGGGCGGCACGGTGGTCACCGACGCGCTGCCCGCCGACCACGTGTGGCACCTCGGCGCCTCCCTCGCCGTGCAGGACGTCAACGGCAGCAACCTCTGGGGCGGGCGCACCTACGTCCGCGACGTCGGCTACACCTGGCGCGAGGACCACGGGCGGATCGCACACACCCGTTGGTCGTGGCGCTCCGCCGACCGGCTGGACCACCGACTGGAGTGGCGCGACCCGCGCGGGGCGGTACTGCTCACCGAAGACCGCCGGATCGGCGCCGTCCCGTTGACCGGCGCGGGACCGGCCGAGGAGCTGTCGGCCTGGCGGCTGGACGTGGACTACACGCTTCGGGCCCCGGACGGGCAGGACGTGCGGCTGGGCAGCCCGGCCACCAACGGTCGTCCCGACGGCGCCGGCTACGGCGGGTTCTTCTGGCGGGCGGTCTCGACCGGGCCCGCGTCGGTGTTCGACCCCTCGGCGACCGGGGAGGAGGCGGTGAACGGTTCCGCCGAGCCGTGGGTCGCCCTGGTCGGGACCGGGCCGGACGGGCGGGCGTACACACTGGTCTTCGGTGGTCTCGGCGACGGCGACAGGTGGTTCACGCGGACCGCGATGTATCCGGGCGTCGGGGTGGCGTTCGCGTTCGAGCGGCCGGTCACCATCGCGGCCGGCACGACGCGGCGGGGCCGGCACGCGGTGGTCGTCGCCGACGGTGCCCTGGACCGCGCCGCCGCCGCTGCCCTGGCCGCGACGACGCCACCGGGCGGGCGTCCCGCGACGTGACCGGGCCGCACGGGTCTTGCTTTCTCGGCATCCTCGCCCCGACGGCTCCGCGGCCACCTATTCTCGGGAATTGCCAACCGGGGCGGGTGCCGCCCGCACGACGGCGTGCAGGAGGCCGAGATGAGTGGGAAAGATCGACCCGAGGGGATCAGCCCGACAGCGGTGGAGGGCGCGCCGGGGCTGTGGCGCGTCGATCTCCAGAAACACGATCTCAGCATTCCCGGACGAGAGGTCATCCAGAGCCGGGTGGAGTTCACCCCCGACTCGCCGCCGTTCAAGCACTTCCATCCCGGTGAAGAGATCATCTGCGTTCTTCAGGGCACCCTGGAATACACGCTCGAGGGCCAGCCACCGATCGTGTGCAATGTCGGCGACGCGCTGACCGTGCCCTACGGCGTCCATCACCAGGCCCGCAACGTAGGCGACGGCATAGCGGTAGAGCTGGCCACCTACGTAGTAGAAAAAGGCAAACCCCTCCTAACCAAGGTGGACTAACCCCCCACCCCCCCACCCCCACCCCCACCCCCACCCCCACCCCCACCCCCACCCCCACCCCCACCCCCACCCCCACCCCCACCCCCACGCCCCCACCCCGACGCGTGCGTCGATCATGAGGTTATAGCTGCGACACGCCGGGCCAGAGGACGATAACCTCATGATCACCGGGGTGGGGGCGTTCCGGACCGGGCCGGCAGGGCGGCCGTCACCCGGACGGCCTTCACGATCGCCGGGATCGACCCGATCAGCAGCACCAGCCCCCAGATGATCGCGATCACCGCGAAGACGAGTGCCGCCACGTCGTCGACGATGCTCACCAGGATCACCGGCACCAGGTTGTGCAGGAACTCCAGGACGACCGTGCACAGCAGGGTGGTGAGGATCAGCAGGACGAGACCCTTGTTCTGCAGGAAGCGTGGCTGGGCCAGCACCAGCAGCCCGGCCCACACCAGTTTGAGCAGCAGCACCAGCCCCAGCAGCAGCGCCGCCTCGCCGACCGGGAAGAACCCCCACAGCGCCAGGTACGCGATCGTGCCGAACGGGACCGCCAGGAACAGCGACACCATGATGGTCAGCTCCACGAACGCGACGAGGAGCGCGACCAGCCCGACGATGATCAGGATGATCGAGAAGATCAGGCTGGCGACGCCCTGCACCCGGCCCTGGACCCGTTCGGGCAGCAGCATGCCCAGGCAGAACAGCCCGGTGCTCCAGACCGCCACCGCGTCGATCAACGCCAGGTAGCCGGTGCCCCGGCCGGACGGCTCGCTGACCCCGGACACGTCGTCGAGGTCGACCTCCAGCGCGCCGGCGCTGTCCGCGAGTGCCGCCCCGGCGTCGGCGCCGCCCAGCAGCAGCCCGGCGCCCAACTCCACGCCGATCACCAGGACGATGGCGAGCATCGCCAGCAACAGGAACGGTTTACGCAGGTCACCCACGGCGACACCTTCCTCTCAGCTCAGGACGTGGTCGCGACGGTCCGGTCCGGACGGGACGGCGACGATCAGGGTCAGGACGTGGCCACGAGGACTGTGCAGCTCCCGAGGCCGGGGCAGGTCAGGCCCACCTCGGTGGCCTGGTCGACGGCGACCTTCGCCACCGCGCCGGTGCCGTCGGACGCCGGCTCGACCTCGTCGCGGATGGTGAGGTCGGCGTCGCCGGGCGCCGGCGCGACGACGGTGAACCGTGCCGCGCTGCGCAGCACGAGGGTGCGCAGCCCGCCCGGGTCGGCGACGCGCACCACGCACCTGCCGGAGAACGTCAACCGGCCGGCATCGTCGGCGCAGTCGGCGTCGACGGTCGCCGGATCCACCGCCGCACGCTCGCCGCCCAGCGCGGCCAACCCGTCGACGAACCCGTGCCGGGCGCCCGGATCACCCCGGTCGCCGCCGCCCACGCCGACCGCGACCACGAACAGCGCCACCAGCAGCCCGGCCAGCAGCCCCAGCAGCGCCTTCTGCCGGCCACTCATCGCGCGGCGACAGGTGACACGACCTCGCTGAACCGGATCGTGTCCACCCCGGCGAAGTAGGATTTCGTACCCTGTGTCTTGCCCACCACCAGCAGCGTGACCTGGTGCGGCCCCTTGGCCAGCCGGATCGTCGCGACGTCCAGGAACTCCGTCGTCTGCACCTTCGCGCTGAAGCCGAGGAACGTGCCGCCGACCTGGTTGCCGTCGATGGTGAAGACGGTGTTCGCGTAATCGGGGGCCATGGTCCGTACCGTGGCGAACCGCCAGGTGCCGTCGGCCGGGATCTGCACCGTCACCGTCACCTGGTCACCGATGGCCAGCCCCGTGAAGAACAGTTGCTTGTCGTCGGACCAGGTCACCGCGCAGCAGTTGGGCTGCGCGCCCACGGCGGCCTTGCTCTTCTGCGGCGACGTGACCACCGCGGTGTCCACCAGACTCTCCGCCTCGATGGTGACCACCCTCGGCGTGCCCGGGGCCGGCTCACCGTCGCGGGTCAGCAGGACCACCCCCACGGCCACCACCACCAGCACCAACGCCGCCGCGGCGGCGATCCACAACCACGGGGTACGCCGAGGCGGCGCGACCGCCCGCACCTCGTACGTGACCCGACCGCTGGACCGGGAACTCTCCTCGGGCGCGGTGTTCGCCGAGTACGCGAACCCGGTCATGTCGTAGCGCCGAGGCGGGGTGCCGGCGGGCACGGCGAGCGTGACCAGGAACGACACCGAGCCCTGCCCGGCTACCACCCGTTGCGGTTCGGCGACGGTGAACCACGCCCGCTGGGAGCCGTCGCCGGGCGCCACGTCGAACACCACCGTGTCCGGTGCGGCGCCCGGGTTGGAGACGGTGAAGGTCAGCTCGCCGCTGTTGCGCGGGTCGAGGGTGAACTGCTCGGCGGCGGCGACGACCGCCCATTCGGTGGTCATGACGACTCCTCTTCCAGGACGATCTCGACGGTGGTCGAGGCGGGTTTCTCCGCCTCGACGATGCGGGTGATCACGGCGAGTTGGCCGGCGGCGGTGGCGGGGACCCGCACCACGACGTGGAAGGGCCGCTCGGCCGGCTCGTCGATGGCGAAGCCCGGCATCCCGGTGGCCAGCTCCAGGGCCCGCCGCATGCCGTACGGGGTGCCGCGCCACCGGGCCAGCAGGGCGGCGTTGGCGACCAGGTCGCGCAGCCGTCCCACCGGCAGCGGCAGGGGGGCGTCCGGCCGGGGTGAGGCCACCACGTGGTCCATCGCCACCCAACGGGTCAACCGCACGACCAGCCCGTCCGGGGCCCGGTACGGGTCGAACAGGGCGTCCACCTCGGCGAGGATCGCCTCGTCCGGGGCGTGCAGCCCCTCCATCACGTCCAGCAGCGCCCAGAGCACGCTGCCGGGTACGCAGGCCCGCTGGTAGGCGGCGGGCAGCAGCCGTTCAATCGCCGAACGTCGCATCCTGGCGCACCACCTCGATGTCGTGCTCGCCGGAGCAGAGCAGCCAGGTATCCGGGACGGTCACCACGTCGGCGGTGGCCTGGTTGGCGCTGGGCGTCCAGTCGACGGCGTCGGCGCTGCGGTGCACGCCGCGTTCGCCGCCGGCCAGGATCAGCCGTTCCGCCGGGCCGCCCACTGCGCCGCCTGCGGGGCCGCCGCTCGCTGGGCCACCGCCCGTTCCGGCGCCGCCGGCCGGGCTGCCGCCGGCCGGGCCGCCCACGGCGATGGCGTCCACCGGGACGAACCGGGTCCGGTCGCGCAGCGGCAACCCGCAGTTGACCGACACCGTCTGCCACTGCGGCTGGGCGGCGAGGGTGTCCAGCCGCAGCACCCCGCCGCTCTGCGTCGCCGCCACCGCGAGCTGCCCGGCGAACGCCAGGTCGCGGCACGTGCCGCCGACCCAGCCGAGTTGCACCGGCTGCCACTTCACGTCGGACTCGAACAACCGGGTGCGGTGGCAACCCTGTCCCGGCTTCTTCGGGTCCGGCTCGCCGGCGCCGCTCCACAGCAGCGTCGCCGGGCCGTCGTACTGCACGGCGAGCACCCGGTTGTCCACGTTCGCCAGGCCCACGTGCACGAAGCTGCCCGGTCGGCCGGCGGCGGTGGACAGGTACACCCCGAAGCCGGCCTGCGCGGCCACCGCCACCCCCGGCGCGCCCCGCTCCGAGACGAACGCGCGCACCGCGTAGAACCCCCGGTCGGCGTCGGACGGGTCGACAAGGATCTGCAACGGCACCGCCCCGGGCAGCAACGACACCTCGTACAGGCCGGTGTCGGTGGCCACCAGCAGCGCGCCCGCGCCGTCGCGGTCCAGCCAGGCCACGTCGGAGATCCGCGCGTCCAGGTCGGTCAGCAGCGACCAGGTCTCACCCAGGTCGGTGCTCAGGTGCACCCGGGAGCCACCGGAGGTCCGCAGCGTCACCACGGCCACCGAGCCGGGGCGCGCGACGATTCCCGGCCGCACCGGCGCGGGCGCGGGCGCGATGCGCAGCACCGTCTCGTCGTCGAACCGGCCGGCCGGCTCCCACCCCGCGCCGCCGTTGCTGGAGCGGAACAGCACCGGGCCGCGCCCGGCGTACCAGGTGCGCGGCTGGTACTTGTCGACGGCGAGGGCGCGTACCTCCGCGTCGGGGGCCTCGTCGACCACGAACCGGACCGACTCGACGTAGCGCACACCCGGCTCGGCGTGCTCCAACAGCCGGTACACGTTCGACGCCCGCAGTGGTTCGCCGAACGGCCAACCGGTCGGGTTGAGCGCGGTCGGCAGCGGACTCAACGTCTGGTGCAGCCGGTCGTGGATCCGGCGGCGTACCGCGTCCACGTCCTCCTCCCGGCGGACCACCACCCGGGCCCGGACCGACACCGCCTTGAACCGGGCCCAGGTGGCCCGGGACCGGATGCCGACCATCCGGCGTTCCTCCAGGTCGGCCTCCACCCGGCGGCGCGCCTCGGGCACCTCGTGCTCGCGCAACACCGCCACCGGCAGGCGGCCACCGGGGCGGGCCGTCGGCGGCACGTACGGCACCAGCACCACCTCGACCTCACCGGGCCGGGCGAAGCTGTACACCGCCGCGCGGGTGAACGCCCGCGCCCGTGCCACCGCCCCGGAGCTGGTGGCGAGGACCTCGAAGTCGCGGGCGGTGACCGCCCGTTGCTGGGCGAAGAACTCGTACGGGCCGCGCAGCAGCACCGATTCCAACGCCTCCACCTCCCGGCCGCCGGCCGCCGGGGCGGGGTTGTCCACGCGTACCCCGGGTAGCGGGTCGCGCAGGCTGGTGAGCGCGCCCGCCGCGACGTTGCCGGTGGGCCCGCCACCGGCGCGGTACCAGAGCCGGACCTGCCGCCCGGCCGGCGGCACCGCCGCCACGGTCACCGGCGCCGGGCCGGGTGGCGCGGGATCGCCGGGCCGGGTCGGCGGTCGCAGGTCCAGGGCCGGGGCGAAGGTGACGGTGCCCGAGCAGCGGTCCACCAGGTACGCCTTGGCCTGCGGGCCGAGCCCGGCGAAGCTGTCCACCGGCCGCCAGATCTCGTACGTGCGGCCGTCGTGCTCCCGGGCCGCCGCGCCCAGCTCCACGGTGCCGGCCGGCACCTCCACGCCGAGCAGCAGGTCCAGCGCCTCGGCGGTGTGCGCCAGCGGGGCGTGGGCGGCCCGCAGCACCTGCCCCGGCTGGCCGGTGCCCACGCCGAGCAGCTCGGCCTCGACGAGTTCGCAGTGGTGCATCCGTACCGTCACCGACGTCTCGCCGGCGGCCAGCAGCGTCGGCTCGGTGGTCACGAAGACGACCGGCCGGGGATCCGCGCCGCGCGCCGCCGCGACGCGCAGCCCGGCCGGGATCCGGATCGCGGCCCGGTCGCCGCCGCTGCGGGTGAACCGGACGTCCGCCCAGGCCGCGGTGGGCGCATGCCGGGTGACCCCGAGCAGGTTCAGAAACGAGACGTACGCCTTCTCCGGCAACTGGTTCAGCCGGTAGATCATCACCTCGGTCAGGTGCGCGAACGCCTCCACGAGCGCCATCCCGGGGTCGTGCGCCGACAGGTCGGTCCACGCCGGGCAGGACTGCCGGATCCGTTCCCGGGCCTCGGTGACGAGGTCGAGGAACCCGCGATCGTCCAGGTGCGGCACGGGCAGCGTCATGACTGTCCTCCCTGCGCGGGCTCGTCGGCGGGGAGCAGGTCCACGGAGAAGACAAGTTGCCCGGGTGTCAGGCTGGCGCGCACCCGGTAGTCCAACCGGATCACCAACCGCCACGCGTCGTCCAGATCCGGACCGGCGTCCACGTCGATCACCTCGACCCGTGGCTCCCACCGGGCGATGGCCTGCCGGACGTAGTGGATGGCCAGGCCCGCCGTGGTGTCGTCGTTGGGCGCGAAGACGAGCCGGTGCAGCCGGGAGCCGTACCCGGGTCGCATCAGCCGCTCGCCCGGCGTCGTCGACAGGAGCAGGAACAGCGCCTGCCGTACGCTCTCGTCGCCCTCGGTCATCGCCAGGCCGCCGGCCGCGGTCAGTGCCGGCCCGCCGCCGCGCCCGGCGTCGAAGCCGGCCCCGACGAAACGGAAGGCCCTCACCGGTCCGCCCCCAGCAACGGCTGGCGGGGGTCGCGCACCGTGTGGTGGACCAGCCCCGGCGGCGTGCCGTCGGTGAACCCCTCCAGGTGCGACAGCACCACCCGCTGCCCGTCGACCCGCAGCCAGTCGCTGTAGCCGACCCGGACGTTCAGGGTCTTGCCGCACGGCTTGATGGTCGGGCCGTAGTTCGGGCAGGCCTTGATGTCGCGTCCCTCCGGGTCGTCGTCGACGAGCACGGGTACGCCGGTGACGGTCACCCACCGCTGTGAGGGTCGGTTCTCGACCCGGCCGTCGTGATCGCAGGTGATCACGGAGTCACTGTGGATCCAGCGCATCAGCCGCCTCCTTCGTGGTGGGCGCGGGCCAGCGAACCCGCCTGCCGCGCCGCGGTGGTCGGGTCCTCGGTCGACTCGGCGTGCAGGAAGTCCACGCTGCGGGCGCGGACCACGATGGCCCGGCCCGGTGCGGAGATCACCAGGTCGGACGCCGCGTGCAGGGTGGCCAGATCCGGGGTCAGTTCCAGGAAGCTGCCACCCTCGGTGGCCAGCCGCAGGCTGCGCCGCACGTCGTCGACGACTATCGACTGCCCACCGGCGGTGCGCATCGTCCAGCGCCGCGCCCGGCCGTCGTCGATGCCCGCGTCGTACGGCTCGACGGCGCCGAACAGCGAACCGAGCACGACGCCCGAGGCCGGCTCGCCGGCGGGCAGCACCACGAGCACGCTGTCGTCCGGATCGGGCAGCGCCACCAGACCCTTGCCCCGCCCCGCGCCGGGGCAGAGCACCGCCAGCCAGCCGGCGTCCAGGTCCCCGTAGGCCGGCAGGGTCAGCCGGACCCGGCCCAGCCCGTCGGGGTCGGCGACGTCGGTGACGGTGCCGAGGGTGACCACCGCACCGCCAATCGGGGTCGGTGGAGCGACCGGCGGGACCGTGGAGAAGCGCGTAAGGTGCCCGTTGCCGTCCACGGTGTGCACCACCTCGGTCAGCACGTACGCCCCGGCGACCGGCTCGGGCACACCGCTCAGGGCGACCCGCCGGCCCGGCCGCAGCGCCGGATCGCCCTCGGCCACCCCCTCGGCGGTGACGAGCGCCGCCGCCCGGGTGTCCAGCCGCGCCTGGGCCAGCGCCGCCAACTCGTCGTCGCTGCGGCCCGGCTGGTCGACGGCGGTGCGGACCCCGTCGGCGCCCACGTCGGCCGGGTCCGGTCGGTCGAACGCCGGTCGGCCACACCGCGCCTCGTCGGCCTGCTGGCTGATCACCTCGGCCCGCTGCGGGTGCCAACCCAACGCGGCGCTGGCACCGCTGGCCTGGTCGGCGTTCGTGGACAGGCGCAGGCTGTGCACGCCCGCGCCGAGGGTCAGCGCGACCGGCTCCCCGTAGCCGGCGAGGGTGACCAGCCGGACCGTACCGTCGTCGGCGGCCAGGTGCAGCCCGGCCCGGCCGGCCACCTCGCACAGCAGCTCCAGATCACTGTGCCGGTGCTGCGACAGCCGGTCCAGCCGCGGCCCGTCGACCTCCGCGCTCACCTCCAGCCCCACCGGGCCGCACAGCTCCCGGGCCAACTCCACGGCGGTCACCGACGTGAACACCCGCAACCCCTGACGCTTGCGCAGCCGGTGCAGTGGGTCGTACGCCCGCAGCCGCAGCACCGCCGCCCCGTCGCCGGCGTACTCGACCTCCACGGCGGTGACCTCCCCGTTGAACAGGGCGTCGGCGTGGTCGGCGAGCCGGACGTCGAGCGTCGTGCCGGGGCGTACCGCCGGGTCGAACGCGCCGACGCCGACGGAGGTGGCGAGCACGAGCTCCGCCTGGGTGGGCTGGTCCAGCCGTGCCGCCACCCGCAGCGAGCGGATCCGCTGACGAACCGCACCGGTCAGCTCGACGCCGTCGAGCACGACGATCAGGGCCCGGGGCGCGACGCTTGTCACGGCGTACCCCCGGGGGTGGGGTTGGTGCCGGTCGGGCCCCAGGCGGCGGGCGCGGTGGCGATCGAGGCTCCGACGAACGACGCGCCGGCACCCACCCCGCCGGCCAACGCCCGCGCGACTCCGGTCACCGCGCCCACCACTGATCCGCTGCCTGGCGCACCGGGTGGTGGCACAGCCAGGGTGGTGCCGGCCGGCACCGCGAGGGGGTCGGTGATCCGGTTGTGTTCGGCGAGCAGACGCCAGCGCAGCGGCGAGCCGAGCGCGTCGTTGGCCAGCAGGTCGAACCGCACACCGGAACGGCCCGGCTCCGCCGCGCCGTCGCCCGCGGCGATCACCGCGCTGCCCGGGGCGGCCGTCGGGGTGCTCGCCGCGGCCAACTCCTCGGCGAACCCCGCCTCGGCCTGGTCGGCCGTCTCCGCGGCGCGGACCAACTTCAGCCGCAACCAGGAACGCCGGGGCGAGCCGGTGCCGGTGAACGCGTCGAACCGCTCCGCCACCGCGATGATCACCCCGGGTACGTTCCAGGTCTTTCCCCACACCAAGCGGACCAGCGGCGGACGCAGCCAGCCGTGCTCGGCGGCCGAGTTCTCCGCGAGCATCCACAGCGGACGGGTAAGCACCCGCACATCGGCCGGACGGACCTGCGCCTGGACGAACTCGACGTCGAAGAGCAGGTCGAGCACCAGCTCGGTCCGGCCGCCGCCGGTGAAGACAAGCGGGTCGTCGGCCAGCCCGGACCCGGTGAGCTGCCCGTCGCCGGCACCCCGAGGGCGTACGCCGGCGAGCCGGGTCACCTGGACGGTCTCCGGGTTGAGCAGGCAGTCCACCCGAACGCCTGTGGAGTCGATGAGGAAGGCGACGCGTTCCATCAGCCACCCGCCTGTTCCCGGTCCAGCCGGGTCAGGTGGGCGGTGTCCAGCGCCGCACCGGCGACCGACCACAGCGTGCTGTCATCGGGCAGCGCCGGCCACCTGTCGAACGCCGTCGCGTCGGGCTGGTCCGGGCCTCGCCCGCCGCCCGGATCGTGGTACGCCGAGCCGATCCAGCCGACACCTGCGGCTCCAGCGGCCGGACCGTCCCGCGGTCCGGTGTGCGCTCCGACCGACCCACCACCCTGCTGCCCCGACCGTGCCCGCTCGCCCGGCAGAGCCGGCCACAACCCGCCCCCAGCCGCCGCCCCGCCGCCCCCAGCCGCCCCGCCCCCGCCCGCCCCGACGCCCCCTACCGTCCGGCCGCCACCCGCGGTCCCGCCGCCAGCGGATCGCCCGCCTCGAGCTGCCGCCCGGCCCGGCCTCGCCCCGCCGACGTCGGCGGAGTCAGTTATAGATCTTGGAAAGGAATTGCCCCTGGAGGGGCCGAAATCTTCCAAGATCTCGGCGGGAGGGGTGTGGAGGGGAGAGTTGGCCGGGGCGGTTGGCGCTCGGCGGCCTCCTGGACCGCGTCCGGCTTCGGTGTACCGCTCTTCCGTGTCGATGGCCGGCGTGTCGTCCCGCGCCGGGCCTGTCGCCGCGCCCCGTCGGGATGCGCGCAGACGCCAGCCGCCCAGCAGCCGGCCCCGTGAACGTCGGCCCGCATCCGGTGCGAGGGGCACCTCGCCGGTCACCGCGCCGTGGGCGGCGCGGCTGCCGCCCGGTGGGCTGGCACCGCCCATCCCTGGACCGCCGGACCGGTCGGCTGCCCTCGACGCGTGCTGCGACCGTCCGATTGCGCCCGTCGAACGCGACCCGTCCGGCCCTCCGACCCCGCGCGTCGCCACCAGCCCGTCGACGCCGTACGCCCCGTCCACCGTCCCGTCGTGACCGACCGTGCCGTGGTGACCGTCCGTGTCGTTGTCACCGACTGTGCCGCCCGCGGCGGACGCCGGGCGGCCATGCCCGTAGGAGTGCGCGTCCGCGTCCGGGCCGCTCCTGCTGGTTGCGCCGCCGGGCCCACCCGTGCCGGGGGCACGAGGACCCACCGTGCCGGGGGCACGACGGCCCACCGAGTCGGCAGGAAGCCCGACACCCTCCCCGGCGGGCCGAGCTGGCCCGGTCACCGCAGCCCACCGATCCGGTCCGTCCTGATCGATCCGATCACCGGAGCCGGAGCCAGGTCCAAGGCCCGAGCCGGGGCCAAGGTCGGAGCCGGAGCCAAGACCGGAGCCGGAGCCCGAGCCCGAGCCCGAGCCCGAGCCCGAGCCGCTGGCACGGTCATCGCGCCCCTGCGGCGGTGCCGCAGCGGGCCGGTCGAGGTCCAGGTCGTGCAGCAGACCTGGTGCGTGGGCGGTGACCAGATCCAGCCAGTGCTGCGGGGGTTCCCCGAAGCGGCGCGGTGTCGCCCCGGGCGTCTCCGGCGGCGGCGGCCCATGGTGTGCGGCGGGCGCACGGGGTGTGCGGTGTTCGCCTGACTCGACCCGCCCGGCGAGGCGCTGCACCGCCCCGGCCGCCGAGCGCAGTCGGCCGGCCAGCCAGCTACGCGGGTGTCGGCGCGGTGGCACCGCCGGTCTCCAACTCCAGACCCTCGTAGCGCAGGGTCAACGCGGCGATGGCGATCTCGTGGCTGAGTGTGTTGAGGTGCGCGCCACGCCACCGGGTGGGCCAGGCGTCGATCAGGTTCCAGCGCAGCACCTCGGCGGTCCCGACCGAGTCGAGCAGCACCACGGAGACGTTGCGGCGGTTGAGGGTGCCCTGCGCGGTGGCGTTCACCCAGTCCCACAGCTCGCGGGAGGCGGTGAGGCCGAAGTGCAGCGTCACCGGCTCGTACTCGGCCTGGCCGGGCACCATCCGCATCCGGCCCAGGCCGTGCTCCCGGTACGGCTGCCCGGGGATGTTCACCTCCAGCCCGGTCATCTCGGTGAAGTGGCCGTTGGTGACGCCGTTGATGAGCAGCCGGAAGTTGTACGCCCGGTACGGGTCGACCGGGGCGCCGGGCTGCGGGGTGGCTGTGGTGGGCATGTCAGCCTCCGATCGTCTCGGTCTCGGTGCCGCCGGCCCACTGGCTCAGCTTGAACACCACGAATTCGGCGGGCTTGACGACGGCGATGCCGATGTGGGCGATCACCATGCCCGCGTCGCGGACGTCCGCCGGGTTGGTCTCCTCGTCGCACTTGACGAAGAACGCCTCCTCGGGGCTGCGCCCGAGCAGCGCCCCGTCGCGCCACACCCGGGTGAGGAACGCCCCGATGTCGCGCCGGATCGAGCGCCAGAGGGTGAAGTCGTTGGGCTCGAACACCATCCACCGGGTGCCGTTGGCGATGGCCTGTTCGATGGCGATGCTGAGTCGCCGTACGTTGAGGTAGCGCCACTCGCTGGCCTCGGCGGCGAGCGTACGGGCGCCCCAGACCCGGATGCCCTCACCGGCGAAGTAGCGGATCACGTTGACGCCCTTGGGGTTGAGCACGTCGTGTTCCGGCCGGGTGACCAGGTAGCCCAGGTCCACGGCCCCACGGACGGGCTCGTTGGCCGGCGCCTTGTGCACGCCGCGCAGGGCGTCGGTACGCGCCCAGATGCCGGCCAGGTGCCCGCTCGGCGGGGTCAGTTCCAACTCGCCGCTGATCGGGTCGCGGACCCGTAGCCACGGGTAGTAGAAGGCGCCGAACTCGGACTGCCGGGGCCGGTACGCCGCCCCCTCGTGCCCACCCGAGCCGCCGGGGCCGGCCGAGCCGCCGCCGGGACCGCCCGAGCTGCCGCCGGGACCGGCCGAGCCGCCGCCGGTACCGGCCGAGCCGCCGGCCGTACCCTCGGCGGGCTTGGGGGGTTTGCCGGAGGACGGGGTGGCGACCCGGGTCAGCGCGGCGATGTCGTCGATGTCCGGCGCCGGGTCGCAGATCGCGACCATGGTGCGGGTCCGCTCGGCCATGCTGAGCAGCGCCTCGTGCGACACCACGTCGTGGAAGCCGGGTGCGGCGATGATGGAGATCTCGTCGATGGCCTCCAGCAGTTGCAGGCCACCGCGCCGCTGCCCGGTGCCGGTGATCGCGCCGCCCTCGCCGACGTTCACCACCCAGCAGCGGGCGCCCCCGTTGTCGAGGAAGCCGAAGACCGCTCGGGCCAGCGGGGTGCTCTCCACCCGTTCTCCGTCGGCGAAGAGCCGCAGGAACTCCGTCCAGTTGTTGACCGGCACCGCCCGGCCCAGTTGGGCGTCGCGGTTCGGGGCGATTCCGACGAAGGCGGCGATGCTGGTGCTCGCCGGGCCGATCGGTCGGGCGCCGCTGGGGACCTCCTCGACATAGATGCCGGGGGAGAAGTAGCTGGGCATCGGTCCTCCTGTGCGGGTGGGCGTCAGTGGGTCGGTGGCGCGCAGACGATGACGAGGTCGGGTTCGCCGGGGTCGACGTCGGCGGTGAGGACGAGCCCACGCCCGGTCAGTCGCAGCCGGGCCGGGAACGGGTGCTCCGGGTCGTGCGGGACGCCGACGAGCCGGAACCGACCGTCGGAGTCGGTGCGGGTGGCGGATCCGGTGGCCGACAGCTCGACCCGCATCGCGGCGAGCGGTTGGTCCTCGGGGCCGACCACCCGGCCGGTGAGCGTGCGTACCTCCAGTTGC
This sequence comes from Micromonospora sp. DT231, assembly GCF_049847025.1. Classification (NCBI taxonomy): domain Bacteria; kingdom Bacillati; phylum Actinomycetota; class Actinomycetes; order Micromonosporales; family Micromonosporaceae; genus Micromonospora; species Micromonospora sp. DT231. The sequence continues at coordinate 99,939 of NZ_JBNCNO010000007.1, read as the reverse complement.
CGCAGCCGCAGCGGTTGCAGCACCGGCGGTGCGGCCGGGGTCGGGTGGTCGACCTGCGCGGGTACGTCGATCAGCAGCGCCGGACGCGGCGCGGCGCCGAACGCCGCCCACAGTGGCGGGTCACCCGCCTCCAGGACGACCGCGTAGCTGCCCTCGCTGGTGGCGGTGGTGAGCACCCGGTCCAGCCGGGGCAACCCGGCCGGCCCGGTCACGCAGAGCAGGTAGCGGACCGTGAACCGGTACGGTTCGCGGACCGCGCCGCTGGAGCGGGTCTGCCGGGCCGGGCGCAGCTCCAGCGGCCAGAGGGTGAGGCCGGCGGCGTCGCCGCCGGTGCGGGGCGGGCCGATCGGAACGGGTTCCCCCGCCGCGCTGGTCAGCCAGGCGGCCAACTCGGCGGTGGCCGTCTCGATCGGTCCGCGCCCGTGGTCGGTCATCGCGGCGGCGTCCCCTGGATCCGGTACGCGATGGCCTCGTTCCAGACGTGCGGGTAGACGCCGATCTCGAAGTACCTGGTGAACCGGTTGATCGGGGCGTTCGCGTGGTCGTGGTAGAGCAGCCACACCGGGGCGATGGTGAACAGCACGTAGTTCGCCAGCACCAGCGGGATGTAGAGCGGGCCGAGCAGGCGACCCTGGAAGATGTGCACGTCCTCGTGCCGTTGGATGCCCGAGCTGGAGCCGGCGCAGACGGTGCCGATGGTGGTGGCGTAGCGGGGCGAGACCCCCTGCACCACGCTGACCCGGCCGCTGCCCGACGAGGTGGGGCGGTCCAGTGAGTGCCCGAAGACCAGGTGCACGGTCAGGTAGATGGCGCCGACGACCGTGTTGAGCAGACTCCAGGTGTGGTCGACGACGAAGAGGAAGATGCCGCGGGCGTCCGCCGCGTACACCCCGGCGGAGGCCACCGCCCAGCCGAAGACCGCGCCGACGAGCAGGCCCACGACGGCGCCGACCAGAAGCCCGATCGGGCCGCCGGCGAGGAAGCCGAACAGGGCGCCGAGGATGACCTGGATCGCCGCGCTGAGAACTCCGAAGACCATGACGTCATCCCCCTCAGACCCAGGAGCGGAAGATTTTGGGCTCGCGACCGCTCGCGAGCTGGGTCGGCGTCGCCTGCCGGTTGCCGGGCGGGAACTGGCTGACGCCGAGCGCGGCGGAGAAGATGACAAGCGCGTTGAAGAACGCGATGATCCACTTCTCGCCACCGACCTCGTCCGCGAACGCCGCGGTGAGGTAGGACAGCAGGAGCGCGATGACGATGGCGATCCACTTGCGGAGCTTGTCGCCGCTGGGGCCGATCAGCCCCCCGATGACGTTTGTGGCCAGCAGGGTGGCGGCGCTCGCGCCGGCGATGGTCCCCAGGGCTGCCCAGGTGAAGAGATCGTTCATGACGATCCCCCTTTTCTGCGATGGTGCGACCGGGATGTGGTGGTGGTGAGGTCCGGTGCTGCCGGGTGGCAGCGCCGGGGCCGGTCGCCGTCGTCTCGGGGGCGGCCGGGGCCGGGCGTGGCCGGCTCAGCCGGCCACCGGGTGGATCAACCGGGCCCCGGGGCGCCGGCGGGCGGGCCCGGCGGTGTCGGTCCGGGCGAGGTCGGTCCGGGCGAGGTCGGACCGGGGGCGGCCGGCGCCGTGGGCCGCCGGCGTCGCAGCAGGAGTACGCCGACCGCGGCGAGCAGCAGCAGGAGGAGCGCGCCGCCGACGATCAGCGGCCATCCGATGCCGCCGTCGTCAGCACCGGCGGCGGCCGGCGAGGTGGACGGTCGGGGTGGCGCCTCGGCGACGGCGCGTAGCTCGCTCGGCTTGTCCTGGTTGGAGTCGACCTTCCAGCTGACCGACCGGCCGTTGACGGTGCCGTTGCTGTCGATCACCCGGCCGGGAAATGTCACCGAGATCTCGAACGACATCAGCTTGAGGAACGCCTGCTGTTGCTGCGGATTCTGCTGCGCCACCTTTCCGCCGTATTTCGACGGGTCGAGGGGCAACGTGAAACGGTACAAGTCGCCGTTCCGGACCAGTTTTACGCTCTCCGTGTCGAAACCCGCCAGCGGCGCTTTGCGATAACTGATCTGGGCGCCGAAGAGTTTGTCGTCCTCGTACCGGGTCTCTTCCCCCGCCGGCAGGGCGGGAATGTTTTGCCGCAGCTCCGCGAAGGCCGCTGGGATGTTCTTGTTTCGTGAGGTCAGCAGGGACTTCTCGGCGGTCAGCAGCAACTGCCCGTCGACGGTGTCGTCGGCGTTGACGGTGAGCCCCATGTTGAGTTGCATGCAGCCGCCCAACACGGCGACCAGAAGGAGACACACCGCGACGCGGAGTGCCTTACCGCGGTTGACTCTCCTGTTCATGGGATCAGTGTGTGTGATCCATTTCGCCATCGGCAGTCAGCGATCAGTCACAAGGCAGTCGCCGATTGTACCGACGCACTGTCATATGTGACCGAGGCGGATCGGGGCGCCTATTGACTACTCTGGAGCTTTGGGGTCGAGAACAGTTTTCCGGTGGTGATCCCCCGCGTGGGGGAGGTCGGCCCGGACCGGGGTGCGGCAGGCTGGACCCACCCGTTCGACCATCCCCCGAGGACAGCGATGACGCCGGCTCAGCGCCACACCCCGAAGATCGAACTACACGTCCACCTGGAGGGAACGGTCCGCCCGGCGCTGCTCGCCGAGCTGGCCCGCGGCCATCGCCTCCCGGTGCCGGCCGAGACGTCCGGAAGGTTCGACGACCTGTACGACTTCATCGCCACCTGGAACGCGATGACAACCGTGCTGCGGACGCCGCAGGACTACCGGCGGGCACTGCTGGCCTACGCCGCGGAGGCCGCTCGCGACGGCGCGGTCCACCTGGAGCCGATCGTGGACGCCGAGGAGCGGCTCGGGTTGGACGGCTGGGCGAACCTGCTCGCCGCGCTTGTCGACGCGGCGGCCGAGGCCCGCGAGTCGTACGGGGTGTCGATCGGGTTGACCCCGCAGGTCTGCCGGGGGCACGACGTCGAGTTCACCGAGAGCGCGGCCCGCGTCGCCACCCGGTTCGCCGGGCAGGGCGTGGTCGGCTTCGGGTTGTCCGGCGCCGAGGGACGGCACCCGACCACGCCGTACCGCCGGATGGTGGAGCTGGCCCGCGACGGCGGTCTGCCGTTCGTGCCGCACGCGGGCGAGGCGGCCGGGCCGGAGGCGGTCCGCGAGGTGCTGGCGATGGGCGCGGTCCGGGTCCGGCACGGGGTGCGGGCCGTGGAGGACCCGGAGCTGGTCGCCGAGCTGGCCGCGCGGGGCGTCGTGTTGGACGTGACGCCCACCTCCAACCTGCGCCTCGGCGTGGCCCGCGCGGACCTCCCCCATCCGCTGACAGTGCTGACCGACGCCGGGGTCGCCTGCTCGGTGTCCACCGACGACCCGGCCATTTTCGACATCACCCTGGCCGACGAGTACGCGTTCGCCGCCCACCTCGGGGTGACCCCCGCGACGGCGTACGCCGCCGGCCTGCGCGGCATGCTCGGCGACGCCGCCGACCACGCGCGGCTGGTGGTGGTGGGGGAGCAGGCGTACGGGGGCGGCACACCCTCCTAAGCTGAGCCGGTGATCGTCGTCGCGTGTGTGCTGCTGGTGGATCCCGACGGGCGGCTGCTGCTGCAACTGCGGGACACCGAAGCGATGTACCACCCGGACGTGTGGGGGCTGCCCGGCGGCCACGCGGAGGCGGGGGAGACGCCGGAGCAGACCGCCGAGCGGGAGCTGTGGGAGGAGACCGGCCTGCGTGCCGACGGGCCGCTGCGCCTGATCGCCGTGCAGCCGCGTCCCGAGCTGGATCGAGAGATGCACTACTTCCTGGGCCGCACCCGGGCCCGACAGGAGGACGTGGTGCTCGGTGAGGGCGCGGCGATGGTCTTCGTGCCCGGCGACGAGGTGCTCAACGGTCGTCCCTGGACGCCGGGCACCGTCGAGGTGCTGACCCGGTTCCTCGCCGCACCCGACGACACCGCCGCGTTCACCGGCCCGACGCCCGCCGAGTCTGCTCAGGGCAGGCCCTAGCCAGCCGGAGGTCGCCGCCCTCACCGGCACGTGACCCGGTCGGCGATCGTGTCCATGGCATCCCGACACCTCGGGCGCGGTGCGGGGCTGCCCCGGTGAGCAGGGCCGGCGCGGAGTGGGAGACGATCGCCTCGGGCTGCCGTGGGCTGACGGCGGGTTGAGCAGAGGGTGGCGATGGTGCGGTTCAGTGGCCTGCGGACGGCCGGCGGGCGGCTGCGGCACGGCTGGCGGCCGGTGCTGGAGGCGACCGTCGCGGCGACCGTGGCGTGGCTGCTGGCCACCCGGTTGCTCGGGCACCCGCAGCCCTTCTTCGCGCCGGCCGCGGCGCTCATCGTGCTCGGTCAGACCCGCGGTCAACGTATTCGCCGGGCCGTCGAGGTCGTGCTCGGGGTCGCCGCCGGGGTGCTCGTCGCGGACCTGGTGGTGCAGGCACTCGGCCCCGGCAGCACCTGGACCGTCGGCACCGTCATCCTGCTCACCGTCCTCCTCGCGGTGGCCTTCGGCGCCACCGGCGTGACGCTCGTGCAGGCCGCGGTCTCGGCGCTCTACCTGGTGGTGGTCGCACCGCCGGACGGGTCGCTGGTGCCGAACCGGTTCGTCGACGCCCTCGTCGGCGGCGCGGTCGCGCTCGCGGCCAGCCTGCTCGTCGACGCCCGGCACCCCCTCGCGCCGCTGGTCGCCGAGGTACGGCGGACCTTCGACGAGCTGGCCGGGCTGCTGGGCGGGATCGCCGACGCGCTGGACCGCGGCGACGAGGCCGCCGCGTTCGCGGCGCTGACGCAGGCCCGGGGGATGGACGCCCGGGTGGACGGGCTGCGGGACGGGGTGTTGGCCGCCGGTGAGGCGCTGCGGCTCAACGTCCGGCGACGCCGGCACATCGGTCGGCTGCGGTCGGTGGACGAGTCGATCCGGCAGATCGACTACGCGGTCCGCAACGTCCGGGTGCTGGCCCGCGCCGGCGTGACGCTGAGCCGACTGCACACCCCGGTGCCACCGGAGCTGGGCGCCGCCCTGCGATCGCTTGCCGAGGCCGTCCGCCAGGCCGGTGGCGCGCTCGCCGCCGACCTCGACGGCCAGGACGAGACCGCCGAACGGCACGGCAGCCGGGCCGACGAGTCCGCGTTGGCCGCCGTGCGCACCGCCGGGCAGCTCTTCGGCGCCACGCCGACCCTCCCCCTAGCCATGATCATCGGTCAGGTCCGGGCCACGGCCATCGACCTGCTGCGCGGTGTCAACCCGGAGGGCGACGCCGCCGTCCTCGCTCGCGTCGACGAAGCCCTCGGCCTGCCCGCCGTCTGACCTCTCCACGGGAGCGCGCGGGGCGCCGGATGTGCTGGTGAGCCACCTGGTGGCGGAGTCGCGGATCGGGGCGGGAATCTCGTGGCCGCCGGGAAACTCCTCGTAGGTGACGTCGTAGCCGAGCCCGCGCAGGTGGGGAACGAGGCGGCGGCTGCACACGTCGATGGGCAGCACCCGGTCGTCGACACCGTGCGAGACGAAGATCCGTGGCCGGCCGTGGGTGGTCGGTGGCGCGGCGAAACCGGGGGAGAAGGCCAGCACCGCGTCGACCAGCTCGCCGTTGGCCAGGCCCAGCGAGAGCGCGTACGAGGCGCCGTCGGAGAAACCGCCGAACGTCACGTCCCGCACCGGGTAGCCGTCGAAGACGGTCCGCAACAGCCCGTCGACACGCCTGACGTCCGCCCCGAACCCGCCGGCGATCAGGTCCCAACTGGCCGCCGACGACTCCGGGGCGACAAGCAGCAGGTGCCGCGCGTCCGCCACCGGCGACAGCAGGTCCAGCCCCTGTCGCGCGGAGCCACCCGCGCCGTGCAGGAGCAGCACCAGCCGGTACGCCGAACCGTCGGTTGCCGGCTCCGGAACGTACGCCAGCGCCCGCCGCTCCCCGTCGGGGCCGGTCAGACGCAGCAGGCCGGTGGGCCCCGGCGCCACCGGCGGGTGCAGGCGCGCGGTCAACCGCCCGTGCCGGTAGTCCGGGGGCGGCTGCGCGGAGTCGGACACGGCCTGCGCTCCTCGCGGTCGACGCAACGTCCGACGCGGTTACCCGGGCGGCCAGGGCTTAACCGTCGGCGTCGGGCAGGAACGCGCGGACGCTCAGGCGCTGGAGCGGGCCACCAGGGTGGACGGGAAGAGAGTCACCCGGGCGGCCGGACGCCCGTCCAGCAGGGCGGTGGCCGCGGCGACGGCGATCCGCCCGACCGGGTGACTCGCCGTGGTCAGCGCCGGGGCGGTCATCCCGGCCAGCGGGATGTCGTCGAAGCCGGCCACCGCGACGTCGCCGGGCACCCGTACACCGGCGTCACGCAACCCCGCGATCACGCCGAGCGCGGTGTCGTCGCTGATCGCGTAGATGGCGTCGACGTCCGCCCAGCGGCGCAGCGCCTCGCCGGCCGCCGACCGGCCGCGCGCCGCCGTGAAGTCCCCGGTGATCTCCCACTCCGGCAGGCCGGCCTGGCGCATCAGTCGGCGGTACGTCTGCACGGGGCGTTGCGCGCAGGGCAGCCAGCGGGGGCCGGTCACCATGGCGATCCGGCGGCGACCCGCGGCGTAGAGGTGGCGCAGCACCGCGTCCGAGCCGGCGGCGTTGTCGACGTCGAACGACGGCACGGTCGCCGAGCCGACTCCGATCGAGACCACCCGGCCGCGCATTGACCCGGGCACCGCCGCCAGCAGATCCTCGGTGGTGTTGACCAGGATCACCCCGCACACGGTGCGGTCCCCGGCGAGCTGGTGCAGGCCGCGGGGGTCGCCGAGCGGCAGCCAGTGCAACGCCACCCCGACACCTGCGGGTGTGCACACCCGGGCGGCCGAGCCGACCACCTGGTGGACGTACGGGTCGTCCAGCACCGCCGGGCTGGCCGCCTGGGCGGCCACGACCAGTCGTACGCCGCCGCCGCCGCGGACCAGCGCCCGGGCGGCCGGGTTCGGCACGTAACCGAGCTGGTCGACGGCCGCCGTGACCTGTTGCCGAGCTGCCGGCGACGCGAACCCCGTGCCGGCGATCACCCGCGACGCCGTGGACCGCGACACCCCGGCTATCCGGGCGACGTCCTCGAGGGTGGCCGCTCGCTGTGCCGCTGTCGTCATCGTCGCCTCCCCGAGCCGGCCCGTCCGGTCGGACAAACGCCTGTTTCACATCATGCCCTGGCCTGTGCGTCGCCGGTAAGGGGCGGTTGCCGGTTGTGGTGGTAGCGCTCTCAGGTGTGCGATCGTGCCAGGAGACCACCCCGAGGAAGAGGACCTGCCCCGTGAGCGCCCCCACCAGTCGACCCGTTGCCCCGGACACCGCACCACCGCCGTCGCGCGCCGTGCTGCTGGCCCGCAACGGCGTCGCTGTCACCTTCACCCTCAACGGGCTGGCCGTCGGTAGCTGGTTCTCCCGGGTTCCGGCGGTCCGCGACGCGTTGGACCTCTCCGCCGGTCGGCTCGGGCTGCTGCTGCTGGCGATGAGTGTCGGCGCGCTGCTCGCCATGCCCACCTCCGGCCTGCTCGCCCAGCGGTTCGGCGCGGCCCGCACCGTCACGATGGCCACCGTGATTGTCGCGATCGGCCTGAGCGTGGCGGGGCTGGGCGCGACGATGACCGGGTCGTTCGCCATCGTGGCCCTGGGGTTGGTCGCCCTCGGCTACGGCTCCGGCGCCTGCGACGTGGCGATGAACGTCGAGGGCGCGTCGGTGGAGCGACGACTGGGTCGAACGATCATGCCCCGCTTCCACGCGGGGTGGAGCCTCGGTTCGGTGGCCGGAGCGGGGCTCGGCGCCGCGGCTGCCCGGTTCGACGTGCCGGTCGGCGCGCACCTCGTCGCGGTCGCGGTGGTCGTGTTGACCGGCACCGCGCTCGCCGCCCGGACGTTCCTGCCCGTCGTCGTCGATCACACCGGCGACCCGGCGAACGCGACCCCGGCGGCCCGCCGTCGGGCGCAGCTCGCCGCCTGGCGGGAGCCGCGCACCCTGCTGATCGGGCTGTTCGTGCTGGTGGCGGCGTTCACCGAGGGTGCCGCCAACGACTGGCTGGCCGTCGCGTTCGTCGACGGTCGGGACCTGAGCGAGGCCGCCGGCGCGGCGGTCTTCGGTGTCTTCGTCGTGGGCATGACCATCGGGCGTACCGCGGGAACTGTCGCCCTGGACCGCTGGGGTCGGGTGCCGGTGCTCAGCGGCACCATCGGGCTCGCCGTGGTCGGCGCGGGCCTGGCCGTGTTGGCGGGCTCCGGGCCGCTGGCCATCGTCGGCGTCGCACTGTGGGGCCTCGGCGCGTCGTTGGGCTTCCCGGTCGGGATGAGCGCGGCCGCCGACGAGGAGGCGCACGCGGCGGTGCGGGTGAGCGTGGTCGCGGTGATCGGCTACACCGCGTTCCTGGGTGGGCCACCGCTGCTGGGGCTGCTCGGCGACGGGGTCGGCACCCTGCGCGCGCTGCTTGTGGTGCCGCTGTTGCTGCTGCCGACCCTGCTGTTGGTGCGGGTGCTGCGCCCGCCGCACCCCGCGGAAACCGCTCCGTCAGCCCACAAAAACTAACCCAGTTCGCCGTCGGGCGGTATCGGGTGCGCGGCCGACTGCGCCGCGTACCCGCCCTGGCTAGGGTCGCCGAATGCCAACTGACGAGATCACCGCCGCCGCGGCGGGCACCTGGACCCTTGGCGACCGCACCGTGCGCCGGATGGGCTTCGGCTCCATGCGGATCACCGCGAACCCCGACCGCGACCGGGCCCTCGCCCTGCTGCGCCGCGCCGTGGAGCTGGGCGTCGACCACATCGACACGGCCGCGTTCTACGTCTCGCCCGGCGGCGTCCTGCGGGTCGGCACCGGGCCGGCCCGCTACGCCACCGAGTTGATCCGCGCGGCGCTCGCCCCGTACCCGGACGATCTGGTGATCGTCACGAAGGTCGGCTTCGGGTACGACCCGGAGGCGGGCTTCACCGAGGCGCTCACCCCGGCGCAGTTGCGCGCGCAGGTCGAGGAGAACCTCCGCCGGCTCGGCCGCGACCAGCTCGACGTGGTGAACCTGCGCCTCGGCCGGGGGCCGGGCGCGGTGCCGCTCGCCGACCGGTTCGGCGCGCTGGCCGAGTTGCGGGCCGCCGGGCTGATCCGACACCTCGGGCTCTCCAACGCCCGGCCCGAGCACCTGGACGAGGTGGCCGCCATCGCGCCGGTGGTCTGCGTGCAGAACAACTACGGGGTGGACGCCTACCGGGAGCAGGACGCGTTCGTGCGGCTCTGCGGGGAGCGGGGCATCGCCTTCGTGCCGTTCTTCGCGCTGGCCGGCACCGGTCGGGAGGCGGGCGCGGGCGCCGCGCAGAGCGAGGCCGTCGAGGCCGTCGCCCGCGCCCACGGCGTCACCCCGCAGCAGGTACGCCTGGCCTGGACGCTGCACCAGGGCCCGCACGTGCTCGCCATCCCCGGCACCGCGAACCCGGACCACCTGGCGCAGAACGTGGCCGCGGCGGCCCTACGCCTGACCCCGCAGGACCTGACCCGGCTGCGGTGATCGTCCACCCCGGCGCCGTTCAGGCCCGCACGACGTGCACCACGATCTCCTGACCGTCGCCCACGGTGCCGGAGAAACCCTCCGACAACGCGTCCAGCACCGTCAGCGTGAGCGCGAGGGTCTCGTGCGCGATGAGCAACTGGTGCGCGGAGATCGCCGCCGCCACCTCGGCGGGCGCGGCGATCGACACGGTGATCCGGTCGGCGACCTCGAAGTCGGCGTCGCGGCGGGCCTGCTGGACGATGCGGACGACGTCGCGTGCGACGCCCTCGGCCGCCAGTTCGGGGGTGATCGCGGTGTCCAGCGCGATCGTCACTCCGCGCTGGGACTCCACCACCCAGCCGCTCCGCGGCACCTCCGTGACCAGGATGTCGTCCGGGCCCACCTCGACCTGGGCGCCGTCCACCGTCAGCGGGAAGGTCCCGTTCGCCCGGACACCGTCGACCAGCTCCCGTGGGGCCACGGCGGCGACGGCCTTCGCGACGTGCTGGGTGCGGTTGCCGAACCGGCGGCCCAGGGTCCGGAAGTTCGCCTTGACCCGCACGTCGATGACCCCGCTCTGGGAGTCGAGCGGCTGGAGGATCTTGACGTTCAACTCGTCGCCGATGTCGTCGAGCAACGCCTGCGGGAGCACCGTGCCGGCCGGTAGTCCCACGAGCGCGCGGCTCAACGGCTGCCGGATCCGCAGGTTGCTCGCCTTACGCGCGGACCGGCCCGCCTCGGCCAACGCCCGCGCCGTGGCCACCTGGGCCGACAACTCGGCGCTGATCAGCGTGGTGTCGGGCGTGGGCCAGGTCGCCAGGTGCACCGACTCCGGGGCCGACCCGGCGCCACGCCTGATCACCTGCTGCCACACCTCCTCGGTGAGGAAGGGAATGAACGGCGCGAGGAGCCGGGTGAGGATGTCGAGGCACTCGTACAGGGTGCTGAGGGCGTCCGGGTCGCCCTCCCAGAAACGCTGCCGCGAGCGCCGCACGTACCAGTTCGACAGGTCGTCGACGAAGTCGGCGAGCAGTCGGCCGGCGCGGGCCGTGTCGTAGTTCTGGAGTCGTTCGTCGACGGCGGCGGCGAGGGCGTGGACCTCACCGACGATCCACCGGTCCAGCACCTGCCGTTCGGCGACCGGCTGCGCCACCTGCGGCGCCCACGTCGAGTTCGCCGCGTAGAGGGAGAAGAACGCCGCGGTGTTCCAGTACGTCATCAACACCTTGCGGACGATCTCGTCGAGGGGACCGGGCCCGATCCGGCGCGGCGACCACGGTGAGCCGGAGCAGGCCATGAACCAGCGCACCGCGTCGGCGCCGTGCGTGTCCATCAACGGGATCGGCAACAGGATGTTGCCCAGGTGCTTGCTCATCTTGCGGCCGTCCTCGGCCAGGATGTGCCCGAGGCAGACGACGTTCTCGTACGGTGACCTGTCGAAGACCAGGGTGCCCACCGCCATCAGCGTGTAGAACCACCCCCGCGTCTGGTCGATCGCCTCGCAGATGTACTGGGCCGGGTAGGTGCGCTCGAAGATCTCCCTGCTGCCCGGCACGTGGGGGTAGCCCAGCGACGCGAACGGCATCGCCCCGGAGTCGTACCAGGCGTCGATCACCTCGGGCACCCGGACGGCGTCGCGACCGCAGTCCGGGCAGGCGAAGGTGACCTCGTCGACGTACGGGCGGTGCGGATCCAACTCGGACAGGTCGGCGCCGGCCAGCTCTCCGAGCTCCGCACGGGAACCGACGGCTGTCACGTGGTTGTCCGGGCAGCGCCACAGCGGCAGCGGGGTGCCCCAGTACCGGGAGCGGGACACCGCCCAGTCGATGTTGTTCTTCAGCCAGTCGCCGTACCGGCCGTGTTTGATGTGCTCCGGGAACCAGTTGGTGTTCTCGTTCTCCCGGGTCAGCTCGTCGCGTACCTCGGTGGTCCGGATGTACCAGGACGGCTGGGCGTAGTACATCAGCGGGGTGTGGCACCGCCAGCAGTGCGGGTACGGGTGCGCGAACGGCTCGTGCCGGAACAACCGGCCGGAGGTCCGGAGGCGGTCGATGAGCAACGCGTCGGCGTCCTTGAAGAACACCCCTCCGACCAGGTCGATGCCCTCGTGGAACCGCCCGTTCGGTGCGACCGGGTTGACCAGCGGCAACCCGTACGCGCGGCAGACGGCGAGGTCGTCCGCGCCGAAGGCCGGCGCCTGGTGCACCAGGCCGGTGCCGTCCTCGGTCGTGACGTAGTCGGCGAGGACCACCCGGTGCGCGTCCGGGATGTCCACCAGGTCGAACGGCCGCTCGTAGCGCACCCCCTCCAGGGCCGACCCCGGTACGGTCGCCAGGATCTCCGCCTCGTCTCCGAGCACCCGACGGGCCAGCGGTTCGGCGACGACGAACGTGCCCCGCTCGGTGCGGGCGAGGGCGTACGTCACCGTGGGGTGGACGGCCACGGCGGTGTTGGACACCAGGGTCCACGGGGTGGTGGTCCAGATCAGCAGCTCGACACCGCTGTGCCCGGCCACGTCCCCGTGGACCGGGAACCGCACGTACACGGACGGGTCGGTGACGGTCTCGTAGCCCTGCGCCACCTCGTGGTCGGACAGGGTCGTGCCGTCGCGGGTGCAGTACGGCGCGACCCGGAAGTCCTCCACCAGGCGCCCGCCGTCGTGGATCTGCTTCAGTGACCACCAGACGCTGTCCACGTACTCCGGTGACATCGTCTGGTACGGGTGCTCCAGGTCGATCCAGTAACCCATCCGCTGGCTGAGCTGGACGAACTCGTCGACGTGCCGCAGCACCGAGGTACGGCAGCTGGCGTTGAACTCGGCGATGCCCATCTTCTCGATGTCGGGCTTGCCGCCGAGCCCCAGCTCCTTCTCCACCGCCAGCTCGACCGGCAGGCCGTGGCAGTCCCATCCGGCGCGGCGTGGCACCGAGAAGCCCCGCATCGTGCGGTACCGGGGGAAGAGGTCCTTGAAGACCCTGGCCTCGATGTGGTGGGTGCCCGGCGTGCCGTTGGCGGTCGGCGGCCCCTCGTAGAACAGCCACGGCGGACCGTCGGCGGTCTGTTCCAGACTCCTGTCGAACACGTTGTTGGTCTGCCACCACTCGATGACGGCACGGTCCATCCCACCAAGGTCGATCTTGGTGGGCAGTGGCACGAATGGCGACTTCGACGGACCGTCCGGCACCGACGCTCTCCCTACACTCCACATCCGCTCGCGCGGGCATCAGCTCACTGCCCACACGGGGACGAAGTGTCTGGCGTCTGGCCAGGACTCCGCGGTACCACCCCGCTTGCGCCCCGACCGTGCGGGCGCCGCTTGATTTCGCGACGTGACGTGCCGCTCCGTCCGGGTCTAGTGAGGCAGCGAGCTGCCCGTTCTTCCGGAGGCTCCCCGGTGATGGCCGGATCGGTGCCGATGCCGTCCAGCATAGCCGTCCGCACGCGGCGCCAAGGGCGGTGCCGGCGCGGAGCCCTAGGCGCGGAGCCAGACGCGCAGCGGACCGGTGGGGGTGAAGCCGGTTTCCAGGGCGGGGGCCAGGTCCGCCGTGGTTTCGTAGCCGACAAGCGCCGCGTCGGGCACGGTGGCGCACACCGCGCGCCAGATGTCGCGGGGGCGCTCGGTGCGGGAGAACAGGTTGGAGACGCCGTACGGGCCGCCGCCGCTGAGCACCGCTCCGCCGGTGACCGCACCCGTGTCGTCGTGGCGGGCGAGCACCCGTACCCGTGGGTCGGCCAGGAGCGCGGGGCGGAACAGCTTCCCACCGCCGTGGGCCGCCGCCCAGGCCGCCAGGTCGTCGGTGGTGACGACCGGGGTGAGGGGTACGGCGTCGGCCGGTGGCGCCGCCGGTTGCCGAAGGATCCACTGCGCGTCGAAGAGCACCCGGAACCCGTATCCGGACAGGTCGAGGTCGGCGAAGCTGTCCTTCACCGACGCGCCGGGCCCCGCGTCGATCCGGTCCAGCAGGGCCACGGCGTCGACGCCCGGCCGCCTGGTGACCGCGTCCGGGTACCACTGTGGCGAGCGGTGGGGGACCGACCAGGCGTCGGCGTCGGTACGGCCGGCCAGCCCGTGGCTGGCGCAGACGATGTCGCACCATTCGGCGTTGTCGCGGGCCGCCGTCCGCGCGTCGTCGAGCACGTCGGGAAGCCTAGCCAGGGTCAGCGGAGTCGGGTGAGCAGGATCCGGCCGCCCTCGTAGACGCCGCCGTCGATGGCGATGACTCTGTCGTCGGCGTACCGCAGCGCGGCCGCGACGTCCTGCGGCGCCACACCGAAGTGCTTGGTGAGGGTGCTGTGGCCGTGGACGAGCACGGTGCCCCCGAGCGTGCGTAGCATCGTCGACACCCGGTCGTCGGGGTTCGCCAGCACCGCGTCGCGAAAGGCACCCCGGTCGCTCATCCGGCCACAGAACTCCAGCCAGGCCGTGGGGTCGCCGGAGGCGAGAGCCATGCCGACCGCCGCGTTCACGGTGTCCACGCTTCGCCCCATCTCCAGGTAGCGGGCGGTGTCGGAGTGCACGAGCAGGAACCCGTCGACGACCGCGACCGCGGGCAGCCGCGTCATCCACTCGACATGCCGGGGCGTCAGCCGGCGCAGGTCCTCCTCCCGTCCGCCGAACCGGGCCCAGCCGCCCCGAAACCCGCCGGGCTCGTCCCACCCGGCAACGGGCGTGGTGCCGAACCGGTACGCGGCGAGCAACTGCGCCTCGTGGTTGCCCAACAGCACCCCGACGTGGCCGCCCGCCGCCCGTGCGGAGTCGGCGAGCCGCCGGATGTCGTCGATGACACCGACACCGTCCGGGCCGCGGTCGACGTAGTCGCCGAGCAGCCACAACCGCGCGCCACCCCCGGCCCAGTGGCCGGTGTGGTCGACGAGCCCGGCCTCGCGGAGCGACTCCCGGAACTCCGACCGGTGGCCGTGGATGTCCGCCGCCACGTACAGCGGCGTGAGATCGTCGAGCAGAGTCACCATGGCCGCCACGGTACGTAGCTCAGGGGGCGTAGACCAGGTCCATCGTGTCGGTGTGCCCGGACCAGCGCAGGTCGAGATGCCAGCACCCGGCCTGCGGCATGTCGATGATCGACGGGCCCGGACCGCCGGCGACCTCTCGGGTCACCCGGGTGGCGGTGCCGTCCAGCGTCGCGGTGATCACCAGGGTCGACGGCGCGGTCGGGTCGGGTGAGGTCGTGGAGGCGCGGGCCACCCACAGGATCTTGTTGTTCGACCCGTCCTCGCGGACCTGGCGCAGCGGTTGGGCGAACAACACCGCCAGGATGTCGCCAGTCTTGCCGAAGACGTGCGGGACCTGGCTGCCCCCGTGGAACCCGGCGTCCGCCCAGTCGGGCAGCGACGTCGTCTCGATCCGCGAATGGCAGCCCGTCGCGGCGCTCGCCGCGCCCGTGGCGCCTGCCGCGCTCGCCGCGGTGGTGGCGATGGTGGCGGACGGTGCCGCCGACCCGCCGCTGGCCGTGGTCGTGCAACCCGCCAGCAGCACCACGGATGCCGCCAGCAGCGACCTGCCCCATGAACTCATCTCGATCCCTCCGTACCGCGTCGGCGACTCGTATCTTCAGGACACCTGTCGCGCCCGTCCGGTTCCTAGCGCAGCGAACGGGCGATCTCGATCGCCTCGGCCTGGGTGCGGGCGCCCTCGAGCCGGTAGCTCACGTCGGCGTCCTGCCAGATCAGGGTCGAGGCGGCCAGCCGGGCGCTCTCCTTGTGGACCGTGCCCGCCCGGTCTACGTACGACAGCACGTGCGGGCCGTCGACCCACACCGCGAAGTCGCCGTTGACCTCGACCCACTCCGCTCCCGGCGGGATGACCTCCTTGTGGAAGGACAGGTTGAGACGACCGTCGAACGCGTCGACGCGCAGCGCGCCACCGTCGTAGAGCAACGTCGCCACCCGGCAGGTGCCCGTGGGGTCGGGGTCGGCGACGACCACCCGCTCGGGCGGCCCCAGCTTCGCCGGCAGGCGGATCGGGAACCGTACCGCTCGTCGTGCCTCGTCCAGACCGGCGACCCGCTGCCCGGGCAGCGGCGACGCGACGCCGCTCGGCGCCGTCTGGTCGGGCGAGACGGCGATGCTGACGCCGGCGAAGCGCAGCAGCCCGGACACCACGTCGGCGACGGCGGCACGGGTCGGCGGCAACACCGCCACCAGTACGGCGGCCAGCGCCGCCGCGGCGAGCGGACGCCACCGCAACGCCGGCCGGTGGAGCCGTTCGCGGACCTGGGCGCGCACGTCGGGCGGCTCGGGCGTCTCCAGCCAGGTGGACAGGTCACGCAGTTCCCGTTCGAGGTCACCCATGCCGGACCTCCTCCCGGTCGAGGAGGCCGCGAAGCTTCGCCAGGGCCCGGGACGTGCGCGACTTCACCGTGCCCCGGGGCCAGCCCAGCGTCGCCACCGTCTCCTCCTCGCTGAGGTCGAGGAAGAACCGGCAGACGATCACCTCACGGTCGCGTACCGGAAGTTGCCGTAGGGCCCGCACCAGCGCGGCGCGGCGCTCCCCGGCGAGGACCGCACCCACCGCGTCGTCCTCGGCGATCTCCGACGCCGGGTCCGCCGCCGCGGCGCGCAGGACGAGTCCGTCGCGCCGGCCGCGCGACCGGTGCAGGTTGCGGGTCTCGTTGGCGACGATCGCGAGCAACCAGGACCGGAAGGACGACTCGCCCCGATAACGGGACAACTTGCGGTACGCCTTCACAAACGCCTCCTGGGTGACGTCCTCGGAGTCCGAGCCCGCGCCGAGCAGCACCGCCGTCCGGTACGCGGACGCGGTGTGCCGAGCGACCAGCAGGTCGTACGCCTCCAGGTCACCTGCGCGAGCGCGGGTGACGAGCGCCTCGTCGTCCAGGGGAACCTCCGTTCGGGATCACACTCATGACACCGCCCACGCTCGGCGGGTTCCAACCCTCGTCGGGTCAGCTGTCTCCCACCCGGCGTGCAGCGTATTGCCAGGATTCGGTGCTGCACTGGAGGGGCGTCGAGGGAAGGGGTGGGGCATGAGCTGGTTCAGTCGCCGGTCACGGGGTGCCGAGGCGACCCCGACGAAGCTGGACCGGGAGGCGACCCGGGACGACCTCGCCGCGCTGGAGGCGTTCGTCACGAGCCGGCGCGGGGTGGAGTTCTACCTGGAGCCGGAGACCACCGCGACGGACACCACGGTGGTGGCGATCGCCCACGACGGGGAGTGGATCCGGCGCCGCACCGGCACACCACGGGCGGCGGGGTCCATCGCCCGCAAGCACGCGGTGCCGCTGTACGAGGCGGGCCGCACCGGCTATCCGGAACGGATGCGGGTGTGGAGCCGCGCCCACCCGGAACGCCACGCCCGCTGAGGTGCGTCCCCGGCTCAGGCTCGTCCGCTCAGGCGGTCGCGATGGCTGAGCGGGCCTGCTCACGCGTCATCGGCTCGGCGTGGCTGGACACGTACCACTCGTAGTCCTCGTCGAGCAGTCGCCGGACCATGGCCAGGTCGAGGCCGTCCTCGGGTTGGCGCAGGTGCGCCGGCGGTGGGTAGAAGCAGTCGCCCAGCAGCATGACGCCCGAGTCGGGCACCAGCACGACTGTCGAGTCCGGTGCGTGCCCGCCGCCGACGTGACGTAGCTCGACCCCGACCGGCAGCTCGTCCACGTCGGCGAAGACCCGGGTGGGCGGCAGGACGGCGAAGTCCGCCCAGGAGTCCACGGCGCGTGCCCGAGCCCGGAAGCTCGGGCCGAGGCGGGGGTTGTGGCGTACCTGCTCGTCCAGGTAGTGGTGACTCCACGGTCGGGCGGCCTCGGCGCGCAGCAGCGGCACGGCCGCCTCGTGTCCGACGATCTCGACTCCCGGCCAGGCGCAGGCGCCCCAGACGTGGTCCCAGTGGTGGTGGGTGTAGACGAGCCAGCGGGGCTGGGGTAGCCCGGCGGCCGTCAGCGCGGCCTGGATCTCGCGGGCGTGCGCGGGGCTCTGCCCGGCGTCGATCAGCACACTGCCGCGCTCGTCGGCGACGACTGCGACGCCGGCCTGGACCGCGTCCGGGTCCGGGTCGCCCGGGCAGAGCCAGACCCGGCCGGCGAGCCTGTGAAATCGCATGGCGACGATGGTGATCGACCCCCGGAATTGATCGCGGACGTTGGTCCAGTGATCGTCGATCCTAGGTAACCGGGTCGCGGCGGGTGGAACCCGACTACCTGCTGTGAACCGGGTCGTCCCGTGCCGCCGCCCTGTTGGCCGAGCCCAACCCCGCCGTGATCAAGGGGGTGCTGCACGCGCAGGGCCGCATCCCGAACCCGAGAGTACGGCTTCCGCTGCTGCCGGCGGCCGCCGCCAGCACCGACGCGGCGGTCCACCACCTCGGCGTGACCACCGCGGGTCAGTACGCCAGAGCGTGATGTCGCAGTCTTTACCGCGCGAGTACCGGTGGGCGCGGGTGCAGGTGCCCAACTACCGTCGCGGTGCTAGCCGACCGCAGCACGTTCGAGTGATCGCTGGACGAGCGTGAGGACGGATGGTAGGAGCAGCTCGTTGCCGCCGATCGTGGCGACAGCGCGCGCGCTGTGGGGCGTGCCGTCGACATCGACGACCAGGGCGCCCGCCTCTCGGGCGATCGCGACGCCCGCGACGGTGTCCCAGGGCTTGTTGTTGAGCATGATGAACGCGTCGATCCGGCCGTGTGCCAACCAGGCGAGGTCGATCGCGGCGGACCCGTGCATGCGGATCCGTTGGACGTGCCGGGTGAGCTGCTCGGTGATGGCGAGTCGTTCGGCGTTCTTCCGGCTGGCCCCGGCGCCGACCGCGTAGTCGCCGATGGCGACGACGGCGTCCGTGAGGTCGGCGACCCGGCTGGCGTGGATGCGGCGGTTGCTGGCGTAGGCCCCGTGTCCCTTGGCGGCGTGGTAGCGGGTGCCGAGGAACGGCAGGTCGATGACGCCGAGGACGGCGTCCGCGCCGTGCAGGAGGCCGAGGGAGATCGCGCACAGGGGTGACCCGTGGACGAAGTTGACCGTGCCGTCGACGGGATCGAGTGCCCAGGTCAGTGCGCTGGCGTCGCCGCTGCTGCCGTACTCCTCGCCGAGGAACCCGATGTCGGGCGCCTTGGCGGCCAGATGCGCGCGGACCTGCCGTTCGATGGCGTAGTCCACCTCGGAAGCCATGTCGCGGTCACCCTTGAAGGTCAGCGCACCGGGCTGGAGTGTCCGCATCAGGTCGTGCGCCAGGTCGACGGCCTGCTGTGCGAGGGGCAGGAGGCGGGCGTGGTCGGTCATAGCTGGCGGCTGCGATCCCAGAGTGAGGTGAACATCTCGTCGAATATCGGGTAGAGGCCGGAGGGGCGCGCGCTGCGCTCGATGACCATCGTCGGACAGTCGACGCCCCGCATCTTCGGTAGGTAGTGCTGAACAACGCAGAGTCGGTCGTCGACCAAGAGCACGTTGGCGCGGATGGACTCGTCGTAGACGCCGATGGTGAGGTGGTCTCGGGCACCTGCGGGGAGTCGGTCGCGAATGCGGCGGGCCAGGTTCTGAATGTTGAGTTCGGTGAGCGCGCTCAGGTGTCCGTCCGGATAGTCGTCCTCACGCTCCTGTCGTCTGATCGCCTGGCCGGCCGGGTCGAGGAACAGGCAACGGAGGCGGGTGCCGGCGGCGAGGAGCTTCAGAAGACGGTTGTCGGCGTACTGCTGACAGATGAGGTTGAGTGACAGGCCGGACGCCCGGATGTCCGTGGCACGGTCGAAGAGGACGTGCGGCGGCATCTCCGCCACGAAATCTGACCGGCTGGAATAGATCGCGGTGACATCAGCGCACCGGTCCCGCGCAGCCTCGTCGGCCTGTAGACCGGCGAGGTCCAGGGCCGGCTCGCGTTCGCCGAGGAGGAGCGTCATGCGGGCATGGCGTGGCATGGACAAGCCGGTGCAGATGCGGGTGAGAACATCGATGCTACTGACCCGGCGGGCACCACTGGTGATCTCGCTGACCTGCGCCTGGCTGAGACCGGTGGCGACACCGACTGTGGTTTGGCTGGCGTGGGTGGCCCGCTGGACGAGCCGGAACACCTGAGCGACATCGCGAGCAGCCAAGGCATCGAGCATGTCGGTGCTGTCCCACAGCAGGTCGGAGATGCTAAGCGCGGTAGTCGTCCGGACGCTCACGAATGGCTCCCCCTTCCTGCTCAAGGGCTGAGGGTCAGCCTATCCATTCGTCGGATGGCCGCACCGAAAGGACATCCGGAGGGCGGAAGAAAGTTATCCGCCGAAAAATCGCCCACTGTGATGGATGGCGGCGGTTGCGGTGCGCAGGGTCGTGGTGTGAGTTCTCGGTCCCGCCCACACCTGCCCATGCGCCCCGCCTGGTTGTGCCGCAACTGCGCCGCCCCGTGGCCGTGCTCCCGTGCCCAACTCGATCTCGCCGCCGAGTTCTACGGCCACTCGCTGGCGCTGGCCCTCTACCTGACGTCCTGCGTGAACGAGGCGATCCACGACTTGTACAGCCTCGGCGGACGCCCCGACCTGGCCAACATGCACGCCCGTTTCCTCGGCTGGCTGTCGCTGGCCCGGCGGCCACGCCGCTTCGAGCACGAGTAATGCACGGCGGAGCGCGTCGGTGCCGAGTCGTCTACGGCATCAGCTCCAGGGGGAGTCGCACCCGTTCTCGACCCCCTCTGCGGGCGCCCTCCGCCACCGGCCCATCAGCTTGCCGTCTGGTGCGTCAGGCGACCCCCGCGCGCCGATATTTCCGCAGGTCAATGTGGTGAGCGTGGCCGGACGACGCCGGGGTCGGCGTTGACCGGCGGCGCGGCGGTGTGGCAGCATTCGCGGCCTGACGGCAGTGAAGGAAGTCGGTGCGATTCCGACGCGGTCCCGCCACTGTCACCGGGGAGCGATCCCCCCTCGTGAGTCACGGCCGTGTGTCTGCGGCTGGAAGGCTGGGGGAGAGCGTCGATCCGGAAGCCAGGATACTTCGGCCGTCGGGATGTGCCCCAGGGCGTGGACACCCGAGGAGGACCCGATGACGCACAGCGTCTCATTCATCGACGATCATCGTCATAACCCGCATCGCGGGCGCTGCGCCGCGCCCACGGCCGGCCGCGCCGGCACGTCTCGGGCCGGCCGCCGCGGCGTACGCCAGGCCGTTGGCTTTCGGTACCGCTGAGCCGAGCGCCCGGCGCTGACCGGCCCCGACGTCCGCGTCGGCGTGTCGTCCACCCGGGCCGTCGTACCGGCTGACGCCGTACCCACCCGCTTCGTCCAGGCCGCCTCCGTGGCGGCCGGGGCGTCACTCTCCGGAGCCTGCCGTGCGCATCCTGCTGCTCTCCACCGCCGACACCGACCTGCTGGCCGCCCGCGCCAGCGGCGCCGACTACCGGCTCGCCAACCCCGCGCGGGTCGCCGCCGACGAGGTGCCCGCCCTGCTCGACGGGGTCGCCCTCGTCGTCGTACGCCTGCTCGGCGGTCGACAGGCGTGGCCGGACGGCCTCGCCGCGGTGCTCGCCACGGGTGTGCCGACGGTGGTGCTCGGCGGCGAGGCGCTGCCCGACGCGGAGCTGATGGCCATCTCCACAGTGCCGTCCGGGGTTGTCACCCAGGCGCTGGCGTACCTGGTCGAGGGCGGGCCGGACAACCTGGCGCAGTTGGCCCGGTTCCTCTCCGACACCGTGCTGCTCACCGGCGAGGGGTTCGCCCCACCCGCGCCGACCCCGGCGTACGGCGTGCACGGCGAGCACCCGACCGACCCGCGACGGCCCACCGTGGGGATCGTCTTCTACCGGGCGCACGCCCTCGCCGGCAACACCGACTTCGTCGACGTCCTCGCCGACGCGGTCCAACGAGCCGGCGGCAACCCGCTGCCGATCTTCTGCGGCTCGCTGCGGGGGCTGACCACGGGCGCGGGCCCGCTCGGGCTGTTCGCCCGCTGCGACGCGCTGCTGGTCACTGTGCTCGCGGCCGGTGGCGCGGTCGCTGCGGACGCCTCCGGTGGCGGCGACGAGGACGCCTGGGACGTCGGCGCCCTGGCCGCCCTGGACGTGCCGATCATCCAGGCGCTGTGCCTGACCAGCACCCGCGAGCAGTGGGCCGGCAGCGACGCCGGTCTGTCCCCGTTGGACGCGGCCATGCAGGTGGCCATCCCCGAGTTCGACGGCCGGATCGTCAGCGTGCCGTTCTCGTTCAAGCAGATCGACGCCGACGGGCTGTCGGTCTACGCCGCCGACGCCGACCGGGCCGCCCGGGTGGCCGGGATCGCCGTACGCCACGCCCGACTGCGGTACGTGCCCGCCGCCGACAAGCGGGTCGCCGTGGTGCTCAGCTCGTACCCCACCAAGCACTCCCGGGTCGGTAACGCCGTCGGGTTGGACACCCCGGTCTCGGCGGTCCGGCTGTTCGCCGCGCTGGCCGAGGCCGGCTACGACCTGGGTGACGCGCCGCCGCCCGACGACGGCGACGCGCTGATCCACGCGCTGATCGCCGCCGGTGGACACGACGTGGAGTGGCTCACCCCGGAGCAGTTGGCCGCCGCCGAGGCCCGGATACCGGGGCCGACGTACCGGCGGTGGTTCGACCAGGTCCCGGCCGAGCTGCGCGAGCGGATGCGGGAGCACTGGGGTGAGCCGCCCGGCCAGCTCTACACCGAGAACGGGGACATCGTCCTCGCCGGGCTGCGCTTCGGCAACGTGGTGCTGCTGATCCAGCCGCCGCGCGGCTTCGGGGAGAACCCGATCGCCATCTACCACGACCCGGACCTGCCGCCGAGTCACCACTACCTGGCCGCGTACCGCTGGTTGACAGCGCCCGTCGCGGACGGCGGCTTCGGCGCGGACGCCGTGGTGCACCTGGGCAAGCACGGCACCCTGGAGTGGCTGCCCGGCAAGGGCCTCGGCCTGGCCGCCGACTGCGCCCCCGACGCGGTCCTCGGTGACCTGCCGCTGGTCTACCCGTTCATCGTCAACGACCCGGGCGAGGGCACCCAGGCCAAGCGCCGCGCGCACGCCGTGGTGATCGACCACCTGGTGCCGCCGATGGCCCGCGCCGAGACCTACGGCGACCTGGCCAAACTGGAGCAACTGCTCGACGAGTACGCCACCGTGCAGGCCCTCGACCCGGCGAAGGTGCCCACCGTGCGGGCGCAGATCTGGGACCTCGTCCGCGCCGCCGAGCTGCACCACGACCTGCACGCCGAGGCGATGCCCGACGCGGACGACTTCGACGAGTTCGTGCTGCACCTCGACGGGTACCTCTGCGAGGTCAAGGACGTGCAGATCCGCGACGGGCTGCACATCCTCGCCGACGCGCCCACCGGTGAGCCCCGGGTCAACCTGGTCCTCGCGGTGCTGCGCGCCCCGCAGATCTGGGGCGGCGCCCACGCCCTGCCCGGCCTGCGGCAGGCGCTCGCCGTCGCGTACTCCCTCGACGAGCAGGAGCTGCTGGCGGCACCGGGAGAACGACTGACGGTGCCCACGGCCTTGACCGACGTGGTGGACGGGCCGGCCGGCACCGCCGCCGACGCGATCGACCTGATCGAGGCGCTCGCCCGGCGGTTGGTCGTCGGGATGGAGACGCTGGCCTGGGACGCCGGGGCCGTGGACGCCGTCGTCGCGGAGGTGTCCGGCCAGTCGATCCCGGACGTCGCCGCCGTGCTGCACTTCGCCGCCACCGAGCTGGTGCCCCGACTGGACCGCACCACCGACGAGCTGACCAACACCCTCGGCGCGCTCGACGGACGGTTCGTGCCGCCCGGCCCGTCCGGCTCACCCACCCGGGGTCTGGTCAACGTGCTGCCCACCGGGCGCAACTTCTACTCCGTCGACCCCAAGGCCATCCCCAGCCGCAACGCCTGGGACGTCGGGGTGGCCCTCGCCGACTCGCTGCTGGCCCGGCACCTCGCCGACACCGGGGCGTACCCCCGCTCGGTGGGGTTGACCGTGTGGGGCACCAGCGCCATGCGCACCCAGGGCGACGACATCGCCGAGGTGCTCGCGCTGCTGGGCTGCCGACCGGTCTGGGACGAGCGGTCCCGGCGGGTCACCGGCATCGAGGTGGTGCCGACCGCCGAGCTGGGTCGACCCCGCGTCGACGTGACCGTGCGGATCTCCGGTTTCTTCCGCGACGCGTTTCCGCACGTGGTGGCGCTGCTCGACGACGCCGTCCGGCGGGTCGCCGCCCTGGACGAGCCGGACGAGGAGAACTACCTGCGGGCGCACGTCGCCGCGGACCTCGCCGAGCACGGCGACGAGCGGCGGGCCACCGCCCGGATCTTCGGTTCCAAGCCCGGGGCGTACGGCGCGGGTCTGCTGCCCCTGATCGACGCCCGGACCTGGCGCAGCGACGCCGACCTGGCCGAGGTGTACGCGGTGTGGGGCGGCTACGCGTACGGCCGGGGCCTGGACGGGCGGGAGGCGCGCGCCGACATGGAACGCTCGTTCGCCCGGATCGCGGTGGCGGTGAAGAACCAGGACACCCGCGAGCACGACATCGTCGACTCCGACGACTACTTCCAGTACCACGGCGGGATGGTGGCGATGGTCCGCCACCTCACCGGCACGTCGCCGCAGGCGTACGTGGGTGACTCGGCGATGCCACACGACGTCCGTACCCGCACCCTGGGCGAGGAGACCCGGCGGGTGTTCCGGGCCCGGGTGGTCAACCCGAAGTGGATCGCCGCGATGCGCCGGCACGGCTACAAGGGCGCGTTCGAGCTGGCCGCCACCGTGGACTACCTGTTCGGCTACGACGCCACCGCCGGGGTGGTGGACGACTGGATGTACGAGCACCTGGCCGCCGCGTACCTGTTCGACGACACCACCCGCGAGTTCCTGGAGCAGTCCAACCCGTGGGCGCTGCGGGGCATCACCGAGCGGCTGTTGGAGGCCGCCGACCGGGGGCTGTGGGCCAAACCCGAGCCGGCCACCCTGGACCGGCTGCGCGACACGTACCTGGCCAGCGAGGGCGACCTGGAGGACCGGGTGTGAGCGCGAGGAGTGAGCCGGTTTTGCGAGCCCCGCAGTCGCGAACGAAAGAAGGTCCAGTGACCGTGACTTATCCGTTCAGTGCGGTGCTCGGCATGGCCGACATGCGGTTGGCGCTGCTGCTCAACGCGGTGTCCCCGGCGATCGGCGGCGTGCTGGTCCGGGGTGAGAAGGGGACCGCCAAGTCCACAGCCGTGCGGGCACTCGCCGCGCTGCTGCCCCCGGTCCGCCGGGTCGCCGGCTGCCGCTTCGGCTGTGACCCGGCCGAGCCGGACCCGGGCTGCCCGGACGGCCCCCACCGGGCCGACGTCGCTGCCGAGACCCGTCCGGCCCGTCTCGTGGAGCTGCCGGTCGGTGCCGCCGAGGACCGGGTGGTCGGCTCACTGGACCTGGAGAAGGCCCTCGGCGAGGGCGTCCGCGCCTTCGAACCGGGTCTGCTCGCCGCCGCGCACCGGGGCGTCCTCTACGTCGACGAGGTCAACCTGTTGCACGACCACCTCGTCGACCTGCTGCTCGACGCGGCGGCGATGGGCCGCAGCCACGTCGAGCGGGAGGGCGTCTCGGTCAGCCACGCGGCCCGGTTCCTGCTGGTGGGCACCATGAACCCGGAGGAGGGGGAGCTGCGTCCGCAGCTGCTCGACCGGTTCGGGCTCACCGTCGAGGTGGGCGCCAGCCGGGACCCGGAGGTCCGGGTCGAGGTGGTCCGCCGTCGGCTCGCCGCCGACGCCGACCCTGCCGGGTTCGCCGCCCGGTGGGCCGACGCCGACGCGGAGATCGCCGGCCAGGTGGCCGCCGCCCGCCGCCGGCTTCCCGGGGTACGCCTGCCGGACGCCGCGCTGCGGCAGATCGCCGAGGTGTGCGCCGCGTTCGACGTGGACGGTATGCGCGCCGACATCGTCACCGCCCGTACCGCTCTCGCCCACGCCGCCTGGCACGGCCGGGACCGGGTCGGCATCGACGACGTCCGGGTGGCCGCCCGGCTGGCCCTGCCGCACCGCCGCCGCCGCGACCCGTTCGACACCCCCGGCCTGGACGAGAAGCGTCTCGACGAGGCGTTGCAGCGTGCCCAGGACGCCCACCCCGACGACCCGGACGACGACGGCCCCGACGACCGCGGCCCGGACGGTGGCGGCCCGCAGGGCGGCGGTGGCCCGGCCGGCGATGGCGGCCCGAACGGGGGCGGCCCGAGTGGCGGCGGCGCGCCGGGCGGTGACGGCGGCGACCAGGGTGGACCCGGGTCGGCCGGGCCTTCGGCGGCGCGGGACGGCAGTGGCCCGGACGGGCGCACCGACGGCCCGGACGGTGCCGACGGCTGGCCGCAGCACCAGACGGGCGACCGGGGCGACGACGGCTGGCCGCAGCGTCAGCGGGGCGACGACGACGGGCGGCCGCAGCGCCAGACGGGCGACCGGGGCGACGACGACGGGTGGCCGCAGCGCCAGACGGGCGACCGGGGCGGCGCGAACGCGCGCCCGCGCGGTGGCCGGGAGTCGGCGGTCGGTGACGACGATCCGACCCGGAGCGGCGGGAAGTCTCAGCCGGTGGCCGTACCCCGGGGTGGGTTGAAGGCGCGGGTGCTCACCGCGCCCGGCGTGGGTGACGGGGTGCCGGGCCGGCGGTCGCGGGCCCGCACCGGACGGGGGCGTACCACAGGCGCCCGGGTGCCGACGGGCCGTGTCGGCGCGCTGCACCTGCCGGCCACGATCCGCGCCGCCGCGCCGCACCAGGCGGTCCGGGGTCGGCGCGGCGGTCCGCTGCGACTGCGCCCGGACGACGTGCGCGAGGCCGTTCGCGAGGGACGCGAGGGCAACCTGGTGCTGTTCGTGGTGGACGCGAGCGGCTCGATGGGCGCCCGGCAGCGGATGGGCGCCGTCAAGGACGCGGTGCTCGCCCTGCTCACCGACGCGTACCAGCGGCGGGACAAGGTCGCGGTGATCGCGTTCCGAGGTGCCGGCGCCCGGACTCTGCTGCCGGCGACGTCGTCGGTGCTGGCCGCCTCGACCCGGCTGGCCGAGTTGCCGACCGGTGGGCGTACGCCGTTGGCCGAGGGCCTGCTCGCCGCCGCCGATCTGCTGCGGGTGGAGCGCCTGCGCGACCCGAAGCGCCGCCCCCTGGTCCTCATCGTCACCGACGGCAGAGCCACCGCGGGTCAACGTCCGCTCGACCGCGCGGCAGCAGCCGCGAAGGTGCTGGCGGCGACGAACGCCCCGTGCGTGGTCGTCGACTGCGAGTCCGGCCCGGTCCGCCTCAACCTGGCCACCCGTCTGGCAACCCAGCTGAACGCCCCGAAAACCACCCTGGAAGCCGTCACCCACCCCCGCGATCTTGCACTTTCTGTCGCGGCATAACGGGATCAAGTGCGCAGATGACCGACAGAAACTGCAAGATCGCGGGAGAGTCCGCGGGCGAGGGAGATCGCTGATGCCGCAGGGACAGCCGAGTCACGTGCCCGCCGACGGGCTGACCACCCGGCAGCGGCGGCATCGACCGCTCCTGATCGTCCACACCGGGCAGATGAAGGGGAAGTCGACGGCCGCCTTCGGGCTGGCGCTGCGGGCCTGGACGGCCGGTCTGCCGATCGGCGTGTTCCAGTTCGTCAAGAGCGCCAAGTGGCGGGTCGGTGAGGAGAACGCCTTCGGGGCGCTCGGCGAGGTGCACGAGCGCACCGGCCAGGGCGCGCCGGTGGCCTGGCACAAGATGGGCGAGGGCTGGTCGTGGATCCAGCGCGGCGGCGAGGCCGACCACGCCGCCGACGCCCTGGAGGGCTGGCGGCAGATCCAGCGTGACCTGGCCGCCGAGCGCTACGGGCTGTACGTGCTCGACGAGTTCACCTACCCGATGAAGTGGGGTTGGGTGGACGTCGACGAGGTGGTCGCCACCCTGGCCGACCGCCCCGGCTTCCAACACGTCGTCATCACCGGCCGGGACGCCGACCCGCGCCTGGTCGCCGCCGCCGACCTGGTGGCCGAGCTGACAAAGGTCAAGCACCCGATGGACGCCGGCCAGAAGGGCCAGAAGGGCATCGAGTGGTGAGCACACCCTGGGCGCTGCCCCGGCTGGTGGTCGCCGCGCCGGCCAGCGGCCACGGCAAGACGACAGTCGCCACCGGGCTGCTCGCCGCGCTGCGCCGTCGCGGCCTGACGGTCAGCCCGCACAAGGTCGGCCCCGACTACATCGACCCCGGCTACCACGCCCTCGCCGCCGGACGAGAAGGGCGCAACCTCGACCCCTTCCTGGTCGGGGCCGAACGGATCGCCCCGCTGCTGCGCCACGGCGCGAGCGTCCCGACGCCCGCCGACATCGCCGTCGTCGAGGGCGTCATGGGGCTGCACGACGGTGCGGTCGGTCGCCGCGACTACGCCTCCACCGCACACGTCGCCCGGCTGATCGACGCGCCCGTGCTGCTGGTGCTGGACACCACCGCACAGGGCCGTTCGGCCGCCGCGCTGACGCTGGGCATGGCCGCGTTCGACCCGGCGGTACGCATCGGCGGCGTGATCCTCAACCGGGTCGGCTCACCCCGACACGAGTCGCTGCTGCGCGACGCCCTCGCCGAGGTCGGCGTACCGGTGCTCGGGGCCGTCACCCGCGTCGTCGAGGTGGCCGCACCGGCCCGGCACCTCGGGTTGGTCCCGGTCGCCGAGCGGGCCCCCGAGTCCCTGGCGATCGTCACCGCGCTGGCCGAACTCGTCGAGGCCACCGTGGACCTGGACGCGGTGCTCGACCTGGCCCGCACCGCCCCGCCGCTGACCGGCCCGGCGTGGGACCCGGTCGCCGCCGTCGGCGGGCCGGCCGACGCCGAACGGCCACTCGTCGCGCTCGCCGGTGGCCCCGCCTTCACCTTCTCCTACGCGGAGACCGCCGAACTGCTCACCGCCGCCGGCGCGGACGTGGTCACCGTCGACCCGCTGCGTGATCCGGCGCTGCCCAGCGGCACCCGCGCGGTGGTCATCGGCGGCGGGTTCCCCGAGGCGTACGCGGAGGCGCTGGCCGGCAACGCCACGCTCCGCGCCGAGCTGGCCGACTTCGACGGGCCGATCGTGGCCGAGTGCGCCGGGCTGCTCTACCTCGGGCGGTCCCTGGACGGCGTACCGATGTGCGGTCGGCTGGACCTGACCGCCCGGATGACCGGCCGGCTCACCCTCGGCTACCGCGAGGCCCTGGCCGCCACCGACTCCCCGGTGGCCCGCGCCGGCGAGCAGGTACGCGGCCACGAGTTCCACCGCACCACCACCGACCCGCGGCACGGCGAGGCGTCGGCGTGGCGCTGGGACGACGCGGAGCACGGCTTCGTGAGCGGTCGGGTGCACGCCTCCTACCTGCACACCCACTGGGCCGGTCACCCGGACGCGGCCCGCCGCCTGGTCGAGGCGTGCCGATGAGCGCCGACGACAGTCGGGCCGGCGGACCGGCCGACGCCACGCTGACCGGGGTGGGGGTCGGCCCGGGTGACCCGGAACTGCTGACCGTCAAGGCGGTGCGGGTCCTGCGCGAGGCCGACCTGGTCTTCGTACCCGTGATGGCGGACCGGGTCGAGCCCACCGCGACCGCCGCCGCGACGCCTGCGGGTGCGGACGCCGGGCGGGCCGAGGCGACCGTCCGGTCCCACGTCCCGGTGGATCGGCTGCGCCGGCTGCCGTTCGCCCTGGACGACAGGGGTGGGGTGACCGCCCGCCGGGCGGCGGCCTGGGACGACGCGGCCCGGGTGGTGGTCGAGGCATTCGACGCGGGCGCGCGGTCGCTGGCGTTCGCGACGATCGGCGACCCCAACGTCTACTCCACATTCGGCTACCTGGCGCAGAGTGTGCGCGCCCTGCGCCCGGCGGTGCGGGTGGCGACGGTGCCCGGCGTCACCGCCATGCAGGAGCTGGCGGCGCGCAGCGGCATCCCGCTCTGCGAGGGGCGCGAACCGCTGACCCTGCTGCCGGCCACCGCCGGCCTGGCGCTGTTCGCCGACGCCCTCGCCGGGCCGGGCACCGTGGTCGCCTACAAGGGCTGGCGGCGGCACCCGGAGCTGCTCGCCGAGCTGCGCCGGCAGGGCCGCCTCGCCGACGCCGTGCTCGGGCGCAGCCTGGGGCTGCCCGGCGAACGCGTCGGCCCGGTCGACGACACCGCGCACGACCTGCCGTACCTGTCGACGCTGCTGGTCCCGGCCCGCCGCGAGCACCGAGGAGGAAAACTGTGACAAGCGACGGCAAGGTGTGGTTCGTCGGAGCCGGCCCCGGCGCGGCGGACCTGCTGACGCTGCGGGCCGCCCGGGTGATCGCCGAGGCGGACATCGTGATCTGGGCGGCCAGCCTGGTGCACGCCGACGTGCTGGAGCACGCCCGGTCCGGTGCGGAGATCGTCGACTCGTCGCAGCTGCCCATCGAGGGGGTGCTGCCGCTGTATGAGCGGGCCGCCGCGCAGGGGCTGACCGTGGCGCGGATCCACTCCGGCGACCCGGCGCTGTGGGGAGCGGTGCAGGAGCAACTGGACGTGTGCCGGGCGCTCGGCCTGGCCGTCGAGATCGTGCCCGGGGTCTCCTCGTTCACGGCCGTCGCGGCGATCGTCGGGCGGGAGCTGACCGTGCCCGAGGTCGCCCAGTCGGTGATCCTCACCCGCCTCGAAGGCGGCAAGACCCCGATGCCGCCCGGTGAGCGGGTCCGCGACTTCGCCCGGCACGGCACCACGATGGCGCTGTTCCTCTCCGCCGCCCGCTCCGGGCAGGTGCAGGCCGAGCTGCTGGCCGGCGGGTATCCGGCGGACACCCCGGCCGTCGTGGCGTACCAGGCGACCTGGCCCGACGAGCTGGTGGTGCGCTGCACGGTGGGCACCCTGGAGGCGACCGTCAAGCAGCACAAGCTGTGGAAGCACACCCTCTTCCTGGTGGGGCCGGCACTGGCCGCCGAGGGCACCCGTTCGCACCTGTACCACCCGGGGCACTTCCACACCTTCCGCCGCGCCGAGCCGGCCGCCCGCGCCGAGCTGCGCCGCCAGGCCGGCGCCGGCACCGGGGGGACAGCCACACCGGGGCACACACCATGACGTACGCCGAGCCGCCGCTGCGCGAGCCGGACCTGCCCCGGACCGCGAAGGTACGCCCCACCGCACTGCGGACCGGCTGGACGACAGGCGCGTGCGCCACGGCGGCGGCCAAGGCGGCGGTGACCGCGCTCGTCACCGGCGAGATCCAGCCGGACGTGGAGATCGGCCTTCCCGCCGGCCGGCGGGTGCGCTTCGGAGTGGAACGCTGCGAGCTGACCGGCACCCCGCCGGTGCGCGCCGAGGCGGTCGTCGTCAAGGACGCCGGCGACGACCCGGACGTCACCCACGGGGCCGAGCTGACCGCCACCGTGGACTGGACCGACGTCCCCGGCCTGCGGCTCGCCGGCGGCGCGGGCGTCGGCACGGTCACCAAACCCGGCCTCGGGCTCGCCGTCGGCGGCCCGGCGATCAACGACACCCCCCGCCGGATGATCGGCGAGGCGGTGGCCGAGGTGGTCGACCTCAGCGAGGTGGGCGTCCGGGTGGTGATCAGCGTGCCCCGCGGCGAGATCATGGCCCGTAAGACCACGAACCGCCGACTGGGCATCCTCGGCGGCATCTCGATCCTCGGCACCACCGGGATCGTCCGCCCGTTCTCGACGGCGTCGTGGCGGGCCAGCGTGGTACAGGCCGTGCACGTGATGGCCGCCCAGGGCGAACGGACCGTGGTGCTCTGCACCGGTGGGCGTACCGAGCGGGCCGCCCGCGCGCTGCTGCCCGACCTGCCCGAGGTGTGCTTCGTCGAGGTCGGTGACTTCACCGGGGCCGCCGTCACCGCCGCCGTGGGTGACGAGATGACAGGTGTGGTCTTCGTCGGCATGGCCGGCAAGCTGGCCAAACTCGCGGCGGGCATCCTGATGACCCACTACACCCGCTCGAAGGTGGACCTGTCCCTGCTCGGCGCGGTGACCGCCGAGGCCGGCGGCGACCCGTGGCTGGTCACCGCCGTGACCGAGGCGAACACCGGGCGGCACGCGTACGAGCTGTGGGAGGCCGCCGGGCTGCTCGCTCCGGCCGGTGACCTGCTCTGCCAGCGGGTCCGCCAGGTGCTGCGGCGCTTCGCCGGGCCGACGGTCACCGTGGACGTGGCGATGGTCGACTTCGCCGGAGCGCACGTGGTCGCCTCGTCGGGGCGGTGGCCCCGATGAGCCGGACGGCCCCGGATCCGCCGGCGAACCTGGGGACACCGGACGCGCTGGTGACAGTGGCCGGCCCGGAGGCGCTGGTGACAGTGGCCGGCCCGGAGGCGCTGGTGACCGTGGCCGGCCCGGAGGCGCTGGTGACAGTGGTCGGGTTGGACGCGGCCGGCGCGACGCCGCACCCGGCCCTCGCGCCCGCGCTGGCCGGGGCCGGGCTTGTCGTCGGGGCGGCCCGACACCTGGCCGCGGTGTCCGTACCGGCCGGCGCGGCCACCGTCGCCCTCGGGCCGCTCGCCCCCGCCCTGCACCGGTTGGCCGAGGCCGTCGCCGCCGGGGTGCCGGCCGTGGTGCTGGCCAGCGGTGACCCCGGCCTGTTCGGCATCGTCCGGCGGTTGCGCGCGGCCGGGCTGCCGCTGCGGGTGGTACCGGCGGTGTCGAGTGTGGCCGCCGCGTTCGCCCGCGCCGGCCTGCCCTGGGACGGCGCCGCTGTCGTCACCGCGCACGGGCGCGACCCGCGCCCGGCCCTGAACGCGTGCCGGGCGCTGCCGCTGGTCGCGGTACTCACCGCGCCCGGCGCCGGTGCCGCCGAGCTGGGCGCGGGCCTGATCGGCTGGTCCCGCCGCCTGCTGGTCGCCGAGCACCTGGGCACCGACGCCGAACGGATCCGCGCGGTGACCCCCGAACAGGCCGCCGCCGCGACCTGGGTCGACCCCCACGTCCTGCTCAGCCTCGCCGACGCCGGGCCTGTCGAATCCGCGCCCGCCGACGCCGCGCCCGACCCGGCCGAAGCCGCACCCGACTCGGCCGACTCCGCCCGTGGTCGGGTCGCGCCCGGTGGGATGCGCGCCGACAACCAGCCGGCCGCCGCCCCGGCCGGAGGCTGGGCCCTGCCGGAGGACCGGTACGTACACCGCGACTCCATGATCACGAAGTCGGAGGTGCGCGCCCTCGTCGTCGCCCGGCTGCGCCCCCGACTGGGTCGGCTGATCTGGGACGTCGGCGCGGGCAGCGGTTCGGTGGGCATCGAGTGCGCGTTGCTCGGCGCGGCGGTGCTCGCCGTCGAACAGGACCCCGCGGCCGGCACGAGCATCCGGGCCAACGCCGCCGCCCACGCCGTGCACGTCCGGCTCGTTTCCGGTCGAGCCCCGCAGGCGCTGGTCGGCCTGCCCGAGCCGGACGCGGTCTTCGTCGGCGGCGGCGGGGTCGACGTCCTCGCCGCCGTGGTGGCCCGCCGGCCCGAGCGGGTGGTGCTCACCCTGGCCGCCCTGGACCGGGTCGCGCCGGCCGTGGGTCTGCTGCGCGCCGCCGGCTACACGGTCGAGGGCGCCCAGCTCTCCGCCGCCCGCCTCGCCGACCTGCCCGGTGGGTCGATCCGCCTCGCGGCCACCAACCCGGTGGTCGTCCTCACCGGGGAGCGCCCGTGAACCACGAGAATCCGCCCGCCCGCATCGGTCTGGTGGCGGCCACCGCCGCCGGCCGTCGACACGCGCACACCGTCGCCGCCGCCTGGCCGCACGCCCGGCTGGTGCAGGGGGAGAGCGTCGCCGACGCGCTGCGGACCGCCTGGGTGGAGTGCGACGCCGTGGTCGCGTTCCTGGCCACCGGGGCGGTGGTGCGGATCCTCGCGCCGCTGCTCGCCGACAAGCGCAGCGACCCGGCCGTGGTGGTCGTCGACGAGGCGGCCCGGCATGCCGTGGCGCTGCTCGGCGGACACGTCGGCGGCGGCAACGACCTCGCGGAGCGGGTCGGCGCCCTGCTGGACGCCCGACCGGTGATCACCACAGCCACCGACACGGTGGGCCTGCCCGGGTTGGACACCCTCGGCTGGCCCGTGCAGGGCGCGGTCGCCGCGGTGTCCCGGGCCATCCTGGACGGTGAGCCGGTCCAGCTGGTCGCCGACGCCGACTGGCCGCTGCCCGCCCTGCCCCCGAACGTCCACCCACAGCCGATCGCCACGAACATCGGCGCCGACCGCGCCGACCGCGCCGACCGCGCCGACCGCGCCGACCGCGCCGACCGCGCCGACAGCGCCGACAGCGGCGACGCGGTGGGCGGCGGGTATCGGCTGCTGGTCACCGACCGGGTGGTGCCGCTGGACGGGCGGACCGCTGTGCTGCGACCGCCGTCGCTTGTCGCCGGGGTCGGGGCGAGTCGGGGCGTACCGGCCGGCGAGGTGGGGGAGCTGCTGCACCGGGTGCTGGCCGAGGCAGGCCTCGACCCGGCGAGCCTGCGCTGCCTGGCCAGCGCCGACATCAAGGCCGACGAGGCGGGCATCCTGCGTACCGCGGACACGCTCGGCGTACCCCTGGTGACCTGGCCGGCGACGCGGCTGGCCGCCGTCGACGTGCCGCATCCCAGCGAGGTGGTCCGCGCCGCGGTCGGCACGCCGAGCGTGGCGGAGGCCGCGGCCCTGCTCGGACCGGACGGCCGGGCCGACGACGCGACGCTGCTGGTCGGGAAGACCGCGACGGCGATGGCCACCGTGGCGGTGGCCCGGCACGCGCCGCGCGGCCGGCTCGCCGTTGTCGGGCTCGGGCCCGGCGCCGCCGACCTGCGCACCCCCCGCGCGGTGGCCGAGCTGCGTCGCGCGGCCGTGGTGGTCGGCCTGGACCAGTACCTCGACCAGGTCCGCGACGTGCTCCGGCCGGGCACCCGGGTGCTGTCCAGCGGCCTCGGCGCGGAGGAGGCACGGGCCCGCGCCGCCGTCGCCGAGGCCGTCGCCGGCCGCGCGGTCGCGCTGATCGGGTCCGGCGACGCCGGGGTGTACGCGATGGCAAGCCCCGCCCTGGAGTACGCCGACGAGCGCATCGACGTGGTGGGTGTGCCCGGGGTGACCGCGGCGCTCGCCGCCGGCGCGCTGCTCGGCGCCCCGCTCGGCCACGACCACGCCTATGTGAGCCTGTCCGACCTGCACACCCCGTGGGAGGTCATCGAGCGGCGGGTGACCGCGGCGGCCGAGGGTGACTTCGTGACCCTGTTCTACAACCCGCGCAGTCGGGCCCGGGACTGGCAGCTCGGCAAGGCGCTCGGCATCCTCGCCGCGCACCGGCCACCGGACACCCCGGTGGGTGTGGTGCGCAACGCCAGCCGCCCCGGCGAGCGGGTGCACCTGGCGACCCTGACCACCCTCGACCCGGCCGTCGTCGACATGTACAGCGTGGTGGTGGTCGGCAGCAGCGACACGAGGCTGGTCGCCGGCCGGATGGTGACACCGCGGGGGTACCGGTGGCGCTCGTGACGATCGACGCCTGCCAGGGCTGCGGCGCGTGCCTGCTCACCTGCCCGACGCACGCGATCTGGCCGGTCGCCGGCGGCCTGACGGTCCGCGCCGACCGTTGCACCGGCTGCCTGGAGTGCCTGGAGATCTGCCCGGTCGACGCGATCCGCGTGCTCGACCCTCAGGAAGGAGTCCGATGAGCAGGGTGGTGCACCCGATCGAGGTGGAGTCGTACCGCATCCTGCGCGAGCGGGTCGACCTGTCGCACCTGCCGCCGCTGAGCCGCGCGGTGACCGAACGGGTCGTGCACGCCAGCGCCGACCTCGCGTACGTCGACG
Organism: Micromonospora sp. DT231; assembly: GCF_049847025.1. Classification (NCBI taxonomy): domain Bacteria; kingdom Bacillati; phylum Actinomycetota; class Actinomycetes; order Micromonosporales; family Micromonosporaceae; genus Micromonospora; species Micromonospora sp. DT231. The sequence goes on along the minus strand of NZ_JBNCNO010000007.1, from coordinate 64,776 downwards.
AGTTGGTCTGCGACGAGGCCGCCCTGGAGTCGGGGCTGGGCGCGTTGCGCGCCGGGGCTCCCGTCGTCACCGACGTGGCGATGGTCGCCGCCGGTATCACCCGCGCCGGCCTGGAGCTGGTCTGCCCGGTCGCCGAGCCGGCCGCCGCCGAGCTGGGTCGCTCGGCCGGCATCACCCGCTCGGCGGCGGCGGTGCGGATCGCGCTGGAGCGGGTCGGTCCGGGCGCGGTCTGGGTGGTCGGCTGCGCGCCGACCGCGCTCGTCGAACTGCTCACCCTGGACGCCGCACCGGCGCTCGTCGTCGGCCTGCCGGTCGGCTTCGTGGGGGCCGCCGAGTCGAAGGCGGCGCTGCGGGCCAGTGGCCTGCCCGCCGTGTCGAACGTGGGGGAGAAGGGCGGTTCGGCGGTCGCCGCCGCCGCCCTCAACGCCCTGCTCTACATCGAGGAGAAGTCATGACCGGGTTGGTCATCGTCGGGCACGGTACGCGCAGCGCGGCCGGGGTCGACCAGTTCGCCGCCCTCGTCGAGCGGGTCCGTCGTCGCGGTGACGTCGGCGACGTCGAGGGTGGTTTCATCGAGCTGTCCCGCCCGCCGCTGACCGACGCGGTCGGCGCGCTCGTCGCGCGCGGGCACCTGGAGCTTGTGGCGCTGCCGCTGGTACTGACCGCCGCCGGGCACGGCAAGGGCGACATCCCCGCCGCGATGGCGCGGGAACAGGAGCGGCACCCCGGGTTGACCTACCGCTACGGTCGCCCGCTCGGCCCGCACCCGCTGCTGCACGACGCCCTCGAACAACGCATCGACGCGGCGCTGGCCGGTGCGGCTCAGGCGGACACCGCCGACCGGGCCGGCACGTGGGTCGCGTTGATCGGACGGGGCTCCACCGACCCGGACGCCAACGCCGAGGTCGCGAAGGTCGCCCGGCTGCTCTGGGAGGGGCGCGGCTACGCCGGCGTCGAGCCGGGCTTCGTCTCCCTGGCGCAACCGTCGGTGCCGGCGGTGCTGGAGCGCCTGCGTCGGCTCGGCGCGCGGCGGATCGTCGTGGCCCCGTACTTCCTGTTCGCCGGCGTGCTGCCGGACCGGATCGTCGCCCAGTCGGCGGAGTTCGCCGCCGCCCATCCCGAACTGGACGTGCGGGTCGCCGAGGTGATCGGCGACTGCGACGCCCTCGCCGACCTGGTCCGGGAACGCCACGCCGAGGCGCTGGGCGGGGACATCCGGATGAACTGTGACACCTGCGCGTACCGGGTGCTGATGCCCGGCTTCGCCGACAAGGTGGGCCGCCCGCAACGCCCGCACGACCACCCCGACGACCCGGTCGGCCACCACCATCACCACGGCCACGACCATCATCACGACGATCACCGTGACCACGGGTCGGTCGCGGTGGTCGGCGGCGGGCCGGGACCCGACGACCTGATCACGGTACGCGGAAAGGCCCTGCTCGACGCCGCCGACGTGGTGGTGGTCGACAGGTTGGCCCCGCAGGGGCTGCTCGCCGGGCTGCGCCCCGACGTGCTGGTGGTGGACGCCGCGAAGGTGCCCCGTGGCCCGTCGATGGCCCAGGAGGCGATCAACGAGGCCCTGGTCTCGCACGCTCGCGCCGGCCGGCGGGTGGTCCGGCTCAAGGGCGGCGACCCGTACGTCTTCGGACGCGGCCACGAGGAGGTGCAGGCCTGCGCGGCGGCCGGTGTGCCGGTGACAGTGGTCCCCGGGGTGAGCAGCGCGATCGCCGCGCCGGCCCTCGCCGGTGTGCCGGTGACGCACCGGGGCGTGGCGCACGACGTCACTGTCGTGTCCGGACACCTACCGCCCGGGCACCCCGACTCGCTCGTCGACTGGGCGGCGCTGGCGCGGGCCCGGGGCACTGTGGTGTTGCTGATGGCCGTCGACACGATCGCCAAGATCGCGTCAGTGCTGATCGAGCACGGCCGCGCCCCGGAGACCCCGGTGCTCGCCGTGCAGGACGCCGGGCAGCCCAGCCAGCGGTCGCTGCCCGCCCGGCTGGACGAGATCGGCGCGCTCGCCGCCCGGGAGGGCGTCGGCCCGCCCGCCGTCTTCGTGCTCGGCCCGGTGGTCGCTCTCACGACCACCGGACCGCACACCTGACGACTACTCGCTGCGGGCGGTCTCCGGACCGGTGATCCGTTCCAGCAGCGGCATCGTGGAGGCGATGACGCCGAGGCAGGCGACCAGTCCGACCACGACGATCACGTAGAAGCGCGGCTCCGGCGCGACCAGCGTGTAGTGCATCTGTGCCCGCAGGAACAGCTGCGCGGCGAGCAGGCCCATGCCGATGGCGACGGCGGCGACGGCGAGCATCGGCACCGCGCTCTCCAACGCGACCACCCGGCGCAGCACCCGCACCGGCGCGCCGCTGAGACGCAGCAGGCTGAACGGGCGTCGGCGCTCGGTGAGACCGCCGATGACGCTGACCGCGAGGCTGCACCCGCCCAGCGCGAGGCTGGCCACGATGATGACGTTTGCCAGTTGCTCCCAGCCGCGCAGCGTGTTCGCGAAGTCCGCCTCGAAGTCACCGGGCACGTTCGGCCCGACCCAGAAGGTCGGGAAGGCGGCCTCGAGGACGGTACGTGAGCGTTCGATGGCGGCTGCCGAGCCGTCCGTGTCGACGACGATCGACATCACCGGGAGCTGTTGAAGATCACCGAGCGGGACCGACGCGGCAGGCCAGACTCTGGCGGACGACGCCGACTCCCGGAAGGGGACGAGACCCGTCGCGACCTCGGCGACGGTGGCGCCCTCGGCGCACCGGCCGTACGCACTCGGGATCTCGGTGCACGCGATCAGGCCGGGCTCGCTGGCGGTCATCCAGTCCGGGTTCTCGCGCACCGCGGTCGCGGACCGCACGCCGGTGATGGAGCGAAGCCCGGTGAGAAGTGTGTCCGGCGCTGCCGGCGCATCGTCGGGAAGGTCGAGAGACACCCGCCCCGCCTCGGTCGAGCCGACCGGCGCCGGACCGCGGTTGGCAATGATCGTGGTGATCACGCCGACGGCCACACTCGTGACGAAGAGCGCGAGCATGATGCCGCTGATCGCCCGGAAGCCGGCCTTCGGGTTGTCGGCGAGGCGACGCGCGGCGATGAGCGTGGCCGGACGGTTGGCGTACCGGGCCAGGACCCGGGCGCCGACCATCGTCAACCACGGTCCGGCGAGCACGAGGCCGGCCATGATGAGCAGTAGTCCGGGCAGGAACACAGCGGCCTGGCCGTCGGACGTTTCCGGCTTGAAGCCGATGGCGAACACCAGCACGGCGACACCGAGCAGGGCCGGGATCAGCCGATACGCGCGCGGTGCCCGTGGCGTGACCCGCCGGGTGACGCCCAGCGGCGAGATCCGTACCCGGCGCAGCGAGACCTGGGCGGCCACCGCCGCGCCGGCCGGGACGCCGAGCGCCACCAGCAGGATGTCCAGCAGGCCCAGCGACATGTCACTGGGGAAGAACGGCATGCCGGTGAACGGGATGCCCGCGAGCGGGTCGCGCAGGGCGTAGAACAGGGCGAAGCCGACGGCGGTGCCGGCGACGGCGGCGGCGGCGGCCTCCACCGCGGCGACCATCGCGATCTGCCGGGGCGTCGCGCCGACCAGGCGCATCGCGGCGAAACGCTGCTCCCGGCGGGCGGCGCTGAGCCGGGTGGCCGTGCCGATGAAGATCAACACCGGGAAGAGCAACCCGCCGGCGATCACGCCCAGGATGAGGTTCACCGTGGTCTCGGGGAGGGCGGGGGTGTCGCCGACGCTTGTGACCTTCTTCGCGTTCGGAAGTGCGGCGACCCGGTCGGGGGTGCCGCCGGCGATGACGAGCAGGGTGTCCGGTGAGGTCAGCGCGGCCGGACCAACGGTGCCGAGGTCACGCCCCGGGTAGCGGTCGCCCAGTTGGTCGGCCGGGTGGGCGGCCAGCAGGTCGCGCAACGCGGGCGAGGCGTAGAACTGGCCGGGACCAGGGGTGGTGGGGACACCGACCGGGGTGGGCGCGGTCGCGCCGGTAGCGGCGACGTCGATCCGGATGATCTGCTTGCCGTGGAAGTAGTCGAACCGGGTCGACCACCACAGCGGGTCGGCGTCGCCGGCCGACGCCTGCGGATACATCGAGGCGTACCGGGTGAGCTGTGCGTTGACCGCGTTGACCCCGGCCAGGGTGGTCAGCAGCAGCCCGCTGCCGATCGCGACGGCGGCGGCGATGACGAGCAGGCGGGTGAGCGCCTCCCGGCCGCCGGCCACGGCGAGGCGGAGCCCGAAGCGGATCATGAGGCGATCCGGTCCGGCGCGTTCACGCGCCCGTCGCGGACCATGACCTCGCGGTCGGCGTACGCGGCGATCCGGGGCTCGTGGGTCACCAGGATGACAGTGGTGCCCTGTTCGCGGGCGGCGCCGACCAGCAGGTCCATCACCTGCTCGCCGGTGAGCGAGTCGAGCGCGCCCGTCGGTTCGTCGGCGAAGAGCACCTGCGGCTCGGCGACCAGGCCCCGGGCCAGGGCGACGCGTTGCGCCTGCCCGCCGGACAGCTCGCCCGAGCGCCGCTGCTCCAGGCCGTCCAGGCCGAGGCGCGTGAACCAGGCACTCGCCTTCGGCAGCGCCTGCTTGCGGTGTACGCCGCTGAGCAGGAGCGGCAGGGCGACGTTCTCCACGGCGGTGAGCTCGGGGACGAGCTGGCCGAACTGGAACACGAAGCCGAAGCGGTCCCGGCGCAGGCCGCTGCGCCCGGTCTCGGCCATGGTGTCGATCCGGGCCCCGTCGAGGAGGATCTCGCCGGAGTCGGGCACGAGGATGCCGGCCAGGCAGTGCAACAGGGTGGACTTGCCCGAGCCGCTGGGGCCCATGACGGCGACGATCTCGCCCGCCTCCACGGCGACGCTGGCGCCGCGCAGGGCGGGGGTCTGGCCGAAGGAGAACCGCACGTCACGTGCTTCGATCATGACGCTCACGGCCGTACCTCCTTGCGCAGGGCGTCCAGCCGGGCGCCTGTCATCTCGATCCACCGGAGATCCGCCTCCAGGTGGTAGAGGCCGTGGTCGGCCAGCAACGCGTCGACGAGGCTGCCGGCGCGCTTGATCTCGGTGAGCTCGCGCATCCGGTGCAGGTGCGCGCTGCGCTGGGTGTCGAGGTATTCGTCGGCCGGCCGGTCCAGCATCAGCGCGAGCACGACCTTGGCGAAGAGCACCGTCTGCAGGTGCGGCTCCGGGTCGACCGGCTGGGTCAGCCACTGCTCCACCTCGGTCGCGCCGACGTCGGTGATGACGTAGCGCTTGCGGTCCGGACCGGCGCCGGGCGCGACGTCGCTGATCACCACCTTGCCGTCCCGGGCCAGGCGGCTGAGGGTGGAGTAGACCTGGCCGAACGGCAGTGGCTTGCCCCGGCCGAAGAAGGCGTCGTAGTCGCGCTTCAGGTCGTAGCCGTGGCGGGGCTCTCGTTCGAGGAGGCCGAGAAGGGTCAGTGGCACGCTCATGGGAGGAGACTACACCGGGGGTATACCTCGCGTATATACCCCCGGTGTCTTCCCCGATCCGGGCAGGATTTCCACAGGTCAGCCCAGCAGGGCGCGGGTCAGGGCGTAGCCGGCGGCCGCCGCGGCGAGCCCGGCGGCGACACTGCCCACGACGTTTGCCAACGCGAGGAGGCGGTGGCCGCCCCGCGTCAGCCGCAGCGTCTCGTAGCTGAAGGTGGAGTAGGTGGTCAGCGCCCCGCAGAACCCGGTGCCGAGCAGCGCGGTGACCGCCGGGCCGGTCGGCCACCCGACGAGCGCGCCGAGCAGCAGCGAGCCGACCACGTTGACGGTGAGCGTGCCCCAGGGGAACGCCGAGTCGTGCCGGGACTGGATCGCCCGGTCGGTGAGGTAGCGCAGCGGCGCACCGACGGCCGCCCCCAGGGCGATGAGCAGCACGGTCATCGGGCCGCCCGCCGGCTCAGCAACGTGGCCGTGACGGCGTCGCCCAGCCCGACGGCGACAAGTGCCCCGAGCAGCGTCGCCGCCAGGTACGCCAGCGCGGTGCCCGGCGCGCCCGCGACGAGCGCCTGCTGGATGTCGACCGCGTACGCGGAGAACGTGGTGAACCCGCCGAGCACCCCGACCCCGAGGAACGGGCGGGCCAGCGGGTGCCCACCGCCGCGGTGGGCGAGCACCGCCATCAGCACCCCGATCAGCAGGCAGCCGGACAGGTTGATGCCGAACGTCGCCCAGGGAAAGCTGGTCGGCGGGTGCGGGGCGGCGTGTTGCAGGCCGGCCCGGGTCAGCGCGCCGAGCACCCCGCCGGCCGCGATCGTGGCGAGAATCGTCGCGGGGCGCGCGGTCAGCTCGCGGCGGTCGGCGGGGACGCGCAGGTCGACGTCGGGGTCGCCACGCTGCTCGGATGGCTCTGGCACGGGTCCTCAGCGTAGTGCCGGCGACGGCGGCGTCAGCGTAGTGCCGGCGACAGTCGCGTCAGCACTGGCGGCGACGGCCGCGTCAGCGCACCGCCGCGACGGCGGCGTCCGGACCGCCGCGCCACACCGTGCCGACCTCGCTGAACCCGGCCGCGGTGAGTGCGGTCAGGTGCCAGGAGACCGGCGGGTTCCACTCCGGGCTGTGCCCGGTCGGGTAGATGTCCTGCCGCTGGGCGACCAACGGGGCCAGCGCCGGGTCGGCCCCGGCCCGCTCCCACCAGTCCGACCAGGAGAGCACCGCGCCAGCGGCGTACCGGGCGTTGCGCCGGTCCCGGGCCCGGTCCAGCAGCCGCTTGGTCAGCTCCGGCAGGGTGTCGTCGGGCATGTGGTCGGCGTTGACGAAGACCCCGCCCGGCCGCAGCACGTCGCGCAGTTCGGCGTAGAGCTGCCCGAGCCGGTCGGCCGGCAGCCAGTGCAGGGCGGTGGCGGTGAGGACGGCGTCGTAGTCGCGGTGGGGGAGCGCGGCGCGCCACTCGGGGGTGCCGAGGTCGGCCGGGACGATCGTGGCCCGGTCGGGAAGGGTGGCCCCGGCGATGGCCAGCAGTGCCGGGTCGAGATCCAGCAGGGTCACCTCGGCGTCGGGGAAGCGCGCCAGTGTCCGCAGCGAGATGGTGCCGGTGCCGCCGGCCAGGTCGAGCACGCGAGGCGGCCGACCGTCGCGCACCGCGTCGACGGTGTCCAGCATGGTGGTGAACCGCTGTTCCCGGTCCGGCAGGTACGCCTCCTGCTGGCGATCCCAGCTCTCCTGCCAGGCCCAGGGCTCCAAGATGTAAGGACTCATAGCGAGCAGGCTAGTTACGTACCCGATGCGTTGTCCAGACCTTGTTGCACATAACTTGCAATTGCGGGAAGATGGCAGAGCGATGATCAGAGTGACGCCGGGTCGGGCCTCCGCCCGGCCCGGCGTCCGTCTCCGGCGGGTCAGGCCGCCGTGTCCACCAGGGCCGCGTCGGCCGTCGCCGGCTCCCGGCGGCGGGCCAGCCGCAGCGCTGCCAGCAGGACACCCAGGCCGGCCAGGGTGAGCGCCGCGCCGGCCCAGATCGGCGAGGTGTAGCCGAGCCCGGCGGCGATGGTCACCCCGCCGATCCAGGCGCCCAGCGCGTTGCCCAGGTTGAACGCCGCGATGTTCGCCCCGGACGCCAGGGTCGGCGCCTGGCTGGCGTAGTGCATGATCCGCATCTGCAACGGCGGCACGGTGGCGAACCCGAACCCGCCCATCAGCACCAGCGAGACGACTGTCAGCACCGGGCTCGACGCCGTCAGCGCGAAACCGACGAGCACCACGGTGAGCACCGCCAGGACGGTGACCAGGGTGCGCGACAGCGACCTGTCCGCCGCCCGGCCGCCGAGCAGGTTGCCGGCGAAGAGCCCCACGCCGAAGAGGACGAGCAGCCACGGCACGGTGCTGCTGGCGAAGCCGCTGACCTCGGTGAGCGTGTAGGCGATGTAGGTGAACGCGCCGAACATGCCGCCGAAGCCCAGGACCGTGATCACCAGCGACAGCCAGACCTGCGAGTGGGTGAAGGCCCGCAACTCGCCACGCAGCCCACCGGCCGGCCGGTCGGCGTTCGCGGTGTCGCCGGCCGGAACGAGCAGGGCCAGCGCGATCAGCGCGACCACCCCGATCGCGGTGATCGCCCAGAACGTCGACCGCCAGCCGAAGTGCTGCCCGAGGAAGGTGCCGAAGGGAACGCCGAGCACGTTCGCGATGGTCAGGCCGGCGAACATCATGGCGATGGCGCCCGCCCGGCGGGCCGGTGCCACCAGGCCGGCGGCGACCACGGCGCCGATGCCGAAGAACGCGCCGTGGCAGAGTGCGGCGACGATCCGGCCGGCCATCATCACGGCGTAGTCGCCGGCGACCGCCGAGAGCAGGTTGCCGACGATGAAGAGCACCATCAGGCCCAGCAGCACCGGTTTGCGCGGCAGTCGGGTGACCGCCGCGGTCAGGGCCACTCCGCCGACGGCCACGCTGAGCGCGTAGCCGGAGATCAGCCAGCCGGCGACCGGTTCGGTGACGGCGAAGTCGGCGGCCACCTCGGGCAGCAGCCCCATGATCACGAACTCGGTGAGGCCGATGCCGAAGGCGCCGATCGCCAGCGCGATCAGGCCGGGTGGCACGGACTTCTGGCGTACGGACATGGTGTTCCCATCGGGGAGGGGGCAGATATGCGGCGCGTGCAACTACACGCGCTAGCAACGAGATAGTTGCACGCGCCGGATACCGGCGCAAGCGTGCTAGCGTGGGGCCGTCGAGATCACACCCGAGGAGGGCCGGCATGGGCATCGCCGACGACGCGCTCGAGATCCGCGCGCAGGGCTGGCGCACCCTCGCCGCCCTGCACGGGCTGATCGAGACGTCCCTGGAACGGGCGTTGCAGGCCGACCACGACCTGTCCGTCGTCGAATACACGGTGCTCGACGCGCTCTCCCGCCAGCACGGCTGGCACATGCGGATGAACCAGCTCGCCCGCGCCGCAGCCCTCTCCGGCAGCGCTACGACCCGCCTGGTCACCCGACTGGAACAGCGTGGGCTGCTCACCCGCATCCTCTGCGCCGACGACCGGCGGGGCATCTACACCGAGCTGACCCCGGCCGGCTCCGAGCTGCTCACCCAGACTCGACCCACCCACGACCGGGTGCTCAGCGAAGCGCTCACCGAGGCCGAGGCCACCCCCGAGTTGGCGCCGCTCGTCGACGCCCTGCACCGCCTGCCGACCGCCCGCTGACCGCCCCACCAGCCCGGGCCACGGCGGGCGTACGGTACCCGCAGCCCCACCGGGACCGCCGCGCCAAGGAGGCACGATGCAGGACCGCACCCCTCGTGCGGAGGAGTTGGAGCCGATCGAGCGCGCCGGCATCGACGAGCTGCGCGACCTGCAACGCGAGCGGCTGCGCTGGTCGGTGCGGCACGCGTACGACAACGTGCCGCACTACCGCCGGGCGTTCGACGCGGCCGGGGTGCACCCCGACGACTGCCGGAACCTCGACGACCTGGCCCGCTTCCCGTTCACCGGCAAGGCGGAGCTGCGGGAGAACTACCCGTTCGGCATGTTCGCCGTCCCCCGGGAGCGGGTGGCCCGCCTGCACGCCTCCTCCGGCACCACCGGCCGGCCGACGGTGGTCGGCTACACCCGCGACGACCTGCGCACCTGGGCGCGACTGATGGCCCGGTCGATCCGCGCCTCCGGTGGCCGTCCCGGCGACCGGGTGCACGTCGCGTACGGCTACGGGCTCTTCACCGGCGGCCTGGGCGCGCACTACGGCGCCGAGGAGCTGGGCTGCACCGTCATCCCCGTCTCCGGCGGCATGACCGAGCGTCAGGTGATGCTGATCCGCGACTTCGAACCCGAGGTCATCATGGTCACCCCCAGCTACATGCTCGCCATCGTGGACGAGATGGGGCGACAGGGCGTCGACCCGCGCGCGACCTCCCTGCGGGTGGGGATCTTCGGGGCCGAGCCGTGGACCGAGGACATGCGGCGGGAGATGGAGCAGCGGCTGGACATCCACGCCGTCGACATCTACGGGCTGTCCGAGGTGATGGGCCCCGGCGTGGCCACCGAGTGCGTCGAGACCAAGGACGGGCTGCATCTCTGGGAGGACCACTTCTACCCGGAGATCATCGACCCGGTGACCGGTGCGGTGCTGCCCGACGGTGAGCGGGGTGAGCTGGTGTTGACCTCGCTGACCAAGGAGGCGATGCCGGTGGTGCGCTACCGCACCCGCGACCTGACCCGACTGCTGCCCGGCACCGCCCGTCCGATGCGCCGGATCGAGAAGATCACCGGCCGCACCGACGACATGATGATCGTGCGCGGGGTGAACATCTTCCCGACCCAGATCGAGGAGCTGATTCTGCGGACCCCGCAGCTGTCGCCGCACTTCCAGTGCGTCCTCGATCGGCAGGGCCGGTTGGACACCCTCACGGTACGGGTGGAGCGGCGCACCGGCGTCACCGCGGATGCCGCCGAGCGGGCCGGCGCGACGCTCGTGGAGTTGGTGAAGAACACCATCGGCGTGAGCGTGGCGGTCGACGTCCTCGCACCGGACGCGGTGGAGCGGTCGGTGGGCAAGATGCGCCGCATCGTCGACAGGCGACAACCTCCGCGGGCGGCGGGATGAGCGGGCGTTCGATGATGATGGCTCAGCGGGTCGTCCGCCGGTACGACGGGCGAAGGCGTTGAGCGGCGGTCTGCGAGTGGCGGTGGCCGGTGCCGGCCTGGGCGGGCTGTGCCTCGCTCAGGGCCTGCTGCGGGCCGGTGTCGACGTCGACGTCTACGAGCGGGACGCCGCGCCGGACAGCCGCCGGCAGGGTTACCGTCTGCACGTCGACGCTCGCGCGGCCCTCGCGCTGGAGAAATGTCTGCCACCGCGGCTGTTCCGGCTGTTCCTGGCGACGGCGGGCCGCCCCGGGAGCAGGGTGACGGTGCTGTCCGGGCGGCTGCGTGTCCTGCACCAAACGCCCGCCAGCCCGCCCCGTGACCCGGACGATCCGGCAACTCTGTCCACGTCGGTCGATCGAGGTACGCTGCGCGAGATTCTCGCCGCCGGGCTTGCGGAGCGGATTCACTACGGCCACGAGGTCGCCGACTACGAGCAGGACCCGGACGGGGTGACGCTGCGCTTCGTGGACGGCTCGACGACGCGCGCCGACGTCCTCGTCGGTGCGGACGGGGTGAGTTCGGCGGTCCGCCGCGTACTCCTGCCACACGCACAGCCTGTCGACACCGGCACGCGGATCATCTACGGCCGGACGTTGTTGGACGACGCGGCGAGGCGGCTCGTCCCACCGGCCATGTCCGACGGGTTCACCGCGATCCTGGGCGGCCACGTCGGTCTGGCCGCCGGACTCGTCGAGTTCCGGCGTCGACCCGTGGACGCGGCCGCCGCGATCGCGCCGGACGTACGCCTGAGCCCGGCCGGTGACTACCTGATGTGGGCGGTTTCCGCGCCGCGCGACCGGCTGCCGGCGTTCGACGGGACGCTCGAAGAGGCCGACGCGACGACCCTGCACTCCGTCGCCTGCCGGGCGATCCGATCGTGGCACCCAGACCTTCGCGCCCTGCTCGGCGCGGCGGCCGTGGAGGAGACGTTCGTCATCCGGGTCCTTAGCAGCCGCCGTGTGCCGGCCTGGGTTCCGAGCAGGGTGACCCTGTTGGGTGACGCCATCCACGCGATGAGCCCGGCCCGCGGCTCCGGCGCGAACACCGCGCTCATGGACGCGGCACATCTGTGCGAGGCGCTCACCGGCGGCGGCGACCTGGTCGGGGCGATCGGCGACTACGAGGAACGGATGCGGGACTACGGCTTCGCCGCGGTCGAGGCGTCGCGGCAGGCCGAGGCGGAGGCCGCGCGTCGGAGAAACCTGCTGTGGCTGTGGGTTGTCGACCACCTGCCGAAGCCTCGTGGCACGGCGAAGCGGACGCGCTGAACGCACGCCGCAGCGCTGCGGGTCTTCCCCCGGCACCCGCTGATCGCCCGCGCCGAGATGGCCGGCACCGCCGACACCCGGGCGCCGGCCTGCTCTTCGGCGCCCTCAACGATCGGCTCATCGACCCGGTCGTCACGCTGGCCACCGGGTGGCGGCCGGATCTGGTGCTCCACGAGCCGTTCGCGGTCGCCGTCGCCGTGGCCCCGCCCAGCGTGGCGCGGCAGGATGGCTGGCCGATGCGCTACGACTCGTACGTCGGCGGGGGCGAGCTACCGGCGTGGCTGCGGCAACCGGGCGAACGACCGCGCATCCTGGTCACCCGCAGCACGGTGACCGGCCCCGGGGATCGGGGGCCGATGCCCGCCGTGGTCGCCGCCGCCGCCGAGGTGGACCCCGAGATCGTGCTGGTCCGGCCGGACCAGCGGTCGGCCCGTTCGCTGCCCGGCAACGTGCGGGTGGTCGACTGGATCCCGCTCGACGTGGCGTTGCCGGTGAGTGCGGCACTTGTGCACCACGGCGGGGCGGGCAGCGCCTTCGGCGCCCTCGCCGCCGGCCTGCCGCAGCTCGCCACGACGGGTCCGGGGGACCGGCGGCACAACGCCGAGCTGGTGGCCCGCCGGGGCGCCGGCCTGGCGCTGCGCCCCCGGGACATCACCGCGCGGGCGCTTACCCAACTGCTCACCGACGAGCGCCTGCGTACCGCTGCCGTCCAGGTCAGCCGTGAGATCGCCGCGATGCCGCCACCGGCCGACCTGGTCGCGCGGCTGGCGGCGCTGGTCTGAGGTCGGCACCGCGTGGCCACACCGGACGGACCCGCGGCTGCGGCAGGATGACCGGATGCCACACGTCGTGCTGTTCCACTCCGTGTACGGGCTGCGGCCCGCCGTACGCGCGACCGCCGACCGGTTGCGCGCCGCCGGGCACCAGGTCACCGTCCCCGACCTGTACGGCGTCCCGGCCGCCGGCACCGTCGAGGAGGGCTTCGCGCTGCTCGACAAGATCGGCCACGACGTGGTGCTGGACCGGGCCCGAGCCGCGCTTCGTGACCTGCCCCCGGAGACGGCGCTCGCCGGCCTCTCGATGGGCGCCGGCGTGGCCGGGGCGCTGCTGGCTGAGCGACCCGACGCCGCAGGTCTGCTCCTGCTGCACGGCACCGGCGGCGCACCGGACGCGGTCCGGCCGGGGTTGCCGGTGCAGCTACACCTCGCCGACCCCGACCCGTACGACGCGCCGGACGAGGTCGACGAGTGGCAGCGGGCGCTCACCGACGCCGGCGCCGATCTGACAGTCTTCCGCTATCCCGGAGCGGGTCACCTGTTCACCGATCCGGACCTGGCCGAGCACTCCCCGGAAGCCAGCGCGGCGACCTGGCCGAGGGTGCTGGCCTTCCTCAGCGTCCGCTGAGCGCTCCGAACGGCGACGTCGGGGACGACACAGACTCGGTCCCTCCGCGACGATGAGCCCATGTCGCTCGTTGCCATGTGGCCGGTCCTCGGGATACGGGTCTACACACCGGCCGTGGAACTGTTCGTGCCCGACGAGGAGGCGCTCGTCCGATACCGTGGCACCACCGTCAAGATCCACGAGGAGGATGTGCGGAGTGCCGACGACAGCTTTCGACGAGCACGAGCGGTCGCGGTGGGCCGGGCGCGCGGCGGCGTTCGACAGCAGTTTCGCCGCCCTCTGCGCCCATCCCGCCCCGGCGTTGCTGGACGCCGCGGGTGTCGTCGCGGGCCTGCGGGTGCTCGACGCCGGCACCGGCTCCGGCTCCGTGGCCGGGCTGGCCAGCGCGCGCGGCGCCACGGTCGTGGCCGTCGACGCCGAACCCAGCATGGTCGAGATGGTGCGCGGCCGCGTCCCATCCGCCGAGGTTGGCCTCGCGGCCCTGCCCCACCTGCCGTTCCCCGGCGGGCACTTCGACGCGGCCGTGGCGAACTTCGTGATCAATCACGTCGGCGATCCGCTGGCCGCGATCAGCGAACTGCGACGGGTCGTCCGGCCGGCCGGACGGATCGCCGTGACGATCTGGCCCGACCCGCCGCCCGAGGCGCAGCGGCTGTGGGGCGCGGTGTTCGACGCCGCCGGGGTCGACCGTCGGACCTCGGCGCCGACGATGGACGCGGAGCGGGACTTTCCGCGTACCCCCGACGGGTTCGCGGGTTTGTTGGACGCCGCAGGGCTCGCCGACGTGCGCTGCGACACGATCACCTGGGCGCATCGCACCCACCCCGAGGCGTGGTGGAGCGGCCCGGCCAACGGCATCAGCAAGGCGGGTCTGGTGCTGGCGGCACAGCCGCCGGACGTGATCACCCGGGTGCGTGCCGCGTACGACGAGCTGACCGCCGCCTACCGGGACGTGGACGGCCTGCTCGTCCTGCCGACCGCGGCGCTGCTGGCCTCGGCGTCCGTGCCGTAGGCACTGGCACCCCCACAGCCGTTGGCGGACCGTCAGGCGGAGGCGGCCAGGCCATCCGGTCGGCCGATCAGGGGCGGGAGCGGGATCGCGCGTACCGTGCCGGGCGGCACGCCGACGCCGGAGGGCAGCCGGTTCACCGCTGACCTCACCGGCACCGGCCGGAGCGACGCTGGCGTGCGGGTGTTGTCACTGCTCGTGGACAGGGACGCCGCCGTGGGCGGGGTCGACGGTACGTCGTCGGCCGACGCGACGACTCGCAGCGGGCGGAGACTCGCCAACCGGTTGGTCGCGGGACTCGACGCGGCCGGACGGGCGGCCATCGTCGGGGTGGGGTTACGTCGCGGCGGCGCTGTCGGGCCGGTGGCACCGTTGTGCCCCGCCCCGGGCAGCGCCGCGAAGACGGCGTCGAGGCGGCCGGCCCGAGCGCCGACGGTGTCGAGGCGCACGATCTCGGCGCTCCTCGCCGCCGAGCCGTTGATCGCACCGGTGCGAGCGGCTCCAGTGCGGTCGTTGGCAGCGCGATTCGGCCGGCCGGTGTCGGAGCCGGCGGTGTCGTGGTGTGGGACGGTGGCGGCCCGGCGGGTGAAGACGGCCCGCAGCGCGCGCGGCAGCCGCTCGGCCGCGACCTGGCACAGCGCGGGCGACGCGAACCCGTACCCGCCGGCGTGCTGGGGGATGAGCAGCCCGGCGGCGACCAGCCGGCGCAGCGCCGACACGGACCGTCCGGGCGTCCAGCCGAGGGCCCGGTCGACAGCCGCGCCGGAGATCACGCCGCCGAGGACACCGGCGGCCATCAGGACCGCCCGCCGCTCACCGTCGAGGTGGTCCAGCTCGGCGCCGACGGCCCGGCGTACGGCCTCGGGCAACGGGAGCGCCGCCGGGTCGGCCCCGGCCACGATCGACGCGACGTACGCCGCCGCGTGCCCGGGTCGGCCGCCCACCAGCGGTAGCAGCCGGTCCACCAGGGGGACCGGCTGACCGGCCCGGGTCAAAAGGTGGCGCAGCAGCCGCCCGGACTGCACGGTGGCCAGCGGGCGGATCGTCACCCGGCGGGCCGAGCCGGGCCGGGTGTCGGCCCACTGCGGTTGGTGCAGCGTGATCACGGCCAGTGGTAGCCCCCGTGCCGTCGCCGCGCTGAACAGCGCACGCAGGAATCCGCTCACCGCCGGCGCCGCCCGGTCCACGTCGTCCACGGCGACGACGAGCGGCACCTGGGTGGCCAGGCGCAGCAGGACGTCACGGCAGATGGCCGCGCCGGCCATCGCCGCGGCCGAGCCGTCCGGGTTGGTCAGCATCCGCTGGAGCGCCGGGACGGCGGCGGCGACCCGCTCCGGTGGGAACAGGGCGGTCAGCGCGGCGACGAGCCGGTCGTGGACCGCCGCCGGGCCGTCACCGCGACGGACCCCGGCGACGCCACGCAGCAGCTCGGCGACCGGTTCCAGGACCTGATCCGGGTACGGCTGGCAGGCCGTCACCGACCAGTGCACGAGTGCACCATCCACACTGGCCATGCCACGGACCAGCTCGTGCAGCAGCCGGCTGCGTCCACTGCCGGTAGGCCCGACCAGGGAGATCCAGCACGGCTTCCGTTCCCGGATGGCCAGGGTCAGCTGGTCGCGGATGGTGGCCAACTCGCGGCGGCGGCCGATCAGCGGGCCGTCGTGCCTGTCGACGCCGGGACGCACCGGACCGACGGCGTGCCAGACCGGTGCCGGCGGCACGTGGCCGGCGACCGGCACCGGCGGCAGTTGACGCTGGTTGATCAGGCCGGCGGTGGCCCGCGCGGTGGCCGCGCAGAGCGCGACGGCGCCCGGTGGCGCGTACTCCTGGAGGCGGGCCGCGGCGGTGATCACCGCGCCGCTGGCCACGCCGTGCCCGCCGCTGACCGCGTCGCCCAGGTCGACCACGACCTCGCCGGTGGCGACACCGACGCGCACCCGGAGTCGGATGTCCCCGACCATCGGTCGGCGGTCCAGCGCGGCCTGGATCTCGAGTCCGGCGCGCACCGCGCGGTACGCGTCGAAGCCGTCGGAGTGCCGAGCGCCGAAGAGCGCCATCACCGCGTCGCCGACGTACTTCTCCACCACTCCCTGCCAGCGGTGCAGCACGCGGGCGACGGTGTCGAAGTAGACCCGCTGCAACGCGCGGACGTCCTCCGGGTCGAGTCGGTTCACCAACGCCGTGGAGCCGACGATGTCGGCGAAGAGCACCGTGACGGTGCGTCTCTCCTCGGGGACGGGCCAGCGCGGGGTCACGGGTCGCCGCGCGTCGCCGACGATGATGCTGGTAGTGGTGGTGGTGATCATGGTTTCGCACCAACCCTTCTCCCCGCTGATGCCTGGTGACCTCCGGAGATTGGCATTCCTGGGCTGACGGGGGATCTGCCGAACGACGTATGTCGGCCACTCGCAACCTTTAGTCGCAAAGTCGACGCGAGGAGTACCACAAGCGGCACTTGGCCGTAGAACGCTTCGGGGATCGGTGATTAGGCTGCGTGCCATGGCCAGCGATGTGGACACCGCACCGCTCGTGGGCCGGACCGCGCTGGTGCAGACGGTTCGGTCCGCGCTGCTCGGTGACGCCGCGCACGGGCAGACCGCCGCCGTCTTCCTGACCGGTGAGAGCGGTGTGGGCAAGACCCGCCTGCTGGGTGAGGTCGGCGACCGGCTGCGCGCGCAGGGCGCCGTGGTGCTCACCGGCAGCTGCCTGGACATCGGCGACGCCTCCCCGCTGCACCCGCTGTTGCAGGCGCTGCGCCGCTTCGACGCCGACCTGTCCAGCGCGCACGCACGCACCTCCTCCGCCGTGCGGGGGCTGCTGCAGATGTTCGCCGACGAGACCGCCGGCCCGGACGGCGCGGGCGCGTTGCTGGAGCGGGTCAGCCGCGGCCTGCACCTGATCGCCGAGGGCCGGCCACTGGTGCTGATCCTCGACGACCTGCAGTGGGTCGACCGGAGCACCAGACAGTTGCTGCTCTACCTGTTGGCCGGGCTCGGCGACCTCCAGCTCTCCGTGCTGGCGGCGGTGCGCGCCGAGTCGTTGCAGGGCGCGCACCCGCTGCGCCGGGTGCTCACCGAGCTGCGTCGGCTGCGGACGGTACGGGTGCTCGACCTGGCCCCACTGGACCGGGCCGACACCGAGAAGCTCGCCGCCGCCGTGGTCGGCCGACCGCTGGCCGCCGAGGCGGCCGATCAGGTCTGGCAGCGCAGCGGCGGCAACCCGTTCGTCATCGAGGAGCTGGCCCGCGATCTCCGCGACGGCCGCGACGGCCTGTCCGAGACGCTGCGGGAGATCTTCCTCGACCGGGTCGACGCGCTGCCCCAGCACGCGCACGCGGTGGTGCACGCGGTCGCCGCGGGTGTCGAGCCGGTCCAGCACTGGCTGCTGGCCCGGGTGCTGCGGTTACCCGAGGACGAGCTGATCGAGGCGGCCCGCGCCGCGGTGGCCCATCGGCTGCTGGTCGGCGCCGACGACGGTTACCGGCTGCGGCACCGCCTCGTCGCCGAGGTGCTCGCGCACGAGCTGCTGCCGGCCGAGCGTTCCGGGCTGCACCGCCGCTACGCCGAGGCGCTCACCGCCGCTCCGGGTGAGCTGCACCAGGCGCGTCTGGCGCACCACTGGCGGTTGGCCGGTGAGCCGGCACGCGCCTTGCCCGCCGAGGTGGCGGCGGCGCAGGAGGCCGAGCGGCTGCACGGTTACGCCGAGGCGCACCGGCACTGGTCGGCGGCGTTGCAACTGGCCACCGACCCGGTTCCGCTGGGGGTGGACCGGGTGGAGTTGCTCAAGAACGCCGCCGAGTCGGCCCACCACTGTGGGGAGCACGCCCGCGCGCTGGCCCTGCTGGAAGAGGTGGCCGCGCTGCCCGGTGGCGAGCCGAGCGCGCTGCACATCCGCCGGGCCCGCTACCTGGCCGCCGCCGGTCGCTCGGCGCTGGCCGAGGAGGAATACCAGCGGGCGCTGACGGCGGCCGACTGTTCCCCGCGCGACCGGGCCACCGCCGCCGCCCGTCTCGCCGAGCTGCTCCTGCATCTGGGCCGCTACGCCGACGCCGGCCAGCGGGCCCGGGAGGCGCTGGCGTTGGCCGCCGACGTGGAGGGCTCCGCCACCGAGGTGGTGTTGGCCAGCGCGGCGCTGGGCTTCAGCGACGCCTACCTGGAGGACCCGGACGCGGGGCTCGCGGTGATGCGCGACGCCCTCGAGACCGCCGAGCGCGCCGGGCAGCCCGAGGATGTGGCCTGCGCGTACCTGCACCTGGCGGAGCTGTTGACCGGGCCACTGAACATCCTCGAGGAGGGTGTGGTGGTGGCCCGGCGCGGTGCCGAGCGGGTCGCCGAGCTGGGACTGGGCCGCACCTGGGAGACCCGGCTGCTGGCCGTCGCCATCAACGGGCTGTTCCGGGTGGGCCAGTGGGCCGAGGCGGAGAAGGTGGTCGCCGCCGCCCTGCGGCACCGACCGTCCGGCGCGGACGCCGTGGAGCTGCTGCTGGCCCGCTGCCGGCTCTCGGTGGGCTACGGCGACATCGACGCCGCCAGCCGCGACCTCGACGCGGTGGCGACCCTGCTCGCCGGTGGCGGGGCGCGACACGTCATTCCGCTGCTCACCCTGCGCGCCGGGCTGGCCATGTGGGAGGGCCGGCACGACGTGGCGCGGTTGGCGGTGCAACGTGGCCTCACCGAGAGCCGTTCCGACGACGTGACGATCCTGTCGGCGCTGGTCTGGCACGGCCTGCGGGCCGAGGCTGAGGCGCACGCCAGCCGTACCGTGGCGGTGGACCCGACGGTGGTCCGCCGGCTGCGCGACGTGGCGGACCGGGTGGCCCGCAAGAGCGTCGGCGCGGCCCGTCCGGTGCGCTCGGTGGTGGAGGGGTTCCTGGCCCTCTGCGCCGCCGAGGTGAGCCGTCTCGACAGCAGCGACCCGGACCTGTGGGCCGCGTCGGTCGCCGAGTGGGATCGACGCCACCACCCCTACCCGGCGGCGTACTCGCGGCTGCGGCAGGCCGAGGCGCTGCTGGCCCGCCGCAGCCGGCTGGCCACCGCCGGCAAGCTGTTGCGGGAGGCGTACCGGGTGGCGCAGGGTCTGGGCGCGGTGCCACTGACCTCGGAGATCCGCGAGCTGGCCGGGCGGGCCCGGGTGTCGCTCGAGGAACGCGAGGCTCTCAACGGGACGCGGGGGGCGCCGGCCGAGGCGTCCGACGACGAGTTGGCGGCGCTCACCGCACGGGAGCGGGAGGTGCTCGCGCTCGTCGCGGAGGGCCTGACCAACAGGGAGATCGGGCAGCGGCTGTTCATCAGCGAACGGACCATCGGGGTGCACGTGTCGCATATCTTCGACAAGCTCCAGGTCCGGACCCGCGTCCAGGCCAGCGCGATCCAGTTGCGCAACGTCGTCCGAAGCTGACGCTCGGCCACCGCCCACCGGCGTGTGCGCGCCGGGATACGTCGTTCTACTGATTCGGCGAGTGGGTGTCGGCTGAGAGGCTGGGCCGCGTCGACGACGGCACGGGGGATGCCGCCGACCACTATGGAGGCAGAGATGATCGAAGCGGTCTGGGGGCCCGTGCACCGGGACATCGTCGATCTGCTCGCCGACCATCCCGCCGACGTGCCGGCCGTGGTCGATCACCTCACCAAGCTGCAGGACCTGCTCGTACGGTTGCCCCCGTTGGAGGCCAGTTGCCCCCTCGCGGACTTCAACAGGCTCTACCTGACCATCACCAGCAGTGTGTTGGACGGCTTGTACGACGACCGTTTCGTCGACCCGGCCTTTCTCTCCCGGCTGGACGTGGAGTTCGCGGCGCGGTATTTCGACGCGATGCGGCTCTGGACCGACTCCAGCCCGGGCACTCCGAAGGCGTGGTCGTGCCTCTTCGAGCGGATGCGTGGGCCGGACGCCCGCCCGCTGCCGTCGGCGGCGGCGGGGGTCAACGCGCACATCAACTTCGACCTGCCCTTCGCCCTGGTGACCACGTTCGACCACCTGGAGTCGGAGCCGGTCGACGGCAGTGACCAGCACCACGACTACCTGGAGATCAACAAGATCTTCGCGGACAAGATCCCCGGTCTGCGCCGGGGCTATCTGGAGCGGTGGCAGCTGCTCATCGACATGCTCAACGGCGACATCGACGACTGGTACCAGGGGGAACTGGTCGAGTACACCCGCGATGTCGCCTGGCGTAACGCGCAGAAGATCTGGCGGTGCCGGCACGATCCGGACGCCCGCGAGTGTGAGCGCACGCGGTTGGACGACAACGCTGCGGCGCTCGGCCGGCTACTGCTCTCGCCCCTCGGGGCGTTCCTGCAGTAGCCGGGACGGGGGGTCCCCGCGCTCCGCCCCGTGGGGGGTGGCGGAGCGCGGGGGCGCGTCCCAGCAGATCCACCCGCCCCTGGTGTCCGGCCGGAGTCCGGTCGGGCCCGGGAGGTGCAGCCGGTCGGCCCCGGGGGGTGTCGACCGTCTGCCACCGTCGGCCGGCCCCGGGGGGCGCCGGCCGACGGTGGGGGAGGGGCGTGGGGCTCGTCGGTGACGGTGGCGGCCGTCGGGGGGTGTCGGCGGGCTCATAGCGGGTACGCCCGCGCCATGACCGTCCTGGCCCGGCGTCGGCCCGCCGCCCGCCCTCGGCCCGCGCGGCCCGGCCCGCTGCGGCCGGGTGGCCCGGTGCCGCGACCCACAGTTCGTCCCGGTGCGCGATGACAGGTGCCGCGACGCGGTTCGCGTTCCGCTTCGATCCGGTGTTCCGCCCGGTCTTGGCGCTGCTGGGGGTCCGCCCGGCGACGACCTGGGTCGCCGTCACCGACCGGGACCTGGTGATCCGGTACGGGCCGTGGCGGTTGCGGACCGACCGGGAGAACGTGACAGCCGTCGAGCTGAGCGGCCCGTACCGCTGGTGGCGGGTGATCGGGCCGCACCTGTCGCTGGCCGACGGGGGTGCCAGTTTCGGCAGCAGCACGGCCGGCGGGATCTGCCTGCGCTTCGGCACGGCGGTGCCGGCGGTGGTGCCGGGCGGGTGGCCACGACACCCGGCGGCCACGGTGACCGTCGCCGACCCGCCCGCGCTGGCCCGTGTGCTCGCCGTTCCGGACCTGTCCTGAGCTGGCCATCCACCTGCCCGGTTCCGCCGGTCGGGTCCCGCGCCACCACCTACCGTCGGATCAGGACCTGTGAGGGTGGGACTGGCGATGGGTGACGAGCACCGGGCGAAACCACGACGTTGGAACGGGCGCCGCCACGCGCCGACGGGACCGGACCCGGCGCTGCGGGCGGCCCGCGACCCGGCGCGCCCGCACCGGGGCGGCCGGCCGGGTGTCGTGGTGCCCGAACGCGTGGCGACGGCGGCGCGGTCGTCGCCGCCGGCCAGTCCACTGCGCCGGTGGCTCTTCCAGCACCAGGTGCAGCCGCCGGGCCCGGAGGCGGGCGAGGGACAGAACCGCCGGCACGCCTGGTGGCAGGTGATGTGCCTGACCGGCGTCGACTACTTCTCCACGCTGTCGTACCTGCCGGGCATCGCGGCGGTGGCGGCCGGGGCGCTGTCCCCGCTGGCCACCCTGCTGATCGTCGTGCTCACCCTCCTCGGCATGCTGCCGATGTACCGGCGGGTGGCCCAGGAGAGCCCGCACGGGCAGGGGTCGGTGGCGATGTTGGAGCGCCTGCTGCCGTTCTGGCGGGGCAAGATCTTCGTACTCGTGTTGCTCGGCTTCGTGGCCACCTCCTGGATCATCACGATCACCCTGTCCTCGGCGGACGCCACCGTGCACCTGCTGGAGAACCCGTACCTGCCGGACGCGCTGCACGGCCCCGCCGTCCCGGTCGTGGTCACCGTGGTGCTGCTGCTCATCCTCGGCGGGGTGTTCCTGCTCGGCTTCCGCGAGGCGGTGGTGGTGGCCATTCCACTTGTCGCCGTCTTCCTGGTGCTCAACGCGGTGATCGTCGTGGTCGCGGTGGCCCAGCTCGTCGCCGACCCGGGCATCGTGTCGGACTGGACCGCCGCGCTGACCACGAGCGGCGGCGGGCCGGACCACGTGCTCCTCACGGCCGTGCTGGCGTTCCCGCTGTTGGTGCTGGGCCTGTCCGGATTCGAGACCGGGGTGAGCATGATGCCGCTGGTCCGCGCCGACGGGGCGGACAAGCAGGCCCGGCTCGCCGCCCGGATCCGCAACACCCGCCGGCTGCTCACCACCGCCGCGCTGATCATGTCGGTGTACCTCATCTCGACGACATTCGTGACCACGGCGCTCATCCCGCGGGAGGAGTTCCGACCCGGAGGGGCGGCCAACGGGCGGGCCCTGGCGTTTCTGGCGCACGCTCACCTGGGCGAGGCCTTCGGCACCGTCTACGACGTGAGCAGCGTGCTCATCCTCTGGTTCGCCGGCGCCTCGGCGATGGCCGGGCTGATCAACATCGTGCCGCGCTACCTGCCCTCGTACGGCATGGCGCCGGAGTGGGCGCGGGCGGTGCGTCCGGTGGTGATCGTCTACACCGTCGTCAGCGTCGCCATCACGATCGCCTTCCGGGCCGACGTCAACGCCCAGGCCGGGGCGTACGCGACGGGCATCCTGGCGATGATGGTCTCCGGCGCGGTGGCGGTGACGATCTCCGCGGTCCGCCACCACCAGCGCGCCACCGCCGTCGGTTTCACACTGCTGACCCTGGTGCTGCTGTACGCGTTGCTGGAGAACGTCATCGAGCAGCCGGACGGGATCACCATCTCCGCCCTGTTCATCCTCGGCATCATCGTGGTCTCGTTGGTCTCCCGGGTCACCCGGACCACCGAGTTGCGCGCCGAGCGGATCGAGTTCGACGAGCCGGCCCGTCGGTTCATCACCGAGTCGCTGGCGCACGACGGGCAGCTGCACCTGATCGCGAACAAGCGGCAGAGCGGGTCGGTGAAGGAGTACACGATCAAGGAACGGGCGCAGCGGGGGATGAATCCGGTGCCCGGTGCGGCGGACGTGCTGTTCCTGGAGATCGACGTGGTGGACCCGTCGGAGTTCAGTCAGGTGCTGCGGGTGCACGGGATCGAGGTGGGTGGCTTCCGGGTGTTGCGGGCCAGCAGCTCGGCCGCGCCCAACGCGATAGCCGCGATCCTGTTGGCCCTGCGGGACGCCACCGGGGTTCGGCCGCACGCGCACTTCGAGTGGTCGGAGGGCAGCCCCATCGCGCACCTGGCGCGCTATCTCATCCTCGGTCGGGGCGACACCCCGCCGGTGGTGCGGGAGATCATCCGGCGGACCGAGCGGGACCCGCTGCGTCGCCCCGGCATCCACGTCGGCGGGTGACCCGACTGCCCGTTTGACGGGGTTGAAAGATGAATAGGGGCACTATTCACGTTCACGCCTTCCTGTCCGTATTGCGGACCTATCGTGACGTTTGGCGGTCGACGCTACGTCGAGCGCCCCGCGCCCGGATCGGCGCGCGGTCACGTCTTGTCGGCAGGAAGGCAGGCACCTTTGATGTCCACGTACCAAGGAGGAGACCGCGAGATCCGACCCAGACGGCGGTCCCGCTGGTTCTTGGCCAGCGGGTTGCTGGCGGGAAGCCTGGTCGTGGGAGGAGCCGGCGTGGCCGGTGTGGCCGCCGCGGCCGACCGTGACCTCTCCCTCCCCGGTCTGAGCCGGCTGAGCACGCCGGCCGGAAACGACGACGACCGCCGTGCCGGCGACCAGGGTGGGGCGCGGCGCGACCCGGACGGGGCCGAACGGGGACACGCCCCCAGCCCGGGCACCGGCAAGCGGGGAGTGGTGTCGGTGCCCTGCGACGCCGCGAAGCTGGTGGCGGCGCTTGTCACGGCCAACGCCGAGGGCGGCGCGGAACTGCGGCTCGCGCCCAAGTGCCGCTACCTGCTCACCGAGGCGTTCCACGAGACCGACCAGTACGACGGCGGGATCCGCGACGCGCGGGAGGCGGCCGACGCCGCGGAAACCCCCGGTGACGCCGACGCGCCGCCGCACAACCCGGCCGACGACACCGCCGGCCTGCCGGTGATCTACCAGGCCATCACGATCGACGGCGCCGGCGCCACCATCGCCCGCGACGCCCAGGCCGCGCCGTTCCGCTTCTTCACCGTCCGCGACGGTGGCGAGTTGACCCTGCGCGACGTGGAACTGCACAACGGCCGCTCGGCCATCGAGGGCGGCAGCGTGCACGTGGTGCACGGGGCGACCGCCGTGGTGGAACGGGTCACCGTCTCGCAGAGCACCTCGCTGTCCCCGGAGGGCGGCGGCGGAGGGATCTTCAACGACGGCAACATGGTGGTCACCGACTCCACATTCGTCGGCAACAGCGCCTCCGGCGCCGCGGGCAAGGGCGGGGGCCTGCTCAACGGCGGTGTGTTGACGCTGAAGCGCTCCGAGTTCCACCACAACAGCGCCAACGGCTACGGCGGCGGGCTCGGCAACTATCGCGGCGCGGCCGACGTGGAGAGCGTCTCCCTCACCCAGAACAGCGCGGGCCAGGGCGGCGGGCTGGCCAGCTTCTCGGCCCGGACGAAGGTCTCCGACACCGAGCTGCTGAACAACACCGCCCAGGTCGGCGGCGGTGCCGCCAACTCCGACGCCGTGCTGGTCATGCGCACCATGACCATCCGCGGCAACACCGCCACCGTCAGCGGTGGCGGCATCTCGACAGTCAAGGGTCTGACGCCGATCGACGACAGCGTGATCGACGGCAACACCACCCACGGCATCGGCGCCGGCATCTACGCCGAGAAGTCCAACCTGCTGGTCCGCGGCAGCGACGTGACCCGCAACAGGGCGGTCGGCGCGACGTCCAAGGGCGGCGGAATCTACGCCACCGCGGGCTCGGTGGCGATCTACACCAGCAAGATCACCCACAACGCGTCGACGGTGAAGCCCGGTGGCATCTTCGGCGAGCACGCCCAGGTCAGGATCGACGACGAGAGCGTGGTCATCGAGAACGAACCGACCAACTGCGAGGGCAGCGCGGTACCTGTCGCGCACTGCTTCCGCTGAGCGGACCCCCGGGGCCGCCCATCCGGCCGCCCGGACGATCACCACGATCGTCCGGGCGGCCGTTCCGACTTACCGGTGCGACCGTCTCGGGTTGGCGTCGCCCCCGCCCCGCCGTTGGGACACCTCCGGGCAGTTCAGGACATGGCGCGCAGCCGGGCGGCGAGGGTGCCGGCGAAGAAGTCGAGGAAGCCGTCCGGGTCGGGGCCGGCGTTCTGCAGGACGACGTGGTCGAAGCCGGCCTCGACGTACGACCTGACCTTTGCCACGTGCGGCTCCGGGTCGGGGCCGACGGCGAAGAGTTGGCGGACGTGCTTCTCCTCCACGTGGGCGCTGGCGGCGTCGAAGTTGACCGGGTTCGGCAGTTCGCTCATCACCTTCCAGCCGGTGACCATCCATCGGCTGGTCTGCAACACCGCCTGCACCGCCTGCTGCTCATCCGTGGCCCAGGCCAGCGGCACCTCGGCGTAGCGCGGACCGGAGCCGTGGGCCCGCCGGTAGTGCTCGACGATCGAGGCCTCCGGCTCGGTGGCGAACAACCCGTCGCCCAGCTCGGCGGCGAGCCGGGCCGACGCCTCGCCGCTGGCGGCCACCGCGATCACCGGCGGGGTGTCCGGCAGGTCGAAGACCCGGGCGTCCTCCAGGTGCAGGTGCCGGCCCTCGTAGGACTGGTAGCCGCCCTGCCAGAGCAGTCGGATGATCTCCAGCGCCTCGCGGAGCCGCTCGTGCCGTCCCCGGACGCTGGGAAAGCCCTGCCCGACCACGTGCTCGTTGAGCCGTTCACCGGCTCCCACCCCGAGGGTGAACCGTCCGTCGGAGACCAGCGCCATCGTCGCCGCGGCCTGCGCGATGATCGCCGGGTGGTAGCGGACGGTCGGGCACGTGACGCCCGTCGCGAGACGAAGGGTGCTGGTCCTGGCGGCGATGGCGCCGAGCACGCTCCAGGTGAACGACGAGTGGCCCTGCGCCTCCAGCCAGGGGTGGAAGTGATCGCTCATCTCGACGAAGTCGAATCCAGCCTGCTCGGCCAGGACAGCCTGCCGGATGATCTCCTGAGGGCCGTATCCCTCCGCGGCCAGCTTGTAGCCGATCTGCATGCCACGCCCCCGCTCGTCGTCCGCCGGCTGACGCGGGTCGGTTCCCGGCCTTCGCCTCGACAAACACCGACGACGCCCGCAGACCAGCCTCCTAGGACGCCGTACGGGGTGTGCGGCGCGTCAGCAGGTCGACCACGCCGGCCAGATCCTCCTCACCGGCGCCCTCGCCGGCGCCCTCGGCCAGGCGGCGGCCCATCAGCGCGAAGAAGGGGTCGAGCAGTTCCGCGCTGACACCCTGCTGCTCGGCGGTGCGCAGGAAGGTGGGCGTGCCGGCCACCTGCATGGCGAGAGTGGAGACGACATTCGTGGTGTAGTCGCCGCTGCGCAGCCGGTCGGCGGTCTGGTGCACGGCCGGGGCCATGGCGACGAGCCAGTCGGCGAGCAGTGGCGCGAACGCCGCGGGATCGATGTCCTCCCCGCGGATCAGGGCGAAGGCGTGGGTGACCCCGGCGAACATCCCGTACATGCCGCTGAGCAGGGCCACGTCGTACAGGGCCGCGAAACCCGGGTCCTCGCCCACGAAGGTGGTGCCGACCGGGACACCGAGCGTCTCCCGGTGCCGCTCGAACAGCTCCCGCGAGCCACTGTAGAAGACGTAGCCGCCAGCCTCCGGTACGCCGATCATCGGGGGGACAGCCATGATCCCGCCGTCGAGGTAGCGGGCACCCCGCTCGTGGGCCCAGACGGCGCGGGCGCGGGCCTGGGCGGGGGTGCTGGTGGTCAGGTTGACCAGGTCCCGGCCGGCCAGGTCGACGCCGGCCATCGCCTCGTCGACCGAGGTGTCGTCCAACAGGCAGACGACGACGAGGGTGTTCGCCGCGACCGCCTCGGCGGCGCTGGTCGCGACCCGTGCGCCCTCGGCGCCGAGGACAGCGGCACGGGTCGGGGTGCGGTTCCAGACGGTGAGCCGGTGACCGGCGGCGAGCCAGGCGCGGGCCAGCGCGGAGCCCATCGCGCCGAGCCCCAGCATCGTGACGGAGGTCTTCTGCACAGCGTTCGGTGTCATGCCGATTAGGCTTGTCGGAAGCACTCCGGTGATCAAGTACGCACCTCGGAGTGGGTGCTTACCCCCGGGTGAGCCAGGAGGTCGGAAGGGGTGGCCATGACGACGCTGAACCGGCCGGGCGCAGCAGAGGGACACATCTGTGGGATCGACGCCGCGATGGAGGTGATCGGCGGCAAGTGGAAGGTGCTGATCCTCTGGGCGCTGCACGAGCACCCGTACCGCCGCTTCGGCGAGCTGCGTCGACTGCTGCCGGGGATCACCGAGAAGGTGCTGGCCTCGCACCTACGGGAGATGGAACGCGACGGCGTCGTGCACCGTGTCTCCTACGACGAGGTGCCGCCCCGCGTCGAGTACTCGCTGACCGCCGACGGCACGCGACTCAACGAGGCGCTCGAGCCGCTGGCCGCCTGGGGGCGCGAGCGGCGGGCCGGCGCGTAACGTCTCGGAACGGCCGAGCCGTCCCCGTGCGGACACCGGCCCGCGCCCCGGGGGTCGAGGGGCGCGGGCCGGTGTACGTCTGTCCTACTTGGAGGGTTCGGGCAGCTTGCAGTCGACCTTGGGGTTGGCGCCGATGTAGTTCAAGGGCCCGGCCACGATGGTGACCAGGATGGTGCCGGCCTCGGCGCAGTTGGTGTCGTCGCCGCTGTAGTAGCCACGCTGGCCGGCGGCGACAGCGCCGATCACCAGCCAGATCACGACGATGACTCCGAGTATCGAGGTGCCGCGCATCGCTGCCTCCTGAGGAAATGTGGTGGATCTGAGATGCAGTCGTTGTACCCAATTGGGTCGTGCGGCTAACTGACACCGAGGCGGGGCCACGCTGGATCCCCCATCCGGCCGAGGCCGTCCGCCGTTGCGTACCGCCCGGGATCGGCCGCTCGCACGGGGTAACGCGTGTCGGCTATCGGATCGGCGACCGATCCCGCCGTCGCACCGTTCGGCGGACGTAGAACTGCCTCACGGCCCCGCCGAGGAGGACTCATGGACGCCCCGACACCGCACCTGTACATCGACCGCCCCGAGGACGTGGCGGTCGCGGCCCGCGCGCTGGCTCGCGGCGCGGTCGTCGCCGCGGCGTTCGCCAACTTCTACGTCATCGTCACCCGTCCCGACGAGGCCACCGTCCGCCGGGTCAACCTGGCCAAGGGCCGCCCAGCCCAGCAGGTCGGCAGCATCACCACCGCGATCGGCCGGATCCCCGGGATGTTCGACTGGACGCGGATCTCGCCCCGACTGCCGGTCGGTCGGGTGCGGGCACTGATGGACGCCCTCTACGGCGCCGGGCCGTTCGGGTTCCGGGGGCCGGCGGCGGAGCGGCTCCCCGAGCACCTCACCCAGATCGACCAGGGGCTGCGCACCACCCAGGTGATCGCACCGGGCCTGACCTGCCCGTCCAACCTCTTCTTCGAGCGGGCGCTCGCCGAGACCGGATCGGACCACCTCTACATCACCTCGGCGAACAGGTCCCGGCATCTCACCGGCGCGGCCGAGGAACCGGCGCACTGGAAGGCCGGCGCCCTCGCCGCCGACTTCGCCCACCTCGACGACCTGGTGGTGCTCGCCCACCGGGACGAGTCGGCGGCCCGCGCGGCGTACCCGGGCTACCTCACCACCTCCGTCACCCTGCTCTCCTTCCACGCGCCGGAGGGCGACCTGGAGGAGCCGCCGGTGCTCACCGTGGACCGGCACGGCTCGCTGCACCTGGACGACGTCCGGCGCGCCGCCGCGCCGCTGGGCCTGCAGGTGCGCCTGGGCGGCACCGCCGCGCAGCGGCTGCAGGTCCGCGCGTACGCCGGGGCGTTGGTGTGAGCGGTTACCGCGTCGGCCTGGTCGTGCCCAGTTCGAACACCACGATGGAGACCGAGATCCCGGCCATGCTGCGCCGCCGCGAGGCCGTCGACGCGACGGTCCGTTTCACCACACACAGCAGCCGGGTACGACTGCGTCAGGTGACCCCGGACGAGTTGGCCCGGATGAACCGGTCCGCCCTCCGCTGCGTCGCCGAGTTGGCCGACGCCCGCTGCGACGTGCTCGCGTACGCCTGCCTGGTGGCGGTGATGTGCGAGGGCCCCGGCGCGCACGAACGAGCCGAGCGGCGGCTGGGCCGGGCGGCCGGTCGCGCCGGGCACGACATGCCCGTGGTGAGCAGTGCGGGGGCGCTGGTCGCCGGGCTGCGTGTGCTGGGAGCCCGTCGGGTGGCCCTGATCGCGCCGTACCTGCCGCCGTTGACCGCGACCGTCGCGGCCTACCTCGCCTCGTACGGCGTGCGGGTGACCGAGGCGGTGAGCCTGAGCGAGCCGGACAACGTGGCGGTGGGGCGCATCCCCACCGCTCACCTGGTCGAGCTGGCCGAGCGGCTGGACGTGACCGACGTGGACGCGGTGGTCCTGTCCGCCTGCGTACAGCTGCCGTCGTTGGCGGCGGTGCCGAGGGTGGAGGCCCGGCTCGGCCGTCCGGTGC
Organism: Micromonospora sp. DT231; assembly: GCF_049847025.1. NCBI lineage: Bacteria > Bacillati > Actinomycetota > Actinomycetes > Micromonosporales > Micromonosporaceae > Micromonospora > Micromonospora sp. DT231. The sequence goes on along the minus strand of NZ_JBNCNO010000007.1, from coordinate 34,969 downwards.
TCACCGCGGCCACCGCCACCGTGCACCAGTTGCTGACCACGCTGGGTGTCGAGCCGTACGTGCCGGACGCCGGGCGGCTGCTCGCCGGGGTGTGAGCCGGGCGGCCGGTCGGCTCAGTGCGGTGGGGACGGGGCCTCGGGTGGTTTGCCGTAGCTGCGCCGGAAGTCCGCGTAGGCCACACCGATCAGCACCAGGAGGGCGCCGAGCGAGGCGAACACCGGCGGCAGGTAGAGCACGACGGGCGCGATCGTCAGCAGCGCCAGCACACCGCCGGGGCGGGACAGTGACACCCGGCTGAACACCTCGTACTCGAAGGACGCCCGGCCGGCCAGGAAGAGGGCCGGGCCGCCGAGGATCACCGCCGCCCAGGCCGGCGGCGTCCGCCCGGTCGAATCGTGCAGCACCAGGTCGAACCCGGCCGCCGTGGTCACCACCCCGGCCACCATCAGCAGATGGGTGTACGGCGCGGTGAACAGGAACTTGCTCGGTGACCCGGACCCCTTGATGGCCATCGGCAGCAGCTGACCGGACTTGTGCACGTAGATCCGCCAGAGCAGCAGGGTGGTCAGGAACGCCACCGCGAAGGCCCCGATGTTCTGCGCCTCGCTGTGCGCCTCGCTGAACATGGTGCCGATGGTCAGGATGGCGTCGCCGAGGGCGATGATGAAGAACTGCTGGTAGCGCTCGGAGAGATGCTCCGCCGTGACGTTGCGCTGGGGCTCGGGCACCACCCCGAGCCCCGGCACCGGGTACGCGAGCCGGAAGCCGACGTAGTCGATGGCGAGCGCGAGGGCCCAGCACGCCAGGCGGGCCTCACCGCTGACGAACGCGCCGATGATCCACGGGATCGCGGACACCGCGAACCAGATGAAGATGCGTGCCGCGCGGCGCTGGGTCTGCGGCTCGCGGCGGACGGCCGGCATCAGGAACAGTCCGCGCCCGAGGTGGATCGCCACGTAGGTGCCGGCGAAGGCGAGTCCGCGGTCGCCGAACGCGTCCGGGATCGCCGTGGTCATCAGCAGCGCGCCGAACATCACGGCGCTGATCAGCAGCTTGATCTCGGTGCGTTCCGGGTTGTACAGGTCGGTGACCAGTGTGGTGATCACCCACGTCCACCACACGGCGGCCAGCAGGATCAGCGCCTGTGCGGCCCGGTGCCAGTCGAGCTGGTCGACCATGCCCTGCGAGATGAGCGTCAGGGCGACCACGTACACCAGGTCGAAGAAGAGCTCGAGGAGGGTCACCCGGCGCGGGGCCTCCGGATCACGCACCGGAGGACGACGGGACCGCGGGGACCCGGGCTCCGGCGCGGCGAGGTGCACGGGCTTCTCCTGCGGAACCTGTCGACTCGACGGACCTGTCCGGCCCACCTGAACGGACGGTAACGATCGGTCGACCACCCGGCCGCGAATTCGCCGCGCCTTCCCCCAACCGAGGTGATCGACTCGGCTTTCTGAGTGTCGGGGTGTCCGGGCCGGGTGGATGCCGCGGTTTTCTGAAGCGCGAGTCGATCGTGGGGGTGTGGTGGGTTGGGGTGGTGGTGGGGTTGGGGTGGTCGACTCGGCTTCCTGAAAGTCGGGGTGTCCGGGCCGGGTGGATGGCCCGGTTTTCTGAAAGCCGAGTCGATCACCCCTTCGGTGGGGGCCGTGGATGGTGCGGCCCCGACGGCAGAACCCCCGGCCTACCGTCGCGTCGGACGGTGGACCGGGGGCTCGATGTCGCGCGTCAGGACGGGTTGCCGCCCGGGAGCACGGCGGCCATCTCGTCGCCGGCACCGGCGAGCACGCGGGCCTGCTGTGGCCAGGTGGCCAGCCCGGGTGCGGCGCGCAGGCCGGCGGCCCGGATCAGGTCGCGCAGCGCCGCCTCGTCCAGCGCACCGAGCTGGACGTACGTGCGTACACCGGCGTCCTGCAACGCCGCCGCCATCTTCGGCCCGATCCCCTGGATCCGGCGGAAGTCGTCGGCCGGGCCCGTGAGGTCGGCGTCCGTGCCGTTGGCAGCGGTCGTCACGACCGGAGGGGTCGCGGCCACGGCGGGTACTACCGCAGGCACGGCAACCGCCGACGGCACCGGCTCCGGCTCGGCGTCCGTGTCCGTCGGCACTGCTTCGAGGCCGTTGGCGTCCGTCGGGTCGGTGTTCCGCGCGTCGGCGTTCACCGGCACCGCGGCCTCGGTCGCCACATCGCCGGTCGAACTGGTCGCGGTCGACCCGTCGGCCACGTCGGTCACGGTCGGCTCGTCGACCGGGTTGGTCGCGGTCGGCTCGTCGGCCACGTCGGCCACGGTCGGCTCGTCCGCCGGGTTGGTCGCGGTCGGCTCGTCGGCCAGGTCGGTCGCGGTCGGCTCGTCGGCCTGGCTGGTCGTGATCGGCTCGTCGGCCGGGGTGGCGTCGAGCGGAAGGTCGTCCGCGGGCTGGCGGGGGGCGATCACGGCCGCCGGGGCGGGCTGCTCGTCGGCCGCGACCGGCTCGGGGGTCGACTCCACAACGGGCTCCGACGGAAGGTCGGACGCGTCGGACGGTGCCGACGGTGGGGCCTCGGTCAGCGCCATGTCGGCCGGGTCGACGGTGCTCGGGGCCTCCGCCGGGACCTCCACCGGCGTGGGCGCGCTGTCCGGTCCGGTGACGGCGGCGGGAGCGCTGATCGTGTCCACCGGCACCGGTTCGTCGGCGACCGCGACGGGGGCCGGGTCGACGGCGGCCGCGGGCCGGGCCTCGTCGGTGGTGGCCGCCGGCGTCGGCGTTTCGAGAACGGCCAGCCCGGCGACGGGGTCTCCGTCCACTATCGAATTGCCCTGTACGCCCCGCCGGCCGCGCAGCAGCCACCCGGCGGCCAGGCCCAGCAACAGTGCCAGTACCACTATCAGCGAGTGTCCGATAGACCACGCCACGGCGAACCTCCCTCTCAACTCGTTGGAAAACTCACGAGAAAAACTCGCCGCAGCTTCGCACACGCGTGTTGCCGGCAAGTGAGAGGATCGGCCGCAGGCGTCCCGGTCACGGTGACCACCTCAGGCGGTGCCCGCCGAGTAACGCAGCGTCGCACCAGGACGCCACAAAGAACCGGCACGACGGGACCCGCCACGACGAGACCCGGACCCGGCGGGGGACGCCGGGCCCGGGTCGACGGGCTGATGCAGGACTCAGTCCTGGTCGCCCTCGTAGGTGTGGAAGTCGTCGACGAACCGGCGCCGCAGCCGGGGTACCCGACTCGTCACTCCGAAGTAGCCGCGCGCGCCGAGCAGCGCGAGTCGACCCACCACCGGCCGGTACATCCGATCGTCGCCGCTGGTGCCGCTACGGTTCAGTGACTCGGCGACCCGCGCGAAGCCGTACGGCACCATCGCGGCCTCGTAGTCGGCGACCGCCTGCACGAGCGTCTTGTCACCGGTGACAGCATGGCCGAGCTGGTCGCAGAGCAGGCGGGCGTCGCGCAGCGCGGTGTTGGCGCCCACCCCGCGGCCGGGGGTCATGGTGTGGATGGCGTCGCCGAGCATGGTGACGGTGCTGCTCTTCCAGGGCGGTGTCGGCTCGGAGGTGGTCACCCTGATGGGCAGGGCGCTGCCCGGGTCCGCGCGGGTCAGCAGCTCCCGCAGGTTCGGATGCCAGTTGGCGGTGAGGTCCAGGGCGACGTTCACCAGGTCCTCGCCGCGACGGTCCATAACGTCGGCCGGGAATCGGCGACCCGTGCTCCAGATGATCAGGTTGATGTTGTCGGTGGTGGTGTCGTGGGACAGGCCGGGCCAGCTTCGCAGCAGCGCGGCGTCGGCGTCGCTGACGCCGGGTTTGACCACCCGCTGGGCGTCCCACTTGAACTCCATGACGTGCAGGACACCCATCATCCCGCCGACACCGAAGATCAGCGAGATGCCCTGACGGACCCGCTCCGGGACGAGGCCGCGGGTGTGCGCGGTGAGCGGGATCCGGGTGGCGATGTTGATGGTGCCGGCGTCACGGGTGACGGCGTGCGGCAGGTACTGCCGGCGTACCGCCGAGTGGGTGCCGTCCGCGCCGACCAACAGGTTGCCGGTGGCGTCGGTGCCGTCGGCGAAGTACGCGGTGACAGTGCCGTCGTCGCGCTGCTCGTAGCGGGTGAACGTCTTGTCGAAGTGCACCACGTCGTCCAGGCCGGTCAGCAGCACCTGGCGCAGCACCATCCGGGCCACCGAGTGTTCGGTGTGCACCGGGTCGGCGCTGGGTCGTAGTGGGAACGACGCGGTCTGGCGCAGCCCCTGGGTGACCACGTTGAAGTAGTGCGGTGGGCGTGCGCAGGTGGCCAGGAAGGTGGCGAACAACTCCGGGGACAGGCACTGCCGAAGCGCCCGGCTACCGGTGGGGCCGATGCCGACCCGGTAGCCGAGCAACCCCTCGGCGCGGTCGCGGTGCCGTTCGTAGACGGCGACGCTGATCCCGGCACGGCGCAGGCCGTGCGCCAGGCACAACCCGCCCGTGCCGGCGCCGATGATCAGGACGTGCGGCGGGGCGGCGGGCACGTCAGCCCGCCGGGTGTGCCGCGGGCGCGTCGGTGCTGGACGGGCGCGCAGCGGGCGCGTTGGTGCTGGCGGGGCGTGCCGCGGGCGCGTCGAGGCCGGCGGGGCGCGCCGGGGGCGCGTCGGAGCCGGCGGGGCGCGCTGGGGGCGCGTCGGGGGCGTCCCACCGGTAGAAGCAACCGGCGATCGCGTCGCGGGGGGAGCGCCAGGTCGGCAGGTACGGCGACGTGTGCGCGGAGAGCCGCTCGTTGACCTGTTGGAAGAGTGGGTGGTTGCGGGCCGCCGCGAGCGCGTCCGGATCGACGTCCGAGGTCTCCAGCAGGTGTACGCACAGGTCGTGCAGGCAGTACAGGGATCGGTGCGTGACGCCCGTCAGACCGGGCAGGTCGGTGGCGTCGGACTCGGCGAAGATCTGTGCGACCCGCCCCTCCGCGCCCGGGATGATCCGGCTGACGATCAGTAGACGACTCATGGGACCCCTTCCGCCGGTGGCTTTTCCGATCCTCGGATCGGCGCCACGTGCTCTGTGCGCCTACCGTGCCGCAGCGTCTGTCACATCACCGTCACGTCCGTCGCCCCGCCGGTGACGGGCGGTCGGTGACGGCGTCGCGGGTGGCCTGGCGGATCGGGGCGAGCGTGTCGTCGAGCAGGGCGCTCATCGCGGGGCTCGGCTCCAGACGCAACTCCCGGCGCAGCAGGTCCCGGTAGACGTAGAAGGCGTGCACGGCCTCGAAGGCGTTGCCCTCGGCGAGGTGGATGCGGACCACCAGGCGGTGGGGCGTCTCCCGGAGCGGCTCGGCGGCCATCGCCTCCAGCGCGGCTTCGAGGGCCTCGCCGTGCCGCCCCGCGGTCAGGTGCTGCCCGGCCACCTGTTCCAGCATGTGCAGGCGAAGTTGGCGCAGCCGCTCCCGGTCCAGCAGCACCCAGTCGTCGTACCAGCCGGGCAGGAGGTCGTGCCGGCCGGCGGCGAGCGCTCCCGCCGCGATGCCCGGGTCGTCGCCGTCGCGGACCCGGGCCGCGGTGCCGACCAGGTCGTCCACGTCGAGCCGGACCGTCGGGCCGAGCCGTACGGTGTCGCTGGCCACGGTCATCGGGCAGCACGGGTCCTGGCGGAGCCGCCACAGCGCGGTGCGCAGTGAGGACAGCGCCCGTTCCTCCGACGCGTCGGGCCAGAGCAGGCCCGCGAGTTGGCTGCGGGTGGCGCCGGGGCGCAGCCCGATCAGGGCGATCACCCGTTGCAGCCCGCGTGGCACCACGACCGGCGCCGCCTCGCGCAACAGTCGGAAACCGCCGAGCAGGTGGAGTGCGACGCCTTCGCCGGGCGGTTCGCCGGCGGTCGGCACGGACGGGTCAGCGGTCACGGCGGCACCCCCTGCGGAACGCTCGTCCCGACTGTCTGCTGTGTCCCGGATCGGTTGCCCGTGACGCCACTGTCGGCCCCACCGGTGCGGGCGCGCCCCACGGCTGACGGGCGGCCCCGCCCGCCGGGACGGCCGGGCTGACCACCGTGAAGATTATCAATAGCGGTCACGGTGAGTCAACGGCGCGGTGAATGTTCTATTGGCCGACAGTCAACCTGAGATCGGTTCTGAACTGCGGAAACGTTCGTCGGCTCGACCGCCGCGGGTGGGGCGTGCGCATAGCTGGTACACAGGATGCGTCAACGCAGCGTCACCGTCCTACGTCGCTGGCCGGTGCGTCACGGTGACGCCGCCGTGACGAGGACTGCCGCATCGTGTCCGCAGTCGTCCAGCGCGTCCGGGGCCACCCGTCGCCGGCCGGACGCTGTGGGGGGAGGCCCAGTATGGACCGATCACTGATCGTCGCGAAGGTGGATCCGACCGCCGAGGAGCGGGTCGCCGAGATCTTCGCCGAGTCGGACGCGACCGAGCTGCCGCGCCTGGTCGGCGTCCGGCACCGTTCGCTGTACCGGCTCCACGATCTCTACGTGCACCTGCTCGAGACCGAGCATCCGGCAGCGGACGCGGTGGAGGGCGCCCGGGATCACCCGGAGTTCATCCGGGTCAGCGACCGTCTGCGCCCGTACGTGTCGCCGTACCTGCCCACCTGGCGCTCACCGCGCGACGCGATGGCGCAGTGCTTCTACCGGTTCGACGCCCCGGACACCCGGCGGCGGTCGTGACGGCCACCGCGCCGCGGGAGGAGCAGCTCTGGTCGCGCTGCGCCGGCTGCGCCAGCCTGCTCTACCGCAAACGGTTGCGCCGCAACCTGGACGTCTGCCCGGAGTGCGGGGAGCACGCCCGACTGAGCGCCCCGGAACGCCTCCGTCAGCTTGTCGACCCGGGGTCGCTGGGGCTGATGCCCGACCAGCTTCCCGAGACGGACCCGATCGACTTCGTCGACGTGCTGCCGTACCCGCACCGGCTCAGCGCCGCCCGCGCCAGCACCGGCCTGTCCGAGGCGGTCGTGTGCGCCACCGCCACCATCGGCGGGCACCCGGCCGTGTTGGCGGTGATGGACTTCCGTTTCCTGGGCGGCAGCCTGGGCTGCGCGGTGGGTGAGCTGATCACCCGGGCCGCCGAACGGGCGCTCGACGACCGGGTCCCGCTCATCCTGATCACCGCCTCCGGTGGGGCGCGGATGCAGGAGGGCGCGCTGTCGTTGATGCAGATGGCCACCGTCAGCCAGGCCATCGCCGCGCTGCGCGAGGCGGGCCTGCTCACCGTGAGCGTCCTCACCGACCCGACCTACGGCGGGGTGGCCGCGTCGTTCGCCACCAACACGGACCTGGTGCTCGCGGAGAGCGGCGCGCGGATGGGCTTCGCCGGCCCCCGGGTGATCCGCCAGGTCACCGGCCGGGCGCTGCCGGAGGGCTTCCAGAGCGCCGACGTCCTGCTGCGCCACGGTCAGGTCGACATGGTGGTGCAGCGCCGGTCCCTGCGGGGACGGCTGGCGGCACTGCTCGCCGCCACCCGTGCCGCCCGCCCGACCCGTCCGCCCGTACCCCGGCAGGAGCCGGCGCCGCGCCGCGAGCGCCTCGCCGACGCGGCCCTGGCGGCCACGCCGGGCGGAGGTGACACCCCGGCGGTACGCGACGCGTGGGACACGGTCCGGCTGGCGCGACACCCCGGTCGACCGACCACACTCGACTATCTCGACTCGGTCTTCGACGGGTTCCTGGAGCTGCACGGCGACCGGCTCGGCGGGGACTGCCCGGCCGTCGTGGGCGGTGTGGCGCGGCTGGCCGACCGGCATGTCATGGTCATCGGCCACCAGAAGGGGCACACGACCGCCGAGTTGGTGGCCCGCAACTTCGGCATGGCCAGCCCGGCCGGGCACCGCAAGGCGCTGCGGTTGATGCGCCTCGCCGCCCGACTCGGCCTGCCCGTGATCACCCTCGTGGACACCCCCGGCGCCGACCCCGGGGTGAGCGCCGAGGAGCAGGGCCAGGCGGCGGCCATCGCGGAGAATATCCTCACCCTCACCGTGCTGCCCACCCCCGTGCTGGCGGTGATCACCGGAGAGGGCGGCAGCGGCGGCGCGCTGGCGCTCGCGGTCGCCGACCGGGTGCTCATGTTGGAGAACGCCGTCTACTCGGTGATCAGCCCCGAGGGTTGTGCGGCCATCCTCTGGCCGGACCGGTCGGCGGCGCCGCAGGCCGCCCGCGCGCTCCGACTCACCGCGCCCGACCTGTGCCGGCTCGGGGTGGTCGACGAGGTCGTGCCGGAGCCGTCCACGGCCGCGCACGACGACCCGGCGGAGACCGCCCACCGGTTGCGCGCCGCCCTGCTGAACAATCTGCTGCCGCTGCTGGACGTGCCGCCCGCCATGCTGGTCCGCCTGCGTCGCCAGCGCTTCCGACGGTTCGGGATGGCACGCGCCGGTGCGCGGGCGGGTGCCCGGTGAGCGCCGGGGACGCGACGGTGTCGACGGTCGAGGCATCGCACGACACCGGGGTGGAGGGCGAGGAGGCACTCGCCGGTCTGCGCCGGCAGGCACACCACCTGATCGCCGAACTGGCCGGGCCGGTGCGCCGGATCCGACTGCGCAGCGGGCCGGCGGTGCTGGAGGTCGAGTGGCACCCGGATGAGCAGAGCCGGGCGGACGCGCCTACCGCTTCGGCCGGGGCCGCGCGGCCCACCGGCCCGCCCTCGACGCCGGTGCCCGCACGGGCCGCGGTGCGGGCGCCCATCGTCGGCACCTTCTACCGGGCCGCGGAGCCCGGCGCGAAGCCCTTCGTCGCGGTGGGCGACCTGGTCCGTCCGGGCCAACCGGTCGCCATCGTCGAGGCGATGAAGCTGATGAACGAGGTGACCGCCGATCGCGCCGGTCGGGTGGTCGCGATCCTCGTCGAGGACGGCCACCCGGTGGAGTACGACCAGCCGCTCGTCGAGCTGGACCCGGCATGACGGCGCAGGGTGGTTGACCATGTTCGAGACCGTGCTGATCGCCAACCGGGGCGAGATCGCCCTGCGGGTGCTGCGCGCCTGCAAGGAGCTGGGCGTGCGTACCGCTGTGGTCTACTCCGCGGCGGACGCCGACTCGCCGGTGGTCCGCCTCGCCGACCGCGCCGTGCGGATCGGACCCGCGTCCAGTCGGCGCAGCTACCTCAACGCGGCGGCGATCGTGGAGGCGGCCCGGCAGGTGGGCGCGCAGGCCGTACACCCCGGTTACGGCTTCCTCTCCGAGGACGCCGACTTCGCCGAGATCTGCGTGGACAACGGGCTGACCTTCATCGGCCCACCGCCGTCGGTGATGGCCGCGCTCGCCGACAAGTCCTCGGCGCGGGCGCTGCTGAGCCGTGCCGGCCTGCCCCTGTCGCCGGGCAGTGTCGCACCGGTGTCGACCGCCGCCGCGGCGGCGGAGATCGCCGCGGACGTCGGTTACCCGGTGATCGTGAAGGCGGCCGCCGGGGGAGGCGGCCGGGGCATGACCGTCGTACGGACGCCGGGTGAGCTGCGCCGGGCGTACACCCGCACCCGCGCCGCCGCCCAGGCCGCCTTCGGCGACGACCGGGTGTACGTCGAGCGTTACCTCACCGAGGCGCGGCACGTCGAGGTGCAGGTGCTCTGCGACTCCCACGGCAACGGGGTGCACCTGGGCACCCGGGACTGCTCGGTGCAGCGCCGGCACCAGAAGTTGGTCGAGGAGGCGCCCGCCCCGGCGTTGTCCGCCGCCGTCCTCGACACCATCGCCGAGGCCGCCCTGCGGGGCGCGCTGGCCGTCGGTTTCGTCGGCGCCGGCACGCTGGAGTTCCTCGTCGACGCCGAGGAGAAGTTCCACTTCCTGGAGATCAACTGCCGGATCCAGGTCGAGCACCCGGTCACCGAGATGGTCACCGGCATCGACCTGGTGCACGAGCAACTGCACATCGCCGCGGGGGTGCCGCTGCGCTGGCGGCAGGAGGAGATCCGCCTGCACGGCGTCGCGGTGGAGTGCCGGGTCAACACCGAGGACCCCGCCCGGGACTTCGCGCCGACCCCCGGCCGGTTGGAACGGTTCACCCCACCCGGCGGCCCGTTCACGAGGGTGGACACCCACGCCAGCGCCGGCTACCTGGTCGGCCCCTGGTACGACTCGCTCCTGGCCAAGGTGATCGTCTGGGCGCCGGACCGGGAGCTGGCCCTCAACCGGCTGGAGCGGGCCCTGGACGAGTTCGACATCGCCGGGCCGGGCGTCCACACCACCATCCCGTTCGTCCGGCGCGTGCTCGACGACGCCGCGTTCCGCAAGGGCCGGTACACGACCGGCCTGGTCGACCGCCTGCTCGCCGCGCCCGACGCGGCGTCCACGCAGCGGACGACGGCCACCCCCGCACCACGCTCCGCGTCCGCCGCGGAGCCCGACATAACCCTCAGGAGGACCCGATGACCGTCACTCATGGTCGCCCGATGACCGCCGAGATCACCGACATCCTGGTGGCGCACTGTGGGCTGGACCCCGACGCGGCGGCCCGGGCGCCCGCCGCGTCGCTGGAAGAGCTGGGGATGGACTCACTGGCACTGCTGGAACTCTCCGCGGTCGTCGCCGACAGGTGGCAGGTGAGCATCCCCGAGCAGGCCGGGGAGCTGAGCATCCCGGCGGTGGCCGACCTGGTCGCCCGCCGCGTCGACCCACCCGGGCACACCGAGAACACGGTGGTCATCGACGCGCCGCTGGCACTGGTCTGGGAGGTCACCAACGACGTGGCGAACTGGACCGAACTGTTCACCGAGTACGCCGTGGTGGACATCCTGCACCGCGAGGGCCACACCGTGCGGTTCCGGCTCACCATGTACCCCGACGAGAACGGGGTGTCCTGGAGCTGGGTCAGCGAACGCACCTCCGACCCGGTGAGCAGGCAGGTCCGGGCGTACCGGGTGGAGACCGGGCCGTTCGAGTACATGCGGATCCACTGGCGCTACTCCGAGGAGGCCGACGGCACCCGGATGACCTGGACGCAGGACTTCGCGATGAAGCCGACCGCGCCGGTGGACAACGCCGGGATGACCGAGCGGATCAACACCAACAGCGTCATCCAACTCTCGGTCATCAAGGATCGGGTGGAGCGCATCGCCCGGCAGCGCGCCGAGCAGGACACCCCGACGGAGGCCGGCGATGAGTGACCTGAGCACCCGGCCGATCGCCGCCGCGGACGTACCCGCCGACCGGCGACGCGGCGGTGAGCTGCGGGTGTTGCTCGGCCCCCGCACCGTCGGCAGCACCTCCGGCTTCCTCGGGGTCGCCGCCCTCGCGCCGGGGGAGCGGATCGCCGAGCACTACCACCCGTACAGCGAGGAGTTCCTGTACGTGGTGCGCGGCGCGATCACCGTCGACCTGGACGACCAGCCGACGCTGCTGGCCGCCGGTGAGGCGCTGTTCGTGCCGGTGAACGTGCGGCACCGACTCCGCAACACCGGCGTCGAACCGGCCGAGGTGGTCTTCCACCTGGGCCCACTCGCCCCGCGCCCAGAGCTGGGGCACGTCGACACCGAGTTGGCCGAACAGCGCGGTGGGTCGTGAGCGCGAGGAGTGAGCCGGGGTTGCGAGCCCCGCAGTCGCGAACCGAGGTGGCGTCGTGAGCGGACGCCGCACGGTGGTCACCGGGATCGGGGTGGTCGCCCCCGGCGGCGCCAGCCGGGACCGGTTCTGGAAGACCATCACCGAGGGGCGGACCGCCACCCGGCGGATCAGCTTCTTCGACCCGTCGGCGTTCCGGTCGCAGATCGCCGCGGAGTGCGACTTCGACCCGACCGCCGCGGGGCTCACCGAGGCCGAACAACGCCGGGCCGACAGGTACGTGCAGTTCGCGCTGGCCTGCTCCGTGGAGGCCGTCGCCGACGCCGGACTGGTGCTCACCGACGCCGAGCGGGACACCGCCGGGGTGGTGCTCGGCACCGCCGTGGGCGGCACGATGGCACTGGAACAGGAGTACGTCACCGTCAGCGAGCACGGCCAGCGCTGGCTTGTCGACGCCACGCGCGGTGGCCCGTACCTCTATCAGGCGCTGGTGCCCAGCAGCCTCGCCGCGGACGTGGCCTGCCGACACGGGCTGCACGGCCCGGCGCAGGTGGTGTCCACCGGCTGCACCTCCGGCATCGACGCCATCGGTTACGCCCACCAGCTGATCGTCGACGGTGAGGCGGACGTGATGCTGGCCGGCGCGGCGGACTCGCCGATCTCGCCGGTCACCGTCGCCTCGTTCGACGCGATCAAGGCGACCAGCCCGGACAACGACGACCCGGCGCACGCCTCCCGCCCGTTCGACGCCGACCGGCACGGGTTCGTGCTGGCCGAGGGCGGGGCGGTGCTGGTGTTGGAGGAGCTCGGGCACGCCCGCCGGCGGGGCGCGCACATCTACTGCGAGGTGGCCGGCTACGCGAGCCGCAGCAACGGCTACCACATGACCGGGCTGCGCCCGGACGGCCTGGAGATGAGCCTCGCCGTCACCGACGCGCTGAAACAGGGGCGGATCCTCCCCGAGCAGGTCTCCTACATCAGCGCCCACGGCTCGGGCACCCGACAGAACGACAGGCACGAGACGGCCGCGTTCAAACGGGCGTTGGGCCAGGCCGCGTACCGGGTGCCGATCAGCTCGATCAAGTCGATGGTCGGGCACTCGCTCGGCGCGATCGGGTCGATCGAGATGGCGGCGTGCGCCCTCGCGATCGAGTTCGGTGTGGTGCCGCCGACGGCCAACTGGAGCACCAGGGACCCGGAGTGCGACCTGGACTACGTACCGAACGAGGCCCGGGAGGTCCCGGTGGACGTGGCGCTGTCGGTGGGCAGTGGGTTCGGCGGCTTCCAGTCGGCGATGGTGTTCCGCCGGTCGGCCGGCCCGGTGGCGGCGTGAGCGCCGTCCGGCCCGGTGGCGGCGTGCCTGCCGCGCGGGCGGTGGTGACCGGCATCGGCGTGGTCGCGCCGAGTGGGATCGGCGCGGACGCGCACTGGCGGACGGTGCTGGCCGGCACCCGCCGGACCGGACCGATCACCCTCTTCGACCCGGCCGGCTATCCGACCCGACTCGGCGGGGAGGTGCCCGGCTTCACCGCCGACTCCTACGCCGACAGCCGACAGGTGGTGCAGACCGACAGGTGGACGCACCTCGGCTTCGCCGCGACCCGGCTGGCGCTCGCCGACGCCGGCCTGCCCGAGCGGGCCCCCGACCCGTACGGCTACGCGGTGACCCTGGCCAGCTCGTCCGGGGGCAACCTGTTCGGCCAGCGGGAGCTGCAACGGCTGTGGGGCGGCACGTCGCGCACGGTCGGGGCGTACCAGTCGATCGCCTGGTTCTACGCGGCGAGCGTCGGGCAACTGTCCATCCACCACCAGTTCAAGGGCCCGAGCGGGGTAATTGTCGCGGAGGCGGCCGGCGGGTTGGACAGCCTCGCGCACGCCGCCCGCGCGGTACGCCGGGGCACCCCGGTGGTGATCGCCGGTGCCACCGAGTGCCCGCTCAGCCCGTACGCGCTGGCGTGCCAGCTTCGCTCCGGGCTGCTCAGCGACGTCTCCGATCCGCAGTTGGCGTACCGGCCGTTCGATGCCACGGCCAGCGGCTACCTGCCGGCCGAGGGCGGCGCGGTGTTCGTGGTGGAGGAGTTGGGACATGCCCTCGCCCGGGGCGCCCGCGTCTACGGCGAGGTGAGCGGGTGGGGTTCCACCCACGACGCCGCGCACACCACCGCGGACAGTGCCGGCGACCCGACCCAGTACGCGCGGGCGATGCGGCTGGCCCTGGACCGGGCCGGCGTCGCCGCGGCCGGGATCGACGTGGTGCTGCCCGACGCCCTCGGTGTGCCCCGCTACGACCGCAGCGAGGCCGAGGCGCTGCGCGCCGTGTTCGCCGACCGGCCGGTCCCGGTGACCACGCAGAAGCCGCTGACCGGGCGGGCGTACCAGGGCGGCTCGGCGTTGGACGTGGCCACCGCGCTGCTGGCCTTCGCGCACGACACGCTGCCCGCGTCGTCCGGCCCGGAGCAGGTCGCCGAGGGGTGCGAACTGGACTTCCTCCGCGAGCACCGCCAGCCGCGCAGCCGGCTCGCGCTGGTCTGCGCGCGGGGCTTCGACGGGTTCAACAGTGCGCTGGTCCTGCGCGGGGCGGTGCCGATGAGGGGAGAGACGCCATGAGTGGACAGCGGGCGCGGGTGGTGTTCCTGGTGCGGGTGCCGGTGGCACGCACCGACGATTTCCTCGCCGCGTACGAGGAAGTGCGCCACCTGGTCGCCGACGGGGTGCCGGGACACCTGGTCGACCAGGTGTGCCGCTCGTCGACCGACCCGGAACAGTGGTTGATCACCAGCGAGTGGGCGAGCCTTGCCGACTTCGAGGCCTGGGAACGGACCCCCGAGCACCGGGATCTGGTGCGCCCGATGCGGGAGTGCTTCACCGACGCCCGCTCGCTGCGTTTCCACATCCACGCCCAGACCCCCGCGCTGGTCTGACGCTTCCGCGCACGACTTCGATGATCGCGCTCGATCCATGTTGTAGTGGCCTCGCCCACGGGCGGAGGCCACTATTTCCTGGTCAACGCCGTTGCGTTAGGGCGAGCGGTTGTTCGTCAATGGGCACTGTCTCGCCTTTCATGCTGTTGTGCCCAAGGTCTTGTCCATCGACCCGGGTTGGTCGGCCAGGGGTGCGTGGGGTGCCGGTCGGCGGGTCAGGCACTGCGTGTCCGGGGGTGGTCGGGGGGCCTTTGCTCTGCACCCGCGGGCGCGACGGCTACGGTCTGCGACCGGCGCCTATTGGGGTGCAGAGCAAAGGACGGGCGGCTCGTGCACCTTGCCAAAGGGGGGCGGTTGGTGATCGAGGTCGTGCCTGGCCGGCGCAGCGCCACCGCAACCACGTTGAGATCCAGGACAACACCGTTGCTGTAGGCGGAACCACTGCTCGTCAACCGCACTGCCTCGCCGATCACGAAGTTGTGGCATGCGACAGAACGCCTGTGAGGCCCCAGACCCGGCACCAGGAGTAGGTGATTGCCAGGCTCGGACTGCCCCGCTCCGCGATCTTGCACTTTCTGTCCCGACACAAGGGGCATATCACCTATATCGACAACCGAAACTGCAAGATCGGTGCGAACTTCTCGCGAGACACACGCTGACCTAGCTGCACTCCCAGGAGTCCCTTATCCAGCACGTGTTGACCTGCCGGCCACAGCCCTAACCGCAGAGCTGCCCGCAGGTGGTCGCGAGCGCGTGGCCAGTCTTCGAGCTTGACGAAGCAGTAGCCGGCCTGAGCGTGACCCTGCGCCTCATTGATCCAGTAGGACCAGTCGTCTGGGGAGGCGTTCACGAGGTGGACTTCAGCCGCGGCGATCGCCGCCGTGGTGCGACCGGCCTGGACGGCATCGACGCCGCACGCGCCTACCTCCAGGCCGGCGACCTCACCGCTGCCGGGCGTGCCCTGGCCGACGCCGACACCACCGCACCCGCCGAGGTTCGCTACCGGCCTGCCGCTCGTACCCTCATCGCCGAGATCGCCCACAGCGGACCCGCGGCCGCCAGCGTGGCCCGACTCGCCACCCTCATCGGGGTCACCCGGTGACCACGACGCCTTCGGTCCTCCGACCGAGGTCGCGGCGGTCGTCGGAGGTGACCGCCGGACCGGGCCGAGCGCGGGGTGACCCATTCATGGGCTGACACACCGCGTTCACCGCGTGGCAATGCGCGACAGCCCGCGCACCGTCGTCCTGGGTGGACGGTCATAATGGGCCGCATGGTTGCCTGGGAGTACGCCCTGCTCGTCCGCCGCTATCAGGGACAGGGCCGCAATTTCCACGTCTCGTTCGTCTGGTACGCCCCGGACGGGTCCCGCAAGGACATCACCGCCTTCGGTGACACCGCCATCGCGCACCTCAACCGCGCCGGCCGGGAGGGGTGGGAGCTGGTCTCCGCGGCCGAGGACGTGAACAACGTCCAGGGCAGCACCGAGGTCCACCGCTACCACCTGAAGCGCCCCCTGGACTGATGTCGGCCGCCTCGGTGAGCGACATGCCTCCGAGTCATGACTGTGACCCGGAGGCATGTCGCTCAATCTGGACAGGTGCCACGTGCACCCGTCGCGGCCGGTGCCGTCAGGCCAGGTCGATGCCCGGGTAGAGGGGGTGGGGGGCCAGCAGGTCGGTCGCCTGGGTGGCGATCTTGTTGGCCAGGTCGGCGTCGAGGGCGTACTTCGCCTTGGACGGGGTGCCGTCGGCGTTGGCGCCGGCCGTGGTCTGGGTCAGCACGGTGTGGATCAGGTCCGCCGTCTGGTCCATCTCGGCGGTGCCCAGCCCCCGGGTGGTCAGCGCCGGGGTGCCGATCCGGATGCCGGACGTGTACCAGGCCCCGTTCGGGTCCTGCGGGACCGAGTTGCGGTTGGTGACGATGCCCGAGTCGAGCAGCGCCTGCTCGGCCTGCCGGCCGGTGAGCCCGTAGCCGGACACGTCGATGAGCACCAGGTGGTTGTCGGTGCCACCGGTGACCAGCTTCGCGCCCCGGCGCAGCAGCCCCTCGGCGAGCGCCTGCGCGTTGTCCACGATCCGCTGGGCGTAGTCGGCGAAGTCGGGGCGGCGGGCCTCCGCGAGCGCGACGGCCTTGGCGGCCATCACGTGCGGCAGCGGACCACCGAGCACCATCGGGCAGCCCCGGTCCACCTGGTCGGCCAACTCCGGCTGGCAGAGCACCATGCCGCCGCGTGGGCCGCGCAGCGACTTGTGGGTGGTGGTGGTGACGATGTGCGCGTGCGGGACCGGGTCGAAGTCGCCGGTGAACACCTTGCCGGCCACCAGGCCGGCGAAGTGCGCCATGTCGACCATGAAGGTCGCGCCCACCGAGTCGGCGATCTCCCGCAGGATCCGGAAGTTCACCTTCCGCGGGTACGCCGAGTAGCCGCCGACCAGGATCAGCGGCTTGAACTCGCGGGCCGCCTCGGCCACCCGGTCGTAGTCGATCAGGCCGGTCGTCGGGTCGGTGCCGTAGCTGCGCTGGTCGAACATCTTGCCGGAGATGTTCGGCCGGAAGCCGTGGGTGAGGTGGCCGCCGGCGTCCAGCGACATGCCGAGCATCCGCTGGTTGCCCAGCTCGCGGCGCAGCGCGAACCAGTCGGCCTCGGTGAGGTCGTTGACCTGGCGGACCTGCGCCTTCTTCAGCGCGGGGGACTCCACCCGGTCGGCCAGCACTGCCCAGAACGCGACCAGGTTGGCGTCGATGCCCGAGTGCGGCTGCACGTACGCGTGCGCCGCGCCGAACAGCTCCCGGGCGTGCTCGGCGGCGAGCGCCTCGACGGTGTCCACGTTCTGGCAGCCGGCGTAGAAGCGGCGGCCGACGGTGCCCTCGGCGTACTTGTCGCTGAACCAGTTGCCCATGGCCAGCAGGGTCGCCGGCGATGCGTAGTTCTCGCTGGCGATGAGCTTGAGCGACTCCCGCTGGTCGGTCAGCTCGGCGCCGATGGCGTCGGCCACCCGCGGCTCGACAGCCCGGATCACCTCGAGGGCACTACGGAATGCGGTGGACTCGGCGTTGTGCGACATGCGACCTCCAACAGACGTGCGGGAAGGCCCAGGCGCTCGGCAAACGTCCTCGTGACGGGGCCGCTCCCCGATGGTTGTCCATCCCCACGCGCCAGTAACGGCCCGCGCCGATCCTACCGGGCCGGCCGGGGACGTCCCGGGCGACCTCCGTACGCCACGCGTCGGCAGGGTTGGACGGGCGATGTGGGGGCACACGATAGGGAGCGGCTACCGCTGCCGGTACGACCGCCACCCCAGGAGAGGAGTCACCCATCATGACCACACCGTCCACCGACCGGCCGCTCGCCGTGGTGACCGGCGCGTCCAGTGGAATCGGGTACGAGCTGGCCGTGCAGTTCGCCGAGCACGGCTTCGACCTCATCGTGGCCGCCGAGGACGACGGCATCTCGTCGGCGGCCGACAAGCTGCGCCGCGACGGAGGCCCGAACGTTCAGCCCGTCCGTGTCGACCTGGCCCGTGAGCAGGGCGTGGAGGAGTTGGCGTCGACGATCGCCGCCACCGGGCGTCCGGTGGACGCCCTGGCGCTCAACGCCGGCCGGGGCGCCGGCGGCGCCTTCGTCGGCGGCACCGACCTGCGTGACGAGCTGGAGATCGTCGACCTCAACGTGCGCTCGACGGTGCACCTGGCCAAGCGGTTGCTGCCGGGCATGGTCGAACGGAACGCGGGCCGGGTGCTGTTCACCTCGTCGATCGCCTCGACCATGCCGGGGCCGTTCCAGGCTGTCTACAACGCCTCGAAGTCGTTCGTGCAGTCCTTCGCCGAGGCGCTGCGCAACGAGCTGAAGGACACCGGTGTCACCGTGACCGCACTGATGCCGGGGCCGACCGACACCCAGTTCTTCGACCGGGCCGACATGGAGGACACCCGGGTCGGGGCGGGCTCCAAGGACGACCCGGCGAAGGTCGCCGCGCAGGGCTTCGAGGCACTGATGAAGGGCGACCAGACGGTCACCGCGGGGTCGCTGATGAACAAGGTTCAGACCGCGGCTGGAAAGATCATCCCGGACAAGCTCAAGTCCGAGCAGCACCGCCACATGGCCGAGCCGGGCTCGGGCGACTGACCCCCGTGCACGACGAAGGGCCCGGCATCGTGCCGGGCCCTTCGGTGTACGCGTCGACTGAGGCGGTCGCCGCGTCCCCGGTGCTCGTGTCCGGAGACAGCGGACAACGGCCGGTCAGACCATCGACAGCGTTCCGGGGATCTCATCGAGCAGCTCCCGGGCGAGGAAACCGATCCGGCCGTAGCGGGGGATCAGCCGCTGCCCGCTCACCGCGTGCGCGAACGAACCCCAGCAGGCGGCCTGCGCCGGGTCGGCGCCCCGGGACAACAGCCCCGCCAGCAGCCCGGCGAGCACGTCCCCACTGCCGGAGGTGCCCAGCCCGGCGTCGCCGCTCTCCTCCCGCCACCTCCGCCCGTCCGGCGCGGCCACGTGCCCGTAGAGCGAGACGACCGCCTCGTACCTGTCGGCCAGCTCGGCCGCCTCGGCGTCCAGGTCGTCGCCCGGCTCCCGGCCGAGCAGGTGCCCGGCCTCGGTGACGTTCGGGGTGAGCACCACGGGCCGGCCCGAACCGGCGAGCAGGTCCGGTGTGTGACTGAGCGCGCCCAGGGCGTACGCGTCGAGCACCAGCGACGTCCGCGGCGGGGCCGCCTCCAGGACCAGACCCAGCAACCGCCTGGTCTCGTCGATCGCCCTCAGTCCCGGCCCGACGGTGACCACGTCGGCTTGGGCGACCAGCTCGTCGAGTTGGCCGTCCCGGTCGGCGGCCACCGCGCCGTCGGAGGTCTCCGGCAAGCCCACCACAAGTGCCTCGGGCACCTGGATGCTCAGTGTGGCGGCGGCGGACTCGGCGACGGCGAGCTGGAGCACCCCGGCGCCGGCGCGCAGCGCGGCCACCCCGGCGAGCAGCACCGCGCCGGGGGTGAAGCGGGAACCGCCGACGATCAGCACGGTGCCCCGGCTCTCCTTGCCGCCGGCCGGCACCGGTAGCGCCCAGTCCCGCAGCAACCCCGGTGTGATCACCTGCACCTCAGACCGGTTCGGCATGGATCTCGTCCTCCCTGGTCGGCTGGGCGCCCTGGCGCCGCAGGTGGCCGACCTCGTTGAATCCACCACGTGTCAGTCGGCCCCGCGCGTCGGCGGACCAGTCGGTGATCGAGCAGTTGGCGATCACGTGTTCGCGGGTCAGCGCCATCAGGTCCGGCTCGGTCAGCCCCTCCACCAGATAGCGCAGCAGGAAGACGAGCGCGTCGTGGCCGAACAGCAGGACCCGCTGGCCCTCGTGGTCCCGGCGCAGGTCGCCGAGGAGCGTCCGCAGCCGCAGCGCCACGTCGGTCCAGGACTCCCCGCCGGGCGGACGGTAGTAGAACTTGCCGAGCCGGGCCCGCCGCTCGGCCTCGTCCGGATATCGCCGGCGCACGCCGTGCCCGGTCAGGCCGTCGAGGATGCCCAGCTCACGGTCGCGTAGCCGCTCGTCGCGGCTCATCGGCACCCCGGTGCCGTGCAGCGCCAACTCGGCGGTGCGGACCGCACGCAGGTACGGCGAGACCACCGCCACGTCCGGCCGGTGCTCCGGCGGCAGCCCGGCCAGCCAGCGGCCGGTGGCCCGGGCCTGGTCCTCGCCGGTGGGGGAGAGCGGCACGTCGGCGTCGCGGTGACCGAGCCCGATCAGCTCCTCACCGGACGCCTCGGCCCGCGTCGCCGCCACGTTCGCGGTGCTCTCCCCGTGCCGGATGATCCAAAGCGTCGACAGTTCCGCCATGCCGACCCCCTACCCGGGTGCCGGCGACGGTAATCGCAGCGGGTCAACCGCGCCGTTGCAGCAGGGCGACGGTCAGCCCGGTCACGTGGGTCAGCCGGGCCACCTGGTAGCGCTCGTCGAGCAGGGCGGCCCGCTGCTTCGGCAGCCCGGTCAGCGGTGCGTCGGTGACGGTCGGCAACACCAGCCAGAGCCGCGGCTCGTCGCGCAGACAGCTCGCCGGGTCGCCGCAGTCCGCGCCGAACAGCTCGTTGCGCTGGGCCGCCGTGCGCTTCTGGAACACGTTGCGCGGGGAGATGTCCGCCGGAAGGTAGTAGCGCACCCCCGGCTCGGTCATCCACCACCAGACGCCGCCCACCACGAGGCCGTCGCCGGGCTGGTAGCCGGTCTCGATGACCCGGGCCGCCTGGGAGTAGGACAGGGGCGCGAAGGCGCGTGCCTGCGGATAGGTGTACCAGCCGTGCGAGTACTCCGCGCGCAGCGTGAGCTGACCGGGCACGGACAGCGCGGCGACGACCACGAGTCCCGCCGCCATCAGCGGGGCCCGGCGCAGCGCGGCGATCCCGGCGCCGGCCAGCACCGCCCAGGCCGGCAGCAGGAACAGCAGGTACTTGGCGAAGAAGTAGTTGATCTCGCCGGCCGAGGCCAGCAGGATCACCGGCACCGGCAGCACGGCGACGAGCGTGGCGCCCACCGTCCGGTCCATGGCGTCGCGGCGCAGGTGGGTCAGCAGACCCACGGTGGCCAGCGCGGTCACCGCGACGGCGAGCAGCGTCGAGCCGTACGCCTGCTCCCAGACCGTCCAGGGCGAGCTGTCCGGGATCCAGCTGATCTGCCGGCCCGCCTGTTTCATGCCCCGCAGGATCACCGGCGCGGCGATCGCCACCCCACCGAGGGCGCCGAGCGGGAACCAGGCAAGCGACCACCAGCGGCGCTGCCGCCAGCAGTGGATCAGAACGACTGTGCCGTGGCCGACCAGCAGGGTCAGCGCCACCACGTTGACCAGGCCGATGGCGCCCACCGCGAGCGCGTACGCCACCCAGCGCAGCCACCCGGGCCGCTCCAGCGCGCGGAGCAGGAACAGGGTGGCCGCCGCCGCGGCGAGGACGACGAAGGCGTACGAACGGGTCTCCTGCCCGAACCGGGTGACCGTGGGCACCAGGGCGAAGACGAACCCGGCGGCGACACCCGTCGGGTGGTCGAAGAGCCGTCGCCCCGCCAGCGCCACGCAGGCGGTGGCCAGGGTCATGGCCAGCGCCGACGGCAGACGTACCGCGACGGGGCTGGTGCCGAACAGCGTCGTCCAGGCGTGCATGAACAGGTAGTAGGCCCCGTGCACGGCGTCGACGTTCGCCAGCATGGCCCGGATCTGTCCGGTGGAGCGCGTCGCGACGTCGATGGTGACCAACTCGTCGTGCCACATCTCCGGGCTGCCGATCCGCCACCCGACGGCGAGCGCGGCGAATGCCGTCGGCCAGAGCCAGACGCTGCGCGCCAGCCGGCGGGCGAGGGAGACCGGCGGGCGGTCCGGCCCGGCGGGCAGGGGCGGATTTCCCCCGTCGGTGGGCGCGGGCTGCGCGTCCGTGGCGGCGACGGCGCGGTTTGACATCGGCGTCCGATCGGGGGGCGGGGTTACGGGGCGCGACGATGATAGCGCCCGCGAGGGCTGGCGCCGGACGGGTGATCGATGCGGTCGGGGTGGGCGCGCCGCCCGGTTCGGCGCTGGCCGATCGCGGGGGTGAGCCTGATAATGTGGCCGCGCCCGCCGCGCATTTTCACCACGGACAGTTAGGCCTACCCACCCAATGATTGTCGACATTATGCTGCCGTACTACGGAAGCGTGCCCCTCATGCAGGCGGCGGTACGCAGCGTGATGGCGCAGAGTGACCCCGGTTGGCGCCTCACCGTGGTGGACGACGGCACCGAGCCGGGCGTGCCCGAGTGGTTCGCGGGCATCGACGACGAGCGGGTCCGCTACCAGCGCAACGAGCGCAATCTCGGGATCACCGCCAACTACCGCAAGTGCGTCGGTCTCGCCGAGCACGAGTACCTGGTGATGATGGGCACGGACGACATCATGCACCCCAACTACATCGCGACGGTGCGATCGGTGATCGAGCAGTACCCGGGCGTCGGCATGGTCCAGCCGGGGGTCGAGACCATCGACGCCCACGGCAAAGTGGTCATCACGATGGTGGACGAGGCGAAGCGGCGGATCTACGCCCCCCGGATCCGCTCCCGTGAGCTGATGGGAGGCGAGGACCTGGCGGCCAGCCTGCTGCGCGGCTGCTGGTTCTACTTCCCGTCGATCTGCTGGCGGACGGACGCGCTCAAGGCCGTCGACTTCCGCGAGGAGTTCCAGGTCATCCAGGACCTGGCCCTGGTGATCGACCTGATCCAGCGCGGTGAGCAGATGGCCGTCGACAACACCCTCTGCTTCCAGTACCGGCGGCACGCGGTCAGCAAGTCCGCCGCCGACGCGGCCAACGGCTCCCGGTTCACCGAGGCGCGGGCGTTCTTCCTCGACGTCGCCCGGCGGATGGACGAGCAGGGCTGGCCTCGGGCGGCCCGGGCGGCCCGCACCTACACCTCGTCCCGCCTGCACGCCATCACCCTGCTGCCGACGGCGATCCTCACGGGCAGGATGTCCGGCGTGCGCAGCCTGTCCCGGCACGCGTTCGGGCCGGGCCGATGACCGACACCAGCCAGGGAGACGACGCCATGACCGTCAGACCACGACGTCCGGCGGAGGACACCGCACGGCCCGTCCGGATGGTGGTGCTCGGCGGCACCGGCTTCCTCGGCCGCCCGATCAGCCGCGCGCTGGCCGACCAGGGTCACACGGTGGTCGCCGTGGCGCGTACCCCGAAGGTGATCGGCCCGGGTGTCGAGTTCCGTGCCCTGGACCTGGCCGCCGCCGACATCGACGAGATCACCGAGGTGCTGACCGACCTCGACCCGGACGTGGTGATCAACGCGGCGGGCGGGATGTGGGGCCTCAGCGAGGCGCAGATGCTCGCGGTGAACGTGACACTCGTCGAGCGGCTCCTGGCGGCCGCGGGCCGCCTGCCGCGGCGGGTCCGGGTGCTCCAGATGGGCAGCGTGCACGAGTACGGGCTGGTCCCGGTGGACACGTCGATGCCCGAGCGGCTGACCCCCGCGCCGGTGATGCCCTACGGCGAGTTCAAGCTGCGCTGCACCGAGGCGATCACCGCCGCGGACCGGCAGGGCCTGGTCGAGGGCGTCACGCTGCGGGTGGGCAACGTCATTGGCGCCGGCCAGCCCGGTCACAGCCTGCTCGGGGTGGTCGCGGCCCGGCTGCGCGACGCCCAGCGGGCCGGTGAGCGGGCCCGCCTGGAGCTGGCTCCGCTCGGCTCCCGGCGTGACTTCATCGGTCTCGGCGACGTGGTCGCCGCCGTGCAACTGGCCGCGACCCGCCCCGAGGCGGCCGGTCAAGTGATCAACATCGGTCGGGGAGTGGGGGCCAGCGCGCGTGATATGGTCCGCCTCCTCATCGAGGTCAGTGAGGTCCCGACCGACCTGATCGAGGCCGAGCAGACCGGTCCCGCCGAGACGAAATGGCAGCGGCTGGACGTCGGGTTGGCCGCCGAGGTGCTCGGCTGGTCACCGAGCGACGACCTGCACACCGAGATGAAGCAGTTGTGGGAGCACGCCGGCGCCGAGGTGCCCGCCTGATGCCGAGAGGTGCCTGACCGCATGACTACCCCCGCTCTCATCCGGTCCCGGGGCACGTTGGCCGACCTGCTCTCCGGCCGGAGCAACGGCATCGGGCTGATCCGGCTCTGCCTCGCCGTCGGCGTCGTGCTGTCGCACTCCAAGCCGCTCGGCTTCGGCGCCAACGACCTGGGCTACCACCTGACCGGTCGGCAGACGAACGTCGGCACCATGGCCGTGTACGGCTTCTTCGTGCTGTCCGGCCTGCTGATCACCCGTAGCGCCCGGCGTACCGGCATCATCCGCTACGCCTGGCACCGGGCCCTGCGGATCTTCCCCGGTCTCTGGGTCTGCCTGCTGGTCAGCGCGCTGGTGATCGCCCCGCTCGTCACGTTGCGCGAGCACGGCAGCACCGCCGGCTTCTTCGACAACGCCTGGGACCGGGGCGGCCCGTTGGCCTACCTGCAGGCCAACTGGTGGACCGGTGTCCGCCAGTACGGCATCCGCGACCTGTTCACGGAGACCACCCCGTGGAGTGACAAGGTCAACTACAGCGTCTTCAACGGCGCCCTGTGGTCGCTCAAGTACGAGATGTTCTGCTACGTCGTGGTGGGCGTGCTGGCGGTGACCGCCGTGCTGCGCAACGCTCGCCGGTTCGTGCTGTTCCTGACCGTCGCGCTCTACCTGAGCATCCTGCAGGACTGGGTCAGCTCCGGACGGATCAGCGGCCCGGCGCCGACGGCGAGCTGGACCTTCGTGTCGCCGCTGGTCGGCACGATGACCTTCCACTACATCGTCTACCTGGGCTTCCTCTTCGCCGCCGGCGCGACCCTGGACCTCTACCGGGAGCGGGTGCCGATCAACGACGCGCTGGGCATCGGCTCGGCGGTGGCGCTCGGGTTGTCCCTGCTCTTCGGCGGCTTCTTCGTCATCGGGCTGCCCGCGTTCGCGTACCTGCTGGTCTGGTTGTCGGTGCGGATGCCCCGCCAGTTGCACTGGGTGGGCCGCAAGAACGACTACTCGTACGGCATCTACATCTACGGGTTCGTCTTCCAGCAGGTGATGGCGAGCCTCGGCTGGAGCCGCTGGGGTTACGTGCCGTTCGCGGCGATGTCGGTCGCGGTCGCCTTCGCCGCCGCGTTCCTGTCCTGGAAGCTGGTCGAGCGGCCGGCGCTGCGGTTGAAGGACTGGACGCCGGGCTTCGTGGCCCGCCGGTCGCCCCCCGGGGTGCCGGTCGAGCAGCAGACCGCGGTGGCCGAGGAGCCGCCCGCGACGCCGCCGGTGCAGGTCGGCGGCCCGACCCAGGAGTTGCCGCAGCAACCCGCCACGCTGGTTCCTGGCCGCTAGGGCCTCTGTAAAGCCCCTGGCTCGACCGAGGACTTTGGCACGTGCCTACCCCGCCGGCCCGCCCCCGAGCCGTACGCTCGGGGGCGTGGCCACGGTGGCGGAGGAGATTCAGGTGGGGGAGCGGCTGGTCCGCGTCTCCAGCCCCGACAAGCCGTACTTCCCGGAGCGTGGGCTGACCAAGCTGGACGTGGTCAGTTACTTCCTGGCGGTGGGTGACGGCATCCTGCGCGCCCTGCGGGACCGGCCCACGATGCTGGAACGCTGGCCGCGCGGCGTCTTCGAGGGCGCGACGATCGCCACCCGGCAGACCAACCGGGGCGACGCGTTCTACCAGAAGCGGCTGCCGGCGGGTGCTCCCGAGTGGGTGCGCACCGCGCACATCACCTTCCCCAGTGGCCGGACCGCCGACGAGGTCGCGCCGAGCGAGTTGGCGGTGGTGATCTGGGCGGCCAACCTGGGCACCCTGCGGTTTCACCCCTGGCCGGTCACCGCCGCCGACGTGGAGCGACCCGACCAGCTACGCATCGACCTCGACCCGCTGCCCGGCGTCGGGTTCGACCAGGTGGTGCCGGTGGCCCGCGAGGTCAACGCGTTCCTCGCCGAGCTGGGGATGACCGGCTACCCGAAGACCACCGGCGGGCGGGGCCTGCACATCTACCTGTCGATCGAGCCGCGGTGGAGCTTCGGCGACTGCCGTCGGGCGGTGCTCGCGCTGGGCCGGGAGATGCAGCGCCGGCTCCCGGAGCTGGTCACCACCACCTGGTGGCGCGACAAGCGGGACCGGCCGGTCTTCGTCGACTACAACCAGATGTCGCGGGACCACACGATGGCCTCGGCGTACTCGATCCGACCGACGCCCCAGGCGCTGGTGTCGGCGCCGTTGACCTGGGCGGAGCTGGACGACGCTCGGCCGGAGGACTTCGACGTGCTGTCGGTCCCGGCCCGCTTCGCCGAGCGCGGCGACCCGCACGCCGGCCTGGACGGCGACCGGCACTCGTTGGAGCCGCTGTTGGAGCTGGCCGACCGGGACGGGCTGGAGGCCCCACCAGAACGGTGAGGTCCGGGCCAGCCCGGCGGGTCACAGCTCGGCGAGCACGGGCTTGAGCGCGGCGCCCACCTGGGGCGCGAGGGTCGTCGAGTACGTGGCGCTGAGGTGGTGCGCGTCGCGCCAGACGAGGACTCCTCCGATGACGGGGGCGCACCGGTCGGCGGGACAGATCCAGTCGTTCAGGTCGATCAGGTGGGCGCCGGACAGCCCGTCGGCGGCCTCCTCCTGGGCCGGACCACCCCCGCGGCCCAGGACCTCGTCCCGGCTGTCGGCGCACTTCGTCAGGCGGTTCGGGTTCTTCGAGACGCACTCGGCGACGTCCTTGAGGTGCAGCGGCGTGTCCCGCAGCACCACCACCGGCACCTTCTCCGCGATCATGCCGCTCCACGTCTTGCGTAGCTCGCGGACCAGCGCGGACCGCCATTTCGCGGCCGGCTCGCCGTTGACCGGGTACTCGGCGTTGGTGACGATCAGCAGGTCGGGACGGCCCTTGCCGACGAGCGTCTCGCGGACCTTCCTGTTCCATTCCGTGCAGGCCGAGTAGGGCCTGTCGTTCAGGGAGATCTCCGCCGTCAGGAACGGGCATCCGCTCTTGGTGTACGTGGCGAGACGCCACCCGTTGGTCTCCGCCGCCAGCCGCATGGCGGGGACCCACTGGTCGGCGTGGGAGTCCCCGGCGAGCGCGATGGTGGTCGCGGAGTTCATCTTCCCGTAGACGCAGACCTCCGGCGTCGCGGACTCCAGCGACACGTGGCAGCTCTTCGTCGCCTGCGACAGCGGCGCGTCCCGGGCCGCCCGCGCCGGGTCGGGGGTGATCGACGCGACCTTGTCGACGGGCACCCCGGCCCGGCTGGTGCGGGGGGATCCGCCGAGCGCCGCAGCGCCCGGGGCGGCCGGTGGCGTCGCCTGCGGGGACCCTCCGGGCACCTGACCCATGATGGCCGTCGGGGACGTCGTACCCGTCGTCGACGGGACGGCCAGTTGGAAGGTCAGGCCGGCCAGCGCGGCCGCGCCGGTGCAGATGGCGCCGATGCGCAGGGCGGAGGCTGGCCGGTCGGCGAGGACCGGTGACCGGCGGACCGGGTTCTCGATGAAGTGGTACGTGAGCGCGGCGGGGATCGCCGAGGCGGCCACGACGGCGAGCGCGGGGCCGACGCCGAGGTCACCGAACTGTGCCTGCGCGGCGACAAGCACCGGCCAGTGCCACAGGTACAGCGAGTAGGAGATCCCGCCGACGTAGCGCAGCGGCTGCCGGCCCAGCAGGAGGGCGGGTCCGGCGCGGCCGGCGGCCGGTCCGAACGCGATCACCGTGGCGGTGCCGAGGGTGGGGCCGAGCGCGGCGTAGCCGGGGAAGCCGGCGTCCGTGGTGATCAGCGCGGCGGAGGCGCCGACGGCGATCAGCCCGGCCCAGGCCAGCGGGACGGCCACCAGGCGTGGTGACCGGCCCCACCAGGTCGCCGTGACGGCGACGGCGCCGCCGAGGGCCAACTCCCACATCCGGGTGGTGGTCACGTAGTACGCCGAGGGTTCGGTCGGTGAGACGTACAGCGCCCAGGCGAACGAGGGGACCGCGATCAGCGCCAACCCCGCCAGGTAGAGGCCACGGCTCGCACGTCCGCGGCGGCGGGCGAACCACCCGAGGGCGATCAGCAGCAGCGGCCACACCAGGTAGAACTGTTCCTCGACGGCGAGGGACCAGAAGTGCTGGGCGATGCTCGCGGCGTCGTTGGCGGCCACGTAGTCGGCGGACTGCCCGGCCAGCCGCCAGTTCATGGCGTAGCAGGCGCTGGCGATGACGTCCCAGGCGGTGGCCGACCAGCGGCCACGAGGCAGGAAGACGTAGGTGAGCACCAGGGTCGCGAGCAGGACGGTCGCGGCGGCCGGCAGCAGACGCTTCGCGCGCCGGGCGTAGAAGTCGGTGAGCGAGAGCCGCCCACGTTTGTCGAGTTCGTCGAGCAGCAGGCCGGTGATGAGGAAGCCGGAGATCACGAAGAACACGTCGACACCGACGAAACCGCCGGGCAGGTACGGCACTCCGGCGTGACCGAGGAGCACCAGCAGCACGGCCACCGCGCGCAGGCCTTCGATGTCCCCGCGGAAGGACCGCGGAGCTGTCGACACCGGCCTGGTCGACGTCGGTTTGGTCGGTGCCGGTGCGGCGATCCGGGCCTGCTCCCACAACTCGTTCGATATAGCCACGTCGCGGATAGTAGCGACGTTCTCCGGTAAATCGCCTATCTTGGCACTCTGTCAAAGAATTCGTGTTATGCCCTACTGCCAGGGACTCTGCGTCCCGCCGAACTCCTCGAAGACGAGCCAGGACCGCGTCGACAACACCCCGGCGATGCGCTGCACCCGGTCCAGCACCACATCCCGCAGGGCGGCGTTGTCCGGAGCCCGGACCAGAGCCAACACGTCGTGCTCACCACTGAGCAACGCGACGTGCTCGACATAGCGGACCTGGGCCAGCTCGGCCGACACCTCCCGCCAGGTGTTCTGCTCGATCGTCAGCGCCATGTACGCCGAGGTGCCCAGCCCGGCGGCCTCGGGCGCCACCTGGGCGCGGAACCCGGTGATCACCCCGTCGCGCACCAACCGCTCCACCCGCGCGTACGCGTTGGTGCGGGAGATGTGGATCCGTTCGGCGAGGGTGCGCACCGACGTGCGCCCGTCGCGGACCAGCTCGTCGAGGATCCGCCGGTCCACCTCGTCCAGAGCTCGAACCGATCGTCCCGATCCCACCATCCGGTCTGCTGCGTCGCCGGTTTCTTGGCTCACCGATACCCCTCCCGCATGCCAACCGTCCCGCCTTCTGCGTGGATCTTGAGTCAATCATCCGACACGCGACAGCATAGGCTCACCACACGTCCCAGGAGGTTCCGCCGTGACGACCACTCCCCAGGCGGTCCGCAGGGCATCCCCGCGTACGCGTCGAGCGGCCACCCCGCCCGACCCGGCGCGCCCGCTACTGCCGGACGCCGAGCCGGTTCGCCTGCTCGACCCGAACGGCACACAGTTGCCCGCCCGCCCCCACTATCCGGAGCCACCCGTCGAGGCGCTGCGCGAGCTGTACCGCCGGATGGTGCTCGGCCGCCGCTTCGACACCCAGGCCACCGCCCTGACCAAGCAGGGCCGGCTGGCCGTCTACCCGTCCTCCCGGGGGCAGGAGGCGTGCCAGGTCGCCGCGACCCTCGCGGTCCGCGACACCGACTGGGTCTTCCCCACCTACCGCGAGTCGATGGCGCTGGTTGCCCGGGGCATCGACCCGGTCGAGGTGCTCACCCTGCTGCGCGGCGACTGGCACTGCGGCTACGACCCGACCGAGGTGCACACCGCGCCGCAGTGCACCCCGCTCGCCACCCAGTGCGTGCACGCCGCCGGGCTGGCGTACGGCGAGGCGTACCAGGGTCGCGACACCGTGGCGCTGGCCTTCATCGGCGACGGCGCCACGAGCGAGGGCGACTTCCACGAGGGGATCAACTTCGCCGCCGTGTTCAAGGCGCCGGTGGTCTTCTTCGTGCAGAACAACCGCTACGCCATCAGCGTCCCGCTGTCCCGGCAGACCGCCGCGCCGTCGCTCGCCTACAAGGGCGTCGGCTACGGCGTGCCCAGCGAGCAGGTCGACGGCAACGACCCGGTGGCCGTGCTCGCCGTGCTCACCCGCGCGGTCGCCCACGCCCGCGCCGGCAACGGGCCGTTCCTCGTCGAGGCGCACACCTACCGGATGGAGCCGCACACGAACGCGGACGACGCCAGCCGCTACCGCGACGGCGCGGAGGTCGACGCCTGGCGCGACCGCGACCCGATCGCCCGGCTGGAGACCTACCTGCGGGCCCGCGGGGTGCTCGACGACGCGGCGGTCGCCGAGGTCGCCGAGCAGGCCGAGGCGTACGCGGCGGACCTGCGCACCCGGATGAACGAGCAGCCCACGGTGGACCCGCTGAGCCTCTTCGACCACGTCTACGCCCAGCCCACCCCGCAGCTCATCGAGCAGCGCGAGATGGTCCGCGCCGAGTTGGCCGCCGCCCGCGACGAAGAGGGTGACGCCTGATGGCCACCACCATGGCGAAGGCGCTCAACACCGCGCTCGCCGACGCCCTCGCCGCCGACGACCGGGTCGTCGTCTTCGGTGAGGACGTCGGCGCGCTCGGCGGCGTCTTCCGGATCACCGACGGCCTCCAGGCCCGCTTCGGCGAGGACCGGTGCTTCGACACCCCGCTCGCCGAGGCCGGCATCGTCGGCTTCGCCGTCGGCCTGGCCATGTCCGGCCTGCGGCCGGTGGTCGAGATGCAGTTCGACGCGTTCGCGTACCCGGCGTTCGAGCAGATCGCCTCGCACGTGGCGAAGCTGCGCAACAGGACCCGGGGCAAGCTCAGCGTGCCCATCGTGATCCGCGTGCCGTACGCCGGTGGGATCGGCGGGGTCGAGCACCACTGCGACTCGTCCGAGGCGTACTACGCACACACCCCCGGCCTGAAGGTGGTCACCCCGGCCACTGTGGAGGACGCGTACTCGCTGCTGCGCGAGGCGATCGACGACCCCGACCCGGTGGTCTTCATGGAGCCCAAGAAGCTCTACTTCGCCAGCGCCGACGCGATCCTGCCGACCCGGGCCGAGCCGTTCGGGCGGGCCGTCGTGCGCCGGCCCGGCCGCGACGCCACACTCGTGGCGTACGGGCCGGCGGTGCCGGTCGCGCTGGAGGCCGCCGAGGCCGCCCGCGAGGAGGGCTGGGACCTGGAGGTGGTGGACGTGCGCACCATCGTCCCGTTCGACGACGACACCATCGCCGCCTCGGTCCGCCGCACCGGCCGCTGCGTGGTGATCCAGGAGGCGCAGGGCTTCGCGGGGGTGGGCGCGGAGATCGCCGCCCGGGTGCAGGAGCGCTGCTTCCACGCGCTGCACGCCCCGGTGCTGCGGGTCTCCGGGCTGGACATCCCGTACCCGGCGCCGATGTTGGAGCACACCCACCTGCCCGGTGTGGACCGGGTGCTCGACGCGGTGGCCCGCCTTCAGTGGGACGACCAGCCGGACGCGCGTTGGGCGGCGGCATGACCACGGTCGAACGGACGCAGGTCTTCCTCCTGCCCGACCTGGGCGAGGGGCTGAGCGAGGCCGAGATCGTCGAGTGGCGGGTCGCCGTGGGCGACGTGGTCACCGTCGACCAGAGCGTGGTCGAGGTGGAGACCGCCAAGGCGGTCGTCGACGTGCCCTGCCCGTACGCCGGCCGGGTCGTCACCCTGCACGGCGCGGCCGGTGAGGTACGTCCGGTCGGCCAGCCGTTGATCACCATCGCGCCGCTGGACGGCGGCGAGGAGCCCGCCGGGCACGCCACCTACCGCGAGGAGGAGCGGGCCGGCTCCGGCAACGTGCTGATCGGGTACGGCACCGGCCACGGCGGCGCCACCCGCCGTCGGCGCCGGCCTCGGCTGACGCTCGCCCCCGAGCCGGCCGACACCGACCCGGCCGACACCGCGCGAGCCGATGGTGCTGCCGCGACGGGCGGTGTTGCCTCGACCGGCGGTGTGGCCCCGACCGGGGGTGTTGCCTCGACCGGTGGTGCTGCTCCGAGCGATGGTGGTGCTTCGATCGGTGGGGCCCGCCCGGCTGGCGGCGGTGCCACGGGCGACGCGCCCGGCCACCCGGCGCGGGCGACTGCCCTGGTCATCTCGCCGATCGTGCGGCGGCTGGCCCGGGAGCGTGGCGTCGACCTGAACGCGGTACGGGGCACCGGGCCCGGCGGCGTGATCCGCCGGGCCGACGTGGAGGCGGCGCTGACCATGCCCGCCGCCCGGCTCGCCGCCGTGCCGGACGCCCCCGTCACGCCGGTGCCGTCCTCCGACGGCGACGTGATCGTCCCGCTCACCGGCGTCCGCAAGGTCATCGCCGACAAGCTCTCCCGCAGCCGGCGGGAGATCCCGGAGGTGACGATCTGGGTCGACGTGGACGCCACCGGGCTGCTGGAGACCCGGGCCGCGATCAACGCGGCGACTCCCGACGCGCCGGTGAGCATCCTGGCCCTGCTGGCCCGGATCTGCCTCAGCGGACTGCGCCGGTTCCCGCAGCTCAACTCCCGGGTCGACACCGAGGCGCAGCGGATCGTGCAGTCCGCAGGGGTGCACCTCGGCATCGCCGCGCAGACCGACAGGGGTCTGCTGGTGCCGGTGCTGCGCGACGCCCAGCGCCTCACCACCGCCGAGCTGGCCGCCGAACTGGCGGCGACCACCGCCGCCGCGCGGGCGGGCAGCCTGCCGCCGGCCCGGCTGACCGGCGGCACGTTCACGCTCAACAACTACGGCGTGTTCGGCGTCGACGGCTCCACGCCGATCATCAACCACCCGGAGGCGGCGCTGCTCGGCATCGGGCGGATCGTGGACAAGCCGTGGGTGGTCGACGGGCAACTCGCCGTCCGCAAGGTGACCCAGCTCAGCCTCACCTTCGACCACCGGGTCTGTGACGGTGGGGTGGCCGGCGGGTTCCTGCGGCACGTCGCCGACTGCGTGGAGCGCCCGGCGCTGCTGATCGCCGCCGTCTGAGACGCGTACCCCGGCCCCGGCGCTGCCCGTGCGGCGCCGGGGCCGGCGCACGTCCGGGTTTCCCGGCGGCGTTCTCAGGCCGGGGTTTCCCGGCGGCCTCACCGGGCCGGTCTTTCCCGGCGGCGTCACGGGGCCGGGGTTTCCCGGCGGCGTGCCCGAGCCGGGGTTTCCCGGCGGCGTCACCGGGAAGTCGGCCCCGCCGGAGCGCACCGAACGCGTCGAAGGGAGCCGGCCTGTGGCCGTGGCGAACGAGCTGCTACTGAACGCGGTCCGGGTACGACGACCCGCCTCGGCCGGCGCGCCGCTCTACTGCGACGCGCTGGAGTACGGCCTCACCGGCGACGGCGCGACGAACGACCAGCCGGCGTTGGCCGCCCTCGTGGACCGCCTGGGCGCCGGGTACGCGTCGGACGGACGGGCCCGGGTCATCTACTGCCCACCGGGCATCTACTCGATCCGGGACGCGGGCACGGTGTGGCGCAGCGGCGTGTCGTTGATCGGGGCCGGCCCGGCGGCGACCCGGTTCATGCTCAGCAACGAGGGCAACCGGGCCGACCCGACCCCGTTGGCCTTCTGGACCACCGTGCAGCACGGCGCCGACCGGGACCGGCACATCGCCGACTGCACCTTCTCCGACTTCCAGATCGACGGCTCCGGCGTGGCCATGGCCGAGTACAACTACCTGGCCAAGGGCCTCGGTCTGCAGTACGTCGTGCGCGGCGTGTTCCGCAACCTCTACATCCACCACACCGCGGCCACCGGGCTGGGCTGCGACTTCCTCCAGGACTCCCTGATCGACGGCGTGGTGGTGGTCGGCTGCGGCCGACTCGACAACGGCGAGCAGATGGGCGGTGCCGGCATCGGGATCGGCGTCGGCGGTTGGGGCACGGTCGAGCGGCTGACAATCGCCAACTCCACCACGCTTGCCAACGGCACCAACGGCATCTTCCTGGAGCTGCAGAAGGACTACTGGCCGCCACCGCGCGGCTACCGCATCATCGGTTGTCACAGCCAGGGCAACCGCTTCGGCATCTCCGACTGGGGCGCCGACGGGCTGATCGTCTCCGCGTGCACCATGACCGGCAACCTGGAGACCGGCTTCGACGTGTCGGCGCAGGGCACCTCGTCCGTGGCTGGCCGGGGTGGGCTGCTCACCGACTGCGTCATCGACGGCAACATGTACGACGGCGTCAGCATCGGCAACAGCCCCGGCCCGTACACCGTGCGGGGCAACCGGATCAGCGGCAACGGGCGGCACGGCTATCACGCGCTCGATCTGGGACGCGGTTACCAGGGCTCGGTCCGGGACGTGGTCGTCGAGAGCAACGAGTTCTGGGGCAACGGGCTCGACGCGATCCGGATCGACCACCAGATGACCGACGCGGTGCTGCTCAACAACCGGATCCGCAACAACGGGCGGCAGTGCGCGGAGGGGGCCGGCGGCGCGGGGGACGGGGTCCGCTACAGCGAGCGGTGCCTGGTGGACCGGTCGGCCAACTGGCCGCACGACGGGCACCGGGGCAAGACGCTACGGGTCGGCCGGGCCGTCGCCATGGTCGCCTCCAACACCGGCGACGAACTCACCCTCGCCCCGGTACGCCCCGACGGGTTCACCGCGTGGAGCGGGGACGTGCCGCCGCCCGGCTGCGGATACGAACTGTCTCCCGCGCCGCAGCGGCGTGCCGGGATCACGATCAACGCGCCGTTCGACTCGGCCACTGTTCGCGGCAACCGGATCTGGGACAACCACGACGACCAGACCCAGACGCACGGGCTGTGGATCACCGAGCGCGGCAGTTGCGTGGGCTGCCGGGTCGAGGACAACGACCTGGCCGGCAACGCCGGCGACGGGATGCTGCTGGACACCCCGCCGGTGGGCGGACGCTGGCGGGACAACCACGTCGAGAACGACTGGACCTGAGCGACGACCGGAGGGCCGTGCGCGGTGTGCGAGCCGTGCGCGGTGTGCGAGCCGCCCGAGCCGTGCGCGGTGTGCGTCTCGCGCCGTGCGCGGTGGGCGTCTCCGCGCCGGCCGGAGCAGAGACGACGAGCGGCGGGGGCCCGGGGGGGTCGGGGGGCCCCCCCGGGGGGGGCCCCGCCACCGGGCCCGGTTCACCGCGCGCCGGGGAGCCGGCCCTCACAGCGGACGTCCGGATCGACCACCGGCCGCC
>NZ_JBNCNO010000006.1:431533-476523 GCF_049847025.1 Micromonospora sp. DT231 | reverse complement strand
ATCAGTCATCGCTGGCTGCTGTGGCTGTTCGAGGGGGGCGTCCTCACCCCTCTAGTGGCGGTGGGGGGCGCGGACCGGCCGAGGCGGCGGCGGGGGGGCGGCGGGGTGGTGGTGCGGGGGGGGGGGCGGGCGCGCCGCCCCCCGACCCCACCCGAGAATTAGCAGTACAGACGACGACATAGGGGACATAGTGCTCGACGTCAACTTCTTCGACGAGCTGCGCATTGGTCTCGCCACCGCCGACGACATCCGTCAGTGGTCGCACGGCGAGGTCAAGAAGCCTGAGACGATCAACTACCGCACCCTGAAGCCGGAAAAGGACGGGCTCTTCTGCGAGAAGATCTTCGGTCCGCAGCGGGACTGGGAGTGCTACTGCGGTAAGTACAAGCGCGTCCGGTTCAAGGGCATCATCTGTGAGCGCTGCGGCGTCGAGGTGACTCGCTCCAAGGTCCGTCGTGAGCGGATGGGGCACATCGAGCTCGCCGCTCCGGTGACCCACATCTGGTACTTCAAGGGCGTGCCGAGCCGGCTGGGCTACCTGCTGGACCTCGCCCCCAAGGACCTCGAGAAGATCATCTACTTCGCCTCGTACGTCGTGACGAGCGTGGACGCGGAGTCGCGTCACCGTGACCTCTCGACGATCGAGAACGAGATCCTGGCCGAGAAGCGGCAGTCCGAGAACAGCCGCGACTCGGAGATCGAGAAGCGGGCCGCCAAGCTCGAGGCCGACCTGGCCGAGCTGGAGGCCGAGGGTGCCAAGGCGGACGTCCGGCGCAAGGTCAAGGAGGGCGGAGAGCGCGAGATGCGCCAGATCCGCGACCGGGCCCAGCGCGAGATCGACCGCCTGGACGAGGTGCTGGACACCTTCCGCAAGCTGGAGCCGAAGCAGCTGGTCACCGACGAGCTGCTCTACCGCGAGCTGCGCGACCGGTTCGGTGAGTACTTCACCGGTTCCATGGGCGCGGAGGCCATCAAGGCGCTCGTCCAGAACATGGACCTCGACGCCGAGGCCGAGAGCCTGCGGGAGACCATCCGGTCGGGCAAGGGCCAGCGGAAGATCCGGGCGCTCAAGCGGCTCAAGGTCGTCGCGGCGTTCCTGAACACCCGCAACTCGCCGCTCGGCATGGTGCTCGACTGCGTCCCGGTCATCCCGCCGGACCTGCGCCCGATGGTGCAGCTCGACGGTGGCCGGTTCGCGACCTCGGACCTGAACGACCTGTACCGCCGCGTGATCAACCGGAACAACCGCCTCAAGCGACTGATCGACCTCGGCGCACCCGAGATCATCGTCAACAACGAGAAGCGGATGCTCCAGGAGGCCGTCGACGCGCTGTTCGACAACGGCCGTCGCGGCCGGCCGGTCACCGGCCCGGGTAACCGCCCGCTCAAGTCGCTGTCCGACATGCTCAAGGGCAAGCAGGGCCGGTTCCGCCAGAACCTGCTGGGCAAGCGCGTCGACTACTCCGGCCGTTCGGTCATCGTGGTCGGCCCGAAGCTCAAGCTGCACCAGTGCGGTCTGCCCAAGCAGATGGCGCTGGAGCTGTTCAAGCCGTTCGTGATGAAGCGGCTGGTCGACCTCAACCACGCACAGAACATCAAGTCCGCCAAGCGGATGGTCGAGCGTCAGCGCCCGGTCGTGTGGGACGTGCTGGAAGAGGTCATCGGCGAGCACCCGGTGCTGCTGAACCGCGCGCCGACCCTGCACCGCCTGGGCATCCAGGCCTTCGAGCCGCAGCTGGTCGAGGGCAAGGCCATCCAGATCCACCCGCTGGTCTGCACCGCGTTCAACGCCGACTTCGACGGTGACCAGATGGCGGTGCACGTGCCGCTGTCCGCCGAGGCCCAGGCCGAGGCGCGGATCCTGATGCTGTCGTCGAACAACATCCTCAAGCCGGCCGACGGCAAGCCGGTCACCATGCCCACCCAGGACATGGTCATCGGCCTGTACCACCTCACCCACCTCACCGCCGGTGAGAAGGGCGAGGGCCGGGCGTTCAGCTCGGACGCCGAGACGCGGATGGCCTTCGACAACGGCGAGCTGCACCTGCAGGCGCCTGTGAAGATCCGCCTGCGTGGCGTGGTCGGTGTCGACAACGGCGCCGGCGCCGAGGCGTGGACCGCCCCGGAGGGCTGGGTCGAGGGTGACCCGCTGACCGTGGAGACCACGCTGGGTCGGGTGCTGTTCAACGAGACGCTGCCGCAGGGCTACCGCTTCGTGAACTACGAGATCCGCAAGGGTCAGCTCTCCGCGATCGTCAACGACCTCGCCGAGCGCTTCCCCAAGGTGGCGCTGGCCGCCACCCTGGACGGGCTCAAGGAGGCCGGTTTCCACTGGGCCACCTGGTCCGGCGTGACGATCGGCATGGAGGACGTCATCGCTCCGCCGCGTAAGGCGGAGATCCTGGCGAAGTACGAGAAGGAAGCCGACCAGATCGACAAGCAGTACCAGCGTGGTCTGATGACCGCCGAGGAGCGTCGCGGCGAGCTCATCACGATCTGGACCAAGGCGACCAACGAGGTCGCCAAGGAGATGGACACCGCGCTGCCGCAGGAGAACCCACTGTGGAAGATGATCAACTCGGGTGCCCGCGGTAACCTGCTCCAGCTCCGGCAGATCGCGGCGATCCGTGGTCTGGTGGCCAACCCGAAGGGCGAGATCATCCCGCGGCCGATCAAGGCCAGCTACCGGGAGGGTCTGTCCGTGCTGGAGTACTTCATCTCCACGCACGGTGCCCGTAAGGGTCTCGCCGACACCGCGCTGCGGACCGCCGACTCGGGTTACCTGACCCGTCGTCTGGTGGACGTCTCGCAGGACGTCATCATCCGTGAAGAGGACTGCGGCACCGACCGGGCGATCCCGATGCAGATCGGCGAGAAGCTCGACGGCAAGCTCGTCGTCCACACCCACGCCGAGACCAGCGTGCACGCCCGGACCCTGGCCGACGACATCAAGGGGCCGGACGGCACCGTGGTCGCCGAGCGCGGTCAGGACATCAACTCCATCGGGGTCGACAAGATCGTCGCCGCCGGCGTGGAGACGGTCCGGGTGCGCAGCGTGCTCACCTGTGAGTCCAAGCTGGGCGTCTGCGCGGCCTGCTACGGCCGGTCGCTGCCGACCGGCAAGTCGGTCGACATCGGCGAGGCGGTCGGCATCATCGCCGCCCAGTCCATCGGTGAGCCCGGTACGCAGCTGACGATGCGTACCTTCCACACCGGTGGTGTCGCGGGTGAGGACATCACCCAGGGTCTGCCTCGTGTGCAGGAAATCTTCGAGGCTCGGGTCCCGAAGGGTAAGGCGCCCATCGCCGACACCCCGGGTCGGATCCGGATCGAGGACGGCGAGCGCTCGCGCAAGATCATCGTGGTGCCGGACGACGGCAGCGAAGAGATCGTCTACGACAAGATCTCGAAGCGCGTCAAGCTCCGTACCCACGACGGCGGTCACGTCGCGGTCGGCGAGAAGCTGACCGAGGGCACCATCGACCCGCACGAGCTTCTGCGGATCATGGGTCCGCGGGCGGTCCAGGTCCACCTGACCAGTGAGGTCCAGGAGGTCTACCGCTCGCAGGGTGTGCTCATCCACGACAAGCACATCGAGATCATCATCCGCCAGATGCTCAAGCGGGTGACGGTCATCGACTCCGGCTCGACCGAGTTCCTGCCGGGCGTGCTCGTCGACCGGGCGCTGTTCGAGTCGGAGAACCGCCGACTCGTCTCGGAGGGCGGCGAGCCCGCCGCCGGTCGTCCGGTGCTGATGGGTATCACCAAGGCCTCGCTGGCCACCGACTCCTGGCTCTCGGCGGCCTCCTTCCAGGAGACCACCCGGGTGCTGACCGACGCTGCGATCAACTCGCGCAGCGACTCGCTGGTCGGCCTCAAGGAGAACGTGATCATCGGAAAGCTCATCCCGGCCGGTACGGGCATCAGCAAGTACCGCAACGTCCGGGTCGAGCCGACCGAGGAGGCCAAGGCCAAGGTCTACTCGATGACCGGGTACCCGGAGACCGACTACGGCTTCGGGCCGGCCAGCGGGCAGGCTGTGCCGCTGGACGACTTCGACTTCGGGTCGTACCGCTAAACACCACGCACACGACGAGGCCCCCGGTATCCGCCGGGGGCCTCGTCGTGTCCGGACCACCCACCCCCGGTCCGGGTTCGGCATGATGGAGGGATGACGACCGCACCCGGGCAGGTGTCCGTCGCGCAGCAGGGCCTGCGCCACCCGTTGGACCCGGATCCG
Organism: Micromonospora sp. DT231; assembly: GCF_049847025.1. NCBI lineage: Bacteria > Bacillati > Actinomycetota > Actinomycetes > Micromonosporales > Micromonosporaceae > Micromonospora > Micromonospora sp. DT231. The sequence goes on along the minus strand of NZ_JBNCNO010000006.1, from coordinate 472,283 downwards.
GCCCGCGCCACGAAGGCCCGGGCGGTTTTCGCCCTCGGGCTGCTCGGCATGCTGACCGGGTTGTTCATCGGCGGGGTGGTGCCGGCGACGGTGGCGCTGCAACTGGCCCGGCAGGCCCGCCGTGAGGCGTACTCCTCGGGGGGTTTCCTGACCGGCGGCAGCTGGCTGCGCCGGGGGGAGCGGATGGCCTGGACCGGCCTGGTGCTGGTCGCGGTCAGCGTGGTCGCCCTGGTGGTGATCGGCGTGGTGCGGTTGGCCGGTGCGCCGTTGGGTCACGACTACCCGGCGAACATGGACTGAGCGGCCGCGCCCGGCGTTGGCGCCGGCACCTGCGGCGGTAGCCTGGCCGGTGTCCGCCGTGTGGCGTGGCGGCCTTTCGACAGGAGGACCTCGTGACGGATCCGGCGCGGCCCCCTGCGGACGAGCCGGCCGGCCAGCCGGCTCCGGCCGAGCTGCCTCCGTCTGAGCTGCCTCCGTCCGAGCTGCCTCCGTCCGAGCCCGCCGGCTGGGTGCGACCGGCACCGAGCGGCGAGCCGCCGCCACCCGCGTCGACGCCGGGCGCGCCGCACCCCGGCTGGGGTACGACAGGTCCGCCCGGTTCCGGTGAGCCGTACCCGGGCTCCGGAACGCCCACCTCGACACCGCCGGGTTGGGATCAGCCGCAGCCCGGGTCTGCCGCTCCATACGGGTGGGGCCCGCCGCAGTCTGGGCCTGGCGCACCTGGCTGGGGCCCGCCGTCGTCGGGGCCCGGTGTGCCGCCGGGTTGGGATCCGCCGCAGTCTGGGCCGGGTGTGCCGGGTTGGGGTCCCCCGCAGTCCCCGCCTGGTTTGCCGGGTTGGGGCCCGCCGCCGCAGTCTGGGCCCAGCGCCCCGGGTTGGGACCCGCCCCATGGGCCCGGTGTGCCGGGGGGTTGGGGTCCGCCCCAGTCTGGGCCCGGTGTGCCGGGGGGTTGGGGTCCGCCCCAGTCTGGGCCCGGTGTGCCGGGGGGTTGGGGTCCGCCGTCGTCCGGTCACGCGCCCGCCTGGGCGGGAATGGCGGGCCGTCCGGTTCCCCCACCCAGCGACGCCGAGCATCGGCCGCCGAAACGGGTGGAGGCGGTGCCGGGCACCCCGTTCGGGGTCGTGCACCTGGAGGTGGCCCCGGTCACGTCGGGGCTGGCCATCGGTGCCCTGGTGGCCGGGATCGCGTCGGTCCTGGTGTCGTTGCTGGTGATCTGCTTCGGGGTGGCCTTCGCCAACGAGGGCGGGGCCTGGGCCTCCGGGGCGTTCGCCGTGCTCGGGGTGCTGGCCGGTGTGGCGGCCGTTGTCGCCGGTCTGCTCGGCCGGCGGCAGATCCGCCGGCCCGTCGCGCCCCCGGCGGTCCGGTTCACCGGCCGAGGGCTCGCGGTGGCCGGGATCAGCTGTGGCGCGGCGGGGGCCCTGATCAGCCTCCTGGGCCTCGGCGTGGCGCTGCTGCTCGCCCTCACCTGAGGCTGGTCACCGTCCGCTCCCGCGCCTGACCCGTTCTCTCCCCGCCTGTCGCCGCCCGGCCCGGGGCCGACGGGTGGTCCCGCGGGGAAGCCGGTACACTTGTGTCTGTAGGTGCCCATCGCGGGCGACGGGGCAGGACGAGATACGGCCGGCGGGTGTGTGACAGTCCGCCGGGCCCTTCCGTTTTGACCTGGGCGGTTGTGGTAGGTACTCTTTCCCCTTGTGCCCGGGCATGCCCGGGCAACTCGTGCGTGCGCTGTTTCCGGCTTCCGGGCGGCGGGCACGACAGACCAAAGATCCGGGGCGGGGCGACTCGCGTGCCGGTGACACAAACCCGATGGCACGCGCAAGCGTCCGCAACGGGGCCGCGGAGAGGCGACACGCCCGACCGCGGGTGCCGGGGCCTCCGTGAGGTGGCCCTGGTCGGAATGTAGGAGAGCCGGTCATCAGGCCGGCTAACGAGCAGACGGCGCGGTCGCGGAAGCGGCCGAAGGGAGCGGAGAAACCCGGTGCCCACGATCCAGCAGCTGGTCCGAAAGGGCCGCCAGGCGAAGACGACCAAGACCAAGACCCCGGCGCTGAAGGGTTCCCCTCAGCGGCGCGGCGTGTGCACCCGCGTGTACACCACCACCCCGAAGAAGCCGAACTCGGCGCTGCGCAAGGTCGCTCGCGTGAAGCTCAGCAGCCAGATCGAGGTGACCGCCTACATCCCCGGCGTCGGTCACAACCTCCAGGAGCACTCGATCGTGCTCGTGCGCGGTGGCCGGGTGAAGGACCTCCCCGGCGTGCGTTACAAGATCGTTCGCGGTTCGCTCGACACCCAGGGTGTCCGTAACCGCAAGCAGGCGCGCAGCCGTTACGGCGCGAAGAAGGAGAAGAGCTGACATGCCGCGTAAGGGACCCGCTCCGCGGCGGCCACTGGTCGCTGACCCGGTGTACAACTCGCCGCTGGTCACCCAGCTGGTGAACAAGATCCTGCTGCGCGGCAAGCGCCAGCTCGCCGAGACCATCGTGTACGCGGCCCTCGAGGGCTGCCGCGAGAAGTCCGGCACCGACCCGGTCGTCACCCTCAAGCGGGCGATGGACAACGTCAAGCCGACCCTCGAGGTGCGCAGCCGTCGTGTCGGTGGCGCCACCTACCAGGTGCCGGTCGAGGTCCGCCCGACCCGGGCGACCACCCTGGGCCTGCGCTGGCTGGTCACCTACTCTCGCGCCCGGCGCGAGAAGACCATGGTCGAGCGGCTCATGAACGAGCTGCTGGACGCGAGCAACGGCCTCGGTGCCGCCGTCAAGCGGCGCGAGGACACGCACAAGATGGCCGAGTCGAACAAGGCCTTCGCGCACTACCGCTGGTAACACCCTGGTTCCGGCGCCTCCGGGCGCCGGAACCGCCACCAGTTGAGTCGAGACGACGATAAGTAGGGATTGAAGTGGCCGCCGCAGACGCGCTCGCCAAGGTACGCAACATCGGCATCATGGCGCACATCGATGCCGGTAAGACCACGACCACCGAGCGAATCCTGTTCTACACCGGCATCACGTACAAGATCGGTGAGGTTCACGAGGGCGCTGCCGTCATGGACTGGATGGAGCAGGAGCAGGAGCGTGGTATCACCATCACCTCCGCTGCTACCAAGTGTGAGTGGAAAGACCACACGATCCAGATCATCGACACGCCCGGTCACGTCGACTTCACGGTCGAGGTCGAGCGGTCGCTGCGGGTCCTGGATGGTGCGGTCGCGGTTTACGACGGTGTCGCCGGCGTGGAGCCGCAGACGGAGAACGTCTGGCGGCAGGCCGACAAGTACAACGTCCCGCGTATGTGCTTCGTCAACAAGCTCGACCGGACCGGCGCCGACTTCTTCCGCTGCGTGCAGATGATGATCGACCGGCTGAACGCCACCCCGCTGGTGCTCCAGATCCCGATCGGGCTCGAGGGTGACCACATCGGTGTCGTCGACCTGATCGGCATGCGCGCGCTCACCTGGCGTGGGGAGACCCAGAAGGGTGAGGACTACGCGGTTGAGGAGATCCCGGCCGAGCTGGCCGACTCCGCGGCCGAGTGGCGCGAGAAGCTGATGGAGACCCTGGCCGACGTCGACGACGCGGTGATGGAGAAGTACCTGGAAGGCGAGGAGATCTCCGTCGAGGAGATCAAGGCCGCCATCCGGCGTGCCACCATCGCCGGCAAGGCCAACCCGGTGCTGTGCGGCTCGGCGTTCAAGAACAAGGGCGTCCAGCCCATGCTCGACGCCGTGGTCGACTTCCTGCCGTCGCCGCTGGACGTTCCGGCGATCGAGGGTACGGCCACCGACGGCGAGACCCCGCTGCTTCGGAAGCCGTCCAACTCGGAGCCGTTCTCCGGCCTGGCCTTCAAGATCCAGACTGACAAGCACCTGGGCAAGCTCACCTACGTGCGGGTCTACTCCGGCACGCTCGATTCCGGTTCCCAGGTGGTCAACTCCACCAAGGACCGCAAGGAGCGGATCGGCAAGATCTACCAGATGCACGCCAACAAGCGGGAAGAGCGTCCATCGGCGCAGGCCGGCGACATCATCGCCGTCCAGGGTCTCAAGCAGACCACGACCGGCGACACTCTCTCCGACCCGGCGAACCCGGTGATCCTGGAGTCGATGACCTTCCCGGAGCCGGTCATCTCGGTGGCGATCGAGCCGAAGACCAAGTCCGACCAGGAGAAGCTGGGCACCGCTATCCAGCGCCTGGCCGAGGAGGACCCGACCTTCCGCGTCCAGCTGGACGAGGAGACCGGTCAGACGGTCATCTCCGGCATGGGTGAGCTGCACCTGGACATCCTGGTCGACCGGATGCGCCGCGAGTTCAACGTCGAGGCCAACGTCGGCAAGCCGCAGGTGGCGTACCGCGAGACCATCCGCCGCAAGGTGGACAAGGTCGAGTACACCCACAAGAAGCAGACCGGTGGTTCCGGCCAGTACGCCCGCGTGATCGTGAGCGTCGAGCCGCTGCCGCTGGACAACGACTCGCCGACCTACGAGTTCGCGAACGCCGTCAGCGGCGGCCGGATCCCCCGGGAGTTCATCCCGTCGGTGGACGCCGGTGCGCAGGACGCGCTGCAGTACGGCATCCTGGCGGGCTTCCCGCTCGTCGGTGTCAAGCTGACGCTGTTGGACGGCCAGTACCACGAGGTCGACTCGTCGGAAATGGCATTCAAGATCGCCGGCTCGATGGTGATGAAGGACGCGGCCCGCAAGGCCGATCCCGCGTTGCTCGAGCCGATGATGGCCGTTGAAGTCACCACTCCTGAGGAGAACATGGGTGACGTCATCGGTGACCTCAACTCCCGCCGCGGCATCATCCAGGCGATGGAGGAGCGCAGTGGCGCCCGCATCGTCAGGGCTCTGGTGCCGTTGTCGGAGATGTTCGGCTACGTCGGCGACCTGCGGTCGAAGACCCAGGGCCGGGCTAGCTACAGCATGCAGTTCGACTCCTACGCCGAGGTTCCGCAGAGCGTCGCGAAGGAGATCATCGCCAAGGCAACGGGCGAGTAACGCCCTGAGCAGGTGATTCGTGGTTGGTCGCGGGAGGTTCAACCCGCCCGCGGCCACCACGATCGGATCGCGTGAGACCGGGCCTGTAGGCTTCATCGCCGCAGAACCCACAAAGGCTCTCCGACCGTCTGGTCGGAAAGGCTGTCGACAGAGTCCTAAGCGCCGACCGGCGCGCCGGGCGTACGAACCAAGAAGTCCACAGGAGGACACCAGTGGCGAAGGCTAAGTTCGAGCGGACTAAGCCGCACGTCAACATCGGCACCATTGGTCACATCGACCACGGTAAGACGACGCTGACGGCGGCCATCACCAAGGTCCTGCACGACCAGTACCCGGACCTGAACCCCTACACGCCGTTCGACGAGATCGACAAGGCGCCGGAGGAGAAGGCCCGCGGCATCACGATCTCGATCGCGCACGTCGAGTACCAGACCGAGTCGCGGCACTACGCGCACGTCGACTGCCCTGGGCACGCCGACTACATCAAGAACATGATCACCGGTGCCGCGCAGATGGACGGCGCGATCCTGGTGGTCGCGGCGACCGACGGCCCGATGCCGCAGACCCGCGAGCACGTGCTGCTGGCCCGTCAGGTTGGTGTGCCGTACATCGTCGTGGCGCTCAACAAGAGCGACATGGTCGATGACGAGGAGCTCCTGGAGCTCGTCGAGCTCGAGGTCCGTGAGCTGCTCTCCTCGCAGGAGTACCCGGGTGACGACCTGCCGGTCGTTCGGGTTTCGGCGCTGAAGGCCCTCGAGGGTGACCCCGAGTGGACCGGCAAGCTGCTGGACCTGATGACCGCTGTCGACACCTCGATCCCGCAGCCGGAGCGCGAGGTCGACATGCCGTTCCTGATGCCGGTTGAGGACGTCTTCACGATCACCGGTCGTGGCACCGTCGTCACCGGTCGCGTGGAGCGCGGCGTTCTCCTGCCGAACGAGGATGTTGAGCTCGTCGGTATCAAGGAGAAGAGCTTCAAGACCAAGGTCACCGCGATCGAGATGTTCCGGAAGACCCTGGACGACGCCCGCGCAGGCGAGAACGTCGGCCTGCTGCTGCGTGGCACCAAGCGCGACGAGGTCGAGCGCGGCATGGTCGTCGTGAAGCCGGGCTCGAACACCCCGCACACGGAGTTCGAGGCGACGGTCTACATCCTCTCCAAGGAGGAGGGCGGCCGGCACACCCCGTTCTTCCAGAACTACCGCCCGCAGTTCTACTTCCGGACCACGGACGTCACCGGTGTCGTCACCCTCCCCGAGGGCACCGAGATGGTCATGCCGGGTGACAACACGTCCATGTCGGTGAAGCTGATCCAGCCCATCGCCATGGAGGAGAACCTCAAGTTCGCGATCCGCGAGGGTGGCCGTACCGTCGGCGCCGGGTTCGTCACCAAGATCATCAAGTGAACTAGGTAACCCCGATTAGACCCGCCGCCGGTCGTGCGGCATACTAGTCAGGTTGCGTAACGACAGTTCGTCGCCTGTGTTCGGCTTTGCTGAACCTCCGGGTGACGAGGCAGTCGAGCGTAGGGTGGTTGGCGGCCCAGTCGCCAACCACCCTCGCACGGCGTTCAGGTCGCGGTAATGCGATCGGCGCCTTGACCCACCGCGCGGTCAGCACCACTCCGGAACCACGGGGCGGAGCCCGGCCCGAGGGCGCGACACGCCCGACCGCGGGGGTCGGCGAAGTGGGCCTGTGCCAGCCGGCACAGGCGCCCGCAACACAGCGGCATCGAGAGAAGGAACAGAAGCCACCATGGCGGGACAGAAGATCCGCATCCGGCTCAAGGCCTATGACCACGAGGTCGTCGACTCCTCGGCTCGGAAGATCGTCGAGACGGTGACGCGCACCGGGGCGCAGGTCGCGGGCCCGGTGCCGCTGCCCACGGAGATCAACCGTTTCTGCGTTATCCGCTCGCCGCACAAGTACAAGGACTCGCGCGAGCACTTCGAGATGCGCACGCACAAGCGGCTGATCGACATCATCGACCCGACCCCGAAGACGGTCGACTCGCTCATGCGCCTCGACCTGCCGGCTGGCGTCGACATCGAGATCAAGCTGTAGGGACCGGACAAATGGACAGGCAAGTCAAGGGGATCCTGGGCGCCAAGCTCGGCATGACCCAGGTCTGGGACAACAACCGCGTTGTTCCCGTGACCGTGGTCGAGGCCGGCCCGTGCGTCATCAGCCAGGTTCGTAGCGCCGAGAAGGACGGTTACTCCGCGGTCCAGCTGGCCTACGGCACCATCGACCCGCGCAAGGTCAAGAAGCCGATCAGCGGGCACTACGCCAAGGCGGACGTGGCGCCGCGCCGGCACATCGTCGAGCTGCGCACCACGGACGCGGGGGAATACTCGCTCGGCCAGGAAGTCACTGTCGAGGAGTTCCCGGCCGGCGTCACCATCGACGTCACCGGCAAGACCAAGGGCAAGGGCTTCGCCGGCGCGATGAAGCGGCACGGCTTCCACGGTCTGGGCAGCAGCCACGGTGTCGAGCGCAAGCACCGCTCGCCCGGTTCCATCGGCGCCTGCGCCACCCCGGGTCGTGTCTTCAAGGGCACCCGGATGGCCGGCCGGATGGGTGGCGTTCGCTACACCGTGCAGAACCTGACCGTCCAGGCGGTCGACACCGAGAACAACCTCCTGCTCGTCCGGGGCGCCATTCCTGGCCCCAAGGGCGCGCTGGTTCTGGTCCGTACCGCGGCCAAGATCAAGGTGAAGAAGGGCGGTGCGGCCAAGTGACCACCGTTGACGTGCGCACCGTCGAAGGCACCACCAGCAGCTCTGTCGAGCTGCCGGCGGACATCTTCGACGTGCAGGCCAACGTCGCGCTGATGCACCAGGTCGTGGTGGCCCAGCTCGCGGCGGCCCGACAGGGCACGCACAAGACCAAGACCCGCGCCGAGGTTGCTGGTGGCGGCAAGAAGCCGTACAAGCAGAAGGGCACCGGTCGCGCCCGGCAGGGCTCGATCCGCGCGCCGCAGTTCGCCGGCGGTGGCGTCGTGCACGGTCCCGTGCCGCGCGACTACAGCCAGCGGACCCCGAAGAAGATGAAGGCCGCCGCTCTGCGGGGTGCCCTCTCCGACCGGGCCCGCGCCGGGCAGGTGCACGTCGTCGAGGCGTTCGTCTCGGGCGAGAAGCCGTCGACCAAGGCGGCCCTGGCCACGCTGACCAAGCTCACCGAGGCCCGTCGGGTCCTGGTCGTGCTGAGCAGCACCGACGAGCTGAACTGGGTGTCGCTGCGCAATGAGCCGCGCGTGCACCTGATCGAGTCCGGCCAGCTGAACACGTACGACGTGCTGGTGGCCGACGACGTGGTCTTCACCAAGGACGCCCTGGACGAGTTCCTGGGCGTGCCCGCCGAGACCACCGAGGAGGGTGGCAAGTGAGCACGATCGCCGACCCGCGCGACATCATCGTGGCGCCGGTCGTCTCGGAGAAGAGCTACAGCGAGCTGAACCGGAACTGGTACACCTTCCTGGTGCACCCGGACGCGAACAAGACCGAGATCAAGATCGCTATCCAGCAGATCTTCAACGTCCGCGTCCTGACGGTCAACACGCTCAACCGCCAGGGTAAGCGCAAGCGCACCAAGACCGGCTTCGGTCAGCGCAAGGCGACCAAGCGGGCGATCGTGAAGCTGGCTGACGGTGACCGCATCGAGGCCTTCGGCGGCCCGGTCAGCTGAGGGGTGTAGACAATGGCTATCCGTAAGTACAAGCCGACGACGCCGGGCCGACGTGGCTCGAGTGTCGCTGACTTCGCCGAGATCACCCGGTCCACGCCGGAGAAGTCGCTGCTGGTTCCGCTGCCGAAGAAGGGCGGGCGTAACGCCCACGGCCGGATCACCACGCGGCACCACGGCGGCGGTCACAAGCGCCAGTACCGTCTGATCGACTTCAAGCGGGTCGACAAGGACGGCGTGCCGGCGAAGGTCGCTCACATCGAGTACGACCCGAACCGCACGGCGCGCATCGCGCTGCTGCACTACGCCGACGGCGAGAAGCGGTACATCATCGCGCCGAAGGACCTGAAGCAGGGCGACCGCGTCGAGTCCGGTCCGGGCGCCGACATCAAGCCCGGCAACAACCTGCCGCTGCGCAACATCCCGGTCGGTACCACGATCCACAACGTGGAGCTGCGTCCGGGTGGCGGGGCCAAGTTGGCCCGGTCCGCCGGTGTCGGTATCCAGCTGCTCGGCCGCGAGGGCGCGTACGCGACCCTTCGTATGCCGTCCGGCGAGATCCGGCGGGTGGACGTCCGCTGCCGCGCCAGCGTCGGCGAGATCGGCAACGCCGACCAGTCGAACATCAACTGGGGCAAGGCCGGCCGGATGCGGTGGAAGGGCAAGCGCCCGACCGTCCGTGGTGTCGCCATGAACCCGGTCGACCACCCGCACGGTGGTGGTGAGGGTAAGACCTCCGGTGGTCGCCACCCGGTCAACCCGCAGGGTAAGCCCGAGGGCCGCACCCGCCGTAAGGGCCAGCCGAGTGACCGGCTGATCGTCCGCCGTCGCTACGCCACGCGTAAGCGCGGCTGAGGGAGATAAGACATGCCTCGCAGCCTGAAGAAGGGCCCGTTCGTCGACGACCACCTGCTCAAGAAGGTGGAAGTTCAGAACGACAAGGGCTCCAAGAACGTGATCAAGACCTGGTCGCGGCGTTCGACGATCATCCCCGAGATGCTGGGGCACACGATCGCCGTTCATGACGGACGCAAGCACGTCCCGGTGTTCGTGACCGAGGCGATGGTCGGGCACAAGCTCGGCGAGTTCGCGCTGACCCGCACTTTCAAGGGTCACGAGAAGGACGACCGGAAGAGCCGTCGGCGCTGACGCCGCGGGCATACGGATAGAGGGAACAAGGGGTTACAGCGATGCCAGGAAAGGGCGACGCTCCGGTGCTTCCGGGCGCGCGGGCGGTTGCGCGGCACGTGCGCATCTCGCCGATGAAGGCGCGCCGGGTGGTCAACCTCGTCCGCGGCCTGCCCGCGAAGGAGGCGCTCACGGTGCTGCAGTTCGCGCCGCAGGCTGCGAGCGAGCAGGTGTACAAGGTGCTCGCTAGCGCGATCGCCAACGCGGAGAACAACGAGCGGCTGGACCCCGACGCGCTGCTCGTCAGCGAGGCCTTCGTGGACGAGGGCCCGACGATGAAGCGGTTCCAGCCGCGGGCGCAGGGTCGGGCGTACCGAATCCGCAAGCGCACCTGCCACATCACTGTGGCGGTCGAAGCGGTCGCGCCGGCAGCGCCGAGGAAGGCCGCGGCGAAGAAGGCCGCCCCGGCCACGGAGGCCGCACCGGCCGAAGCGCAGAGCAAGACGGAGGACGCCGAGTAATGGGTCAGAAGGTTCACCCCACTGGGTTCCGGCTCGGCATCTCGACCGACTGGAAGTCCCGCTGGTTCGCGGACAAGCTCTACAAGGACTACATCGGCGAAGATGTGAAGATTCGCCGCATGATGTCCAAGGGCCTCGAGCGTGCCGGCATCTCCAAGGTCGACATCGAGCGCACCCGCGACCGGGTCCGGGTCGACATCCACACCGCCCGGCCGGGCATTGTCATCGGCCGTAAGGGTGCGGAGGCCGACCGGATTCGCGGCGAGCTCGAGAAGCTCACCGGCAAGCAGGTTCAGCTGAACATCATCGAGGTGAAGAACCCCGAGTCGGACGCTCAGCTGGTCGCGCAGGGCGTGGCCGAGCAGCTGTCCAGCCGGGTCAGCTTCCGTCGGGCGATGCGCAAGGCCATGCAGTCGGCGATGAAGAACCCGGTCTGCAAGGGCATCCGGGTTCAGGTCTCGGGCCGCCTCGGCGGCGCCGAGATGAGCCGGACCGAGTTCTACCGTGAGGGCCGGGTTCCGCTGCACACGCTGCGGGCCAACATCGAGTACGGCTTCTTCGAGGCCCGTACCACGTTCGGTCGGATCGGTGTGAAGGTCTGGATCTACAAGGGCGACGCCGTCCCGGGCCGGGAGGCTCCGGCCGAGGCCGGTCCGTCCCGCCCGCGTCGTGGTGAGCGTGGCGACCGTCCCGAGCGTCCGCGTCGTGGTCGGTCGGGTTCGTCCGGCACCACGGCCGGTGGCACCGAGGCCGGGCGGGCTGCTGCGACCACCATCGCGCAGCAGGCCGAGACGCCGAGCGGCGAGCCGGTGGACAGCGCAGCTGTCGCCGCCGCGGCTGCTCCGGCAGAAACGCAGCAGGAGGGCTGACAGATGCTGATGCCGCGCAAGCCCCCGAAGGGCTTCCGCAAGCCGCACCACCCGGACCGCAGTGGCGCGTCCAAGGGTGGTAACCGGGTGGTGTTCGGCGAGTTCGGGATCCAGGCTCTCGAGCCGGCGTACGTGACGAACCGGCAGATCGAGTCGGCACGTATCGCGATGACTCGCCACATCAAGCGTGGTGGCAAGGTCTGGATCACGATCTTCCCGGACCAGGCCCTCACCAAGAAGCCTGCCGAGACCCGGATGGGTTCCGGTAAGGGTTCGCCCGAGTGGTGGGTCGCCAACGTCAAGCCGGGGCGGGTTCTCTTCGAGATGTCCTTCCCCAACGAGCAGACCGCGCGAGAGGCCATGCGTCGCGCGATCCACAAGCTCCCGATGAAGTGCCGCATTGTTACGCGCGAAGTGGGTGAATCCTGATGGCAGCGGGCGTTAAGGCGACCGAGCTGCGTGAGCTCTCCGAAGAGGAGCTGGTCACGAAGCTGCGGGAGGCCAAGGCGGAGCTGTTCAACCTCCGCGTGCAGGCCGCAACCGGGCAGCTGGACAACAACCGGCGGTTGCAGGTCATCCGTCGGGAGATCGCCCGGATCTACACGATCATGCGTGAGCGCGAGCTGGGGCTCTCGGCCGCGCCGACTGAGGTGACTGCATCATGACCGAAGAGACCGCCACCGCCGCCGCGCGGTCGCGCCGCAAGGTCCGCGAGGGCCTGGTGATCAGCGACAAGATGGACAAGACCGTCGTCGTCGAGGTCGAGGACCGGGTTCGGCACGCGCTGTACGGCAAGATCATGCGCCGTACGGCCAAGCTGAAGGTGCACGACGAGCAGAACGCCGCTGGCACCGGTGACCGGGTTCTCATCATGGAGACCCGGCCGCTGAGCGCCACCAAGCGTTGGCGGATCGTGGAGATCCTGGAAAAGGCCAAGTAGCGAAGGCTCGAGCTCGCCCGGCGTTGCGTCGGGCGTAGGTTCCGCCAGGCTCCGGCCGCTACGGCGGCCGGAGAACCGGCAGACATAGGAGATAGACGTGATTCAGCAGGAGTCGCGACTGCGCGTCGCCGACAACACGGGTGCCCGGGAGATCCTGTGCATCCGGGTTCTCGGTGGCTCGGGTCGGCGCTACGCGAGCATCGGCGACGTCATCGTGGCCACGGTCAAGGACGCCATCCCGGGTGCCGGTGTGAAGAAGGGCGACGTCGTCAAGGCGGTCGTCGTTCGCACGGCCAAGGAGAGGCGTCGGCCGGACGGCTCGTACATCCGCTTCGACGAGAACGCCGCCGTCATCATCAAGGACGGCGGGGACCCGCGTGGTACCCGCATCTTCGGCCCGGTGGGTCGGGAGCTGCGGGACAAGCGGTTCATGAAGATTATTTCCCTCGCGCCGGAGGTGTTGTGACCGTGAAGGTCAAGAAGGGCGACACGGTCGTCGTCATCGCCGGCAAGGACAAGGGTGCCAAGGGCAAGGTCATTCAGGCCTACCCGCGGCAGGACAAGGTCCTGGTCGAGGGCGTGAACCGGGTCAAGAAGCACACCCGCATCAGCACCACCCAGCGTGGCGCCAAGACCGGCGGCATCGTCACTCAGGAGGCCCCGATCCACGTCTCGAACGTGCAGGTCCTGGACTCCGACGGCAAGCCGACCCGCGTCGGTTACCGGATCGACGACAACGGCCAGAAGGTCCGCATCGCGCGTAGCACCGGTAAGGACCTGTGATGACCACGGCTACCGAAAAGACCCTGCCGCGCCTCAAGGAGCGGTACCGCAACGAGATCGTGGCCCAGCTGCGCGAGCAGCGCAGCTACGGCAACCCCATGCAGGTGCCGCGGCTGGTCAAGATCGTCGTCAACATGGGTGTCGGCGAGGCTGCTCGCGACGCCAAGCTGATCGACGGCGCGGTCCGCGACCTCGCCACGATCACCGGCCAGAAGCCGCAGGTGCGGCGGGCGACCAAGTCCATCGCGCAGTTCAAGCTGCGCGAGGGCATGCCGATCGGTGCGAAGGTGACCCTTCGCGGCGACCGGATGTGGGAGTTCCTGGACCGGCTGCTGTCCATCTCGCTGCCGCGTATCCGCGACTTCCGCGGCCTGGACGGGCGCAAGCTGGACGGGCACGGCAACTACACGTTCGGTCTGACCGAGCAGTCGGTGTTCCACGAGATCGACCAGGACCGGATCGATCGCCAGCGGGGCATGGACATCACGGTGGTCACGACCGCCACGACCGACGACGAGGGCCGGGCGCTGCTCAAGCTCCTGGGCTTCCCGTTCAAGGAGAACTGAGATGGCCAAGAAGGCGCTGATCATCAAGGCGGCCGCGAAGCCGAAGTTCTCGGTTCGCGCGTACACCCGCTGCCAGCGGTGCGGGCGTCCGAAGGCGGTCTACCGCAAGTTCGGGCTCTGCCGGGTCTGCATCCGGGAGATGGCTCACCGCGGTGAGCTGCCGGGCGTGTCCAAGGCTTCCTGGTAAGGGCGACCGCGTCCCGGCCGTCGGCCGGGAACTCCTGCACCGATTAGGTATTGCTCTTCGCCGTAGGCCCGGGGCTGATGCCCCGGGAACCCCGGCGAGAAAGGCTGACGAAATCCATGACGATGACCGACCCGATCGCAGACATGCTCACGCGTCTGCGTAACGCCAACCAGGCGTACCACGATCAGGTGAAGATGCCCTACTCCAAGATCAAGGCGAACATCGCCGAGGTCCTGAAGGCCGAGGGTTACATCGCCACCTGGTCGGTCGAGGAGCCCGAGGAGGGTGCCGTCGGCAAGCGACTGGTCGTCGAGCTGAAGTACGGCCAGAACCGCGAGCGGAGCCTGGCCGGCATCAAGCGCGTGTCCAAGCCCGGTCTCCGGGTGTACGCCAAGTCGGACGGGCTCCCGCGGGTGCTCGGTGGGCTGGGCGTGGCGATCATTTCGACGTCCCAGGGGCTGCTGACCGACCGGCAGGCCCGCAAGCGGAGTGTTGGCGGGGAAGTCCTCGCCTTCGTCTGGTAACGGGAGACTGGTAGAAATGTCGCGAATTGGACGTAAGTCGATCCCGGTACCAGCCGGCGTCGACATCACGATCGACGGGCAGACCGTCAAGGTCAAGGGCCCCAAGGGCCAGCTTGAGCACACCCTCGCCGAGCCGATCACGGTCGAGCGGGCCGAGGATGGGCAGCTCAACGTCAACCGGCCGAACGACGAGCGCAAGGCCAAGGAGCTCCACGGCCTGAGCCGTACGCTGGTTGCCAACATGATCGTCGGGGTCACCGAGGGCTACCGCAAGAGCCTGGAGATCGCCGGCACCGGTTACCGGGTCACCGCCAAGGGCTCGGACCTCGAGTTCGCGCTCGGGTTCTCGCACCCGGTGGTCGTTCCCGCCCCGGCGGGCATCACCTTCACGGTGGAGCGGCCGACCCTGTTCCACGTGGCTGGCATCGACAAGCAGCAGGTCGGTGAGGTCGCCGCCAACATCCGGAAGATCCGCCCGCCGGAGCCGTACAAGGGCAAGGGCGTCAAGTACCAGGGCGAGGTCATCCGCCGCAAGGCCGGAAAGGCAGGTAAGAAGTGAGCGCCACGCTGCTCAAGCGCCGCCGCGGTGTCGCCGCCAAGCGCGCCGTTGGGCGTGCGCGTCGACACTTCCGCGTCCGCAAGAACGTCAGCGGTACGTCCGAGCGTCCGCGCCTGGTCGTCACCCGTTCGCTGCGGCACATGGTCGCCCAGATCGTCGACGACACCAAGGGCCACACCCTGGCGTCGGCGTCGACCCTGGACGCCTCGCTGCGCGGTACGGAGGGCGACAAGAGCGCCCTCGCCGGCAAGGTGGGCGCACTGCTCGCCGAGCGGGCCAAGGCCGCCGGCGTCTCCAAGGTCGTCTTCGACCGCGGCGGTAACCGGTACGCGGGGCGAGTCGCCGCGCTTGCCGACGCCGCCCGCGAAGCCGGGCTCGAGTTCTAACAACCCCGTCACGAGAGATAAGGAAGGCTGCTGATGCCAGGTCAACAGCGCCGTGGCGGCGGGTCCGGTGGCAACGAGGGTGGTCGCCGCGACAACCGCCGTGAGGGCGGCCGCGGAAACGCGCCCGTCGAGAAGACCCCGCACCTTGAGCGGGTCGTCGCGATCAACCGCGTCGCCAAGGTCGTGAAGGGTGGTCGTCGCTTCAGCTTCACCGCCCTGGTGATCGTGGGCGACGGCGACGGCACGGTCGGCGTGGGCTACGGAAAGGCCAAGGAGGTGCCCGCGGCCATCGCCAAGGGTGTCGAGGAGGCCAAGAAGCACTTCTTCAAGGTCCCGCGGATCGGTCAGTCGATCCCGCACCCGGTGACGGGTGAGGACGCCGCTGGCGTCGTGCTGCTCAAGCCGGCCTCTGCCGGTACGGGTGTCATCGCCGGCGGTCCGGTGCGCGCCGTGCTGGAGTGCGCCGGGATCCACGACGTGCTCTCGAAGAGCCTCGGCTCGTCGAACCCGATCAACATCGTGCACGCCACCGTGGCGGCCCTGAAGGGGCTTGAGTCCCCCGAGCAGGTCGCGGCGCGTCGTGGTCTGCCGGTGGAGGACGTCGCGCCGGCCGCCATGCTGGCGTCGCGTGCGGGGGTGGCGCGCTGATGGCACGTCTGAAGGTCACCCAGCTCCGGTCCGGTATCGGGACCAAGCACAACCAGCGTGAGTCGCTGCGTTCGCTCGGTCTCAAGCGGATCAACGACGTGGTGGTCAAGGAGGACCGGCCCGAGATCCGCGGCATGATCTTCACTGTGAGCCACCTCGTGAAGGTCGAGGAGGTCGAGTAATGACGATCAAGGTGCATCACCTGCGCCCGGCGCCCGGTTCCAAGACCGCGAAGACCCGTGTGGGTCGCGGTGAGGGTTCCAAGGGCAAGACCGCTGGTCGCGGTACCAAGGGTTCCAAGGCCCGGAAGAACATCTCGGCGGCGTTCGAGGGTGGGCAGATGCCCATCCACATGCGCCTGCCGAAGATGAAGGGCTTCAAGAACAAGTTCAAGGTCGTCTTCCAGGTGGTAAACCTGGACCGGCTCGCTGAGCTGTTCCCGAATGGTGGTCAGGTCGGCCCGCTGGAGCTCGTCGAGTCCGGCGCGGTCCGCAAGGGTCACCCGGTCAAGGTCCTCGGCACCGGGGACCTCGGCGGAGTGGCGCTCCAGGTGTCTGCGCACGCGTTCAGTGCGTCGGCCAAGGAGAAGATCGCCGCCGCCGGTGGCTCCGCCACCGAGCTGTAAGGCGTACCGCCCATGGCGCCCGCCCAGTTGTGCGCAACTGGCGGGCGCCATGGTCTGCCTGGGCTCTCACGCGCCCGGTAACATCGGAATCGATTTATGTAGTCGGGCGCATCTGCCCGGACCGGGGTCGGACTGTTAGAGTCCCATCCCAGCCATGGATTGCGGGCACTCGCTCGTGATCCACACCCACCCGCCAGGGTTCACCGGCGGCCCGCCTCGCGCAGGAGGAAGAAGTTGCTGTCCGCCTTTCTCAGTGCGTTCCGTACGCCTGACCTGCGCAAGAAGCTGCTGTTCACAGTAGGCATCATCGCGGTCTACCGGCTGGGTGCGACGCTCCCCAGCCCGGGCGTCTCGTACGGCAACGTGCAGAAGTGCCTCGACTCCATCTCGGGCGACACGACGGGCCCGCTGAATCTGCTCAACCTCTTCTCCGGCGGAGCGCTGCTCCAGCTCTCGGTCTTCGCGCTGGGCATCATGCCCTACATCACCGCGTCGATCATCCTGCAGCTGCTGACCGTCGTGATCCCGCGGCTGGAGCAGCTCCGCAAGGAGGGCCAGGCCGGCCAGGCGAAGATCACGCAGTACACGCGCTACCTGACGCTCGGCCTCGGTGTGCTCCAGGCCTCGGCCTTCGTGGCCCTGGCCCGCTCCGGGCAGCTGTTCCAGAACAAGTGCGACCAGTTCCCGATCATCCCGACCGGCACCGGCATCCCGGACTGGCTGACCCTGTCCATCCTGGTGATCACCATGACTGCCGGCACCGGCATGGTCATGTGGCTCGGCGAGCTGATCACCGACCGGGGCGTCGGCAACGGCATGTCCGTTCTGATCTTCACCTCCATCGCGGCCCGGCTGCCCGGTGAGGGTGGGCAGATCCTGACCGCCAAGGGTTGGGGCAAGTTCACCCTGGTCATCGCGCTGGTTCTGGTGGTCATCACCGCGGTCACCTTCATCGAGCAGGCGCAGCGCCGGATCCCGGTGCAGTACGCCAAGCGGATGATCGGCCGGCGGATGTACGGCGGCACCTCGACCTACATCCCGCTGAAGGTCAACCAGGCGGGTGTGATCCCGGTCATCTTCGGCTCGTCCCTGCTCTACCTGCCGCAGTTGGCCCTGCAGTTCTTCGACCAGAACGATCCGGGCAAGGTCCAGGCGTGGATCCAGAACAACCTGGTCGCTCCGAACAGCCCGATCTACATCTCGGTCTACTTCCTGCTGATCATCTTCTTCACGTACTTCTACGTCTCGATCACGTTCAACCCGACCGAGGTCGCGGACAACATGAAGAAGTACGGCGGGTTCGTGCCGGGCATCCGGCCGGGCAAGCCGACGGCCGACTACCTGGACTTCATCCTCAGCCGGATCACCCTGCCGGGCGCGCTCTACCTCGGCGTCATCTCGATCCTGCCGAACTTCTTCTTCATCTGGCTGGACAGCCAGCAGTACCAGAACTTCCCGTTCGGTGGCACCGCTGTGCTCATCATGGTCGGCGTCGGTCTGGAGACCGTGAAGCAGATCGAGAGCCAACTCATGCAGCGGAACTACGAAGGGTTCCTGCGGTAGATGAGACTCGTTCTGGTTGGCCCGCCGGGTGCGGGTAAGGGCACGCAGGCTGAGTTCGTCGCTGCGCACCTGTCGGTACCCAAGATCTCGACCGGAGACATCTTCCGCTCGAACGTCACCCAGGGCACGCCGCTCGGTGTCGAGGCGAAGCGCTACATGGACGCAGGCGAGCTGGTTCCGGACGAGGTCACCATCAACATGGTCCGGGACCGGCTGGCCGAGCCCGACGCCAGCGAGGGCTTCCTGCTCGACGGCTTCCCGCGGACCACTCCGCAGGCGGCCGCCCTGGACAAGCTCCTCGCCGACCTGGGCACCGCGCTGGATCTGGTCCTGGAACTGGTTGTCGACGACGACGAGGTGATCCGGCGGCTGTCCGGTCGGCGTACCTGCCGCGGCTGCGGCAAGATCTGGCACGTCGAGTTCGACGCCACCACCCGGCCCGGCATCTGCGACAGGTGTGGCGCCGAGCTGTTCCAGCGCGACGACGACAAGCCCGAGACGATCGCCACCCGGCTTCGTGAGTACAGCGAGAAGACCGCACCCCTGGTCGACTACTACGGCGCTCAGGGCAAGCTGGTCGGGATCGACGCCACCGGCCCGGTGGAGGACGTCACCACCCGGGCCATCGACGCACTGCGGTCGTACGGCGGCTGAGGTCCCGCCCGACCACGGCGGATAGAGTGCGAACAGCGGGGTACGCGAGACGTGCCCCGCTCTTCGGCAACGAAAGGTAATCGCTCCATGCGTCGTCCCCAGCTGGACATCCAGCTGAAGACCCCTGACCAGATCGAGAAGATGCGCGCCGCCGGTCTGGTGGTCGCCGAGGCGCTCCGCCGGATGCGGGAGGCTGTCGCCCCCGGTGTGAGCACCGCCGATCTGGACGCCATCGCCGAATCGACCATCCGCGAGGCGGGTGGCGTGCCGTCGTTCAAGGGCTACCACGGGTTCCCGGCGTCGATCTGCTCCTCGGTCAACGAGCAGATCGTGCACGCGATCCCGTCGCCGAAGCAGGTGCTTCAGGCCGGTGATCTGATCTCCATCGACTGCGGTGCGGTGCTGGACGGCTGGCACGGCGACTCCGCCATCACCGTCGGGGTCGGCGACGTCGACCCGGCACTGCTGAAGATGGCCGACGTCGCCGAGGACGCCATGTGGGCCGGCATCGCCGCCGCCGCCCGTGGCGCGGCCAGCGGCAAGGGCCGGCTCACCGACATCTCGCACGCGGTGGAGAGCGCGGTTCGCAAGGGCGGCCGGTACGGCATCGTCGACGGCTACGGCGGGCACGGCATCGGCACCGAGATGCACCAGGACCCGCACGTGCTCAACCACGGCCGGCCGGGCAAGGGCCCGCGTCTGGTGCCCGGCATGGCGTTGGCCATCGAGCCGATGATCACGATGGCGTCCCCGCGTACCGTCGAGTTGGCCGACGGCTGGACGGTCGTCACCCGGGACGGCTCGATCGCGGCGCACGTCGAGCACTCGATGGCGCTGCTGCCCGACGGCGTCTGGGTGCTCACGGCCTTCGACGGAGGCCGCGCCCGACTGGGCGACCTGGTGACCGCCCGCCAACCCGCCGCCTCCACCACCCCCTAACCCCCCGCCGCGCGTTGATCATGAGGTTGTCGTCATGACACGCCGGGAACGGTGGCTATAACGTCATGATCGACCGGGTTCCCGGGTCGGACGGGACTGGCGCGGCGGTGGCATGCTTGCCGGCATGGACGGGCGCGACGAGATGCGGGCCGCGGACGCGGACCGTGAGGTGGTTGCCGACCGGCTGCGGGTCGCCCTCGGCGAGGGCCGGTTGGACCTGCACGAGTACGACGAGCGGGTGCAGCGGGCCTACGCGGCGCGCACGTACGCCGAGCTGGAGGCCCTGCTCACCGACCTGCCCCCGGTGGCGCCGGCGCAGATGTCGGGCCTGGCGATGGCCGGCGGGCAGACCGTGGGCCCGCTGGACGACCAGCTCGCTCCGGCCTTCACCAGGGGCGTCACGGCCCGCTGGTTGGCTGAGGTGTGGTTCCCGTACCTGCGGGTGATCGCCATCGTGGTGACCATCTGGGCGATGACGTCGCTGCTCAGCCAGGATCTGCTCTACTTCTGGCCGGGTTGGGTGGCGGGGCCCTGGGGTGCGGTGCTGGTGATCCGTACGGTTTCCGGGCTGGCCGCGAAGGAGCCCCAGCGTGAGGCCATCAAGCGCCAACGCCGCCGAGAGC
The DNA here is from genome assembly GCF_049847025.1 of Micromonospora sp. DT231. NCBI lineage: Bacteria > Bacillati > Actinomycetota > Actinomycetes > Micromonosporales > Micromonosporaceae > Micromonospora > Micromonospora sp. DT231. The sequence continues at coordinate 452,088 of NZ_JBNCNO010000006.1, read as the reverse complement.
GCAAAAAAGCAAAGCGCGCCATCAAACCAGAAGACACCCCACCAACCCCCTGAACCCCACCCAACCCCAACCCCACCCCGCCCCCCCACCCTGTTGATCATGAGGTTATTGCCACCGCTCCCGGCGTGTCGTGGCAATAACCTCATGATCAACGGTGGCGGCAACGGCGGCAACGGCGGCATCGACGGCGGCGGCAACGGCGGCGGCAACGGCGGCGGGGGCGGGGTGGGGTGGGTCTGGACCGGGGGTGGGGGTGGGGTCCGGTGGGGCGGCGCGCGGTTGGTGGGTGGCCGGTTTGGCGGGTGACCGCAGGCCGGCGTACACTTTCAGATCGGCGCACAGCGTCCACTCCGGCATGCCCACCCTGCGCTTCGGTGGGACCTGGAGCCGCGGCTGGCGCGGTCTTCTGATTCTGATCAGATTTCCGTGTAAGACGTTGTGGGCCGCCCGGAGCAATCGACGTCAGGACAGCGGAGGACATGCCGAAAAAAGACGGAGCCATTGAGATCGAGGGTCGGGTCATCGAGCCCCTGCCGAACGCCATGTTCCGGGTGGAGCTCGCGAACGGCCACAAGGTGTTGGCTCACATCAGCGGCAAGATGCGGCAGCACTACATCCGCATCCTTCCGGAGGACCGGGTCGTCGTCGAACTCTCGCCGTACGACCTGACCCGCGGGCGCATCGTCTACCGCTACAAGTAGTCCTGACGGCGGCCGGGAAGTCCCGTGTCCGTCTTCGACGTCCGGCGTCGCGCACCGCGGCCCCGGGCCAGATGGGAAGTAAGGCAACCGTGAAGGTCAAGCCGAGCGTCAAGAGGATCTGCCAGAAGTGCCGGGTTATCCGCCGGCACGGCCGGGTCATGGTCATCTGCAGCGACCCGCGCCACAAGCAGCGCCAGGGCTGACTCAGCCCGTCCGGCCGTAACACCGGCCGGGTGGCGTTGGTCCAGGCGGATCCTCAGCGACACACACATCACACATGCTCGTCCCAGCCGCGAGCGGTACGCGAGTCGTACTCCTTCGTGGCTGACCCCCGGTCGGAGGCCGGGGCCCGCTCGGGCAGCGACCGATCCCGGTCGCCGGCGCTCACCGCGTCGGAAAGACGGGACGGCCGGTAGCGGGACGGGACGGGTCCACACCTCCGCCACACATCACGAGGAGTACGCCCGCACATGGCACGTCTAGTCGGCGTGGATCTCCCCCGCGAGAAGCGGATGGAAATCGCGCTCACCTACATCTTCGGGCTCGGTCGCACCCGCGCCCAGGAGACACTCGCCGCTACCGGCATCTCGCCGGACAAGCGCGCTCGGGACCTCACGGACGAGGAGCTCGTGCAGCTCCGCGACCACATTGAGGGCAACTACAAGGTTGAAGGCGACCTGCGCCGCGAGGTCGCCGCTGACATCCGCCGCAAGGTTGAGATCGGCTGCTACGCCGGCATCCGGCACCGCCGGGGCCTGCCCGTGCGTGGCCAGCGGACCAAGACCAACGCACGGACCCGCAAGGGCCCGAAGCGGACCGTCGCCGGCAAGAAGAAGCCCGGCAAGAAGTAGTTCTTGACCGGATGACGGGGTCGGCCGCCACCGAGGTGGGTCAGGCCGCAACCCAATCCGGAAAGTCAACTAGGAGCGCACAGACTTATGCCACCGAAGGCTCGTGCCGGAGCCGCTGTCAAGAAGGTCCGGCGCAAGGAACGCAAGAACGTCGCCCACGGGCAGGCGCACATCAAGAGCACGTTCAACAACACCATCGTGTCCATCACGGACCCGACCGGTGCGGTCATCTCCTGGGCCTCCGCTGGCCAGGTGGGCTTCAAGGGCTCCCGCAAGTCGACTCCGTTCGCCGCGCAGCTGGCCGCCGAGGCTGCCGCGCGTCGCGCCATGGAGCACGGCATGCGCAAGGTCGACGTGTTCGTCAAGGGCCCCGGCTCCGGCCGGGAAACCGCCATCCGTTCGCTGCAGGCCGTGGGCCTCGAGGTCGGGCAGATCGCCGACGTCACCCCGCAGCCGCACAACGGGTGCCGTCCGCCGAAGCGTCGCCGGGTCTGAGAGGTAGAGAGAGATGGCTCGTTACACCGGTGCAGACTGCCGCCGTTGCCGGCGGGAGAAGATGAAGCTGTTCCTCAAGGGCAGCAAGTGCGATGGTCCGAAGTGCCCGTTCGAGTCCCGGCCGTTCCCGCCCGGGCAGCACGGCCGCGGCCGCACGAAGGAGACGGAGTACCTGCTCCAGCTCCGCGAGAAGCAGAAGGCCCGTCGTGTCTACGGCGTGCTGGAAAAGCAGTTCCGCGGTTACTACGAGGAAGCCGTTGGCAAGCAGGCGAAGACCGGTGAGGTCCTCCTGCAGATCCTCGAGTCGCGGCTGGACAACGTCGTTTACCGGGCCGGCTACGCCCACTCGCGGGACATGGCCCGCCAGCTGGTCAAGCACGGTCACTTCACGGTGAACGGCAAGAAGGTCGACATCCCGTCGTACCGCGTCAAGGAGCACGACATCATCGAGGTTCGGGGCAAGAGCAAGGAGCTCACCCCGTTCATCGTCGCGCAGGCCCAGGCCGGCTCGAAGACGGTTCCGGCGTGGCTTGAGGCCATCCCGAGCCAGATGAAGGTGCTCGTGCACTCCCTCCCGGCCCGGCAGGTCATCGACACGCAGGTCCAGGAACAGCTGATCGTCGAGCTCTACTCCAAGTAGTCCGAGCTCGTTCGGTGGCCCGTCCTTCGGGGCGGGCCACCGGAACAGTTTGTGTCGTGGGCGTCAAATAGCGGGCGCCCCGGAAGAGAAGAGAAAAGATGCTCATCAGCCAGCGACCCTCCCTCTCCGAGGAGTCGATCAACGAGACCCGGTCGCGGTTCGCCATCGAGCCGCTCGAGCCGGGCTTCGGCTACACCCTGGGTAACTCGCTGCGGCGTACGCTGCTGTCGTCGATCCCGGGCGCGGCCGTCACCTCGATCAAGATCGACGGTGTCCTGCACGAGTTCACCACGATCCCCGGTGTCAAGGAGGACGTGGTCGAGCTCGTCATGAACATCAAGGAGCTGTGCGTCAGCTCCGAGCACGACGAGCCGGTCAGCATGTACCTGCGCAAGCAGGGCCCGGGCGACGTGACCGCGGGCGACATCCAGCCGCCGGCCGGCGTCTCGGTGCACAACCCGGATCTCAAGCTCGCCACCCTCAACGGCAAGGGCCGGCTCGACATGGAGCTGACCGTCGAGCGGGGCCGGGGCTACGTGACGGCGGCGCAGAACAAGCAGTCCGGCGCGGAGATCGGCCGGATCCCGGTCGACTCGATCTACTCGCCGGTGCTGAAGGTGACCTACCGCGTCGAGGCGACCCGTGTCGAGCAGCGCACCGACTTCGACCGGCTGATCATCGACGTCGAGACCAAGCCGTCGATGGGTCCGCGTACCGCGCTGGCCTCCGCCGGTTCGACGCTCGTGGAGCTGTTCGGGCTCGCCCGGGAGCTGGACGAGACCGCCGAGGGCATCGACATCGGGCCGTCCCCGCAGGACGCCCAGCTGGCGGCGGACCTGGCCCTGCCGATCGAGGAGCTGGACCTCACCGTCCGCTCCTACAACTGCCTCAAGCGCGAGGGCATCAACTCCGTTGGTGAGCTCATCGGGCGTACCGAGGCCGACCTCCTCGACATTCGCAACTTCGGTCAGAAGTCGATCGACGAGGTCAAGATGAAGCTCGCCGGGATGGGTCTCGGGCTGAAGGACTCGGCTCCGAACTTCGACCCGGCGCACGTCGTGGACACCTTCGGCGAGGCCGACTACGACACCGACGACTACCGCGAGACCGAGCAGCTCTAGTCCGCGCTGCCGCCACAACTGAGGAGCACCAAAAATGCCCACGCCCACCAAGGGCCCCCGCCTCGGCGGCAGCCCCTCGCACGAGCGGCTGATGCTCGCCAACCTGGCGACCGCGCTGTTCCAGCACGGCAAGATCCAGACCACCGAGACGAAGGCCCGGCGGCTGCGCCCGCTGGCCGAGCAGCTCATCACCAAGGCCAAGCGCGGTGACCTCGCCTCGCGGCGGCGGGTGCTGGGTGTCGTCAAGGACAAGGACGTCGTCTACGCCCTGTTCGACCAGATCGCGCCCCGGTACTCCAACCGCCCCGGCGGTTACACCCGGATCGTGAAGACCGGTCCGCGCAAGGGTGACAACGCGCCGATGGCCATCATCGAGCTGGTGGAAGAGCTTCAGGTCGCCGAGCCCAAGGTGAACAAGAAGACCGCCGCCCGCAAGGCCGCGCAGCAGGACAAGGTCGAGGCGCTCGCCCCGGCCGACGAGGCTCCGCAGTCGGCCTCGGCCGACCAGGACTCCGAGGCGCCGGTGTCGGCGTCCGGTGACACCGCTGCGGCGCGCGAGGACAGCGACCTCGCCACCGAGGAGAACAAGGCCTGATTTCGGGCGTCGTTCGGGCCCGGCACCCCTCACGGGGTGCCGGGCTCGATCCGTAACAGGAGGTACGAGGTGGACGAGCGGATCCGGCTGCGGCTGGACGTCTCGTACGACGGCACGGGCTTCTCCGGTTGGGCCGCCCAGCCGACCCGGCGCACCGTCGCGGGTGTGCTCGTCGAGACCCTGGACCTGGTCCTCGGTGCCGGCACGGTCACCGGCCTGACGGTCGCCGGGCGAACCGACGCGGGAGTCCACGCCACCGGGCAGGTCTGCCACCTGGACCTGCCTGTCGACGTGTGGCGGCAGCACGAGGGGCGGCTGTTGCGACGCCTGGCCCGGCTGCTCCCGACCGACGTGCGTGTCCGCGCGATGACCGACGTGCCGGCCGACTTCGACGCCCGCTTCTCGGCGACCTTCCGGCGCTACGAGTACCGGGTGACCGATGCGCCCTTCGGCGCGGAGCCGCTACGCCGGCACGAGGTGCTGGCCTGGCCGAAGCCGCTCGACCTGGCCGCGCTGAACGCCGCCGCGGCCGGCCTGGTCGGCGAGCACGACTTCGCCGCGTACTGCCGGCGCAAGGAGAACGCGACCACGTTGCGCGAGGTGACGAGGCTGGACTGGCGCCGTGATCCGGACGGCATCCTGGTCGCCACCGTGCAGGCCGACGCGTTCTGCCAGGCGATGGTGCGCAGTCTGGTGGGGGCGATGCTGGTGGCCGGGGACGGTCGCCGCCCGGTCGAGTGGCCGGGCAGCCTGCTCACCCGACAGGACCGTTCCAGCGAGGTGACGGTGGCTCCCGCGCGCGGGCTGACCCTGGTCGCCGTCGGCTACCCCGCCGATCCGTCCGAGTACGCCCGCCGGGCCGACCTCACCCGTCGACTGCGGGTCCCGATCGAGGGCTGAGGGCCGACGGCGCGGCGGGGGCTCACTCCCCGGGCAGGTCGCCGTCGCCGCTGCCGCCTGTGGGTTCCGGTGTGGGCTGGGCGGTGGTGGGTTCCGGTGTCGGCTGGGCGGCGGTGCCGCCGTCGGCCCGCTGTTGCAGGACGCCCCGGCTGAGGTGCAGGTCGATCATGTCGAACAGGATCTCGCGGACCGCGGTGTCGCCGGCCTTGATCGCCGCCCCGTCCGCGCGGACGACGAGCGCGTACGCCAGGTAGTGACCGCGCACCTGCCAGCCGACCCGTGCGGGGGCGCTGGCCAGCACGTCGGTGCCGTCGCCGTCGCCGGCGGTGAGGCCACGGAAGCGGCCCTGCCGCTCGTCGAGGAGTGGGCGGATCCGGTCCCGGGCCCGTTCCGCGCTGGCCCGGTCGGTGAGGTTGAACAATCCGGCGGTGACCAGGTGGGCGCCGTCGGGCGTACGCAGGGTGGCCCGGACGACCTGGTTGCAGCCGAGGAGGGCCAGCAGTTCGGCGACCTCGCCGGTGGTGGCGACGGCGCAGCTTCCGCTGGACTGTGTCTTGAGCACCTGGTAGCTCGGCTGGCCGGAGGTGAGTTTCAGCTCCTTGCCGGGGAAGAGTTCCTTGGCGGTGAGCGGGGCCTGGTCGGATTCCCGGGAGTCGAGGGCGAGCCGTTCCGGCGTGGCGGACGTCGGCGTGGCGTTCGGCTGGTATGTCGGTTCGGCCGCCGGTTGCCCGTCGCGCTCGTCGAGCAGCGCGGCGGCGCCGAGGCCGCAGAGTGCGAGCAGCACCAGGACGGCCGCGCCGCCGATCAGCACCTGCCACAGCCGGCCGCTGCCACGGCGGGCACCGGGCTCCGAGGCGGTGGCGGAGGTGTAGACCTGGCTGCGGGGCGGAGCCGGCGGAATGTCGGCACGCGTCGGCGGTGGTTGCGTCGACGGCAGTGCGAGCTGGTTCGCCCGGGGCAGCGACGGCGCGGGGAAGCGGGACGGAGAGGGCCCGGCCGGCGGGGGCGGACCGGCGCCGAACACCGACAGGTCGGACCCGGGCTCCGGGTACTCCTCGAAAGCGTCCTCATCGGACTCGTACCGATACACCATGTCGCCCAGAGTAAGAGCGAATGTCCCTTTAGGGGGTAATATCGGGGAAATGTGCGCGTGGGTCGCGTCATGGTCGGCCCGGGCCGGTGCGAGAATTGCCGGCGTGACCGGCGACCACTACTTCACCGCTCAGCCCGCCAGCGACGCTCCGCCGCGCGAGGTCGAGTTCTCCGTCGCCGACCGCGACTACCGGCTCGTCTCGGCCGGCGGCGTCTTCTCCGCCAGCCGCCTCGACCCGGGCACCGGCGTACTCCTGCGCAAGGCCGAGTTGCCCGCCGCCGACACCGCCGGTGACCTGCTCGACCTCGGCTGCGGGTTCGGCCCGATCGCGTGCGTGCTGGCCGACCTGGCACCGGCGAGCACGGTCTGGGCGGTCGACGTCAACGCCCGCGCCCGCGAGCTGACCGCGGCCAACGCGGCCCGGGTCGACGCCGCCGACCGAATCCGGGTTCGCGCCCCGGACGAGGTGCCGGCGGACACCCGGTTCGCCCAGATCTGGTCCAACCCACCCATCCGGATCGGCAAGGACGAGCTGCACGAGCTGCTGCTGCGCTGGCTGCCCCGACTCGCACCGGACGGCGTCGGCTGGCTTGTCGTCGCCCGCCACCTCGGTGGCGACTCGCTGCAACGCTGGCTCACCGAGCAGAGCTGGCAGGTCGAGCGGTACGCCAGCCAGAAGGGCTTCCGGGTGCTGCGGGTCACCCGGTAATTGGATGTCCCTCCCGCCCTCACTGGGGCAGGATCCCGGCGTGGGATACGTGGATGTGGCAGCGGTCGGGCACATCCTGCCCGACGGTCGGGAACTCTTCGCCGACGTGTCGTTCCGGGTGGGTGAAGGCAGCAAGGTCGCCCTGGTCGGTCCGAACGGCGCGGGAAAGACGACACTGTTGCGGATGGTCGCCGGTGACCTGCCGGTGCGCACCGGCACGGTCGCCCGGTCCGGTGGCCTCGGCGTGATGCGGCAGTTCATCGGCATGATCGGCGACGAGTCGACGCTCGCCGACCTGGCGTTGTCCCTGGCCCCGCCGCCGCTGCGGGCCGCCGGCCGCCGGCTCGGCGAGACCGAGGCGGCCATGCGGGCGGCCGAGGCGCACGGCAAGTTCAGCAACGCCGCGGGCAAGGCCCAGCTGGCGTACGCCGACGCGCTCGGCGCCTGGGGCGAAACCGGTGGGTACGACGCGGAGGTGCTCTTCGACACCGTCGCGACAATCGTGCTCGGCAAGCCCTGGGACGCCGTCCGGGACCGGCCGGTGCGTACCCTCTCCGGCGGCCAGCAGAAGCGCTTCGCGTTGGAGTTGCTGCTGCGCGGCCCGGACGAGGTGCTGCTGCTCGACGAGCCGGACAACTTCCTCGACGTGCCCGGCAAACGCTGGCTGGAGGCGCGACTGCGCGAGTCGACCAAGTCGGTTCTCTACGTCTCGCACGACCGGGAGTTGCTGGCCCAGAGCGCCGACCGGGTGGTGGCCGTCGAAGGTGGCAGCGCCTGGGTGCACCCGGGCGGCTTCGCGAGCTGGCACTCCGCGCGGGTGGCCCGGCACGCCCGCCTCGACGAGCTGCGTCGGCGCTGGGACGAGGAACACCAGAAACTGCGCGAGCTGATGCTGATGTACAAGCAGAAGGCGGCGTACAACGACGGGTTGGCCTCGCGCTACCAGGCCGCGCAGACCCGGCTGCGCAAGTTCGAGGAGGCCGGGCCGCCGCCCGTACCCCCGAAGGACCAGGACATCCGGATGCGGCTCAGCGGCGGGCGGACCGGCAAGCGCTCGGTCATCTGCGAGCAGCTCGAACTCGACGGCCTGACCTACCCCTTCGACCTGGAGATCTGGTACGGCGATCGGGTGGCGGTTCTCGGCGCCAACGGCACCGGCAAGTCGCACTTCCTGCGGCTGCTGGCCCGGGGTGGCACCGACCCCGACCCGGCCAACGGGCCGGTCGACGGGGCCGGCGCGCTCGCGCCGGTGGCGCACGACGGCACGGTACGGCTGGGCGCCCGGGTCCGCCCCGGGCACTTCTCCCAGACCCACGACCGGCCGGAGCTGATGTCGAAGACGCTCGTCGAGATCCTCTGGCGGGGCGACGAGCACCGCACCGGGATGGACCGGCAGGCGGCGATGGGGGTGCTCAGCCGCTACGAGCTGGCCGCGCAGGGCGACCAGCGCTTCGGCACGCTCTCCGGCGGTCAGCAGGCCCGGTTCCTGGTGCTGCTGCTGGAACTGTCCGGGGCGACGCTGCTGCTGCTCGACGAGCCCACCGACAACCTCGACCTGGCCAGCGCGGAGGCCCTCGAAGCGGGCCTGAACGCGTTCGAGGGGACGGTCATCGCCGTCACCCACGACCGCTGGTTCACCCGATCCTTCGACCGGTTCGTGCTGTTCCGCGGCGACAGCGAGGTGGTGGAGACCCCGGAGCCGGTCTGGGACGTGGGCTGACCGGTCCGTGGGTCCGCTGCGGCCGACCGGCATAGGGTGGATCGCGTGACTGACATGACCTATCGCCGGCTGGGCGACTCCGGGCTCGTGGTGTCCGTGGTCGGCATCGGCTGCAACAACTTCGGCCGGAAGCTGGACCTCGACGGCACGCGCGCCGTGGTGGACGCCGCACTGGATGCCGGGATCACCCTGTTCGACACCGCCGACATCTACGGCGAGCCGCAGGGCGGCTCCGAGGAGTTGCTCGGGCAGGCCCTCAAGGGGCGCCGCGACGACGTGGTGGTGGCCACCAAGTTCGGCATGGACATGTTCGGCCTCAACGGGCCGGACTTCGGGGCCCGCGGTTCGCGGCGCTACATCGCCCGCGCGGTGGAGGCGTCGCTGCGCCGGCTCGGCACCGACCACATCGACCTCTACCAGATGCACGAGCCCGACCCGGGCACCCCGATCGACGAGACCCTCGCCGCCCTGGACGATCTGGTCCGCGACGGCAAGGTGCGCTACCTGGGCAACTCCAACTTCGCCGGCTGGCAGATCGCCGACGCGGACTGGGTCGCCTCGTCCAACGGCCGGGCCCGCTTCATCAGCGCGCAGAACCACTACAGCCTGCTGGAGCGCTCGGTGGAGACCGAGATCATCCCGGCCTGCGAGCGGTTCGGCCTCGGCATGCTGCCGTTCTTCCCACTCGCCAACGGGCTGCTCACCGGCAAGTACAAGCGCGAGGCGCAGCCGCCGGCCGGCAGCCGGCTGTCCGGCGGTGGCCGGTACGCGGAGCGGCTCGCCGCGGCCGACTGGGACACCATCGAGGCGATCGAGGCGTACGCGGCCGAGCGGGGTCTGACCATGCTCCAGGTGGCGATCGGTGGGCTGGCCGCCCAGCCGGCGGTGACCTCGGTGATCGCCGGCGCCACCACGCCCGAGCAGGTACGCGCCAACGCCGCCGCCGGCACCTGGGAGCCGAGCGACGAGGACCTGGCGGCGCTGCGCGCCATCCTCTGACCGAGGTACGGCGCGTGCGCTGGCCTGGTCCGGGAGGGCCGCGTGCGCCGCTCGGTGATCCACTCGCGTTCCTTGAAGTCGGGGTCACCTGCGGCCTTGGAAGGCCCGACTTCAAGGACGCCGAGTCGATCACGGGCCGTTTGGGCGGCGACGGGCCGCTCGGGCCGAGTCGATCACGGGCCGCTTGGACCGCGACGGGCCGGGCCGCTTGTCGCGGCCCGGCCCGGTTGTGGCGCTGGTGTGTTCGTCGGTCAGTCGTTCGGCGTGTTGGTGCGGCGGCGGCCGAACAGCATGGCCGCCCCCATCGCCGCGGCGACCAGCACGAGGCCGGCCGCCGCGAACGGCCACCAGCCGGCACCCGCCCCGCTACCGCCGTCGGCCGGCTTGTTGACCGCCACCGGCTTGGGCACCGGCGGAGACTGCGCGGCACGGGCCTGCACCGTGGCGGTGGCCTTGCCCGGCAGGGGAGCGGGGGAGTCCACCTGCACCTTCCAGGTGCCGGCGCTGAGCACCGGTCCGCTGCTGTAGAAGCCCTGCCCCTCGGGCTGCGGCTCCAACTGCACCGGCCCGACCTTCTGCCCGTCCGGGCCGGTGGCGGTGAGCACCAGGCGCACCACCCGGTCGAGCCGCCGGCCATCGGCGTAGGTGGCCTGGATGGTGACCCCCTCCGCCCCGTCGCCGGCCACCGTCAGCTTGAGTTTGTCGGCCCGGGCGGCCGCCGGGGCGGCGGAGAGCAGGGTCAGGGCCAGGCCGGCGAACACGGCGGCCAACACCTTGCGGATAACCGTCACGGACATCTCCTCGACTACGAATGAGGGAGGCCCCTCCCCGACGCCGAAGCGTCGGGGAGGGGCCTCGTCGGATCAGAGCTGGCGACCGGGTGCCAGCCGGGTGGCGTCGCCACCGAGCCGCCCGGTGCCCTTGACCGGTTCGCCGTCGTTCGCCTTGACGCCGGCCTTGCTGGCCGCGCCGCCGAGACGAACGATCATCGCGTCGGTGTCCCGGACGAGGACGTCCCGGACCTCCGCCTCGGCCACCAGGGTGGCGTCGGCGGCGAGCGTGCGGAACGCGGTCAACTGCTTGATCGCCTTGCTGTCGTTGCCGGCCGCCTCGGCCTGACGGGCCGCGTCGAGCTTCGCCGTCAACTGCTTGTGCGCCTTGGCCGACAGTCGACCCGTCGCCTTGAACCGGTCCAGCAGGTTCTGCATGTCCCGGAACGAGGTGGTGACGAAGAACCGGACCGCCGAGGTGGTCTGGTTGCCCGCCTTGTCGGTCGCGGTCACGGTCAGCTCGTGCAGGCCGAGCGGCAGCTCGTACATGGCCTGCAGGGTGCCGCTCGTGTACGCCTGGCCGTCCAACGTGCCGACCACAGTCGCGATGCCCGAGGTCGGGTCGACGGCCTGCCAGGACACCCGAACGTCCTGGCTGTCTCCGTAGAGCTGGCCGTCGGCGATCCCGGACACCAGCAGCGTCGGCTTGGTGCCGTCGATGCGCAGCACTGCCGACTTGAGCGTCTCGGCGTTGCCCGCCTTGTCGGTCGAGCGGAACAGCAGCTCGTGCTGCCCGTCACCGGTCACCTCGACCGGAGTCGTGTACGGCGTCCAGGTGCCACCGTCCAGCGACCACTCCACCGTCTTCACGCCGGAACCGGCGTCGGTCGAGGTCAGCACGACCGGGATCGTCCCGTTGTGCCAGCCGGCGTCGTTCGCCGGAGCGAACGTCGCAGTGGTCACCGGCGCGGTGGCGTCGATCTTGGCGGAGACGGTCTTCGTCTCCTCCACGTTGCCGGCCTTGTCGGTCGAGCGGAACCGCAGCGTGTGCTCGCCGTCACCGCTGATGGCCACGGGTGCGGTGTACGCCGTCCAGGCGGTCGCCCCGTCCAGCTGGTACTCCGTACCGGCGAGACCGCTACCGCCAGCCTCGTCGGCGCCGGTGAGCGTGACCGTCACCGGCCCGGTGTACCACCCGTCGGTCGGGGTGCCGGAAACCGCCGCGGTGGTGACCGGCGCGGTCTCGTCGGCCACCTCCGTGCTGAGCCGGAAGTAGTCGAACGAGGCGGTCTTCGACGCCGTCTGGTTGGCGCCGAGGGTGAACAGCCCGACCTTCGGGGTGGCCCCGACCGCGCTGTTGGTAAGTGCCTCCAACGCGGTCCAGGTCGTCCCGTCCGCCGAGTACGACGCGGTGAACGTGTTGCCCGTGCGGGCCAGCCGCAGGTGCCACACCGCCGAGGTCAGGCTGGTGGCCTCGGGCTGCGGGTTCTGCACCACCCCGGCGATCTCGCTGCGGAACTCGATCCGCCGCGTCACCGCCTGGCCGGCCTGGTTGTCCGCGATGAAGTCGAACTTCACGTAGTTGTCGTCGTCCGCCTGCACGAGCAGACCGGCCTGCTGGTACTGCTCGTTCAGCAGGCTGCCGTCGACCTTCGTCTCCAGGGTCCAGTCGCCGGACGGCGCGGTCTGGAGGATGAAGTTCTTCGGCCCGGTGTTGTCGGTGCCGTAGATGTCACCGTTGGGCACGTCGATCCGCAGCGCGCCATCGGCGACCCGGTAACCGGCCGGGTCCTCCCGCGTGATGGCGTCCCACCGGCACTTGTCCAGCGAGCTGCCGGTGAACTCGTCCGACGGGTCGACCGGGCCGGCCGGAGCGTCCGGCGTGACCTGGAACGAGTCGAACGCGGCGTCGACAACAGGCGCCTCGGTGCCTCCGTTGAGGGCGAAGACGCCGATCCGCGGGTTGGTGATGCCGGCGAGCGCGGCCGAACGGCCGACCGGGGTGAAGGTCTGCCCGTCGCCCGAGGCGGACGCGGTCAGGTTCGTCCCGTCGCTGGTGATCCGCAGGTACACGGTGTCACCCGCCGGTGCGTTGGTGGCGTCGGCGGCCTCGTTGCGCGGCGTGGCGGCCGTCTCCCGGATGAACTCCACCCGCCGGCTGCCGTTGTACAGCAGGTCGACCTTGGCGTAGTTGTCGTCGTCGCCGTACACCAGCAGGCCGGCCTGCTGGTAGTTGGCCGTCACCGGGAGGGTGACCTTCGTGGTCATCTCCCAGGCGCCGGTCGGCGCCGCCTGGAGCACCAGGTTCGTGGCGTCGTTGCGAGCCCCGTAGAGGTCACCCACGCCGGTGGGCAGCCGCAGCGCGCCGCCACTCTGCGAGTAGAGCTGGTTCTCCCGGATCACGCTGGTCCAGCGGGCCTTGTCGAGGCTGTTGCCGTTGAAGTCGTCCGAGCGCGCCCCGAAGCAGGACGTGTCCGGAGCGTCCACCCGCACCGGCACCGTGGCGTACGCCTTGGCGCCCAAGCTGTCGGTCACCGTGAGGGTGGCCGTGAAGGTGCCCGGGTTGGTGTAGGTGTGGCTGGCGTCCAGGGTGGTCGCCGAGCCGCCGTCACCGAAGTCCCAGGCGTACGTCAGCGGGGTGTTGCCCTCGGCGTCGGTGGCCGTGCCGTCGAAGGCGACGGTGACCGGCGCGGTGCCGGTGGCCGGGGTGGCCGAGGCACTGACCGCCGGCGGCGCGTTCTCGGTGACACCGCGGCCGACGAAGTCCATCCAGTTGACGTTGAACAGCGAACCCGTTCCGCCGTTCGGGTCGCGGGCCACGAAGAACAGCGAGCCGCTCGCGGCACCGGTGACCGGCGCGCTCACGTCCGTGTACGTCTGCCACGCACCGGTCGACGGCACGACTGCCGTGGCGACCACCGGTCCGTCGACAGCACCCGCGTGGACCTCGATCCGACCGCCTGCGGCGGCCGAGGCGGCCCGGAACCGGATCTCGGTGATGTTGGTCAGGTCCGCCGGAGCGACCGACCACCAGTCACCGTCCTCGATGAACGCGATGCTCTGGCCGCCACCCGCGGTGTCGGCCCCGGCCTCACGCTGCACGCCGGCGTCTCCGCCGCCGGTGCTCACCGGCGTCCGCCCGGTGGCGGTGAAGTACTCGGCCTGCTTCTGCTTGGGCTGCAGGATCTCGATCTGCCGACCGGTGAGCGCACCGGCGCCGCCGGCACCACCCTCGTCGGTGTAGGTGGCCTCGAAGACCGCGAAGACGTTCGCCTCGGCGCCGTGCCCGGAGGCGAGCGACGTCTGGACGGTGCCGGTGCAGCCGGTGTGCTGCTCCAGCGGGTGGGCGTGCTCGTCGTGACCGAGCAGCACCTGGAGGTTCACCTTGGCGCAGTCGATCTCCCCGTCCTCGGGGTCGGTCACCTTGATCGTGTACTTGACCTGGTCGCCCCAGTTGAAGAAGCCACCGTCCGGCGGGAACTCGATCGTCACCGTCGGTGCGGTGTTGCCCACGGTGACCGGCACGTTGGCCACCGCGGTACGGCCCTTCGGGTTGGTCACGGTGAGCTGGGCGGTGTAGTTGCCCGCCGTCGCGTAGGTGTGCGTCGGGTTCGCCTCGGTGGAGGTCTGCCCGTCGCCGAAGGCCCAGGCGTAGGTGAGCGCGCCACCGTCCGGGTCCCGGGAGCCGGCGCTGGAGAAGGTGACAGCCAGCGGTGCCGGACCCGAGGTGGGGTTGGCGGACGCCGCCGCGATCGGCGCGCGGTCACCGGCGGTGTAGTCGATCCGGTAGATGCCGGAGTTGTCGTTGTTGCCGCCGAAGCCGCTGCCCCACTCGATCAGGTACAGCGCGCCGTCCGGGCCGAACTCGAAGTCCATCGGCCGGATCATGCTCATCCCGGTGAGCAACTGGTTGATGTCCACAAGCGACTTGCCGTCGGCGGTCACCTGCATCGTGTACATCTTGTTCTGGTTCCACTCGCCGAGCAGCGCCTTGCCGTCGTAGTACGCCGGCCACTTGCGGGTGGAGTTGAGGTTGGGGTCGTACCGGTAGGCGGGGCCGCCCATCGGCGCGCCACCGCCACCGATCTCCGGGTACCGCGCGTCACCGGCGTAGCCGTAGTCGACGGTGGCCGGGACGACAGGGGGGAGGTTGGTCAGGCCGGTGTTGTTCGGCGAGTTGTTCACCGGCGCGGCGCAGTCGAACTTCGCGCCGCTCGGGCCGGACGGGAACGTGTAGTCGTTGTAGGCCTCGTTCGTCCCCGTGCAGTACGGCCAGCCGTAGTTGCCGGGGGTCACGATGTTCCACTCGACCAGACCGCGGGGGCCCCGGTCCGGGTTGTTCGCGTTGGCGTCCGGCCCGTAGTCGCCGACGTACAGCGTGTCGGTCTTCGGGTCGGTGCCGATCCGGAACGGGTTGCGGAAGCCCATCGCGTAGATCTCGGGACGGGTCTTCTCGGTGCCCGGAGCGAAGAGGTTGCCCGTCGGAACGGTGTACGTCCCGTCGTCCTCCGGGTGGATCCGGATCACCTTGCCGCGCAGGTCGTTGGTGTTCGCCGACGTGCGCTGCGAGTCGTAGTCCTGGCGGCCCGGCCGCTCGTCGAGCGGCGCGTACGCGTTCGACTCGAACGGGTTGGTGTTGTCACCGGTGGCCAGGTAGAGGTTGCCGGCGCTGTCGAACGTCATGCTGCCACCCGCGTGGCAGCAGGTGTTGCGCTGCGTGTCGACCCGCAGGACCTGCTTCTCGCTGGCCAGGTCGATGGTGTCGCCGGTCACCGTGAACCGGGACAGCAGGTTGCGCGTGACGTTGTCGTTCGGGGCGTAGTAGAGATACACCCACTTGTTCGTGGCGAAGTCCGGGTCGAGCCGGATGCCGATCAGACCGTCCTCGTTGCCGGTGAAGACGTCCAGGTCGACGGCGGTGACGGTGTTGCCGGTGTCCGGCTTGATGATCTGCACCCGGCCGTCGCGCTCGATGTAGAAGACCCGCCCGTCGGGGGCGATGTCGAGCTCCATCGGGTTGCTGGTGTTGCTGTCCAGGGAGACCTTCTCGAAGTTCGAGGTCTTCGTGGCGCCGCAGTCGGCGTCCTGGACACCGGCCGCGGTCCGGATGCCGCCGAGCAGGTGGGACAGGAACTCGGGCTCGGCGTACGACTCCCGGGTGTGCCCACCGCCGGTGTACCAGGAGCGACCGCCGTCGAAGTCCTGACACCAGGAGGTCGGGTGGTCGGCGCCCATCGCGCCCGCGCCCGGGGTGTAGCTCTTCTCGTCCAGGCTGGCCAGCACGTGCACGTCCGGCCGCGGGTTGGTCTGGAAGTTGTACCACTCGTCGAACCGGGACCAGCGGTCCGGCAGTTCGGCGGTGGACGGGTGGGCGTGGTCTTCCACCTTGACCGTGGCCTGCTGGTTCTGCGGGTGGTTGGCGAAGTACGCGCCGACCAGGTCGCCGTACCAGGCCCAGCTGTACTCGGTGTCCGACGCGGCGTGGATGCCGACGTAACCGCCGCCGGCCTTCACGTAGCGCTCGAACGCCGCCTGCTGCTCGGCGTTGAGGACGTCACCGGTGGTGGAGAGCCAGATCACGGCCTTGTACTTCGCGAGGTTGGCGTCGCTGAACGCGGCGCCGTCCTCGGAGGTGTCCACGGTGAAACCGTTTGTGGCGCCGAGCTGTTGGATGGCGGCGACACCGGTGGGGATGGAGTCGTGCCGGAAGCCGGCGGTCTTGGAGAAGACCAGGACCGAGAAGGGATCGTCGGCGGCCTTCTGGGGCGCCTTCGGCGCCACCTGGGTGACCGGGGTTCCGGCCGCTGCCTCCCGTGGGGGGACCTGTGCGGCGGCCGGCGCTGCCTGCGCGGGCGTGCTGAACAGGGTCGTCGAGGCGAGGGCCAGGGAGATGAGGGTTGCGGTGATTGGTACGCGGGCACGACGAGAACGGGACACGCCGCCTCCTGTGTCGTAGTGACGGAGATCGCGGGAGTCGGCTCGCCGAAGGCCGTCCCTGATGGAGCCGGTGGTCACACCCTGCCAAGGTGCCCCCACCGACATTTTGTCGAATCGCTAAACAAATTAATTCGACTGGCTCGATGTCCGGCAAGATGCGGGCGGGTAACGGTTCTGCAACGGCAGGCGACATTCCGAACAGGACCGCAGGAACCACCCCACAGATCTAGCTCGATACGGTGCGTTCCGACCCGCCGGCCGCCGCCGAACCTCGCCTTGGCAGACCGACGGATCTGTCGTACGGTGACACGCAAGTAACCCACGGGAGCCCGGTGTACCGGGCTGAGAGGGGGGCTGACAGCCCCCGACCGTCGAACCTGATCCGGATAATGCCGGCGCAGGGAGGAGAGTTGCCGTGCCGTCCCTGGGGCGACTGCATCTGATCACCGACACCCGACCCGGTCGGGACCCGCTCACCGTGGTCCGGGCCGCCCTCGCGGTGGCCCGCGCCGACCTGGTGGTGCAGGTCCGGGTCGAGGACTCCGCCACCGACCGCGAGGCGTACGACCTGGCCCGGCGGGTGTTGGCGCTCTGCGTGTCGTACGACGCGACCTGCCTGGTCAACGACCGGCTGCACGTGGCGCTTGCGGTGGGCGCGGCCGGCGGGCACATCGGAGCGCACGACCTCCCGGTCGCCGCCGCCCGTCGGGTGCTCGGCCCCACCGGCGTGCTGGGAGCAACCGCCCGCGCACCGGAGACAGCGAACGAGGCCGTCGCGGCGGGAGCCGACTACCTGGGCGTCGGCCCCTGCCACCCGACCAGCACCAAGTCCGGCCTGCCGGACCCGATCGGGCCGGCCGGGGTCCGCGCCGTGGCCGACGCCGTCGACGTGCCGGTCATCGCGATCGGTGGCGTGACCGCGGCCCGGGTGCCGGAGCTGCGGGCCGCCGGGGCGTACGGGGTGGCGGTGGTCGGGGCGGTGTCCGCCGCCGCCGATCCGGCTCGGGCGACCGCCACGCTGATCGAGGCCCTGACGTGCTGACCGGCCGGTCGGAGTCGGCGTCGTCGGACGACCGGGCCCGGCCGGACGTGGCGGTGGTCGGGGCGGGGCCGATCGGGCTGGCGATCGCCTGGCGCTGCGCCGCCCGTGGGCTGCGGGTGGTGGTGCACGATCCGGCGCCCGGCTCGGGGGCGTCGGCGGTGGCCGCCGGCATGCTCGCCCCGGTCGCCGAGGCGTACTTCGGTGAGCACCGGCTGACCGAGCTGCTGCTGGCGTCCGCCGCCCGCTGGCCCACGTTCGCCGACGAGCTGGCCGAAGCGGCAGGCGCCGACATCGGCTACCGGACCGAGGGCACCCTGCTGGTCGGGTTGACCGCCGACGACCTGGCCGAGGCGCGTCGGCTCTGGGCGTACCAGCAGGGGTTGGGTCTGCCGGTGACCCCACTGCGCCCCAGCGAGCTGCGCGACCGCGAGCCGGCGCTCGCCCCGCGGGTGCGCGGCGGCGCGCTCGCGCCCACCGACCACCAGGTCGACCCCCGACTGCTGGTGCCGGCGCTGCGCACGGCCGCGCGGCGGGCCGGCGCGATGCTGGTGCCGCAGGCGGTCGCCGACCTGTCCGACGTGGACGCACGAATCACCGTGGTCGCCACGGGCTGCGGGGCCGCCGCGCTCACCGGCCTGCCCGTGCGGCCGGTGAAGGGCCAGATCCTCCGGCTCCGCGCGCCCGGCGGCGTCGCGCCGGGCTTCCGGCACGTGATCCGGGGGTACGCCGACGGCGAACCCGTCTACCTGGTGCCCCGACCCGACGGCGAGGTCGTGCTCGGCGCGACTGTCGAGGAACGCTCGGACACCACCGTCACCGCCGGCGCCGTGCAACGTCTGCTCCGCGCCGGCGTCGACCTGCTGCCCGAGCTGGCCGAGTACGACCTGGTCGAGGCGGTCGCCGGGCTGCGCCCCGGAACCCCGGACAACGCGCCCATCCTCGGGCCGCTGCCCGACCGACCGGACGTGCTGGCCGCCACCGGTCACCACCGGCACGGCATCGTGCTCACCCCGGTCACCGCCGACCTGATCGCCGACCTGGTGTGCACAGGCGTACCCGATCCGCTGCTCGCGTCCTTCCGGCCGGACCGGTTCGCCGGCGCGGCTGCCGGCGGCGGGCCCGGACCGACGATGAAGGGGGACCAGTGGAGTTGACGGTCAACGGGGCCGGACGAAGCGTCCCGGGTGAGATGTCGGTGGCCGACCTGGTCGGTGCCGTCGCCCCGCAACCGCGTGGGGTGGCCGTCGCGGTCAACGGCGAGGTGGTGCCCCGAGCGGGCTGGGCGACCACGGCGCTGCGCGACGGGGACCGCGTCGAGGTGCTCACCGCGGCGCAGGGCGGGTGAGGGGCGTGTCGTTCGAGCTGGGTGGGCAGACGTTCACCTCGCGGCTGATCCTCGGCACCGGCGGCGCCGCCAACCTGCACGTGCTGGAGCAGGCGATCCGGGCGTCCGGCACCGAGCTGGTCACAGTTGCCCTGCGCCGGGTGGACACCGCGCCGGGCACGGCTGGCGGGCTGCTGGACCTGCTGGACCGCTGCGGGGTACGGCTGCTGCCCAACACCGCCGGCTGCCACACCGCGACCGAGGCGGTGAAGGTGGCCCGGCTGGCCCGGGACGCGTTCGACACCGACTGGGTCAAGCTCGAGGTGATCGGCGACGAGCGGACCCTGCTGCCCGACGGGGTGGAGTTGCTCCGCGCCGCCGAGGAGCTGGTCGCCGACGGCTTCACCGTGCTGCCGTACACGAGCGACGACCCGGTGCTCGCCCGCCGACTCGCCGACGTGGGTTGTGCCGCGGTGATGCCGGCCGGCTCCCCGATCGGTTCGGGGCTCGGCGTCGGCAACCCGCACCACATCCGGCTCATCCGGCAGTGCGTCGACGTGCCGGTGATCCTCGACGCCGGCATCGGCACCGCCTCCGACGCGGCCCTGGCCATGGAGTTGGGCTGCGACGGGGTGCTGCTGGCCAGCGCGGTGACCCGGGCCGCGGACCCGGTGGCGATGGCCACCGCGATGCGGTACGCGGTCGAGGCCGGGCGGCTGGCGGCCGGCGCGGGCCGGATCGAGCGCCGCTTCCACGCGCTCGCCTCCACCCCCGACGAGGGAAGACCCGACCTGTGACCGCGCCGCTGCCACCCGGAGGCGCGCTGCCGCCGGGAGGCGCGCCGCCGCCGGGAGGCGCGCCGCCGCCGGGAGATCTTGGAAGCAAACCGCCCCTGGAGGGGCACATTCCTTCCAAGATCTCGTTGGGGACCGTGCCGTCGGGGGTTGTCGTTCTCAGCGATCGGCGTGTCGCTCGCGGCGGGCTCGAGCGGGTTGTCGCGGGTGCCGTGGCTGGGGGAGTGCGCTGGGTGGTGCTGCGGGAGAAGGACCTGCCCCGCGTCGAGCGCGCCGCCCTCGCCGTCGCCCTGCGCGCGATCCTCGTCGACGTCGGCGGAACCCTCGTCGTGGCCGGTCCCGACCCGCTCGGCGGCGACGCCGTCCACCTGCCCGCCGCCGGCCCGTACCCGCCGCCGACCCACCGCCTGGTCGGCCGCTCCTGCCACGACGAAACCGAGCTGAACCGCCTGACCACCGAGCACTACGCCACCGTCTCCCCAATCCACCCCACCAGAACGAAACCGGGTTACGGCCCACCCCTGGGCACCGAAGGGCTGCGCAAGCTGATCAGGATCAGCCCCGTGCCACTGCTGGCGCTAGGCGGAGTGGAAACCCCGGAACAGGTAACCGCCTGCGTCCAAGCAGGAGCCGCAGGGGTGGCAGTGCTGGGCGCACTGATGCGAGCCAAAGACCCGACCGAAACAGCCACCGCCCTCACCAGCGCTTATGTCGAGGCGGTCACCCCCAAGCTCCCAAAACCCGGCGCGGGCTCACCCAGGTCTCCACGCGCGGGGCTGCGGCCGACCGTGCCCATGCAGGGATCAAGCCTGACCGCCCGGAGTGGGCACGGTCGGCCGCAGCCCTCAACCGCAACCACAAACG
>NZ_JBNCNO010000006.1:427482-431436 GCF_049847025.1 Micromonospora sp. DT231 | reverse complement strand
ACGGCCAACCCCCAACCGCAACCACAAACGGCCAACCCCCAACCGCAACCACAAACGGCCAACCCCCAACCGCAACCACAAACGGCCAACCCCCAACCGCAACCAAGGAGGAGAAGTGACACCGAGCACCATCCTCACCATCGCCGGCTCGGACTCCGGCGGTGGCGCGGGCATCCAGGCCGACCTCAAGGTCTTCGCGGCGCTCGGCGCGTACGGCACGAGTGTCCTCACCGCGGTCACCGCGCAGAACACCAGGGGTGTCGACGCGGTGCTGCCGCTGCCGCCGCGCACGGTCGTCGAGCAGTTGGACAGCGTACTCACGGATTTCAGCGTGCGTGCGGTCAAGACGGGGATGCTCGGCACCGAGGCGGTCGCCGACGCGGTGGCCGAGGCCGCCCGGGACGGCCGGCTGCCGCAGCTCGTCGTCGACCCGGTGCTGGTTGCCACGAGTGGACACCGGCTCGGCGTGGTGGGTGCGGTGGAGCGGCTGCTGCCGTACGCCCGGGTGGCGACGCCGAACTGCGCGGAGGCCGCGGCCATCACCGGACGCGGAGTGGACGACGTGGCCGGGATGGTCGTGGCCGCCGAGGCCCTCGGGGCCGGCGGCCCGGAGTACGTCGTGGTCACCGGCGGTGACCTGGACGGCGGCGAGGCGGTCGACGTGTTGCACGGCGGCGGCGAGACCACCCTGCTGCGCGCCCCCCGAGTGGACACCCCGCACACCCACGGCACCGGGTGTTCGTTCTCGGCGGCGATCGCCGTGCGGCTCGCCTTCGGCGATCCGGTGCCGGCGGCGGTGGGGGCCGCGAAGGAGTACGTGCTCCGTGCGCTGACCGGCGCACGGGGTTGGGAGCTGGGCGCGGGGCGTGGACCGCTGGACCACTTCGGCTGGTCCGCTTGATCACCAGGGAGGCTGTCATGCAGGCACGAGGCAAGGTGTACGTCGAGGGTTCACGACCCGATGTCCGGGTGCCGTTCGCGGAGGTGGGGCTGACCGGGGACCTACCGCCGGTGCGGCTCTACGACACGTCCGGCCCGGGGTCGGACCCGGAGGTGGGGCTGCCCGCGATGCGCGGACCGTGGATCGCCGAACGGGGTGACGTGGCGCCGGTGCGGGGCGCGGGTACGCCGCTCGCCGGAGCGGAGGGTCGCCGGCCGACGCAGCTCGCGTACGCGCGGGCGGGTGTGGTGACGCCGGAGATGGAGTTCGTGGCGATCCGGGAGAACGTCGATCCGGAACTGGTCCGGGCCGAGATCGCCGCAGGTCGGGCGGTGTTGCCCCTCAACGTGAACCACCCGGAGTGCGAGCCGGCGATCATCGGCAGGGCGTTCCTGGTCAAGGTCAACGCCAACATCGGCACCTCGGCGGTGAGTTCGTCGGTCGCCGAGGAGGTGGAGAAGCTCACCTGGGCCACCCGGTGGGGCGCGGACACCGTGATGGACCTGTCCACCGGGAAGCGGATCCACGAGACCCGCGAGGCGATCGTGCGGAACTCGCCGGTGCCGATCGGGACGGTGCCGATCTACCAGGCGTTGGAGAAGGTCGGCGGCGACCCGGTGAAGTTGAGCTGGGAGGTGTTCCGGGAGACCGTGATCGAGCAGGCCGAGCAGGGCGTGGACTACATGACTGTGCACGCCGGGGTGCTGTTGCCGTACGTGCCGCTGGCCGTGGACCGGGTCACCGGGATCGTCTCCCGGGGCGGCTCGATCATGGCGGCGTGGTGCCTGGCGCACCACGAGGAGAACTTCCTCTACACCAACTTCGCGGAGCTGTGTGCGCTGCTCGCCCGCTACGACGTGACGTTCTCCCTCGGCGACGGGCTGCGTCCCGGCTCGATCGCCGACGCCAACGACGCGGCGCAGTTCGCCGAGCTGCGCACCCTCGGCGAGCTGACGAAGATCGCCTGGGAGCACGACGTGCAGGTGATGATCGAGGGTCCCGGTCACGTGCCCATGCACAAGATCAAGGAGAACGTGGACCTTCAGCAGGAGTGGTGCCACGAGGCGCCCTTCTACACGCTCGGCCCGCTGACCACCGACATCGCACCCGCGTACGACCACATCACCTCGGCGATCGGCGCCGCGATGATCGGCATGTTCGGCACCGCGATGCTCTGCTACGTCACGCCGAAGGAGCACCTCGGCCTGCCGGACCGGGACGACGTGAAGGCGGGCGTGATCGCGTACAAGATCGCGGCCCACGCGGCGGACCTGGCCAAGGGGCACCCCGGCGCACAGGACTGGGACGACGCGTTGTCGAAGGCGCGGTTCGAGTTCCGCTGGGAGGACCAGTTCAACCTCTCGTTGGACCCGGAGACGGCGCGCTCGTACCACGACGCGACGCTGCCGGCCGAGCCCGCGAAGACGGCGCACTTCTGCTCGATGTGTGGCCCGAAGTTCTGCTCCATGAAGATCACCCAGGAGCTCAAGGAGTACGCCGCACGTGGCATGAAGGACAAGTCGGAGGAGTTCGTCACCGGCGGCGGCCGGGTCTACCTGCCGCTGGCCTGACCCGACCCGCACCGAGAGCGGCGAACCCGCCGTCCCGAGATGATCCACTCGGGTTCACTGATATCGCGGTATCCAAGCGCTTGGGATGCCCCGACCTCCTTGAACCCGAGTGGATCATCACCGGACCGACCTCCTGCGGCGCGGCCACCCAGGGGTGCGGAGCGGGCCTAACGACCAAAACGGACGGCTCTCGCGCGGATCTTCGGACTCGGAGCGTCGATCATGAGGTTACTGTCAGGACGCGCCGACCTGGACGGCAATAACCTCATGATCGACGGGCGGGTGGTCCGCCGGCCGGCTGGCTGGTCGTGGTGGTGGTGCCGGTTGGTTGGCTAGTCGCGGTGGTGCCGGCCGGTGGAGCGGAGCGATCGTCGGCCGCCCTCCTGTTCCGGTTCGTTGTCCGACACCGGCTTGCCCAGACCGGCTACCCAGTCGACGAACTCCTCGTCCTGGGTCGGCAGGGACTCCGTCGCGTCTGACGTCTCCGCGCCCTTCTCGTCTCCGCGGGACCTGGTGCGGCGGAACAGACCGCCGAGCCGTCCGCGCCGCGAGGGCTGCTCGGCCACCTTCGCGGAGGTCGGCCCGGCCGGTGTCGCGTCGGTGCTGGCCGGGTCGTCGGTGCTCGCGGGGTCGTCGTTCCTTGCCCGGTCACCAGTGTTTGCCCGCTCGCCGATGCTGGCCGGGTCGTCGTTCCTTGCCCGCTCGCCGATGCTGGCCGGGTCGCCGACCCTTGCCCGCTCGCCGGTGTTTGCCCAGTCGGCGGTGCTGGCCGGGTTGCCGATCCTTGCCCGATCGTCGGTGTTCACCGGGTCGCCGGTGCTTGTCGGCTCGCCGGTGGTGGTCGGGTTGCCCGTGCCGGTGGGCGCCCCAGCCCGGCCCGGCGCGACCGGAGGCTCGGCCGGGATCGGGTGTCTGGTCGGAGCGGCCAACTCGCTGGCCACGATCGGCCCGGTTGTCGCCGGCCGGGTCGTCGAGCTGTCCGGCGACCCGGTCGGGGCGGCGCGCCGGGTGGTGTCGAACGCGTTCCAGGTGCCGGCCCGGCTCAGATCCGGCAGCGGCACCCGGTGGCGCGGCTTCGGCGTCTGCCCGGTCGACTCGTCCGGCCCGGTCGGCGGCTCCGCCGTCGTGGCTCCCGACTCGGAGGCCTGCGGCGGCACCGTCCAGGCCGGTGTGACCGTCCAGGCCGACGGCGCTGGCGTCCAGAGGACCGCATCCGGGTCGCCCGCGGCGGGAGCGTCGTCCGCGGCGGGCCGTGCGCTGGCGGCGGCACCGCCCCCGACGGTCCACGCGCCGGCGGCGGGAACACCGTCCCCGGCGGTCGGCGCACCGGCGGCGGAAGCGTCACCGGCGGTCGGCGCATCGGCGGCGGAAGCGTCCCCGGCGGTCCGCGCACCGGCGGCGGAAACACCGTCACCGGCGGTGGGCGTGCGGGCGGCGGAAGCG